>JAOPXN010000107.1 GCA_025965155.1 Propionibacteriaceae bacterium
TAGTCGTCGCCCAGCTCGGACTGGAGACGCTCCACAAGCTGGGACCCTTGGTCCATCCACGCGGCCCACGCCGCCTCCTCGTCTGCATTGGTCTCTTCCTCGTCGTCGTCCCAAGCATGTTGCTCCCACCAGTCCTGGAGCTCCTCAAGGTCGCGCCGCAGGGCGGCGCTGACTCCGAGCATGGCCGCGTCGACATAGCCGGCCCGGCCGTCCACGACAACCTCGACCGGGAAGCCGACGTAGTGATCAGGGCTGATGAGTACCCGGACTCGTCTTGTGGTCCGCGCACGCACCTCACGAAGCCACTGGCCGGGCTCCTCGGGAAGCTCCTCCGACGTACTGCTGAGACCGTCGGCACCCGGATCCCGAGCCGCTTGCTGCATGAGGGTGAGCAGCGCGGCTTGCTGTCTGGCTCCGTGCGCCTTGAACGCGGCTGCGGCGTCCGGCGAGGTGGGCCGATGCCGCGACTGCACGAGGCGCTGGTCGAACTCCACGCCGAACGCAGATCCCAGTGCATCCGCCACCCGCTGCGCTAGTCGGGCGCCTTCGGCTCGATGTGCATCCGTTGATGCCGGTAACCGCCCTTCGGGCTCGGCCCCGACCCTGTCGTAGTAGGACGTGTCCCAGGCTTGGAGCTCGGCGATCAGGTCGTCCTCCAGCCCACTGTTCTCATAGGGCACCGGGCTGCCCCAGTACAACAGCACTGAGTCCGCCCAGGCAGGACGCAGCCGAACCAACTCGCGTTCCTCCCGGCCAAGGCGTCGTAGCAGGCGACGTGCCGACCTGTTCTGCGCTCGGATCACCTGATAATGCTGACCATCGCCGACGCTCCTGGTCAAACGGTTTCCGACAGATAGCAACAGGTCAGGACCCGCGGGCTTCCTCGTCGTCTGATCGATGCTGAAAGGCGGCTGATCGCCATCATGCAACGACCGACATCGCTAACTCACCAGGACGACGACCGCTGAGTCGGACCAGTAAGGCGGCTACCGAAAAGGTGGGAGCTCTGGTGAGATGCAGTGCCGCAGGACGACCGGGCAGTGGCTGGCGAACGCGATGGAGCCCTCCTGGTCGGTGGCGGCCGCCCTGATCGAAATCGACGGGCTGGCCGACATGCTGGGTGAGAGGCACCGGATCATCGCCAACGACTGGCAGGCCGCCACCATGAAGAGTGTGCAGAGCCACCTGATGGACCGGGCCGCCGACATCCTCGAGCATGTCGACTTCACCCTGACGAGCCGGTCTGGTCAGCGGGAGATCTGATCAACAAATTCCGCGGCGGCACTGCGTGGCGAACTTCGCCGGCAGCGACGGCCAGCGAACACCACCGCTGTTGCTCGACCTCGGGAAACTGTGACAGTTGTCGCGGCGGGCTCACACCCACCGACAAGTCCACCCGCTGCTCCACCTTCGACAAGACGTCCAGCGCCATCCCGACCTCCAGGTCACGGCGCCCACGAATGCCGGGGCCGGCACAGCCCACCAAGAGTTAGGTGTTGAGCATCAGCTGATGCAGCGTGGGGACCGCACACACCCGTCCGCGCTCTAGCGTCGTTGAAAACCTCGGGTGGCGGGGTCCCCGGTCAAGAACCGAAGGGGGCCAGATATGCGTGGGCGCAGCGGCGCACGGTTGTCAGGTGCCGGTCGTTGGAGCCGGTTCCACAGTTGTCGCCCACCCAGTGGGGTCAGGCACGCTTGAGCTGAAGTGCCGTCTATGGGTGACGGTGGTCCCCTCGGACGTGGATGTTGGCGCGCTCCGGGGGACTGAGCCCATGATTTCGCCCGGAGTGGCCAGGCCACTGCTCGACGCTGGTCAGACGTTGCCAACGCCGGTCGGGGTCCCGGAGCCCGCAGTCATCGTGGCCTCGTGGAGACAGCTGACCAGCCCTTCCCGCTGCTGTACACGTTGAGCCAACCATGGATGCCCTCACCGCGCCCGCCGATGCCGACGGACACGACAGGCCCGACCGAACCCTCGCGGGCCATATACATCTTGGATTGCTGCGGGGCAGGGCGACCGCCAGGTGCAAGGCACCCACGGCTACCGGTGGCGAGCACTGAAGCCAAGCAGAACGTTCATGGCCAAAACTGTCACAGCCGGCGGAGAGAGTATGGACGCTTCGAGCCGCCGCGACGGTGGCTGTATGGGTGCGGCGACACTCGGGCGGATAGATGTGCCAGCGGGGATTGCCGTCATCGACCAGGTCGACGGGGCCGGCGCCTTGCAGCGAGGTCCTAGCCCTCGACGGGGATGCCGTACAGATCCTCAGCTCGGTTCAAAGCGTGCTGCTCGTGGTGCCACCGGAACGTGTATTCAGCCGCTTGCAGTGCCTGGAGTGACTCCAAACCCTGTACCCCGATTCCGATATTGGTCACGAGTGGCTGCGGCTGGCCGCTGCGAACGCCGGGCTCCCAAGCGCATCCTCGAACGTCCAGTGCCTCGCGCACCGCGCCGGCGCCGCTGGCATCGCGCGCCCACAGCCATGTCATCCGGGGGCTCGTCGAAATGCTGACTTCAGGCACGGGTATCCCTTTCTGGCCACACCGACGGGTGGCGCGTGAATCGTGTCGGTCAGAGCCTAGGCCATGCGGCGAATGCTCCGAATCCTGCCAGCGTGTGTTGGTCACTGACCACATTTTCGGCATCCCAAACGATGTTCCGATCGCAGTCAGCCGAGGCCACCAGCGACGTGCTGGTGCAGAGAACTACCGGGTTGACCGGGTCACAACTGCGCAGCCCTCCTCCGGGGTCATCAGCGGCGGAGCCGGGTACAGGACCGCGGCGACCCATCGGCGGCTCAGCCCCTGGATCGTGCCGCTGCCTGGATGACGGACGGCGTGCTATCAGAGGCGTGAGCGGAGATACTCCACGTTCTCCTGCTCGATTGCGGCTGCCGTCTCGGCTCGAGGTCGCAGGATTGAGGCCCAGCCCTGCGCGGGGTGCAGGGTGTGTCCCAGCGTGAACGCAGCCCCTCGTTCCTTCCACCTACCGACCGCGTGATTCCTGAACCCGTCGATCAGCGCGTTCCAGACGGGGCGGTAACGCTGAGCAGGGCAGACTCGCCTAAGGCGATCCAGATGTCCTCGACCACGGGCCACCGGACCGTAGAATCCGCGACGGTGTGATGAGGCCACACGAGCGCCGCCCGCAGCCGAAGTCGCAATCCGCTCAATCGTCTTAATCGGCCTCGTCACCGCCGCTAGCGCCTAGTACAGGTGTCGCGAGCGTAGCCGCAGCCCCTGGCGTGCTGGAGACGCGTTGAAGCACCGGGCGCATGCTTTCTCACGCGTCCTCCCACCTCGCTAGCCAACTCGCGCGAGCACATTTAATATCAATTTCGCTCGGTGACGGCATCGAAAACCTTAACGTCCAACTCATCGGCCAGACTCATGAACTGACCGACGCCAACAAGATCGTGCTTCTGTGGCTGACTGAGCGCCTTCACCAGTTCGTCAGGCAGCTGGCGCCACCGATCGCGAAGCTGCGGTGCGATGGCTCGACAGCGGCAACATCGACAGCATCATCGCGAACAACAACACGGCCGGCAACTCAACGGTGACGATCAAGAAGTCGGACGGTGCGTTCGAGACGTCTGGCTGCACGCCCTGGACCAAGCATGGAAAGTCTGCCAAATCGCTGTCTATGGTTCGGATGGATGAATACGACTAAATTACCCGTCTCGCCTAGTAGCCCTTTGGAGCGCCTGAGGCTGGAGACTGATTCATTGTGAGCAGCACACGCGCAATCGATTTCGACATCAGACATGCCATGCACGGCGCTCAATGTCACCTCCAGCATGGCAGCCAGCCGTTACAATGGACTGCAACTAGCGGGTGCTGTGGAAATACCTTTGCCGTGGCTCAGCGCTCGGGTAAGTACCAACCGCGGCGATCCAGCCGACTCTGGCGCAGAGCCTGGTCGGAGTTGGTAACGTTCCTGGACTACGACGTCGAAATTCGCAAGGGTCATCGACGACCAATCCGATTGAGTCGTTAAATGCGCGGTACCGCCTAACTCGGAGGGATATGTCGGGAGGTTGGCGGCCGCCTCACAACTTTGGTGAAAAGCGAGCCGGCTTGCCCGGGCGTAACTCAGGCGCACACCCAAATCAATGTCCGGCTAGGCCGTCAGACAGACCGCGTATGTAGCCAGCAGCCATGGGGCTGTCGTGCCGCCCTCATCTTCGTCTGCAACTGCGAACGCAGTGTTTGAAGAAGGAATGAAGGATTGGAGGAATACGTTCCCTCGTGGTGTCGGCCCCGAAGCAATGGCACCACCAGCGCCGGATACAACCCTGCTGCCGGGGCAGCTAGAAGTCACCGACTTCGGGCCATTGGGATTAGTCGGCGAACTGACTTCGACGCGAACAAGCCCTGGGAGCGTGTTGGCGCATATCGCATAGGCCGTTGCGCTCCAAGACAGTCCGGTGCCGGCGCGATTTTCGATAGCGGTCAGGTCTGCGCCGACCAAGCCTAGACTTGGTACGAGTGAAGTTATCGACGCACGTCGGCCCGCCGTCGAGGAGAGAGTCGCACCAATGCCAAGTACGCTCTGACCTGCTGGGCATGTAGCCGTGACGTCCTTCCTACTAGAGGAGTTGAACGCCGATGAGGCAGGCCGCACTTGAAGTCCCGGCGGAGGTGCCGCGCACACCGCCCACGCCCGTACTCTCCAGTTAAGTGACGTGCCGGTGGCATCCTCATCAGCGATGACCGTGACGCTGGTGGCTTGCTTGGACGCCAGAATATTGGGTCGGACAGCGCGAATAAGTATCTGGCGTGAAGCGCCGATTACTTGAGCGCCCGTGCCAACAAGCCTTTCCGCCGATGGACAGTTGGCCGTTACTGCTTTGGGCGTCCCAGAACCAAGGACAGAGTCAGCGAAGATCCGGTGCAGCCCCGGCAGGGCGGCTGCCGCTTCGGTTGGGATGACTGCAAGCCCTCCTGACGCCAACGCTAGCGCCATGGCTGCAATGGTCGCTTTGCGTCGGCGGCTGGGCTGACCGAGCTCGTTTGCTTTGAACATGCCTGGCCTCCTGGGCCCCTTGGCGCGGCCGATTCGACGGTGTCAAGACGCGATAGGGTTGGAACGTCGGATGCCAATTAGGCCTGCGGGCCTGGAGCGCCTGGAGCGCCTGGGCAGCAACAGCCTCGCTGTTCGGCTTATTGAATCGCCTTCAATTCGGACGCTACTCCGAAGTGGTTGAATCGGTCAAGAGTTTCAACTAACTAGTTAGGTACCAAGGTCTTGCCGAGAGGATTACTTGATGTTGCATGCTTCTCTCGCCTCGGCGGGTGTCCAACTTGCCGCGTAACACGGGTCCTCGGGTTCGAGCATGGGTGACGTGTCTACCGGGACCGGCGTGTTGATCTTGCCGTGAGGTTTGTGCCTTCAGTATCGGAGGCGACCAGGCTTCCAAGAGAAGGCCCATTGATGGATCACCTTACGTGTGGTTCCGGCGCGCGATGGTGCGCCGGGCGGATGCGACGTTGACGTTCTCGGAATGCACGTCGTCGATGTCAGCGTGGACGGCCAACAGCGGCTGGTGGTGACTGTGGAGTCCGCCCAGCGCGAAGGCCGGCAGCGAACCAGGTCCCTTGGACAGCAATCGAACACTCCCCTGCGTGCCTGCGCGGTAGGCAGCGGTGTCTCCATGGTCTTCCAGCTCGTCTCCACAAGATACAAACGCGGCACCATGATCATCACCGGCAACAAGAGCTTCGCCAAAGGGGCGGCGTCTTCGGCAGAGTCCTCGCCACCGCCATCCTCGACCGGCTGGTGCACCACTGCGACGTCATCATCATCAACGGCGCAGCTACCGATTCAAGACCCCTCACCCTCATCAACGGAGGTGAAACTATGCCATGATCACCAAGCCGCGACCGACACGGTCAGGTCGTACGACGACAAACCCGGGATGGTTCAGTTCGGAACCGCAGGAGAAGGGTGACGCAGAGCAGCCGGATTTCAGGCGGATCACACAGTGGAGCAGGTGCTTCCACCCGCGTATCCCACCGGCAAGCGGGACGGCGTCAGCCGCCCACACCGTGACTGAACTGCCGGGATCGGAGGGATGTTTCGACTTCCAGGACCGAATGGGGCCGCCCGGTAACTTGACCGGCTCACCAGGGGTTGCGACGGCTGTCGCGTGAGTCGGTCGTCGCCATTCAGCGAGCTGGGGCCCGAACACTCTCTTGGTTTGTCAGCCTGCGATTCTCTGGTTGCCGGCGCAGTGACGCCGCCAGCTTTTTAGTAACGGCCGCGGAACGGACAACCGGCCTGAGCAGCGTGGACCCGCGGGCCTTCTACGCATCGCCGTGGTTGGGGGGCCCCTGCCGCGCAGCAGTCGGGCAACGACTGTCCCTCGCACAAATAGGGAGCACGTCACCATCCTTTGCCAGTGGCGGCCACGGTGGGGCATCCTTGCGCGATCCGTGTGCGAGCATGCTGGCGTGAGGGAGATCCCTGGCCAGATTGTCGAGAGGATCAGGAGGGTACCTCCGAAG
>JAOPXN010000001.1 GCA_025965155.1 Propionibacteriaceae bacterium
CAAACTCGGCCAAGCCGTCCTCGACAAAAAACGATCCCAAGTCGAACTCGACGAACTCACCCGACAAATGGCCGGCGGCGACGAACTCACCGAACTCTCCCACGAACTCCAACGCTAAACCCAGCACAACGCCAACACGTCTGCCGGCGATGCTTGCTGCGACAGCAGTGCGGCGGACCCGGCGCAGGTGTGGCGCAAGTCCTGAACGTCAAGGGAAACCATTGAAATCGATAAGAGAGGCTCGAACATGAGCGTCGCCGTGGCTCACAAAGTGTCAACTACCGGATCGCTTGCACTCAGGCAGGCGGCGCACGAGGCTCGTCTGCGTCAGACGGACCTGGCGGTGATCCATGTCGTCGAGTCCTTGGACCTTGATATCGGCGCGGCTCACCGGGCAGGCATCTCCGACGAAGTAACGCAGGTACTCAAAGAGGCCGAGTTCAGTGGCCTGACATGGAACCTGCACCTGGTCACCGGGACCCAAGACGTGGCGGACACCGTTCTACGGGTGGCCTCGGAGGTGAATGCGGAGATACTAGTCATTGGTGCCCGGCGACGGTCGCCGGTAGGAAAGTTCCTGCTCGGTAGCGTGGCGCAAACGCTCATCCTGGACGCCGATGTGCCGGTTGTCGTTGTAAAGAATCGAGGTTAGAGGGATAAGCGGATAGGGGGCGCGTAAGCCGGATAAGGCGCTCCCTATGCTGATAGTGAGGGAGGATGCGACATGGCCGAAACCCAAGACGGACCGGGTCTGCTGCCCGGAACCAAGGCGCTCGCTGACGGGAGGAACTTCGCCTCGATAGCGACTCTGCTGCCCAGCGGTCTGATCCAGAACCACATTGTCTGGGTCGCGTCCGAGGGTGACCGGCTCGTGGTTAACACCGAGGTGCACCGGAGGAAGTTTCGCAACATCAAGCGGGACAACAGGGTCACCCTGCTGATCCGCGACGAGGTGGACCCCTACCACTACGCGGAGGTTCGCGGCCACGCCACCGAGACCCGTACCGGCCCCGAGGCGCGCGCCCATATCGACGAGCTGTCGCGCAAATACAACGGCACTGACTACCCGCCCGAGGCGATCAAGTCTGAACGCGTGATGATATTCGTGACCCCTGAGCGTCAGACCATCATCGACCAGAACAGGACTCACGAAGTCGAGTAGCCCTCAGCACGGGAGAGGGGCAGTCAGTTCACCAACGCGGCTGCGTTCAGTGGGGCGAGTGCGCCGAGCTCATCGGCGACCATGGTGATGCTGCTTATGCGGCCATCGGTCAGGGTGAGGATGTCGATGACCCGGAGCGAGAGCCGGTGACCGGTCGGAGCCAGCACGCCGGCCGATGTGGCGAGTGGGCCGACGTGCCGAC
Organism: Propionibacteriaceae bacterium; assembly: GCA_025965155.1. Classification (GTDB taxonomy): domain Bacteria; phylum Actinomycetota; class Actinomycetes; order Propionibacteriales; family Propionibacteriaceae; genus Microlunatus. The sequence continues at coordinate 1,365 of JAOPXN010000001.1, forward strand.
CGACCAGCCGGAACGCGAGCGCGACTTTGCTGCCCGCGTCGCAGACGTCCAGCACCTCACGGTGAACCTCCTGAAACGCGCCCTGCAGGGCCACCGCCCGCTGGATGAGCTGCTCGGCGGTAACCGGCGAACCGTTGACCACGACGGGATCGGTGTAAAGAGTGCTGAAGGCCTGTACCGCATCGGCGAGGTCGTGAATGGGCTGGGTCCAAAGGTTCAGTATGGGGCCGGGGTCGAAGGTCATGAATCAACTGTCCCGCAGGGATTCGCTCAATGCACCCTTACCGACCTAGATCTCAAGCCGGATGCAAAGATCGGGGAGTGGTCGCCATGCTGGTCGTCGTCTGCGGGTTGCCCGCCACCGGGAAGTCGACCATCGCCAGCTCGCTAGCGCGGAGGACCGGGACGCCGTACCTGCGGGTCGACCGCATCGAGCAGGCGATCGTCGCCTGGTCCGGGCTGTCCCATCCGGTCGGTCCGGTGGGATATGCGGTGGCACACGAGCTGGCCGGCGAGCAGCTCTCGCTCGGCCTTGACGTGATCGTGGAGTGTGTCAACCCCATCGCGCTGACCCGCGACAGCTGGGTGAGGACGGCCGAGGCGGCCCACGCTGGCATCGTGGAGGTCGAGCTGACCTGTTCCGACGTCGCCGAGCACAAGCGCCGCGTCCTGACCCGCCCGTCGGATGTCGGAGGGCTCATCAAGCCGACCTGGCCCGAGGTGACCGGGCGTGACTATGAGGCGTGGAGCCGGCCGCACCTGATCGTCGACTCGGCCACAACGAAGGTCTCGGATGCAGTGGAGCTGATCACAGCAGAGGTCGCGGCGGCCCGATCCCGGTGCCCCCGACCCAGCGTTCCACGCCTCTCTACGTAGGGCGCAACCGGCCGAACTTGGGCCGTCTCCTACCGGCACGTCCGCCCCTTGAGCCGAGTTGCGTCCCGCAGTCAACACGTGTAGACCTGACCGGCAATCAACACGAGTTGAGGAGTTCAATGTGGAACGAATAATCCTGGACGTCGACCTAGCCATGGGCGCGCCGGGAAGCGACATCGACGACGGGTTTGCCTTGGCGCTAGCCCTGGCCGACCCCGAAATCACCCTTGACCTGGTCACCACGGTCAACGGCAACACCGACGTGGCCTCCGCCACCGCTTTGACGCTGGAGCTCCTACACCGGCTGGGTCAGCCGGATGTGCCGGTCCACCGGGGGGCTCAGGTGCCGCTCGTCCGGCCGCAGGCCCGCTTCGGGTCGATCCCCGACGATGTAGAGATACGCCAGCCTCACCCGACGGCCGCCGCGGTGGCGATGGTCCAGCACGTTCTGGCCCACCCGGGGGAGATCACCCTGGTCGCGGTGGGACCGCTCACGAACGTGGCGCTGGCGATGCGGCTGGACCCCCGCTTCGCGCCTTCGCTGAAGGGTCTGGTGATCATGGGCGGGGTGTTCAACGAGCACACGAACAACGCCGCCATGCCCGGCGAGTTCAACATCTGGTCCGATCCGGAGGCGGCGCACATCGTACTGACGTCCGGGGTCGTGGCCCGTTGGGTCGGCCTGGACGTCACCTTGAAGGTACGGGTCACCAAGAGCGAGGCGCTGGAGATGGAGCGCAGCGATCGGCCCTTCGTGTCGTTCGCCGGCAAGTACACCGCAGCGTGGATCGACCACCTGAACGACGGCAAGCCCGAACCGGATGAGTCGTGTGCCATGCATGATCCGTTGGCAGTTGCAGCGGTGGCTCATCCAGAGCTGATCACCTGGCGCCAGGCCTACGTGCAGGTCGAGACCGGAGACCGGCTGCGCGGCGTGATGGTCGCCGACTACCTGACTGGCGATTTCGCTCCGGACGGGCAACGCCTCATCCGTACGGCGAACGCCACCGTTGCGGTCGCGGTCGACGCCCCCGCTTTCAACCAGTTGTTCCTCGGAAAAATGAAGGAGTTGTGATGAGAAGACTTAGCACGATCGGCCTCGCGGCCGGCATGAGCGTCGCGCTCCTGCTCAGTGCCTGTGGCGGTGGGGGCGAGAGCGCCTCCAGCGACGCGTCGCAGGCGTGGACGGTACCGACGTCTGACCCGACTGCGTCGATCAACGTCGTGGGGATCTTGGATCCCAAGACCGACGGGATGGACAACGTCGTTGCGGCGTTCGAGAAGGAGCACCCGACCATCAAGGTCAACTACCAGCATGTGCCCTTCGACAACCTGAACAGCGTCTTGGACTCACGGATCACGGCTAAGACCGGTGACCCGGACGTCTTCTGGGTCGACCAGCCCCGCGTCCCGGCTCTGGCCACCCGCGGCTACCTCGAAGACCTGACCAGCCAGCTCAGCGACAAGACGAGCGGCCTGCAGGAAGCCACCGTCACCAGTAGCTCCTTCGACAAGAAGCTCTACTCGCTGCCGATCTCCAACTCCACCCAGATCCTCTTCTACAACAAGGACCTGCTGGACAAGGCAGGTGTTGCCGCCCCCTCGGTCGACGACGCGTCGCGGATCACCTGGCAGCAGCTCAAGTCCGACGCCAAGTCGGTTCAGGACAAGGGCGGCGCGCAGCACGGGCTGCTGTTTGGTCAGCCCAACCGCTACTACCAGCTCGAGCCGCTCCCGGTGTCGGCCGGCGGTGGCATCGGTGCCAGTGGCGAGGGCAACCTCACCCCGGAGATCAACAACGAGGGCTGGGTCAAGGCCATGACCTACTACGGATCCCTGTTCTCCGACAAGGTGACACCTCGCGGCATTCCGGCCGAGCAGAGCGACGCCACCTTCCTGGCCGGTAAGACCGCCTACATGGTGGAAGGCAACTGGATGGTGGGCAAGCTGGCGGACTCCAAGCTCAACTGGGGTGCGGCCCTGAACCCGGTCTGGGAGGGTGGCGAACCCGCCAGCCCGAACGGGTCCTGGTCGGTCGGCATGAACCCGTTCTCCAAGAACAAGGAGGCCGCCGCGATCTTCATGAAGTGGCTCGCCATCGACGGGGAGAGCGGGTACGCCAAGTACCGGTCCTACGCCGAGCTGCCGGCCAACATCGAGGGCCTGAAAAGCTACCTGGCCAGTTCGGCCTTCACCGGGTCCGAGGGTGGCAAGCAGGCCGCTCAGGTGGTCAAGCACGAGACCGAGAACACCTCGGTGGGTCGGGTATCGACCGTGGGCTACATCGAGTTCGAGGACATCGTCGGTCGGGCGTTCTCCGACATTGCCAACGGCACCGACCCGAAGAAGGCACTCGACTCAGCCCAGAGTCAGCTGGTGACCGCCTGGAAGCAGTACGAGTAGTCCGTAGAGAGGGAGAGGGAGTCGCTGTGCATCCGACCGTACCGGTGCGTCACTCGTTGACGCGCCGCCAGCTCCGAACCGCCGTGCTATTTCTGGCACCGGCCGTCGCGGCCATCGTCCTGCTGCGGCTGGTCCCGTTCCTCGGGGCCGCCTGGTCGACGCTGTTCGAACGGGCCGGGGTCGGACTGTTGGCCGAAGAGCGGTTCGCCGGCTTCGACAACTACGTCACCTTGTTCGGCGACCCCCTCTTCCTCAACACCTTGGTGCGCACCATCGTGTTCAACCTGGTCATCAATCCGGTCCAGATCGCACTGGCCATGGCGATTGCCGTGCTGATGACCCGGAGAATCCCGGGCCGAGGCATCTGGCGTACGGCTGTGTTCATCCCGTGCACCATCCCGCTGGTCGGATCCTCCATCGCCTGGGGTGTGGCCCTTCGCGGGGACGGTCCCGTCAACGGGATCCTGTCGGCCCTCGGGATCGGCCCACAGCCCTTCCTCACCTCACCGACGCAGGCGTTGCCGAGCATCATCCTGGTGGCTTCCTGGGTGGGCATCGGCTACTGGATGCTGTTCTTGATCGGCGGGCTCAACGACATCAACAACGAGGTGTACGAGGCCGCCAGCATCGACGGCGCGAGTGGCTGGCGGACGTTCTGGTCCATCACGCTGCCGCTGATGAAGCGCCCCCTGCTGTTCGTGCTGGTGGCCGACACAGTCGCCAACTTCGTCCTGTTCGTTCCACCTCAGTTGCTCACCAACGGCGGTCCCGAGGAGTCCACCACCTTGCTGATGTTCGATGCCTACCGGCGGACCTACACCTACTCGCAGCCCAATCTCGGCGCCACCTCGACCTTGGTGCTGACCTTGATCATGTTACTGATCGTCGCCATTCAGTTCCGACTGCTGCGGGAGCGTGACTGATGACCACTACCGGCCTGAAGTCGCCGATCGGCGCGATGGCTCCCTCTGTTGTCCCGCCGAGCGGCCGCATCGACATCCAGCACAAGCTGATGATCGGGCTGCTGACCGTGCTCGCCATCGGAGTGGCCGCCACCTTCACCCTTCCGGCATTGTGGATGCTGCTGGGCTCGCTGCGGCCCGGCAGTCAGGTGATCGAAAGCGTCAGCCCGCTGAGCTGGCACACCTTGATCCCGAACACGTGGACCTTGGAAAACTACACGACCCTGTTCGGCGAGCTACGGTTCGGCACCAGCATGGCGAACTCGCTGCTGGTGGCGTTCGCCTCGGTGATCATCGGCCTGGCGCTGTCGGTCCCCGCCGCCTACGCGTTGACGGTGCTGCACTTCCGCGGCCGGGAGTTCGTATTCAGCCTGCTGGTCATCGGCTTCATGATCCCGTTCGAGGCGATCGCCATCCCGCTCGCGCAGCTCTTCACCGACTGGGGCTTGAACAACAGCTATGTCGGCCTCATCCTGCCCGGGATTGGCAACGGCCTCGCCATCTTCAACATGCGACAGTTCTTCCAGGGCATCCCGGTCTCGTTGCGGGAAGCAGCCGTCATTGACGGTGCATCGGACCTTCGCATCATGACCCGCATCTACGTGCCGCTGAGCGTCACCACCTTGATCAACTCAGGCCTGCTCATCTTCCTGGCTCAATGGTCGTCATACCTGTGGCCGCTGTTGATCATCTCGGACGAGGCAAAGCAGGTCGCCCCGATCGCCATCGCGCGGACCTATACCGACACCAGCTTCAACTTCGGGCAGATGTTCGGTGGCGCGCTTCTCATCTCGATCGTTCCGGCAGTACTGTTGTTCCTGCTGCAGCGGTTCTTCGCGCAGTCCATCGCCACCAGTGGAGAGAAATGAGCGTCGGCACCGTGGCCGTCGTAGGGTCGGTCAACCAGGACCTGCACCTGCGGCTCGATGCACTTCCGCTGCCGGGTGAGACAGTCCTGGCGCGTCGGCTGGCTCGGGGTCCGGGCGGCAAGGGCGCCAACCAAGCCGTAGCCGTGGCCAGGCACGGCGGGGCGAGCCAACTGATCGGCGCGGTCGGCCGTGACTTCACCGGGGACAGCCTGCTCCGGCTGCTGAAAGACGCCGGCGTCGGCGTGCAGCACGTTCGTGCGGTCCCCGGCACGCAGACCGGCACCGCCGTGGTGATGGTCGATGATCACGGCGAAAATGCCATTGTGGTCGCCTCCGAGGCGAACATGGCGCTGGACCCGGAGCACGTCCGGCTGTCGTTGCAGTCGATCGGTGACATCGCCGTGGTGCTGACGCAGGCCGAGGTAAGTATGGAATGCATCGCCGCGGCGGCCGAGTTCGCGGCGGCAACCCAGGCGAGGTTCATCCTGAACCTCGCCCCGTACACAGCCATCAGCACCGAACTGCTCCGCAGCTGCGACCCGCTGATCGTGAACGAGATCGAAGCCGCGGCGCTGTCGGAGGCCCTCGGCATCCCCCATCCGGCCGGCGGTGACGCCGACCCTGTCCTGGCGACCGAACTGGCCAAACACTGCCTGTCCGTCATCGTCACCCTCGGCGCGCACGGTGCCTTCTACAGCGACGGCAACCACAGCGGCCACGTCCCTGCCCCCAAGGTCAAGGTCGTCGACACCACGGGCGCAGGCGACGCGTTCGTGGGTGCCGTGGCAGCGCATCTTGCCGATCACCATGACCTGGTAGCGAGCTGCTCCGCCGGGATCGAAGCGGGGGCCTACGCCGTCCAGCACGAGGGCGCGCAGCCGTGACCGATCACTGCAACCCTGGACTGATCCGCCCGCGAGCTTGATGGCTGCCACCCGGGCCGACGTCGCCCGCGCCGCCGGGGTGTCTCCAGCGCTCGTCAGCTACGTCCTCAACGGTGGCCCGCGTCCGGTGTCGGCCGCTGCGCGTGAGCGGATACTGCAGGCCGTCGAAGAGCTCAAGTACCGCCCGAACAAGATCGCGCAGTCGCTCCGTGGCAGCCGAACCCATTCCATCGCCATGCTGATGCCCGATCATCTCAACCCTCACTTCGCAGAGCTCGCCCAAGCCGTGGAGAACGAGTCCTTCGCCAACGACTACATGCTGATGATCGGCACGACCGACAACGACCTCACTCGGGAGCTGAGCTATCTGCACAGCTTCATGGATCGCCAGGTCGATGGTCTGCTCCTCATCTCCGCAACCGCCCATCCCGACGTCACGTCGATCACCGAAGCCGGTATTCCCGTGGTCCTCCTCGACCGCGCACCACCGGGCTCCCTCTTCTCTACGGTTGTCATTGACAACCGCCAAGGCGCATTCGCTGCGGTGCAGCATCTCCTGGGACACGGTCGTAAAAGTCCGGTCTGCATCTCGGGCCCGCCCGACATCGAGGCGATCATCCAACGCGAAGCCGGATGGTCCGACGCTCTCACCGCCTCCGGCCATTCTGCTCCATTGCCATGGCGCACCAGCCTCTCTCGCCAAGGCGGCTACGCCGCCATGCGCGCCATCCTTGCGGCCGACGTGCAGCCGGACTCTCTGTTCACTGTCAGCGATGTCCAAGCCTTCGGCGCCATCCGTGCCTGTGTGGAGGCCGGTCAAGCCGTACCGAGAGACATCTCGGTGGTGGCGTTCGACGGCACCGAAGCGGGCCTCTTCACCCAACCAAGACTGACGTCAGTAGACCAAGCAGTCCGCTCGATTGCACGTACCGCCATCGACACCCTGCTCGGCCAGATCCGCGACCAAGATACGTCGCCGGTTCACCACGTTCTCCGGCCTGAGCTTCGGCTTGGAGAGTCCTGCGGGTGCCAGACACAACGCCAGTAGAGAAAGGCTCGGCTATCACAGGCAGATTCGCCACTCGAGCCTGGTCAGTGGCACGTTCTAGATCCGCTGTCGGTGAATGGCGTGCTGGGATCGGCCCTGAACGACCAGCTGAAAGAGGTGCTCGCTAAAGACAGCCGGAGCACCCCGAAGGCCCCAGTCTTGAGCACGGCGCTGTTACCGGCGGTCGAACCGGGTTTTGCGGCGAAGTCGCGCCCGCCGGTTCCCACGATGAACTCGGTCAGCCCACGGGCGTTGTCACGTTGCCCGAGTGAGTTCTGTGGGTGGAACCTCTCGTAGTAGTGGGCGTGTGCGGTGACGATCAGGTCGGCGTTCGCTGCGTAGAGGGCGTTGACGAAGGGCCGTACCCGCGTCTCCTTCAGAGCTGAGGAAGCCCAGAGCGCGTGGTGCATGATCGCCATCGTGCAGCGGTTGCGGTGGGCGGCAAGGTCGGCGCGTAGCCACTTCTCCTGTGCGCCACCGGCCACACAGCTGACATTGGGTCGGCCGCAGTTGCTGTTGAGCGCGACCACATGCCAATTGCCGACATTGAAGCTGTAGTAGCCTCCGCATTCGGACCTGCAATCCGGGTTTCTCGGTGTTGCTCTGGACCCGAAGTAGTTGAAGTAGCCGCTGGCCCCACCGGTGCCGTACTCATGGTTACCCAACACGGGCCTGGTCCTGGTCTTGAGCCGACCCCAGCTGGAGTCGTACGCGGTCCGGAAGTCCGACAGCACACCTGAGTTGTACTGCAGGTCACCCAAGGCCAAGACAGCGGCCGGGTTCATCGCAACGGCGATATTGCTGGTCTCCCGGTAATGACAGTGGGTCGCATCCTTGGTGTCGCCGGCCGGGCACGCGATGTCCCCGGCTGCCGCCACCACGGCGGGGCTCGCGGCGCTCGCAGACTGGACGGCAAGCAGGCCCGTAGCTATCAGAACGAGTGAGATGAACGTCGTAAAAGTCCTGCTGTGGGACATGGCACCCCCCGGTACCTCGCACTGCCGTAGGAGCACCGACGTTGGCTGCTCGAGACCAAGTGTTGACCCAAACCACAGCAGACCGCAAGCCCTTGCGAACAAGTGAAAAACCGGGTAGCCGATCACGAAACGAATATCCCGTCTGCCCAGCAAAGCGCGGCATAGCGCTCTAGAATGCGGCGGGCTGGGACGTCCAGCCCATCGACGCGGTCGGTAGACGACGGTCGCTTCGTAGCCGGGTGGGATCTCCGCAGCGGCGACCTAGGAGTGATCAATTTCTTGTGCGCTCATTGGTCCACGGCTCCTCGGCAAGAACAGGGCCCTTGGCCTAAGCGACCCAGTGCTTAGCTAAGGAAAGGTAGTGGAAGTACTTGATATGGCCATCATGGATACCGCGAAGATCAACGCTTGCCGTCGGTCTTTCCTTGCTAACCTGCTGTCGGGAGCCTAGATGCGGTTGCGCTCAGCGGCGCCACTAGCTTGACATAGGAGGCCGTCGGGACGTGCACCTAGATCTGGAGTGTTTAGAAAGCTTCCTTGTCCTCGCGCAGGAGCAGCACTACGGGCGTGCTGCCGCACGTCTGCAGCTCACACCCCCAGCGTTGAGCAAACGCATCAGGCGGTTGGAACGGCAGCTCAACATGCAGCTGCTGCAGCGCGGTCGCGCTGGGGTCCTCGGGTTGACCCCGGCCGGCGTGCGCGTGGCGACGGAGGGGGAGATGCTGCTGGACCACGAGTGGGCGCTGCGCCGGGCCGCCCTCGGTAAGGCAACCACGGTGACACTAGGAATTCCCCGCCTAGGTGCGAACGGCCAGGTAGATCGATCGGCCCTATCTGAGGTTCGCCGGCTCCTTAGGCTTAAGCACCCGGATGTTGCATTGGTCTGCCGCTGGACCCCCCTGTGCATTACGACGACATGGCTGCTCGAGAAGCGCGTTGACGTGCAGTTGTTCGCCGGGACGGTCCGGCACCCGAAGGTGAGGGCCACCGCGGTCGGCCTGATCCCCCGGGTGGCAGTCGTGTCTGCCCGCAGTCAATGGGTCGACGAGGGCCGGCTGTCGATCGACGACCTGGTGGATCAGCCGATGCTGTACGACCCGAGCCTGCCCACCGAGTTCATGCAGCCCTTCTGGCTTGGAGATGTCAGACCTGCGGAGCAGGCGCGGCTGGTGGGGATCGCCTCCTCCGAGTACCGAACCGTGTTGCAGCATGTGGCGATGGGCTCGGGTGTGACGGTCCTGCTTCCGGCGCAAGCGAAAGAGATTTCTTCTGGTGTCCGGTCACTGCCGATTGAGGGCGTCCCATCCCTTGCTCTTCAGGCTCTGCGGCTGCTCAGTAACCGCGAATCTCCTGCGGAGTCACTGGTGAACGCCCTTCAGGCGGCGCCCCGGCTGATCGGCTGACACCGCCTCCATCGCAACTGGCCGTCAACTATGTGACATCGCTCATTGCGTTGACATGTTCCCTTCATCTAGCGAGGCCCATCATCGTCGGATCAACCATGTCGGCCAACCAACGATGGAGGAAGTCATGAGCAGAATCAGCCAGATGGGTAGAGCCGGATATCCGTGCCTTGCCATCGCGGCAGGTGTCGTGATCGTCGGGGCAGTGGCACTCCCCCCCGCGTCCGCTGCCAGCAGTGATGTCTTGTCGCGCATCAAGAGCTGTGAGAGTTCCGGATCGTACTCGGCTGTCAACGCGTCGAGTGGCGCGTCCGGCGCGTACCAGTTCATCGATAGCACGTGGAGCACCGTCCCTGCTTCGGCTGGATACCGTCGAGCCGTCGATGCTCCCGCCTGGGTTCAGGACGCCGCTGCGCGACAGCTGCTCGCCCGCGAAGGAACAAGGCCGTGGGCGTCTTCGGCGCACTGCTGGCAGTCAGCACGATTCGTACCTACTGCGTCCCTGCCAACACGGAACGCGGCCGCCGACGGCAGCCGAGGATATGGCCACGACTCCGGCGTCATAGGACGGAGCGAAGGCTCAGCAAGCGGTGGTGAGCGCTACCAGACCGGCCGCGAGAACGGTGGCGATGACGAGGCCAGCGAGGACGCGGACTATCACGACGAGCGGTGAGGCCAGCAGGCCGGCACGCACGAGAGCAACCACTGACCGTCTGGAAGTTGATCTTGGTATCAGGGTTTTGGGGAGCCGTCGCTAAGGTGCGGCTTTGCCGTTCAGTAAGGGGCATTGCTGCAGCTCGCTGTGTTCTCATCTTGCTCACAGCCCCACCGACCTAGATTTGCTGGCATGCGGGTGCTCGTGGTCGAGGATGCCGTCCGGATGGCAACATTGCTGCGTCGAGGTCTGGAGGAAGAGGGGTATGCGGTCGACGTGGCGACGACGGGGCCGGATGCCGTGTGGCAGGGGGTAGAGACTGCGTACGACGCGATCGTGCTCGACGTCATGCTGCCCGGCATCGATGGCTTTGAGGTGTGCAGCCGCCTGCGGGCGGCTGAGCGGTGGGCGCCGGTGTTGATGTTGACCGCGCGCGGAGACGTGGCGGATCGAGTGCGGGGCTTGGACGCCGGAGCCGACGACTACCTGACCAAGCCGTT
>JAOPXN010000004.1 GCA_025965155.1 Propionibacteriaceae bacterium
TCGAATCGAGCACGGGTTGGATGCGGATGCGGCAGTGGCTGCTGGCCAGGAATCGGCGGATCTGGTCGATGGTGACCGGCCCGACGCCCTCGATCCGACCCACCTGCCCCGGACCGCGGCTCGCTGCGACGTCGGCGGCGGAGCCCTCGGGCTCGGCCGCCGCTGATCCGGTCGCCCCGGACGATGGCGGGTCGGCGGCGGCAATGTCGGCCGCTGCCTGGTCGGAGGCTCCGGTGGAGGAGCCGTTGCACCTGGGGCATTCGGCCGGGCCGGCCGCGCCATCAAGCGCCTCCTGGCTGAGGTGGACGTAGAGGGTCACATTCGGCCGGGCCTTGTCCGGGTCCACGGTGGGCCGGTCGAGCCGGACGGACCGGTGCGCCGCCTCGCCCGGGTCCTCGTCGGGTCCGCCTGCCGGTTCGGGGATGGTGGTGGGGTCGTGTTGGTGGTCGTGGAGCAGCTGGAGGGCGTAGGCGGGTTGGGCCAGGATGCCGATGGCTTTGGAGCGGCGGATGTCGGCCGGGTCGGTGTCGCCGTTGGTGTGGAGGATGTCGGCGATCCGGTTGACCATGGCCATGAACCAGATCACCTCACCGGCGGTGGCCCGGGCGAGGAGCACCTTCAGCCCGCCCTCGCGGGTGCGGCCGGTCCGCACGAACCGTTCCGCCTCCCAGATTTTGGCCTGTTCCGCGGCGCCGTGCGGGTCGGCGGCGATGACCGCGGCGCCGAGCAGCGGCTCGAACCTCGCCCACGGCACCGTACTGATCGCGGTGGCGACGGCCCGGTCCACGAACCCGGCCGCCTCCGCCGGCAGCTGCCGGGTCGCCTGCGCGACCTTGCGGGCCTGCCAGCCGCGGACCTGCCCGGCCAGCACCCGACCCCACAGCAGCGGCAGCCGATGGCGGAGGTCCAGCGCGTCGGCCATCTGCCTGGTCGCGGCGGCGGTGCTGGTGTGTTGCAGGGTGCCCAGCTCGGCGGCGGCGAACTCCTTCACCGCCGGCGTCCCCACTCCACCGATCCGGCGGCACTCCTCCACCCCCGCACCCACACCGGACAGCGAGCAGCGCGGGTCGGTCAGGTCGACACTGTGCAGGTCGGCCCAGTGCGCGGCCAGCACCAGCAGCGCGGTCTCGGCCTCCACCTGGGCGCGGTAGCTGTCGGCGACCAGCGCCGCCACGGCACCACCCGACAACCCAGCCAACCCTGCCAAATCGAACATACGTTCACACTAACCGGGCCGTCTGACAATTCTTGGTGCCGGTGGACTGGCTGCGCCGAAAAGACCGCGCTGAGGTTCCCCCCAGACCGCGGAGGCATCAGCTATAAGGGGTAGTGATGCCAGAGAAGCGCAACAAGTACGACCGGGAGTTCCGTGAGGGAGCGGTCCGGATCGTCAACGAGACGAAGAAGCCGATCGCGCATGTCGCTCGAGACCTGGGGGTCAACGAGGGCACGTTGGGGAACTGGGTGGCCCGTGACCGTGAAGCTCGCCAGGGCACGGACGGTCTGTCCACGGGAGACGTCGAGGAGCTGAAACGGCTCCGGGCCGAGGTCGCCGAGCTGCGGATGGAGCGTGATGTCCTCAAGCGATCCGTGGTCCTGTGGGTCAAGGAGGCGACGAAGTGAGCGTGGCCCGCTTCATCGCCGCTCAGAGGACCAACTACCAGGTGCCACACACCCTCACCTGCGCCCTACTGGGCGTCTCGTTGGCGTGGTTCTACAAGTGGCTCCAGCGCGCCACGGAGGCTGGCCCGCACACCCAGATGCAGCGGCGACGGGCCGAGGTCGACACGGCCGTCGCCAACGCGTTCGCAACGGCGCGTGGCTTGCACGGCTCGCCGCGGCTACACCTGGATCTGCGCGACAGCGGCTGGGTCGTGTCGGAGAAGACGGTGGCGGACTCGATGCGCCGACAAAACTTGGTCGCCAGGCGGATCCGGCGCCGCAATGGCCTGACCAGGCAGGACAGGACCGCCCCGAAGTTCCCCGACCTGCTGCGCCGGGACTTCACCGCTGCGGCGCCGAACAGCCGGTGGGTGGGCGATATGACCGAGATCCCGACTGGCCGCGACGGCCGCGGCGCGAAGTTGTACCTGGCTACGGTGATCGACCTGTACTCGCGGCGGCTGCTCGGTGCGGCGACCGGGCTGCACCCTGATGCCGACCTGGCCTGTCAGGCGATCAAGATGGCCGTCGCTGCCCGCGGCGGCGCCGACCACATCCACGGTGTCATCTTCCACACCGACCGCGGTTCGACCTACACCGCCCACTCTTTCACCCGTCTGTGCAGCCGACTCCAGATCCGTCAATCCATGGGGCGGGTCGGGTCGTGCTTCGACAACGCCGCCGCGGAGGCGTTCTTCTCCAGCCTGGAATGGGAGGTACTGTCCCTACACCACTTCACCAACCCTGGACAGGCACAGGCCGTAGTCATCGACTGGTGCTACGGCTTCTACAACCACCAACGCCGCCACACCGCAGCCGGTGGACAGTCACCAATCAACTACGAGAACGCCGCCCTCACCCGAGAAGCGGCATAACGAACCCTCCACGATCCTGGGGGA
>JAOPXN010000005.1 GCA_025965155.1 Propionibacteriaceae bacterium
TCTACGCCCAGACCGCCGCCTACGGCCACTTCGGCCGCCTCCTCCCCGGCATCACCTGGGAGTCCACCGACCGGGCCGCCGCCCTAGCCGCCGCCGTCCGCGGCTAACCAAACCGCCGACTGGTCACATCCTTCGCAGTTCTGGCGGCGTCGCGGCCGTAGTGACCCCTCGCCGCGCACACCCACAACCGCCGACTGGTCGCATCCTCCGCGGCCCTGGCGGCGTGTCGGGACGGTAGTGACTACTCACCGCACGCCCTCAACCGGCGACTGGTCGCATCCTCCGCGCTTCTGATGGCGTGTCGCGGCGCGACTGGCTACTCGGCACGGACGAAGCCGGCAACTGGTCCGCATACACCGCGGTGCCGCCGGAGGGTTCCGGATGACGCGACCTGGGCGGCGCGCCGGCGAGTCGGTACAGCCGCACGACATCGGTCCCGTGAGTGCGCGTTGTGAGACGCCCTCAACCCGCCGCCTCCGGTCGACTTTGCCCGTCACCAACCGCCACTGCTTCAACCGTGTGGTGGGACGCGCGCCGAGTCGTCACTACCGCCGCGACACGCCGCTTCGGCGCCGGAGGATGCGACCAGTCGGCGAATTGGGTGCCGGCGCTCCGGCGCCCCTCGACCAGTCGGGCACGCGACCAGTCAGGTTCGCCGCGACACGCCGCGCAGACCGGGGAGGTACCGACTTGTCGGCGAAGGGGGGGTTGGGGACATCCGGAGTGTCAGAGGTGCGGCCCTATCATCGGGTGTGCTCGAAGCCCCTCAGGTCGCCGCTCAGGTCGCCCTGCCGGTCGCGCGGGTGGCGGTGGACGTGTCGCTCAGCCATCTCGACCGGCCGTTCGACTACGCCGTGACGCCGGAGCAGGACGCGGATGCGGTTCCCGGCGCCCGGGTACGGTTGCGCTTCGCCGGCAAGCAGCGTGACGGTCTGATTTTGGACCGGCTGGCCGAGACGGAGCACGGCGGGCGGCTGGCTCCGTTGACCAAGGTGATCTCGCCGGAGCCGGTGTTGACCCCCGACATCGCCCGGCTCGTACGGCAGGTCGCCGACCACTACGCCGGCTGCTTCGCCGACGTGATGAGGCTGGCCGTCCCGCCGCGGCATGCCGCCACCGAGAAGGCCGCGAGCGGCCATGCGGACCGCCTGGTTGAGCTCCCCGAGGAGACAGACACCCCGGACCCGCTTTGGTCGACCTACCCGACCGGCCCCAGCCTGCTGGACGCACTGCGCGATGGCCGGAGCCCGCGCGCCGCCTGGCAGGTCACCCCGACAGCGGGCCGAGCCGGCGACTGGGCGTACGGCTTCGCCACCGCCGCCCTGGCAACGCTGCGCAGCGGCCGCGGGTCGGTGCTGATCGTGCCCGACCAGCGTGATCTCGATCGACTCCGCGCCGCATGTACGCAGGTGCTCGGCGACAAGGCCTTCGTCGTGCTGAGCGCCGATCTCGGTCCGGCTGCCCGCTACCGCGCCTTCCTGGCCGTGCTCCGGGGCAAGGTCCAGGTCGTGATCGGGACCCGTGCTGCCGCCTTCGCGCCGGTCCAGAAGCTGGGCCTGGTCGCACTCTGGGACGACGGCGACGACCTGCTGGCCGAACCGCGGGCGCCGTACCCGCATGCCCGCGACGTGCTTGCGCTCCGAGTCGCCGACGCACGCAGCGCGGCCCTCTTCGCCGGTTACGGCCGGACGGCCGAAATTCAGCAATGGGTTGAGCGCGGCTGGCTGACCGAGCTCTGTGCTGACCGGGCGACGATCCGGCACAGCGCGCCCCGGGTGAAGGTCAGCGCCGACACCGACGCCGCCCTGGAACGCGACCCGGCCGCGCGTGCCGCTCGGGTGCCACGCGAGGTGTTCACCGTGCTCCGTTCGGCGCTGCCGCAGGGTCCGGTGCTGGTCCAGGTACCGCGAGCCGGCTACCTGGTCCAACTCGTCTGCCAGACCTGTCGGGAACCGGCCCGTTGCCTGCACTGCGGTGGACCCACCCGAACCCAACGCTCGGGCGGCAGCGGACCGGGCCCGATCGACTGCCGCTGGTGCGGCCGGCTCCAGGTTGGCTGGAGCTGCCCGATCTGCGGCGACTCCCGGGTCCGCGCCCCCATCATCGGCGCCGCACGTACCGCCGAGGAGTTCGGCAAAGCGTTCCCCAACACGCCGGTCCGCAAGTCGATGGCCGGTCAGATCCTCACCGAGGTCCCGAGTACGCCCTCGATTGTGGTTGCCACCCCCGGCGCCGAACCGCCCGCCGAGGGCGGCTACGCGGCCGCGGTCCTGCTGGACACCCACCTTCTCCTGCTGCGGCCGGACCTACGTGCCGCTGAGGAGGCACTCCGTCGCTGGCTGAACGCGGTGGCGCTGGTCCGCGGTGGCACCGACGGCGGCTCGGTGATCGCAGTAGGGGAGAGCTCCGGACGGGCGCTGCAGGCGCTGGTGCGGCTGGACCCGCAAGGATCCGCGCTCCGTGAGCTGACCGAACGCGCCGAGGCTCACTTCACCCCGGCCGTCAAGATGGTCACGGTGGAGGGCCGGAGCAGCGCACTAACCGAGTTCGTCGAGCTGGCCGAGCTGCCCGACCCGACCGAGGTACTCGGTCCGGTAGAGATCGGGATGCCGCCCGGCACCGACGAGATGCTGCACCGGCTGACCCTACGGACACCGCTCGCCTCCGGCGCGGAGCTGGTACGGGCCGTCAAGGACGTCACCTCGATCCGCAACGCCAAGAAGAGCGAGGGCGCGCTACGGGTCCGGGTGGATCCGGCGGTGATCGAGTAGCAGTGACGCCGCTCTATAGACTCCTGCGGTGCGACTCGTCTTTGCCGGTACCCCTGAGGTGGCGCTGCCTTCCCTCAACGCTCTGCTCGACTCCGCCCACGAGGTGGTCGCGGTGGTGACCCGACCCGACGCGCCGAGCGGCCGCGGTCGTACCCTACGGCCGAGCCCGGTCGCCGCCCGCGCGCTGGAGCTGGGGATCGAGGTGCTGCGCCCGGCCCGGCCGCGCGAGCCCGAGTTCGTGCAACGGCTCACCGAGCTCGCCCCGGACTGCTGCCCGGTCGTGGCGTACGGCGCGCTGGTGCCGCAGCAGGTGCTCGACATCCCGCGGTACGGCTGGGTGAACCTGCACTTCTCGCTGCTGCCCGCCTGGCGCGGCGCGGCGCCGGTCCAGCACGCCGTGCTGGCCGGCGACACGCTCACCGGCGCCTCCACGTTCCAGCTCGTGGCCGAGCTCGACGCCGGTCCCATCTACGGCACCGTCACGGACACGATCAGCCCCACCGACACCGCCGGTGACGTGCTGACCCGGCTGTCCCTCTCCGGCGCCGCGCTGCTCACCGAGACGATGAACGGCATCGCGGCCGGCACCCTGACCGCGACCCCGCAGCCGGACGAAGGCATCACGCTCGCGCCGAAGATCAACGTCGAGGACGCCCGGATTGACTGGCAGCAGCCCGCTGCGGTGATCGACCGGCTGGTCCGCGGGTGCTTCCCCGCTCCCGGCGCCTGGACCACCTTCCGCGGCGACCGCTTCAAGCTCAACTCCGCTCGGCCGCAAACCGACGACTCAGCGACCCTGGCACCCGGGGAGCTGTTGATCACCAAGAGGTCGGTTCAGGTCGGAACCGGCAGCCACCCGTTGGAGCTCGACCGGGTGCAGGCGCAGGGCAAGAAGCCGATGAACGCGGCCGACTGGGCCCGCGGCCTCACCTTCACCCCTGGCGAGAGGCTCGGCAACCCGTGAGCGTAGCTGGGAGCCTCTGGTGAAGCGGCGTCCGGTCGACCCGGCCCGGCGGGTCGCGTTCGACGCGCTGCGGGCCGTGCACGCCGACAATGCGTACGCCAACCTGGTGATCGCCTCCTTGCTCGGCGAACGCCGGATCACCGGCCGGGACGCAGCCTTCGCCACCGAGCTGTTCGCGGGCACCTGCCGGATGCAGGGCAGCTACGACGCGATCCTGGTGGCCGCCTCCGGACGCAAGCTCAGCTCGCTCCAACCAGCGGTGCTGGACATCTTGCGGCTCGGAACCCACCAGCTGCTGGGCATGCGGGTGCCCACCCACGCGGCCGTCGCCGCCACCGTGGACCTGGCCTCCTCGGCTGTCGGGGAGCGGGTCAGCGGGCTGACCAACGCAGTGCTGCGAAGAGTCGCGGCCTCCTCCTACGACGCGTGGATCGACCAGCTCAGCGCCGGCAAGGACCACTTCGACCTGCTGGCGCTGCGGCACTCCCACCCTCGCTGGATCGTGCAGGCGTACGCCGACCTGCTGCCGGCCGACGAGCTGGACGCTGCACTGGCCGCCAACAACGTCGCGCCCCAGACCAGCCTCGCGGTCCGCCCGGGGCTCGCCGAGCCGGCGGACCTCCTCGCGGCCGGCGGCACACCCGGCCGGCTGTCACCGTTCGCGGTGACCTGGGGCGGCAGCCCGTCCGACTCGGCCGCTGTCCGCACCGGCGCGGCCGGCGTCCAGGACGAGGGCTCCCAGCTGGTCGCCTGGGGCCTGTCCCGGGCCGCCGCCGGGCCCGGCTGGTGGCTCGACCTGTGCGCCGGCCCCGGCGGCAAGACCGCGCTGCTGACCGGGCTGGCCCGCCGCGACGGCAGCCGGGTGCTGGCCAACGAGGTCAGCCCGCACCGCGCCAAGCTCGTCACCGACGCCGTCCGCCGGTACCAGCCCACCGACGTCGGAGTCGTCGTGGGTGACGGCACCCGCCCCGCCTGGCGACCGGGATCCTTCAGCCGGGTGCTGGCGGACGTCCCGTGCTCCGGCCTGGGGGCGCTGCGCCGCCGACCGGACTCCCGCTGGCGGCGGGAAACCGAGTCGGTGGAGCAGCTGCACCCGTTGCAGCTGTCGCTGCTGCAGACCGCCCTGGACGCGGCAGCGCCCGGTGGCCTGGTCGGGTACGTGACCTGCTCACCGCACCGGCGCGAAACCACCGACGTGGTCGAGGAGGTACTGGCGCAGCGGGACGACGTGACGGTGCAGCCGGCCGCCGAGCTGCTGCCCGAGCTGGAGGGCGCCGCTGTCGGGGACTACCTGCAGCTGTGGCCGCACCGGCACGGTACCGACGCCATGTTCGCCGCCTATCTGCGCAAGTCCGGCTGATCGGCCGGGACCGGGGGTGGCTAGAGTCGCCCCGTGGGAATCAAGATCATGCCGAGCCTGCTGTCGGCCGACTTCGCCAACCTGCAGAGCGCCGTTGAGTCGGTGCCGAGCTCCGACGCGCTGCACGTCGACGTGATGGACAGCCATTTCGTACCGAACCTGACCCTGGGCCTGCCCGTGGTGGAGTCGCTGCGCAAGGCTACCCAGGCGATGCTCGACATCCACCTGATGATCGAGGACCCCGACCGTTGGGCGCCGGCGTACGCCGAGGCGGGGGCCGAGTCGGTCACGTTCCACGTCGAGGCGGCCAAAGCCCCGGTACGGCTGGCCCGCGAGCTCCGCCAGCAGGGCGCCCGAGCCGGGATGGCGCTCAAGCCGGCGACCGCGATCGAGGGCTACGCCGACCTGCTGCCGGAGCTGGACATGGTGTTGATCATGACCGTGGAGCCCGGCTTCGGTGGCCAGAAGTTCCTGGACATGACGCTGCCCAAGATCACCCGGACCCGGAAGCTGCTGGACGCCCTCGGCGGCGACATCTGGCTGCAGATCGACGGGGGAGTGTCGGTGGAGACCATCGAACGCTGCGTCGAGGCGGGTGCCGATGCGTTCGTCGCCGGCTCGTCCGTCTTCGGCGCCGACGACCCGGACGCCATGGTTCGCCGGCTGCGCGAGCTAGCCGTCAGTCGGCTCTCCTGACGCGGTCGCCCGCCTCAACCCAGCGGACCGTCAGCCGCCGTTGCGGCGACGCAGATAGCGCTCGAACTCGGCGGCGATCGCGTCGCCGCTGGCCTCGGGCAGCTCGGCCGCGTCCTGCTGCTGCTCCAACGCCGTGACGTACTCGGCCACCTCGGAGTCCTCGGCCGCCAGCTCGTTCACGCCGCGCTCCCACGCCCGCGCCAGCTCCGGTAGGTCGCCGAGCTCCAGCTGTGCGTCCAACAGATCCTCGATCCGGGACAGCAGCGCCAGGGTCGCCTTCGGGCACGGCGGGTGCGAGACGTAGTGCGGAATCGCCGCCCAGACCGAGAACGCCTGCATCCCGGCCCGGGTCACTGCATCGGCCATCACGCCGACGATGCCGGTGGGCCCCTCATAGGTGGACGGCTCCAGGCCGTACTCGACATTGAGCTGCTCGTCCCGGGTGGTGACCGAAACCGGCACCGGCCGGGTGTGCGGGGTGTCGGCCAGCAGGGCACCGAGGATCACCACCCGCTTCGCCTTGGCTGAGATCAGCGCGGAGACCAGGAGCTGGCAGAACGGCCGCCAGCGCAGGTTAGGCTCGACTCCCTGGACCAGCACCAGGTCCCGTCCGTCGGGCAGGGTGGCGGTGCGCACCTCGGTGGTCGGCCAGGTGATCTCGGACCGACCGTCCTCGTCCAGCGACACCTGCGGGCGGTTCACCTGGTAGTCGTAGAAGTCGTCCGGGTCGATGGAGAACGCCAGCTCGGCGTCGTAGATGTCGGCCAGGTGCTCCACGGCCGCCGAGGATGCCGAGCCCGCGTCGTTCCAGCCCTCGAAGGCGACGACCACCACAGGATCGTGCAGGCCACGCAGACCGGCGTTGCCTGGCGTGTTCGCTTCCTCCGTACCGCTCATGGATCAACCCTAGTTCCTCACCGGCCCTGTGTCGGCAACGTGCACCATCCGGGCAGCCGATGTCGGTGTCCGCGCGCCGGTCAGCTCTGGCAAAGCCGGTCACATGCTGGTAACACCGGGGCCGGGCCGCGGCGCCGACTATCCTCAGGTCGTGCCTGAGGACCTGCGAACTGCCCTATCCCGACGCGTCGTCATCGCCGACGGGGCCATGGGGACCATGCTGCAGGGCTACGACCTCAGTCTGGCCGACTTCAACCAGCTCGAGGGCTGCAACGAGATCCTCAACGTGACCCGACCGGATGTGGTGCGTGCCATTCACGACGCCTACTTCGACGTCGGCATCGACGCGGTGGAGACCAACACCTTCGGCGCCAACTTCGCCGCGCTGAGCGAGTACGACATCCCCGACCGGATCTTCGAGCTGGCCGAGGCGGGCGCCCGGATCGCCCGGGAGTCCGCCGACAGCTTCAGCACCCCGCACCGTGCCCGGTGGGTGCTCGGCAGCGTCGGACCCGGTACCCGGCTGCCAACGCTCGGCCATGTGAGCTTCGCAACGCTGCGGGACGCGTACCGGACGCAGGTGGAGGGCATGCTCACCGGCGGCATCGACGCCGTGCTGATCGAGACTTCCCAGGACCTGCTGCAGACCAAGGCGGCGGTCATCGCGGCGCGTCGGGCCATCGACGCCAGCGGGCGGGACATACCGATCATCGTCAACGTGACGGTCGAGACAACCGGCACCATGCTGCTGGGGTCGGAGATCGGCGCCGCGCTGACCACCCTGCAGCCGCTCGGCATCGACGTGATCGGCCTGAACTGCGCCACCGGGCCGGCCGAGATGAGCGAGCACCTGCGGCACCTGTCCCGGTACGCCGAGATCGGCATCGGCTGCATGCCCAACGCCGGGCTGCCGCAGCTCACCTCCGACGGCGCCCACTACCCGCTGACGCCGGTGCAGCTGGCGGATGCGCTGGAGCAGTTCGTCGGGGAGTTCGGCCTTGGCCTGATCGGTGGCTGCTGCGGTACGACGCCGGAACACCTCCGTCAGGTGGTCGACCGGCTGCACGGCCGCGAGCTGGTGACCCGCAAGCCGGCCGCCGTCGGCGCGTCGGCCTCGCTGTACGCCGAGGTCCCGTTCCGCCAGGACACCAGCTATCTCTCCATCGGTGAGCGGACCAACGCCAACGGCTCGAAGGCGTTCCGCGAGGCGCTGCTGGAGGAGCGCTGGGACGACTGCGTGGACATCGCCCGGTCGCAGATCCGCGACGGTGCCCACCTGCTGGACCTCAACGTGGACTACGTCGGCCGCGACGGCGCAGCCGACATGCGCGAGCTCGCGTTCCGGTTCGCCACCGCCTCCACGCTGCCGATCGTGCTGGACTCGACCGAGCCACCGGTGCTGCAGGCCGGGCTGGAATGCCTCGCCGGCCGGAGCGTCATCAACTCGGTCAACTACGAGGACGGCGACGGCGAGGGATCCCGGTTCCGGCGGATCATGCCGCTGGTCACCGAACACGGCGCCGCGGTGATCGGGCTCACCATCGACGAGGACGGCCAGGCGCGGACGGCCGAATGGAAGGTACGGATCGCCACCCGGCTGATCGAGGACCTGACCGGCAACTGGGGCATGAAGACCCGCGACATCATCATCGACGCCCTCACGTTCCCGATCGCCACCGGCCAGGAGGAGACCCGCCGGGACGGGATCGAGACGATCGAGGCGATCCGCGAGATCAAGCGGCTGTACCCGGACGTGCAGACGACGCTGGGACTGTCCAACATCTCCTTCGGCCTCAACCCGGCCGCCCGGGTGGTTCTCAACTCCGTCTTCCTGAACGAGTGCATCGAGGCCGGGCTGGACTCGGCCATCGTGCACGCGGCCAAGATCGTGCCGATGACTCGTATCCCCGACGAGCAGCGCCAGGTGGCCCTCGACATGGTCTACGACCGGCGCTCGGAGGGCTACGACCCGCTGCAGAAGTTCCTGGAGCTGTTCGACGGCGTCACCACCGCCGACACCAAGGCCGAACGAGCCGCCGAGCTGGCCAAGCTACCGGTCACCCAGCGGCTGCAGCGCCGCATCGTGGACGGCGAGGGCAAGGGGCTGGCCGACGACCTGGAGCTGGCGATGCGCGAGGGCAAGAAACCGCTGGCCATCATCAACGAGGACCTGCTGGCCGGGATGAAGGAAGTCGGTGAGCTGTTCGGCTCCGGCCAGATGCAGCTCCCGTTCGTACTCCAGTCCGCGGAGGTGATGAAGACCGCGGTGGCCTACCTGGAACCGCGGATGGAGAAGGCGGACTCCCGTGGCAAGGGCACCATCGTCCTCGCCACGGTCAAGGGCGACGTCCACGACATCGGCAAGAACCTGGTCGACATCATCTTGACCAACAACGGCTACACCGTGGTCAACCTGGGCATCAAGCAGCCGATCACCACCATCCTGGACGCGGCCGAAGAGCACAGCGCAGACGCCATCGGCATGTCCGGGCTGCTGGTGAAGTCCACCGTGGTGATGAAGGAGAACCTGGAGGAGATCAACACCCGCGGCCTGGCGACGGGCTACCCGGTCTTCCTCGGCGGGGCCGCACTGACCCGCGCCTACGTCGAGGAGGACCTCCGCGCGGTGTACGCCGGCGAGGTCCGCTATGCCCGGGACGCGTTCGAAGGCCTCCGGCTGATGGATGCGCTGATGGCGGTCAAGCGGGGCGAGGAAGGTGCGGCGCTGCCGGCGCCCCGGGAGCGGCGGGTACGCAGCCGCGGCACCACCCAGGTGGCCGAACGGGTCGAGATCCCGGCCCGCTCCGATGTCGCGCCCGACGTCGACGTACCGGTGCCGCCGTTCTGGGGCGACCGGATCGTCAAGGGCATCTCGTTGGCCGAGGTGACGTCGTACCTGGACGAGCGGGCCACCTTCATGGGCCAGTGGGGGCTCAAGGGCAGCCGCGGCGGACCGACGTACGAGGAGCTGGTGGAGACGGAGGGCCGGCCGCGGCTGCGGATGTGGCTGGACCGGATCAAAACCGAGGGCATCGCCGAGTTCGCGGTCGTCTACGGCTACTGGCCGTGCTACAGCGAGGGCGACACCGTCGTGGTGCTACAACCGGGTGCCGACGTGTCCGACCCGACTGCGGAGCTGCATCGCTTCACGTTCCCGCGGCAGACCCGGGGGCGGTTCCTCTGCCTGGCCGACTTCTTCCGCAGCCGGGAGCGGGCGCTCGAGCTCGGGCCGGACGTGATCGCGTTTCATCTGGTCACCATGGGCGCGGCGGTGGCGAAGGCGACCAACGTGCTGTTCGAGCGCAACGCCTACCGGGACTACCTGGAGCTGCATGGGCTGAGCGTCCAGCTGACCGAGGCGCTGGCGGAGATGTGGCATGCCCGGGTCAGGTCCGACCTGGGCTTCTCCCGCAACGACGGCGACATCGACGACATGATCCGGGACCAGGCGTACCGCGGCTCGCGCTACTCCTTCGGCTATCCGGCCTGCCCGGACCTGGAGGACCGCGCCAAGCTGGTGGAGCTGCTCCGGCCGGAACGGATCGGCGTGGAGCTGAGCGAAGAGCTGCAGCTGCATCCGGAGCAGTCCACCGACGCGTTGATCGTGCACCATCCCGAGGCGAAGTACTTCAACGCCCGCTAGTTCGCAAACCTGCCGCTCACCGGTCTGCTACCCGCCTCACCCCGGGGTGTCGCCCGATGCGCCGGCGGCGAGCGGCAGCTTTCTGGACGCTGCTCAGGAGCCGCTGCGGCTCAGTCGCCGGACCAGCTCGTCGATGAACCCCTCGCAGGCGAGGATCTGGTCCAGCTCGATGTACTCGTCGGCGGCATGGGCCTGGGCGATGTCGCCCGGCCCGCACACGGCCGTGTCAATGCCGGCTGCCGCGAACTGGCCAGCCTCGGTCCCGTAGGTGACCTTGTCGGTGGAGGGGCTGCCACCGATCTCGGCCGCGAACCGGTACGCCGGTCCGTCGACGTCGCCGTCCAGGCTCGGCACCTGGGCCAGCACGTTCACCTCGACCGACGCCTCGGGGCTCTCCGACCTCATCCGGGCCTCAAGGTCTCGGGCCCGTCGCCTGATCTCGCTGACGATGACCGCCGGGTCATCTCCAGCGATAGTCCGGAAGTCACACACCACCCGGCACCGGTCGGGGACCGTGTTGGAGGCTATCCCGCCGCTGACCAGGTTGACCCCGGCCGTGGTCCACGGCACCCGGTACGCGCTGTCGAACGGACCGTCGGCTCGACGGGAGTCAGCGATGTCCCGGATGGCCGTGATTGCCTTGGCCGCGTACTCGATCGCATTGACGCCGTCGGAGGTCAGGGAGGAGTGGGCGGATCGCCCGGAGAAGATCAGCTCCACCACGTTGGCGGACTTGTGCGCCGCGATCACCCGCATGCTGCTGGGTTCGCCGACGATGCAGATCCGGGGCGGCTCCGGACGGGCGCCCAGCGCGGCAGCGATCTGGGCGCCGCCAATGCAGCCGACCTCCTCGTCGTAGGAGAAGGCCAGGTGAACCGGCTCCGCCAGCGACGCCTCGGCCAACCGGGGCAGCCGGTGCATGATCACGCCGATGAACGACTTCATGTCCGCCGTGCCGCGACCGTACAGCCGGCCGTCGCGGATCTCGGGGACGAACGGGTCGCTGGTCCAGTCCTGCCCATCGACTGGGACGACGTCGGTATGCCCGGACAGCACCACGCCACCGCCGACCGACCCGTCCGCCGCGGGCAGCGTCAACACCAGGTTGGCCTTGCTCCCGTCGGCGTTGGGCAGTCGCTCAGGGGTCAGGCCCAGCCGTCGCATCTCCTGCTCCAGCAGCGCGATCAGGGCCAGGTTGGAGTAACGGCTGGTCGTGTCCAGCGCCACCAGGCGCTCAATCCACGGCAAGGAAGTGGGGGGCGGCGGGGTCGGCACTGGCACAGTCTCCCGCACCCCGGTCCGGGCCCGGCGACGGAGGGTTCTCCAGGAATCTGCTCCTCATGGTGGCCGGGACCCGCCAGTACGGCGTGTCGCGCCGACCTGAGCCGATGACCGGCCGATTCCTGGACGCTCAGCTGGCCAACGCCTGCCGGATGGCCGCCACCACGACCTGCGGCTGCTCGGTCAGCATCCTCCAGGTGAACCGGAGGACCCGCCACCCGGCCAGGATGATGTCGTTCTGCCGCCACCGGTCGCTTTCGAAGGCGACCGGATCGTCATGGAAGGCGCGACCGTCGATCTCGACCGCCAGCATCTGGGCCGGGAACGCGAGGTCGAGGTAGTAGATCAGTCCGAGCAGCGGCAGCGGATAGTTGGCCGTCCACCCGACGATCCGCTCGGCGTGCATCAGCCGGTGTGCCTCACGCTCGGCCTCCGACCACGGGCTGTCGCGGGACTCGAGCAGGAGCAGCCGACGGTCGCCATTGCCTCGCCGCTTGCGGGTCAGCTCCAGCGCCTCGTACAGGTCGGGCAGGGTGACCTGACGGCTGCGCAGCGCAGCGTCGATCGCCTCCCCGCCGCAGGTCGTGCACAGGTCCAGCGCCGTCAGCGCGGGCGCGGTGCAGCGCAGGCCAGCCCTGCTGATCACCAGCTCCGGGGGGATGCAGCGTCGGGTCACGATGTACCCGGTGCTGCCCTGGCGCCTCCCCCGGACCGCGAGCCGTACCTGGGGGAGCGGGACCTCCGGCCAGAAGGTCAGCCGGGCGGCCGCCTCGTGGGTCAGCACCGCGTCCCTCGCCCAGGCCTGCGCGGCACGCATCCGGCGGATCGGCTCCTCAGCACCGATCGGGTCGACATAGACCCCCGGCAGCAGGGTTCTCAGCCGGCCGGTGCTGACCAGATGCGCCAGCGGGTCCGCGAGGTGCGGGCATTCCCGTCGCGTGATGATGCCGTCGTTGGCCCGCAGCACCCGGGCGATGTCGAGTTGGTTGGCGTTCATATCGAGAGGGTGCGCATTCCGCGGTCGATCGGAGCGCCCGGACCCGGGACCTGTGGACCGCGGTACGCGGACCGGTGCCGCTGTGGAGAGTCCACAAAGTGGCCCCTCGTCACAGCGGAGGTGCGCGACACGCGAATCTCCAGCGACTGGAGCCCGATGAGCGTTCGATTCAAGGAATCTGGCGCTCTCTGGAAGAATGAGCCGAGCCATGAGTGAATTCACCCTGCCGTCCCGGACCTCCACCCTTGCCGCAGCCCTGTGGGACTTCGACGGCACCCTGGCCGACACGGAGCCGCTCTGGGTGGCCGCCGAGTACGAGCTGATCAACGGCCTCGGCCATAAGTGGGGTGAGGAGCACGCCGAACAGCTGGTCGGCAACTCGCTGCTCGACTCCGGCGCCTACATCCTCAACGTGATCGGCCGCCACGACCTGACCCCGGAGTGGGTGGTCGAGCAGCTGCTGAGCCGCGTCGTCGGACAGCTGGAGACGAACCCGATTCCCTGGCGGCCGGGCGCCCGCGAGCTGCTGGCGGCATTGAACGAGGCCGAGGTCCCGTGCGCGCTGGTGTCCGCGTCGTACCGGGTGCTGCTCGACGCCGCGCTGAAGCAGCTGCCCCCCGGGAGCTTCACAGTCTCCGTGGCCGGCGACGAGGTGACCCAGGGCAAGCCACACCCCGAGCCGTACGAGAAGGCCTGCGCCCTGCTCGGCGTCGAGGCACGGGACTGTGTGGTGTTCGAGGACTCCAGTACGGGCGCCCGGGCCGGCAACGCCGCCGGCGCGCTGGTGGTTGCGATCGAGAACCTGGTCCACGTCCCGCCGGCACCGCGACGGGTCCACGTCCGGTCGATGAAGGACCTGGACCCTGTTGCAGTGGCGCGGTTGCTCGAGGACGCCAATGGCGGCTAGCCGGACAGCACGGCGGGTTGCGTCCCTGCTGATGCTGACGGCCCTCGGTGTCTCCGGCTGCACGCTGCTGGGCGACAAGCCGGCCCCGAGCCCGAGCCCCTCGGTGGCTCCGCGCCCGTTCACCGTCATGTCCACCGACCCGATCCGCGTCGCCGACCCGGCCGCGGTCACCGACGCCGACTCGGCCGTCCTCACCGAGAACGTGTTCCAGCGTTTGATGACTGCCGATCCGGGGGCGGACGTCCTCAAGCCGGATGCCGCGCGCGACTGCATCTTCACCGCCAGCACCGTCTACACCTGCACCTTGAACCAGAAGCTGTTCTTCTCCAACGGGCACGAGCTGAGCTCCAGCGACGTCAAGTTCAGCATTGAACGGGCCACCCGGCTTGATGTGGCCGGCTCCTCGGCATCCCTGCTGTCCTCACTCCGCCGGATCGAGACGCCGGACCCGCTGACCGTGCGGTTCGTGCTCAGTCGGGTGGACACCCAGTTCGGCTGGGCACTCGCATCCCCGGCCGCCTCCATCGTGGACGAGGAGCTGTACGACACCGACGAGGTACGGCCGCCCACCGAGCCGATCATCGGCTCCGGGCCCTTCAGCGTCAGCAGGTTCGACGAGTCCGGACTGCAGCTGGCCCGTTACCTGGAGTACGTCGGGCGCTCGCCGGCCACCCTGGACGCGCTGGTGTACCGCACCGTGCCGGACTCCGCGACCATCGAGGCCGCGATGGCGGACGGTACCGTCGACGTGGTGTGGCGGGGACTGAGCTCGGCGGCCCTGACCCGGCTGACCCAGCAGGTTCAGGCCAGCCCCGACGAGCAGACCGCCAACGGCTACACGATGAACGCCCTGCCCGGGATCCGGGTCCGCCAGCTGCTCTGGAACCCGGCCTCACCGATCCGCAGTAACACCGCTCTGCGCAAGGCCATCGCGGCCGCGCTGCAGGAGGACCGCACCTCGGACTCGATCGTGCCGAGCAACGTCCCGGGACATACCTCCAGCTTTCCGATCGGCGGCAAGGTCACACCGAAGGTGGCCTGGTCCAACCGGATCCAGCTCATCCTGGGCTACGACTCGACCATGCCCGACGGTCGGGACCAGGCCAACCAGATCCGCAGCAGGCTGGAGGACACCGGCGGCCTCAGCGTCCGGGTCCGCCCCGACGACGCGGCCGCCGACCTGCAGCTTGTGGACCGGAAGGCGTGGACCGCCACTGCCCTGGCCTGGCTGCAGCCGTACGTGGACGCGCCGTTGCCGTTGACGCGGCAGACGGTGGACACCCTGGAGAGCCGTTACCGGGCCACCACCGACGACGCCGAGGCCACCCTGCTGCTCGCGGCACTGCAGCACCAGGCCGCGGTGGACGTGGTCGTGATGCCGGTCAGCCAAGGCGATGAGTACCTGTTTGCCCGCGCCGGGGTCGAGGTGTCCGACACCTCCTGGGGTCCCGGCTGGCAGCTCGGATTTTTTGGAATGAAGGATGGTTGATCTGATGCAGGACCCCAAGGACTACTCCGGCGTACGGCTGGGGGAGTTCGTCGCAGGCGAGCGGATCACCCTGACCGATCCCAAGGGCCGCCGTCACTCCATCGTGCTGGCCGAGGGCACCTTTTTCCACACCACCAAGGGCGGGATCTCCCACGACGACCTGATCGGTAGCCCGGAAGGCATCGTGGTCCGCTCCGTCGGGGGGGTGGAGTATCTGGCGATGCGGCCGCTGATGAACGAGTTCACCGTCACCATGCCGCGCGGCGCGCAGGTGATCTACCCCAAGGACGCGGCCCAGATCCTGATGGGCGCCGATATCTTCCCCGGCGCCCGGGTGATCGAGGCCGGCGTCGGGTCCGGCGCTCTCAGCTGCGCCCTGCTGCGCGCGATCGGGCCTACCGGGCGGTTGACGTCGTACGAGCGGCGGGAGGACTTCGCCGACATCGCTCGGCGGAACGTGGAGAACTTCCTCGGCGTAACGCATCCGGGCTGGCAGATCCGGGTCGGCGACCTGGTCGAGACGCTCAGCGATGAGCCGGCTGACCGGGTGGTGTTGGACATGCTGGCCCCGTGGGAGTGCGTCGACGCCATCGCCGACGTCCTGGTCCCGGGCGGGGTGCTCTGCGCCTACGTCGCGACTACCACCCAGCTGGCCCGGACGGTCGAGACCTTGCGGGCCCACTCCGGCTTCACCGAACCGGAGTCGACGGAGCTGATGGTCCGTGGGTGGCATGTGGAAGGGCTGGCTGTCCGGCCCAAGCACGCCATGGTCGGCCACACCGGTTTCCTGCTGACCACCCGGCGGATGGCTCCCGGGGTGGCGGCGCCGCTCCCGAAGCGCCGACCGGCGCCTGGCGCGTATGGCGAGGATTACACCGGCCCGCGTCGATAAGCCGGGTAATGTTTTGGGCAGGAGGTTCTGATGACCACACCGTTCGGAGATCGACGCCCTGACGACCATGACCGGCTGGTTGCGCAGGTCCATGCCCTGTCTGAAGAAATCGAGCGGCTTCGGGACCGGCTGGCCTCCCACCCGCACGACCTCGCCATGTACGAACGCCGTCTCGCCGACGCCCGGGCCGAGGCGCGGACCACTGCAGCCAACAACGAGCGGCTCGCCGCAACCCTGCGGGAGGCCCGGGACCAGATCGTCTCGCTGAAGACCGAGGTCGACCGGCTCGCCCAACCGCCGGCGAGCTTCGGTGTCTTCATCGCCGCAGCCGAGGACAACACGGCCGACATCTTCACCTCCGGCCGAAAGATGCGCGTCAGCGTCAGCCCCGATGTCGATCTCGACGGGCTGCGTCCGGGCCGCGAGGTGATGATCAACGAAGCGCTGAACGTGGTCAAGGCGATGGAGATCGACGATGTCGGTGAGGTCGTCTTACTCAAAGAGGTGATGGAGGACCGCGAGCGCGCCCTCGTGGTCGGTCACGGCGACGAGGAAAGCGTGGTGCGGCTGGCCGAAGACCTCCGCGCCGAGCATCTCCGGGCAGGCGACTCGTTGTTGATCGACCGCCGCGTCCACTTTGCCTACGAGCGGGTGCCGAAGATGGATGTCGAGGAGCTGGTCCTGGAGGAGGTGCCCGACATCGACTACACAGTCATCGGCGGGCTCGGGTCCCAGATCGAGGCCATCCGGGACGCGGTCGAACTACCCTTCCTCCACAAGGAACTTTTCGCCGAGTACGAGCTGAAGGCGCCCAAGGGCATCCTGCTGTACGGCCCACCCGGCTGCGGTAAGACGCTGATCGCCAAGGCGGTAGCGAACTCGCTCGCCAAGAAGGTGACCGAGCTCACCGGGCAAGAGGGCCGCAGCTTCTTCTTGAATATCAAGGGCCCTGAGCTGCTGAACAAGTACGTGGGGGAGACCGAACGGCACATTCGGCTGGTCTTCCAGCGGGCCCGGGACAAGGCCTCCGACGGGATGCCGGTGATCGTCTTCTTCGACGAGATGGACTCCCTGTTTCGGATCCGTGGCTCCGGCGTCTCCTCCGACGTGGAGAACACCATCGTCCCGCAGCTGCTGAGCGAGATCGACGGCGTCGAGGGCCTGGACAACGTGATCATCATCGGCGCCTCCAACCGCGAGGACATGATCGACCCGGCGATCCTGCGACCTGGTCGGCTCGACGTCAAGATCAAGATCGAACGTCCGGACGCGGAGGCGGCGCGGGAGATCTTCAGCAAGTACCTGCGACCCACACTTCCCTTGCATGCAGATGATCTAGCGGAGTTCGGGGACGATCCGGAGGCCACCACGCAGGCCATGATCGACCGTACCGTCGAGCGGATGTATGAGGAGTCTGAGGCAAACCAGTTCCTTGAGGTGACCTACGCCGGCGGGGACAAGGAGGTCTTGTACTTCAAGGACTTCAACTCGGGTGCGATGATCCAGAACATCGTCGACCGGGCTAAGAAGATGGCGATCAAGGACCTGCTGGACAGCGGCTCCCGGGGCTTGCGGATCGACCATCTGCTGCAGGCCTGCGTCGACGAGTTCGGCGAGAACGAGGATCTGCCGAACACCACCAACCCCGACGACTGGGCCAAGATCTCAGGCAAGAAGGGCGAGCGGATCGTCTTCATCCGTACCCTCATCTCGTCCAACAAGGGCACCCAGCCGGGTCGTTCCATCGACACCGTGACCAATACCGGGCAATACCTCTAGCCGCCCCGAACTTCGCACTGACGCCTCTGGCGGCCCAGCACGGGCCGCAGCCGTCCGCCGGTCAGACCGAGGTGTCCTGGTGGGTCCGCTTGCGGGTGCGCTGAATCAGCACGTAGCCGGCACGCCAGCCCAGTAGCAGCAGGGCCAGGCTGATCGTCGCGACAATGACGAATGCCGTCTGCGCGGTGTCCCCGCTGAGTAGCCGGAGCACCATCCCGCCGAGCACTGTGCAGGCCCAGATGCCGATGCCGGTGGGCAGGGCCTCGGGCCGGCGCCAGCCGCGGGAGATCAGAACTCCCACGGCGCACCCGGCCAGGAACGGCCACGCCGTGTCCGCGACTCCCAGGAACGTGGTGCTCTCGTTGTGGTTGGACCGTCCGACGATCGCGAACAACAGGATGCAGATGACGTCCACGGCAATGGCGCGGGAGAGTTTCACGGCGTGCACTCTACGCCGCCTACGACGGGCCATGGCGCGATCGCCGCCGCAGCCAGCGCGGCATCCTCCGGCTTCGGCACCGGGCACTACGCTTGATGACATGGCACAGGTGACGGTGATGGGCATCGAGACCGAGTACGGGATCAGTGCTCTGGGCGCACCCGATGACATCGACCTACACCCGATGCAGCTGTCGAACCACGTGGTGAAGGCCTACGGTTCCGCGGCCTCGGGACGTCCGGCCGGCTGGGACTACGAGACCGAGACCCCGTTGCGTGACATCCGCGGGTACGAGCTGAGCCGGTCCGAGGCCCAGCCGGACCAGCTGACCGACTCGGAGCTGGGCATGGCGAACGTGATCCTGACCAACGGGGCACGGCTCTATGTCGACCACGCCCACCCCGAGTACTCCGGGCCGGAGGTCACCTCAGCGATCGACGTGGTCCGCTACGACAAGGCCGGGGATCTGGTGATGGCGCTGGCGGCGCGCCGAGCAGGCCAGGGACTGGGCCGCTCGGTCCGGCTGTACAAGAACAACACCGACGGCAAGGGCGCCTCCTACGGCACCCACGAGAACTACCTGCTCTCCCGCACCACTCCGTTCGACCGGGTCGTCACCCAGTTCACCGGCTTCCTGATCTCCCGGCAGGTGATCACGGGCGCCGGTCGGGTCGGCGTCGGCCAGTCCAGCCAGCAGCCCGGCTTCCAGATCAGCCAGCGGGCCGACTTCTTTGAGGCCGAGGTCGGACTGGAGACCACCCTGAACCGCCCGATCATCAACACCCGGGACGAGCCACATGCCGACGCCAGCAAGCACCGGCGGCTGCACGTCATCACCGGTGACGCGAACCTGTCGGAGATCTCCACCTACCTCAAGGTCGGCTCCGCGTCCTGGGTGCTACGGATGATCGAGGCCGGCGCCCTGGAGACCGACGTCCGCGTCGCGCTGCCGGTAGCGACGATGCGCACAGTGAGCCACGACAGCACAGCACGAGCCCTGATGACCCTCGCCGACGGCCGGACGATGACCGCCGTGGACCTGCAGGAGATCTATCTGTCGGCGGCCCGCGCCCATTTTGAGGCCATTTCGGGGGAGCTGACGGAGGCGGTCCAGATCGAGGCCAAGGACGTCTTCGGCCGCTGGCAGGACACGTTGGACGCGCTGCGTCGAGACCCGTTCGAGCTGGCCGACCAGCTCGACTGGGTGGCCAAGCTGAAGCTGATGGAGTCCTACCGTGACCGCGACTCGCTTGGCTGGGACTCCCCGAAGCTGGCCCTGATCGACCTCCAGTACGCCGACGTTGACCCGCGGCGGAGCCTGTACGCGGCCCTGGTGGCCAAGGGCAAGATGCAGACGCTGCTGAGCAGCGACGAGATCGAGCGTGCCCGGACGACACCTCCCGACGACACCAGGGCCTACTTCCGGGGTCGGGTGATGGAGAAGTTCGGCGGTTCGGTGGTGGCGGCGTCGTGGGACTCGGTCATCTTCGACGTGCCCGACCGGCCGGCGTTGCAACGCATCCCGCTGCTCGACCCGTTGCGAGGGACCCGGGAGCAGGTAGGACAGATGCTCGACTCCTGCTCCGACGTGACCGAGCTGTTCGCCGCGCTCGGCCGCTGAGGCGGCCCTGCTGGCGACGCGCCACGGCCGACGCCGGGCGTGCTGGTCAGACTCGCTGACGTCCGTGCCCGACGCATACCCTGCCGAACTGTCGGCCGAGCGCACTAGGCTTGCCGTACAACCCGTGAGGAGCACCATGGCCGAGTCAGAACAGAGTCAGCGCAAGACACGCAGGGCCGAGGACGAGCAGGAGGTCACCGACATCGCGCCTGCCGACAGTGCACATAAGGCGGAGCTCGACTCCGAGGTCGACTCGCTGCTCGACGAGATCGACGACGTGCTTGAGGTGAACGCGGAGGAGTTCGTCCGGTCCTTCGTGCAAAAGGGCGGCCAGTGACCGACGGAAACATCGGCGCAGGGCTCCCACCAGCTTTTCTGCGCACCGGATCGTCGTCGTTCTCTGACTTCGCCGCCTCGGTAGCGCCGAACGTTCTGCCGACCAGCCGCCATGGTGGCGACGGCGCAGGTGCTCTCGCGCCCCACGGGACGACCATCGTTGCAGCTACGTTCCCTGGTGGGGTGGTGATGGCCGGCGATCGTCGGGCCACCATGGGCAACCTGATCGCCCAGCGCGACATCGAGAAGGTCTATCCGGCCGACGAGTACTCCATCATCGGGATCGCCGGCGCAGCGGGCATCGCGGTCGAGATGGTGGGACTGTTCCAGGTCGAGCTGGAGCACTACGAGAAGCTGGAGGGAGCACCGCTCTCACTGGTCGGCAAGGCGAACCGGCTTGCCACCATGATCCGGCAGAACCTGCCACTGGCCATGCAGGGCCTCATCGTGGTGCCGCTGTTCGCGGGCTGGGACCGGGCCATCTCCGCCGGGCGGATCTTCTCCTACGACGCCACCGGCGGCCGGTACGAGGAGCACGCGTTCTTCTCGGTGGGATCGGGGTCCAGCTTCGCGCGCGGATCGCTGAAGAAGCTGTACCGTCCCGACCTGGACGCCCAAGGCGCAGCGCTCGCGGTGATCCAGGCACTCTACGACGCCGCCGACGACGACTCCGCTACCGGCGGTCCCGACCTGACCCGGGGCATCTACCCGGTGGTCATGGTTGCCTCAGCAGACGGTGTGGAACGATTCGCCGACACGGATGTGGCCGCCATGGTGAACCGGGTAGTGGAGGCACGGATGCAGCATCCCGACGGACCGAGAGCCGCACTGACATGAGCATGCCGTTCTACGTCGCGCCCGAGCAGCAGATGAAGGACCGGGCGGACTTCGCCCGGAAGGGCATCGCCCGTGGTCGGTCGGTGGTGGTGCTGCACTACGCCGACGGCATCTTGTTCGTGGCCGAGAACCGGTCCCAGGCGCTGCACAAGGTGAGCGAGATCTACGACCGGATCGGCTTTGCGGCTGTCGGCCGCTATAACGAGTTCGAGAACCTGCGGACCGCCGGGATCCGCTACGCGGACCTGCGGGGCTACAGCTACGACCGTACCGACGTCACCGCCCGAGGGCTGGCCAATGCCTACGCCCAGTTGCTCGGCACCATCTTCTCCTCGGGAGGGGAGAAGCCGTACGAGGTGGAGATCGTGGTCGCCGAGCTCGGCGCGGAGCCAAGCCTCGACCAGATCTACCGGCTGACCTACGACGGCTCGGTGGGTGACGAGGAAGACTTCGCCGTGATGGGCGGGGCGGCCGAGGTGGTCGCGGAGGCGCTGCGGCGGGGATACCAGCGCAAGCTCAACCTGTCCGAAGCCGTCCGGCTCGCGGTGGCGGCGCTCAGCTCCGACAGCGGCCCGAATGCCGAGAAGCGCACCATCGAGCTGGAGGCGCTGGAGGTCGCCATCTTGGACCGGACCCGGGCGCTGCCACGCAAGTTCCGGCGCATCCGGGGTGACTGGCTGAGCAGCCTGCTGGCCGACGGGAACGCAGCCCCAGCACCGGAGCCGGAACGGGAACCGCCTCCCGCGGCGGTCGCGCCGGCCGCCGTACCGGAGGTCGGGACCACTCACGACTCGCCGAGCTCCGAGGCGTGACCGCGCCGACCGCGACGCCGGTGGTCGTGGTGGTCGGCGCCGGTCTGGTGGGGGCGTCGATCGGCTGTGCCCTGACCGCCCGCGGCATCCCCGTCCATCTGCGTGACCAGAAGCCCTCGCACGCCCTGGTTGCCGCTGAGCTCGGCGCCGGCACGGTCGAACCGCCGGTCGAGCACGACGTCACCTTGGTGGTGGCCGCCGTGCCCCCGAACGCCTTGCCCGGCGTCATCCGCGATGCGCTGGTCAGGTACCCCGGGGCGACCGTGACTGACGTCGGCTCGGTGAAGGCGGGGGTGCTGGCCGCGTTGTGGGACTCGGGCCTGGAGCTGGAGCGCTACGTCGGGTCGCATCCGATGGCCGGCTCACAGCATTCCGGGCCACTCACCGCCCGGGCCGACCTGTTCGAGGACCGCACCTGGGTGATCACCCCCCACCGCCGGTCCGCGCCCGCGTCCGTCGCCGCCGTCGCCGCGATGGTTCAGGCATGCCGCGCCCGGCAGGTGATCATGGACGTCGACGACCACGACGCGGCCGTCGCCCGGGTGTCGCACCTGCCGCACCTGATGTCTGTCCTGATGGCCGGCCACCTCAACTCCGTGCCGGCCGAGCATTTGGTGCTGGCGGGCCAGGGGCTGCGTGATGTGACCCGGGTGGCTGGCAGCGATCCCGAGCTGTGGGAGCAGATCCTCGGGGCGAACTCGGCCGCTGTGCTGTTGGAGCTCCGTTCCGTGCAGGACCGGCTGGATCGGGTCATCAAGGCAGTCGAAAGCCCGGGCAGTGGTGAGCTGCAGGCGCAGCTGTGCCTCGGCGTCGAAGGGACCAGGCGGATCCCGGGCAAGCATGGCGCGACCCAGGTGGCGTACACCCAGGTGGTGGTCGAGATTCCCGACGCCCCGGGGGCGCTGGGGCGGTTGTTCGCGCTGGTGGGCGACGCCGGGGTCAATGTCGAGGACATCTCGATCGAGCACGATCAGGTCCGCCAGGTTGGCTACCTCGCCCTCTCCGTCGCCCCGGACCAGGCTCCCGGCCTGACCGCGGCGATGACCGCTCACGGTTGGTCGGTCCAACCCTGAGTGGCTGGACGGCACTCTCGGCGAAGTACGATGACGGTCGTGTCTGAGGCCAAGCAGCAGAACCGTCCCCTCGTTGTCGCCATCGACGGCCCCAGCGGCTCGGGAAAGTCGAGCACGTCCCGCGGCGTTGCGAAGCGCCTCGGTCTGGCCTTCCTTGACACCGGCGCGATGTACCGCGCGGCCACCTGGCTGTTGCTGGACTCGGGTGCGGACCTGAGCGATCATGCGGCGATCGGCCGACTGGTGGCCGAGGCCGTGTACTCGATCAGCATGGACCCGGACGACCCGACGATAGCCATCAACGGCACGGACGTGACCGCTGCGATCCGCGAACCGGAGGTGTCGGCGGCGGTCAGCCAGGTAGCAACCAACCTGGAGGTGCGCGCCGACCTGGTCGCGCGGCAGCGTGAGCTGATCGCGGGGGCGGACGGCGGCATCGTGGCCGAGGGCCGCGACATCACCACGGTCGTCGCCCCAGACGCCCAGGTACGGGTGCTGCTGGTGGCCGACCCGCGGGCCCGGGTGGCCCGGCGGCACGCCGAGCTTGGCGGGAAGGTGGATACCGACGCCGTCACCGACCAGGTGATCCGACGCGATCGCGACGACTCAACGGTGGCTCAGTTTGCCGAAGCCGCTCCCGGCGTGACCGTCGTCGACTCCACGCATCTCAACCTGGAGCAGGTCATCGACGCCATCTGCGCTCTGGTGGACACCGACCCGGTGGTCGGTGCGTCGACGTGACCACCCAGGTCAGCACTGACCTGCCCCACCTGCCCGATCTCCCGCCGATCAAGGATCTCCCGCTCCGGGTCGCTAGGCCGATTGCAAAGCTGATCATGCGCAGCCTCTGGCGGATTCAGGTCCACGGCGCGGAGCAGGTGCCCGCTTCCGGTCCGGTCATCCTGGCCGCCAACCACATCGGCTTCCTCGATGGGCCGGTGCTGGTGGCGGTGACCCGGCGGCTGTCCTTCGTGCTGGCCAAGCGCGAGCTCTTCCGCGGGACCATGGGCCGGTTTCTCGGAAGAATCGGTCAGATTCCCGTCGACCGGCACGGCGTGGACAAGGAGGCGATCAGCCGGTCCATCCAGGTGCTTCGCTCCGAGCGGGTGATGGTGGTGTTCCCGGAGGGGATCCGCGGCGCCGGCGAGGTGACGTTCGCCAAAGGGGGAGCCGCGTACCTGGCCATGGTGACCGGCGCACCGATCGTCCCCGTCGCCCTGCTCGGCACCCGTGACCCGGGTCAGACCACCAGTGAGATGCCGCACCGGCGGGCACGAATCCATGTCGTCTACGGGGAGCCGCTGCGGCTGCCCCGTTCGGCGTGGCCGCGACGCAAGCCGGAGGTGGCTGAGCTGACCGAGCAGGTGCGCGTACACCTCGCGGAGCACGTAATCGCGGCCCAGGCTCTGACTGGACTACCCTTGCCCGGGCCCCCCAAGGCCAAAACCCGCAAGACCTGACAAGATCACAAGGTGAGACATGACTGACTCTACGACCGCCGAGACGCGCACAGCGCCCGTCCTTGCAGTAGTGGGGCGACCGAACGTGGGCAAGTCCACGCTGGTCAACCGTATCCTCGGCCGGCGCGAGGCCGTCGTCCAGGACGTACCTGGAGTTACCCGCGACCGAGTGTCCTACGACGCCACCTGGAACGGTCGTGAGTTCGTCGTCGTCGACACCGGCGGCTGGGCACCCGACGCGAAGGGCATGGCCGCGCAGATCGCCGAGCAGGCCGAGCTCGCCATCGCGGCTGCCGACGCTGTGCTGTTCGTCGTTGATGCGACGGTCGGCACGCAGGACATCGACGAGGCGGTCGTGCAAGTGCTCCGGCGCAGCAAGAAGCCGGTGGTGCTGGCGGCCAACAAGGTCGACGACCAGCGCAGCGAGGCCGAGGCGGCGACGATGTGGAACCTCGGGCTGGGGGAGCCCTATGCCGTCTCCGCGCTGCACGGCCGGGGCAGCGGCGACTTGCTGGACGCCATTCTGGCCGCACTGCCGGAGGCCCCGCGGGAACGCGAAGCGGTCGAACGCGGGCCCCGGCGGGTCGCCATCGTCGGCAAGCCGAACGTGGGCAAGTCAAGCCTGCTGAACAAGCTGGCCAAGCAGCAGCGGGTGGTCGTCGACAACGTCGCGGGCACCACCGTGGACCCGGTCGACGAGCTCGTCGAGGTCGACGGAGAGGTCTACCGCTTCATCGACACGGCAGGCATCCGGCGGCGGGTCAAGGAGGCGTCCGGGCACGAGTACTACGCCAGCCTGCGTACCCACGGCGCCATCGAGCGGGCCGAGGTCTGCGTCGTCGTGGTGGACGCCAGCGAGCCGCTGAGCGAGCAGGATCTGCGGATCCTTACCTCAGTTGAGGAAGCCGGGCGGGCGCTGGTGATCGCGTTCAACAAGTGGGACCTGACCGACGAGGAGCGCCGCCGCTACCTGGACCGGGAGATCGAACGGGACCTGGTCCAGTTCGAATGGGCCGGCAAGATCAACATCTCGGCGCAGACGGGACGGCACGTGGACAAGCTGGGCGTGGCCATCCAGGAAGCGCTGACCAGCTGGGAGACCCGGATCTCCACGGGCAAGCTGAATGCGTTCCTCGGCAGGATCGTTGCCGCCCACCCGCACCCGGTCCGCGGCGGGAAGCAGCCCCGGGTGCTGTTCGGCACCCAGGCTCAGGCGTCGCCGCCGACCTTTGTCCTCTTCACCTCCGGCCAGATCGAGCCGGGCTACCTACGGTTTGTCGAACGCCGGCTGCGCGAGGAGTTCGGGTTCGTCGGGACACCCGTGCATGTCGAGGTCCGGGCCAGGGAGAAGCGCAAGAACCGGTGACGGTCCTCGGTCGTGCTCGGTCGGCGCTGCGGTGAGGATGATCGTGCCGACCACGTGACCGATGAAGGACGTGGCGGCCGGCGGGCCGCTGTGAAGCCTCGGTCGGGTATCGCTACTACGCCGAAGTCCAGAATGCCGACCCTCATGACCGACGCCGACCGCGGCACGCGGAAACCCGGAGCTTCCGCCGCGATGAGCGTCCGATTCCTGGACTAGGTCCGCAGACACCAGGATGCTCGGCTGGCGCCCCGCCCCGACGGCCTGCTGACCAGGTTCAGTGCCGGACACGGGCGGGGCGAGTTGGGTTTCGAGCGGCTGGACTAGTAGAGTTCCCGCTCGTGACATTCGCTCGCATGAGCGGTGTCCGCGGGCTGTGGCGCAGCTTGGTAGCGCACGTGACTGGGGGTCACGGGGTCGCAGGTTCGAATCCTGTCAGCCCGACTAGCGATGGTCTAGTCTCAGGGCCGTTTCGGAAGGTGAATGAGTACCTCCGAGACGGCCTTTGTCATCCCGGACCGCCTTGAGGACCACCATTTCGCCAGGGTTGCCAGTCCGACCAGATATCGGTCGGGCCCCAAGACGCCAGATGCCACAGCCGGGCCCGAGATGATCGGCGATCCACCCGGCACCATGGGTCGGTTGATACGACGTTCAGACGCGACCTTTCGGCACGTCATGCAACCCATTTGACGTTCACGTCATGCACGTCATTGACGTTATTTGTCGCCTTGGGGTAACCATGCTGCTCTCTCGCACTCGTTTAGTTTGAGACGCACCCCACTAGTGGGGGTGGGTCGGCACCCTATAGCGGGGTTGTCGGTGAATTCACCAGGTATGACGCTTGGTTAGTCCAGATATTTATCTGAGACATTCAGTATCAATGAGAAGCAAACCATTGAGGGGGGAAGGATGGCTAGTCCGGCTTGCGCAGTCGCGGTAATCGCCGAGCCCACCTTTGGCACCGCTGGGCCGCGATGCGGTCGTTGGTCTCAAGCCTGGCCGGTGACGGCGGAGTCGAATACCAGCGTCCTGCCGAACCGTGACATTGTTCCCGCCGTCGGTTGCAAGCCAGGCGACATCCTCACAGCCCGAGTGCGTCGGAACGGGAACGTTGAAAGGACGGCGAAAGGTCCGAAACTCGAGCTCGGCAAGGCGCCACGTATCGGTTATGGGCTCGAGGTCGACCAGGGCCCGGCGGGTTGGGATAAGCCCTGTCCGGGTACCCGCCGTACCGTAGTGCCGCGCGGGAGTGGCACATCACGGAATACAACATTTGCACCCTCAGCTGCTCAAGCTTTCAAAGGCGCTCCGACATCACAGCAGGGAAGTCATCGCTCTCAACCAGACAGCACCCGGGTGACCAGGCGGTCGTCTCCGAGGATGCCGGGCAGCGCGCCGACCCGGCCCCCGCCATCGGGAACCGGACGACACGTCACCGGTGTCGCCCGGCAACTGATTTACGTTAGTCATTGACCGGCGGTAAATCTGCTCCCTTATTCCCCTAGATCGAAAGTGTGACGCACCCCACTTATGGGGGTAACCCTTCCCCCCTATAGCGGGGTTGTTGTGCTTTTCTCCCGGCACGACGCTGGATTAATCCAGATACTCGTCTGGGTAAAAGGCCATGTCTCAATCCGAGACAAATCATTTTCAAGGGGGAATGATGGTTAGTTTTGGCATGCACAATCGCGGTAATCCCGAGGCTCGGGGCCCGGATGCGATGGTGCGGAAGTCAAGCCGTTCGGTAGCGATGCGGTCGTTGGCCGCAGGCTCGCTGGTGACCGCTGCGTTGGTAGCGCCGGTCTCTTTATCGGCGCAGCCGGCGAGTGCAGCAGTGACGGTAGGGTCGAACATCACCGTCTTCCCGAACCGGGACATGGTTTCCGCGGTCGGTTACCAGGTGGGGGAACAGCTCACCGTGGAGGTGGTTCGGAACGGACTGGTCGTGGGGACGACGTCGGGTCCGGCGGCCACGTTCGGACAGCCGGGAAAGGAAGAGGTCGGGCTCGAGGTAAACCACGGACCAGCAGGCGCCCCACAACCGGGCGACTGCTGGACGGGCGGTACACCCGACATCGTTTCCGGGGACGTCGTTCGGGTCACCAGCGCGCGGGGCGTGGACAGCACCACGGTGAATGGCGTCAACTTCACCGGCGTTCGTCCGACACAGGTTGGTAACAGCGTCGTTGTCTCGGGCACCGTGACAGCCGGCAGCGCCCTGACCGTCGAGCTTCGACGCGACAAGCCCGCACCTCGGGTCCGGCGCGACCTCGTTCCGGTGGTTAATGGCACTCAGTGGACGGCGACGTTCGTACCTGCGGCCGCCGGGGAACTAGACATCGCGCTGAACCAGGCAGACTGGAGAGCGGTGGTCGACCTTGGTGCCGAGACGACGTTATCCGAGATGGGTGAGCTGGGCGGCGCCGCATTGGGTTGCCCACCCGGTGCTGCACCGGCGCCACCAGCTCCGCCACTTCCACCTCCGCCGGCTCCACCCCTGCCAGTTCCACCGCCGCCGGCGGCCGATCCGGCACCGACGGTGAGAAGCAAGAGCCCTGGCGCTAGTGCAACAAGGGTCACCCGGGGGGCTAACGTCTCCGCCACCTTCAGCGAGTCGGTCACCGGCGTGAGCCGTACGACCTTCACCGTCAAGAGCGCAACGGCCAGCGCAACCGCACCGGTTGTCTCCGCGTCCTTGACCCGCACCGGCAATCGGTGGACTCTCAACCCCACAAGGGATCTGGCAGCTAATACCAAGTACACCGTGACCTTGACGGGTGGTATTCGCGACTCGGCGGGCCAGGCCCTGGCGAGCACCTCGTGGAGTTTCACAACCCGCCGATAACGGCAGGGAGGCGCAACTGACGTCGGTCCTGGGTTGGTCATTGAGATGACTGTCCAGGACCGATCGTCTGTCTGTACAAGGCTTAGCCCCGGTCGTCTACAGGCTTGACCACGCCTGAGCCATCCGGCCGGGTGGCCCTGTCCAACGCCTCCGCCTGGATCGTCTTGCCTTCCGCGATCAGCCGGTCCTCGTCTCCCAGGATCCCCCGCAGCTCCACCACTCGGCCCTGCACCGACTGGAGCAAGACCCGAGCCGTGATGTCGGTGCTCGACTCGTGCAAGGCGTCGGCTGGGATGCGCTGGAGCCCTTCCGCCGCGTGCCCGATCGCGGG
This sequence comes from Propionibacteriaceae bacterium, assembly GCA_025965155.1. Taxonomy (GTDB): domain Bacteria; phylum Actinomycetota; class Actinomycetes; order Propionibacteriales; family Propionibacteriaceae; genus Microlunatus. The sequence goes on from JAOPXN010000005.1 coordinate 28,797, forward strand.
GTCACGGGCGTGCTTGACACACAGCCTGGCAACCTCCTCGGCATGCGCGTGCATCACCGAGTGGGCGGCGTCGGGGATCTCGTACGCACGTGCTCGCGGCAGCAGCCCCGCGACATGCTCCACCCAGTCGGCGGGGGAGCTGAAGTCGTACTGGCCCCGGATCACCAGGGTGCTGGCTTGGACCCGCGGCAGCTGGTCCTCGATCCGGTACTCCATCATCTCGGGCAGCACCCGGTAGAACCACTTGAAGCCGCACAGCAGGTACGCGCTCAGGGCGAGCGTCTTTACCCGGCCCGGCTCCCGCAGCGCGCACTGGAGAAAGCGCCGGGCCTGGAGCGGGACCCGGCGTTCGGCCGCATTGACGACCGGCCCGATCAGCACCACGGTCGACAGCTCGGGCCGGCGTGCCGCCAGATCCGTGACGACTTGAGTTCCCATCGAATGCCCAACCAGGATGGGGTCGTTCAGCCCCATCTCGTCGATCACGGTCCCCACCAGGTCGGCGTACTCGGCGATGCTGAGCTTGCTGGCCGGATGCGGGACCCCACCGAAGCCGGGCAGGTCGAGGGCGTGGACCGGCCCGTACTCGTTGAGGTTGGGGGCGAGCCGCTCGAAGTAGTTGGAGGAGACTCCAATGCCGGGGACCAGCACGAACGGCCGCTCGCCCTCGGTGCCCACGGTGCTGACCCGTACGTAGACCCCGCCGGCCCGGACCCGAACCACGCTGACATCGGTTCGACGCGTCCGGCGTGGGCGATCGGCCATGCAGAATCCATTCGGGGAGGGCTGTGGGTGGATCAACACTACCGGCGGTCGGTCGCAAACGGCGGTTGAGGTCGGCGCCCGGAGGACGACCGACTACGCTGCATGAACTACCACCGAGTTGGCGGCGTCCCGTTCGCTGACCCGGCTGTTCACGAGGCGCTGCACCGAAGGAGAAGTGAATGTTCGATTCCAAGGGTCGTCTGCTTGCGGTGGCCGGAGCGATCTTTGTCGCTGTGATCGTGATCCTGTTCATCGTGTTCGTCATCGTCTTCTGAGCGCCCACCACCGTCTGGTGTCCCTGTTCAGTCAGCGGCCTGCTCAGCCGGGTCGTTCAAGACCTGCCATAGGCGTAGTCGCGGCCGCCATCCGGCGCTGAGTCCGAGTCCCGAGACGGCCCGCCGGAAGCGGAATACCGCTCCGCCGCGACTGTTGTAGATGTTGAAAGTTGAATCAGTTTGCTGGTTCATCCCGAGATCTACAAGGAGCTTTTGAGTGACTGCAGTATTCGAGCCCATCAAGGTCGGCAGCTTCGACCTTCCGCAGCGTTTTGTGATGGCACCGCTGACCCGGAACCGGGCCGGCGCAGGGCAGGTTCCGCGCGACATCGCCGCGACCTACTACGCCCAGCGTGCCGGTGCTGGACTGATCATCACCGAGGGGACCCAGCCAAGCGCCGTCGGGCAGGGGTACCTCGACACCCCCGGCATCCACACCCCCGAGCAGATCGAGGGTTGGCGGACGGTGGCGGACGCCGTGCACGCCGAAGGCGGCAGCATCGTCGTACAGCTGATGCACGTCGGACGCATAGCGCACCCGGACAACAAGGCGGGCCTGGAGACGGTGGCTCCGAGCGCCATCCGGGCACCGGGTGAGATGGTGACCGCCACCGGCCGGGTGGAACACGTGCTGCCCCGGGCGCTGGAGACAGCAGAGCTCCCGGGCATCGTCGCTGAGTTCGTGCACGCAGCCAAGTCCGCGATCGAGGCCGGTCTGGACGGGGTCGAGATCCACGCGGCCAATGGCTACCTCCTGCACCAGTTCCTGGCTCCGTCGAGCAACCAGCGCACCGACGAGTACGGCGGCGCCCCGGCCAACCGTGCCCGCCTGGTGATCGAGGTCGCTGAGGCCGTCGCCGAGGCGATCGGCGCGGACCGGGTCGGAATCCGAATCTCGCCGGCGCACAACATCCAGGGGGTGCTGGAGGAGGACCCGGCCGATGTGCAGGCGACCTACCGCGCGCTGATCGATGGCATCGCGCCGCTGGAGCTGGCCTACCTCAGCATCCTGGCGGACCCCTCATCGGAGCTGGTTGCGGACCTGCGGGCCCGCTTCGGCGGTGCGCTGATGGTGAACAGCGGCTTCGCCAACGTCACCAACTTCGCCGAGGTCGAGCGCATCATCGGCTCCAACCAGGCAGACCTGGTGGCGGTCGGCCGTGAGTTCCTGGCCAACCCCGACCTGGTCCAGCGCTGGCGCACCGGGGCCGAGCTGAATACGCCCAACCCGGCCACCTTCTATGGCGGCGGGGCCGAGGGGTACATCGACTACCCGACCCTGGAGCAGCTGGCCGGCTGATCCACAGCCACCGGGTACCGGCGGGGGAGCGCACTGCGCCCCTCGCCGGGAGCAGCGGACGGGCGGTCCTGACCTCCTGCGTCAGAGCCGCTCGTCAGGGTCGCGGATGGCGTCGGTCAACCAGCCGATGTAACGGTTCGCTGAGTCCTCGACCAGCTGCCGGGAATCGGCCTGAATCGCTGTGCCGAACGCGCCACGGATGCGGTCGTAGTCCAGTGGCGCCAAGGCAGCGGCGATCTTGCGGACCGAGCGGGCCGACAGCGGAATGTTGTTGGGATAGCTCCGCATGAAAGACACCGAACGCAGGTCGGCTGACACCATCACGGTGTCTCCGCTGAGCAGCACTCCTCGCCCGCCCGCCCCACCGGCCCAGTGAGCCACGCTGCTGCCCGGGAAATGCCCTCCCGCCTGCACCAGGCTGAGGCCTGCTGTGATGTCCAGCCGGTCGGTCCAGAACTCGATGACGTCGTCTGGACGGCACACCCAGCGACGGTCGTCGGCGTTGACGTAGACCGGAACGCCACCCAGAGCGTGACTCAGCGAGATGGAGGCGCCGGTCAGGTGCGGATGGCTCGCTGAGATCGCCACCACGGGTCCGAGGTTCCGGATGGCGTCGACCAGACCGGGGCTCAGGAAGCCGGACGGCTCCCAGACTAGGTTTCCGCCGTCAGTGGACACCACCAGAGGTCGGTGTCCGATGCCGAACGCGGGTGTCACCTCGATGCTGTGCAGGCGGGGTTCGACTTCGGTCAGCGTGAACGCGTGCCGGCTCTCAAGCTGTTGCTGGGTAACCCACTGCTGGCCCGTCGGCGGCACATACTGTCGCTCATCGGTGCAGATCAGGCAGCAGTCGGGAGACATCACAGCATCTGGATATTCAATGCCACAGGTAAGACAGCTCCATACGGTCATGAGCAACTCTCACACGCTGTCTGTGGGCACGCAGCCTGTTGGGTGAACCTGCGCAGGTCAGCTACCGAGCCCGCCTGTGCCGCAGGGCGCGGATCCGGCGGGCCATCTCGAAGGCGCGTGGGCGCGCCACCACCCTGCGGATCCTCGCCAGCGCGAGCTCGGTCGGAGCAGGCTGCCGTTGCCACCTCAGCGCGACGTTACCGTGCCGGGTGCGGTACACGACCAGCTCGTTCCGGCCGCTCCGACAGCTGGCACCCCGGGCCGTCTCGGGCGCCGCCGGCGTACCGACGTCCTCGGGCCACCTCAGTCGGGCCGTGCTGACCGTGACCCCGCCCAGCTGGCCTTCCACGATCACGTTCCAGGAGGACATCACCCCCGTCGACTGACGGGTGCCGCGCACCCGGCGGCCGCCTTCAGCGAGGGCAGTTGGCTCCAGGTCCAGCCGCAGTCGGCGTGCCGGGTACGGCGCGGCGAGCAGCTCAACGGTCGTCGGTGCCTGCCGCTGCTGCGCCAGCACGTGGATGCTGTCCCAGGGGGCGCGGGCAGGTGGGTGGAGCTCCAGCTCCAGCTCGACCGACCCCCCTTTCGGATCCAACGCGGTCAGGGTCGGACTCAGCGAAAAGGAACTGGTGACGTGCCGGAGCGCCGACGGCAGGATCCAGTTCAGCCGGGAGCCCAGGTCGTAGCTCAGCACCCCGTCCGCGACGGTGTACGCCAGCGGCGCCGCCAGCCGGCGGTTGAGCTCAAGGAGATCGGCGACGGTTCCGGCTCGGGCTACCGCCAAGCGGAGCCGCTTGCGGTCGTTGACCTTCTTCAGATGCCGATCCGTGAGGTACGGCAGCACCTCCGCCTGGATTCGGCGCAGGAAGGTGCTCTGCTCGTCCGCAGACGCGTTCAGGAACGGGTAGTGCAGGCCTGAGGGGAGCGTGGACAGCAGCACCCGTTCGAACATCGCATCGCGGCGCGGCCCGGGCTCGGTATGGGCCACGATCAGCGACGCGACCCGCGTCGTGGTCAGCTCCTTGTTCTTCAGCGACTGAGTTCGGCTGGAGAGGTTGGTGCCGGCCGGGCTGGAGTGGCGGTGGTAGTAGTCGTAGTCGCCGAGGACCGTGACCCGGCGGGCCGTGAACAGACAGCTGGCCACGAAGACCTGGTCCTCTCCCTGCACCATGTCTTCGGGAAACTCCAGCTGGGTGTCGGTAATGAGGGACCGGCGGAACAGCTTCTGTGGCGCCAGGTTGCTCCACACCTTGTCCATCACCAGATCCGCATCGATGGCGGTCCGTGACGGCGATCGCCGTGCCCCTGATCTGTGCGGATCTTCCCCGCCTGCCTGGCCACCGATATGAACTGTCCGGCCGACTACCACGTCACAGGAGTAGGCGTCAGCGGTGCTGACCATCCGCTGCAACGCCTCCTCGCCAAGGTAGTCGTCGGCGTCATGGAAGAACACGTAGCGGCCGGTCGCCACCCTCAGCGCCTTGTTCCGGCCGACGCTCGGTGTGCCGGAGTTCGGCTGGTGGAAGATCTGGAGTTGGGGCCACCCGGCCGCATGCCCGACCAGGTACTCCCAGGTGCCGTCGGTCGATCCGTCGTCGACCACCAGCACCTCCAGCTCGTCGGCGTCCAAGGTCTGCCGCGCCAGGTGCTCAAGTGCGACCCGGAGCAGCTCAAGACTGTTGTACGTCGGGATGACGACACTGACGGCAGGAACTCGTCCGCCCGCGGGGTGGCTGGACGTGCCGTCGCCGGAGAGGCCGGTGTCCGGCATGGGCTACCTCCTGAGTCGGCTACAACCCATCCTGCCAGTGGGCAGCTACCCGTTGGCCAACGCCGCCGGACCGTCCTCGCGCCGAATGTCGATCACGTGTCCGGTCTGCCCGGACAGCAGCACGCCGAGGGACTGCCGAGCCACCTCGACCGACTCCAGCAGCGTCCCGGCCGGCTCATCGCCGAAGGCCTTGGTGCGCATCGGCGTACCGGTGCGTTCGGGGTTCACGCAGTTCACCCGGATCCCGTCGCCGGTCCACTCGTCGGCCAGCGCCTGGGTCAAGTTCACCACCGCCGCCTTCGCCGAGGAGTACAGCGAGTAGCCAGAGCGGCCACGGGTGTAGGAGGAGGAGGTGAACAGCAGCAACGAGCCCTTGCTCGCCGCCAGATGGGGGTAGAACTCCTGAGCAATGAAGACAGGCGCCAGGTAGTTGACCTCGGTCGCGGAGTAGATGGTCTCGTCGCTGGTGTCGGCCAGCGCGCCGCGGGGCAGTACACCGGCGGTGTTGACCACGAAGTCGACCCGGCCGGTGTCGGCCAGCACCGACTGGGCGGCCGCGGCGACGTCCTCCCGCCGTTCGACATGGGTGTTGGTGGAGGACCGGGCGAAGGTACGCACGGTGGCGCCATACCGTCGGGCGAGCTCGGCGATGTCACCGCCGATCCCGTACGAGCCGCCGAAGATCACCATCGTTTTGCCCTGCAGCCGAGACCGGAACTGCTCCTCGGAGAGCGCATCGGGCTTGTCGGCCGAGGTCAGCTGGAATAGCTTGTCGGCGATGTAGACGTCGATCGGCTCGGTCACCTTCATGTTGCGTTCGTGCCCGGGCACCACCGCGATCGGCACCTCCGGCAGATACCGCAGCACCACGGTGCAGTCGTCGGTAGCGGTGAAGTCTGGATCCTTGGCCGCGTTCGCATAGGCCTCACGGATCGTCGACAGCCGGAACGACTGGGGAGTCTGCCCGCGGCGCAGCAGATGCCGAGGCAGCACGTCGGCCATCGCGGCCGAGTTCGCGTCGACCTGGATCACCGTGTCGGCGGAGGGGATGGCGGTGTCAACGGCCCGGTGGGTCTGCAGCGCCTCCACATTCGCCGCGATGATGGTCTGGGACACCAGAGGCCGGACCGCGTCATGCAACAAGACGTTGCACTCCTCCTCACCCAGTGCAGCCAAGGCGGCCGCCGTCGTGTCGTTGCGCGTACCGGCCCCCTCCAAGATCTTGCTCACCTTCGAGTAGTTGCCGCCGCGAACGATCGCCCGCACCTCGTCGAGGTAGCCGGGTGCCATCAGCACCAGGATCTCGTCGATCAACGGCGACTGCTGCATCACCGCAATCGTGTGCTCGATGATGGGCTTCCCGGCGATCTTGATCAGCTGCTTGGGGATGTTCAGCCCCACCCGGGTGCCGGTGCCGCCGGCCAGGATGACGGCCACGTTACGCAGTTTGCTCACCGGGCGACTGTATCGGTCGGGCAAGGCGGCATCGGCGCGGTGAGGTGATGCTGAAATGCTGGGGGCATGGTGAAGGTCAGCGTGGTGGTACCCGTTTACAACCCGGGCGAGTACGTCAGGGCGTGTGTAGCGGGGCTGCTGAGCCAGACGCTGCCCGCCACGGAGTTCGAGGCGATCTTCGTCGACGACGGGTCGACCGACACCAGTCCGGCCTACCTCGACGCGGTGGCGGCGGAGCATCCGAACATCCGGGTGATCCACCAGCCGAACTCCGGGTGGCCCGGACAGCCACGCAACGTCGGGATCGAGGCGGCTGTGGGCGAGTTCGTCTTCTTCTGCGACCACGACGACTGGCTCGGCGAGGAGGCGCTGCAGCGGATGTACGACTTCGCCGTCGCGACCGAGTCCGACATCGTGATCGGAAAGATGGCCGGCATCCGCCGGGGGGTGCCCGAGGTTCTCTTCGCATCCACCCGCAGCGGGGTTTCGGTCGCCGACGCTCCGGTGATGGACAGCCTCACCCCGCACAAGCTCTTTCGGCGCTCGTTTCTGAATCGGCATCAGATCCGGTTCCCGGAAGGAAAGCGACGGCTTGAGGACCACCTCTTCGTGGTGACCGCGTATCTGTCCACCGACCGCATCGGTATCTACAGCGACTACACCTGCTACTACCACATCCGCCGGGAAGACGTCGCGAACGCAGCCTTCAGCCAGATCAGCTGGCCTTCCTACTTCCAGAACCTGGAGGAGGCCATTGAGGTGGTGGTCGAGCGAACCGAGCCAGGGCCGCTGCGCGACCAGATTTTCAAGCGCTGGCTGCTGGTGGAGATGGTAGGTCGCCTTCGCGGGAAGCACTTCACCAAACTGGACCCGGACAGCCGCAAGGAGATCTTCGAGGCCGCCCACGGCACAGCCTCCAAGTACTTCGGAGACGGGGTCGCGGCGTTGTTGCCGCTGCTGCCACGCATCGTCGGCCGAGCCATCATCAGCGGTGACTTCGACGCCCTGAGCCGGCTGGCCGAGCAGGAGGCGCGCTGGCACGGCCGCGGGGCGCTTACCGCGGCCGGTTGGGTCGGTCGCCGGCTCCAGGTGTCCGGGGCGGTGGAGTTCTTCGACCGGGAAGCGGCCGACCCTGCCGTCCAGCGCTTCACCGACCTGGTCGGGGAGCTGCCCGCGGAGGAGCTGACCTCCGAGCTCGCCAAGCTGAGGCTTTCCGTCCGGCTCACCGAACGAGGGTCGGGCCAAACCTGGACCGTGCCCGCCGTGACCAGGCGGCTCGGGCTGGCGACCGCGTTCACCGCCACCATCGACATCACCACGGCGGCCGGCGGCGGCCCGCTGCCGGCCGGCATCTGGGACATCGGCACCGAGCTGGTGGGGTTCGGGCTCCGGATTCGACAGAAGCCGGCGTTGGTGAGGCCGCTGTCCCAAAAGCCTCCCGTGCTGCGCAGGTCGCCTGCCGGCGAGCCGGAGGTTGCGTTGTACGTCGTCAAGAAGGTCCACTCGGCGGCACTCGACATCGGGCTGGTGCTCCATCCCGAGCTGTCTCGGCGTGGTGAGCCGACGGCAACAGACCGCCGCGGACGTGCCCGTAGAGCGGTGGGCAGGTTCGGCCGTTCCGTCAGCCGCCGCTTCGGTCTCTGAGACGCGTCAGAATCCCCGGTGCTGCGAGGCTCTGGCTATAGTTCCATCTCGATGACGACATCACCCCCCTTGGGGCGGGATCGGCACGGACACGGAAAGGGGACACGGCAGCCGTCATGACCCGTCCTCACATTGCCCGGCTGGACAAGGTGGCTCGTTGGGTCGCACGTCCGGCCATCCGGGCCGTCCGCCGGAAGGTCCGTAAGCTGACCGGCGCCGTCCGGCCGGTGTCGCAGAAGCCGGCGAAGACGCCGCTGCTGAGCGTTGTCGTCGCCGTGTCACCCTCGGACCGCTATCTCCAGGAGTGTCTGGGTAGCCTCTTGACCCAGTCGCTGAACAGGATTGAGGTCATCCTGGTCGGCACCCCGGATTTCGTCCTGCCGACGTCGGTCAACGACCGGCGGGTCCGGGTGCTGCGCCGGGCCGCCGGCGGCCCGGCGGCTGCCCGGAACTTCGGCGCCGCCGCAGCCGCGGGGACCTACCTCACCTTCGTCGAGGCCAGTGACACCGTGCCGCCGGACGCCTTCGCCCAGATGACGCGGGCGCTGCAGCGGAGCGGGTCAGACTTCGTCGTCGGAGCCTTGCACCGGGTACGCAACGGCCGCGGCACCAAGCCCGCGTGGGTCAACAGCGTGCACGCCCTCGACCGGATCGGCGTCAACGTCGACGAGTTCCCGGTCGCCATGCAGGACGTGGTGCTGTTCAACCGGGTGTTCCGGCGAACCTTCTGGCGGGAGAGCATCGGGCAGCTCGCGGAAGGCTCAGCGAGCGGCGATCTGGTGGCCACGGTCACCGGATACATCCGCGCCAAGTCCTTCGACGTGCTCAGGGCCATCACCTACCAGTCACAGCTGCGCGCAGACAACGCCTCCATCCCGCAGGAGCGGTACAACCGCGCGCTGCTGGACGACCGCATCGCCGCTTTGGAGGGAGCCTGGCAGGTGGTTTCGGCGGAGGCGTCCGCTGCTGTCGCCGGCGCCTGGCTGGGTGGCGTCATCGACACTGATCTCGGCGCCTTCCTTGAGCAGGCCGCGGCAGCCGATGACGCCTACCGGGAGCGTCTGCAGCGGGCCTGTCGGTCCTTCATCGCCGAAGCCGGACCGCTGGTCTGGCCGCATGTCAGGATCGATCGGCGGCTCCGGGTCTGGCTCGGAGCCGAGGGTCGCTGGACCCCGCTGGAGCACCTGGTCGAGTTCTTCCGGCTCAACGGGTCGATCCCGCCGACTCGGGTGGTGGACGGAAGCGTGATTGCGGACCTGCCGATCGTCGACGAGCTGGTGCCGGACGTCCCTGCCTTCTGCCTCGAGCTGGCCGAGAGCCAAACCGCCCTGTCGGCGTGCGTGCAGCGGGCTTACTTCGCCTCCGACGGCCGGCTGGTCGTGGACGGCTGGGCCTTCATCCGCGGCGTTGACCTGGCTACCTCGGTTCCGACGCAGCACGCGGCCCTGGTCGACTCGCAAACCGGTGAGGAGGTGCCGGTATCGGTCCAGCAGCGCGTGGACCCGGCCGCAACCTACTGGGCCAACCATCTCAACCAGTCGGTGGACACGTCGGCGTTCCAGCTGCGGATCGATGTGGACGCCCTGCCTCCGCCGGATCCGACCCGTGGACCGCGCCGCTGGTCGCTGCAGATGACCGTGGTAGCCCGAGGCATTGAACGCAGCGGCGTGGTCCGATCGGTGGTCAGGTCCGGCAGCGCGCTACGGATGCGAGCCCGCCCGTTGGCCGGGCCGCTCGACCCGGTCCGGATTGTCCCGGTAATCGATCCAGGGCTCGGTTTCACCGTCCAGGCGCGACCAGACCGGCTGCGGGCTGCAGATCTCGCCTGTGCCGACGGTCGTCGGCTGAGTGGCCGGATCCGGGTCATCAACCCGATAGCCGCGCCCCTAGTCCATGTACTGGCGACTTCGTCGAGCGTGGGGACTTCGTCGGGTGGAACGGTGACCGCCGAGCTGCGCGAAGGCGACGACGGCTGGTTCCGTTTCGACCTTGACCTGCCGGCGGGTGAACCCAACCTCGTCTGGACCTTCCGCGCGCTCGACGAGAACGGCACCAAGCACCGCGTGTCGTGGCCCGACGAAGCATCAGCAGGGGTCAGTGCGCAGGCGCGCGACGCCTCAGTGGCGTGGCTCCGATCGGCCCGAGGCTTCTGCGATATCCGTACCGACCTGTGCAGCTTCGAGGCAGAGTCGGTCGCAGTGGGCTCGGACGCGGTGACGATCGATGTCTGGGCATCCGGCCTGACCGAGGAGCAGCTCGGCACCGCGGTCCTGCGCAGCCACCGCACCTCGGTCGTGGCCATGAACGTCCGCCAGCTTGGCCCGGACCGGTACCGGCTGACCTTCCCGACGCGGACCTCCGTCTGGGGCGGGCCGTCGCTGCCGCTCGCCTCGGGCGCATACTCCGTGGGGCTGGAGGACACGCCCCGTGCCTCGTCCGGCGCCCCGACTCCGCTGGGAGTCGTCTGCGGTGTCACCGACGCGTTCTTGGAGTGCTGCCCCATCGAGGGGCGCACCGAGCTCCACGGGTTCTCCGTCGGGCGCGCTTCAGGCGCGGACCGGCTGGTGGTGACGCTCCGGCCACCGCTGGCCGACGACGAGATCGGCCGGCGTGCTCAGCGGCGGCTGGCGGACTGGTACCAGGAGACTGAGTTCGAACCCAGTGACGCGGTGCTGTTCCAGTGCTATCGGGGCGAGTTCGCCACCGACAGCCAGCTAGCGATCCACCAGGAGCTGTACCGGCGAGGCTCGCACCTGGAGCTGCGCTGGGGGGTCTCGGACCTGTCGGTATCGTTGCCCGAGGGCACCGTACCGCTGCTGATCGGCAGCCGGGCCTGGTACGAGGCGGTGGCCAGTTCCCGCTACCTCTGCCAGAACATCGACTTCGACCGGTTCTTCCGGAAACGCCCCTACCAGCGCTACCTGCAGACCTTCCACGGCTACCCGTTCAAGTCGATGGGGATCTCCCTATGGCGGGCCCAGGGCAGGACCGCGGAGGTCATCGACGGCGAGTGCGAGCGACGCAACGCCGACTGGGACTCGATCCTGGTGCCGGCCCAGTTCTGCGAGCCGATGTACCGGCAGGAGTACCGCTACCAGCATGAGGTGCTTGTCACCGGCTACCCCCGCGACGACCTGCTGGTGACAGCCGAGCCCGAGACAGCGCGGAACGAGGTGCTGAAGCGCATCGGGGTGAACACCGACAAGACGGTGGTGCTGTACGCCCCCACCTGGCGCGACACCGTGGCCACCGGCGCGTTCCGCGCCAAGCTGTTCGCCGAGCTCGATCTGGACCGGCTGACCTCGGAACTGGGGACCGACTACGTCATCTTGGTCCGCGGCCACAACTACAACCTGCGCGAAGGCGAGCAGGTCCGGTCTGCCGCCGTCGTGGACGTTACGTCCTATCCGGAGATCAATGACCTGATCCTGGCTGCCGATGTGGCACTGCTGGACTATTCGTCGCTCCGGTTCGACTGGCTGCTGACCGGCAAACCCGCCTTGTTCTTCGTACCGGACCTCGCCGACTACCTGAGCGCCCGTACCGCCCTGTTCGAGTATGGCCCGACGGCACCCGGACCGTTGCTTCGGACGACCGAGGAGGTGGTTGACGCCTTGCAGCGGGTTGATCAGGTCGGAGCCGAGTACGCAGCCGACCGCGCTGCCTTCAACGCACGGTTCCACGGGCTTCATGACGGGCACGCGACCAGCAGGGTGGTGGATCAGTTCTTCGGCACCGACGCAGGCCCGGGTCCCCAGGTCCCGGATCCAACCAGCGACAAGCCATAGGCTTGCCGCGCACGCATGCACGAGTAGGAAGAAAAGGGGCCAGGATGGCGGCGGCAACGCCTAGCGCCGAAGACCGCAGTTCTGCGTCCCAGCAGGCCCGCAGTTCTGCGTCCCAGCAGGCACTGTGTGTCGGGTCCGAGGCACTGCTGGAGATCGGCCTGATACTGCTCGGACTTGCCTCCCTGGCCGCCGCGCTCAGCGGCGCGTCGCTGATGGCCGCCGTGCTGGTTACCGTCGCGGCAGCCGCTTTCGTCGGGCGCGTCTTGCTGTTGCCCCGGGTCAGCAGAGGCTGGCTCGGCAGCTCTGGCGGCGCCCGCGCCCTGTTGGTGCTGGCCACCGCGGCCAGCTTCAACAACAGTGGATCGCTGACCGGCGGGGAGGTCGCCGCACTGGTCGCGTTCCTCGGTGCCGTCGGTCTGATCGTGCTGGAGCCGCATCTGGACCGGTTGACCGGAGCGCGGCTCACTGTCGTGGCTCACCTGCCCGGCGTTGACCCGGTAGCTACGCTGCCCGACCGCAGCCGGGTGGTCGTCCTAGGTGGCGTGCTGTCCACCGTGGCCGGCGCCTGGTCGGCGGTGCTCGGCCTGCCCGGATGGCTGTGGCTGGGTCTGGTCGTCCTGGCCGCGGCTCCAGTGCTGGCCTGGGGACTGGCCGGCCGCCGGCGCGTCGCCGCCGGCATCAGGCTGGAGGAGCAGCTGGACAGGGCTGTGGCCGACTACGCGCCGGAGTACATCCTCTACACCGCGCGACCCGACGATGCGTCCTATCAGGTGCTGATGTGGCTGCCGTACCTCCAGCGGGCAGGTCGCCGGTTCATCATTGTCACCCGGGAAGCGGTCCCGGCCATCGCCCTCGCCGCCCAGACCGACGTTCCGGTGATCCAGCGGCGGCGGCTGTCCGATCTCGACACGGTGGTGACTCCCGCGACTCGGGCCGCCTTCTACGTGAACGCCTCGTCCGGCAACGGGGCCCTGGTCCGGTACCACCAGCTCACCCACATCTACCTCGGTCACGGCGACTCAGACAAGCCGCCCTCCTACAACCCCACCCACGCCATGTTCGACCGGATCTTCGCTGCCGGGCCGGCAGCCATCCGACGCTACGCCCAGCATGGGGTCAGCATCTCCCTCGACAAGTTCGACGTGGTCGGGCGGCCGCAGGTGGAGGGCGTCCAGCCGGCTCAGCGTCCGATTACCGAGGTCGAGCGACCGGTTGTGCTGTACGCGCCCACCTGGCGCGGTCACGTCGAGGAGACCCTGCTGCACTCGCTGCCCGTGGGGGACCGGATTGTCCGGGCGCTGCTGAAACGCGACGTCGAGGTCATCTTCCGCCCCCACCCGTTCAGCTACGACTTCGAGGAGGACCGGGAGTCGATCCGACGGATCCACCGGCTGCTGTCCACGGACGCCGAGCAGACCGGTCGGCAGCATCGTTGGGGCGACGCCGCCGAACGGGACCTAGGCATCCTCGACTGCATCAACGCCTCCGACGCCATGATCTCCGACGTCTCCAGTGTCGTCTCGGACTACCTGTTCTCCACCAAACCGTTCGCGATGGTTGCTGTCTCGACCGGAGTCCAGGATTTCGCGGAGCAGTACCCGATCGCCCGCGCCGCCTATGTGCTGGACGGCCACCTCGCGAACCTCGAACAGATCCTGGATTGGATGCTGCGCTGCGACCCGCTGTCGGCCCGCCGGATCGAGGTAAAGGCCGAGTACCTGGGAGACTTCCCGGCGGATCGCTACTCCGACGTCTTCGTCGACGCCGTGCGCCGCTGGGTGGATGAACCTCCCCCCGTGAGTGGCGGCGGGGTCGAGACGTCCGAGGACACCGAGCCGCCGACCGGTGTGTCGCTGCGGACCCAGGTCGCCGCCCTGGTCCGGGACGCGGCGATCAGCGGGGCGGCAGCCCTGGCGGCGGTGCTGGCGCTCGCCGGCGCGCCGGCGGCAGCGGCCGTCGCTGCGGTGGTCAGCGTGGTTGCCATCGTCTGGTCGCGTCGACGGATGCTGACCCAACCGGAGGAGTGGACCCCGTTGCTGGGCAGCAACGCGATCGGGCGCATTCTGCTGGTGGCGTCGCTGCCCGTCGCCGCCGTGTATGTTGCGCCGGCCGACGTCAACCGGGTGCTGCTGGCGGCCGCAGTGCTCGCCGCGGCCATCGTGGCCGAGCGGACCATCCGGACGGCGTTGACTCGGCAAAGCCTGGTGACCTCTGGGCTGCCCGGGCTGGAGACGACAGTCAGCTCGCTGGCGCCGTGGGGGACCACCACGATCATCAGCTGGCTGGTCATCGTCGCCGGCTGGCTGGTGCTGGCGAGCGGGATCTCGACGGCGGTGCTGATCGGGTTGGCTCTGCTGCAGCTGCTGGCCTTCGTTGAGCCGTGGGTCAAGGCGCTGATCCGGGTCCACCACTTCGTCAGGGCGGAGGAACGGCTGCGCGAGACCGTGGCCGCGTACCGACCGGAGTTCGCCGTCTACTTCGCCGCCGCCGTGGGCGCCGGCTACCAGGTCGGGATGTGGCTGCCGTATCTGAAGAGGCTGGACCGACGCTTCATCATCATCACCCGCACGGTGGCGATGCTCCGCCAGCTTGAGCCGTTGGTGGACGTACCGGTGATCTTCCGGCCCACCCTGCGGAGCCTGGAGGACGTCACCGTCGACTCGATGACGACGGCGTTCTATGTCAACAACGCCGCCCGCAACACCCACTTCATCGAGCGGCGCCAGCTGAGCCACATCTGGCTCAACCACGGCGACTCGGAGAAGCCTGCCTGCTACAACCCGGTGCACGCGATCTACGACCGCATCTTCGCTGCTGGTCAAGCCGGGATCGACCGCTACGCCCGGCACGGAGTCCACATTCCACCGGACAAGTTCCGCATCGTTGGACGGCCGCAGGTGGAGGCGATCAGCAAGGCGCGGAGCCCGATCGGTGAGATTGAGTCGCCGACGGTCTTGTACGCGCCCACCTGGCGAGGGCCGTTCGCGGACTCCCGGGTGTACTCGCTGCCGATCGGCGAGCAGATCGTGACAGCTCTGCTGGAGCGGGGTGCCACGGTGATCTTTCGTGCGCACCCCTTCAACTACCGGTTCGCCGACGCGGCCGCCACCATCGCCAGCATCGGCCGGCTACTGGAGGAGGACCGGGCCCGAACGGGCCGGCCGCACCTGTGGGGCGCGGCGGCTGAGACGGAGCTGACCGTCGAGGAGTGCTTCAACGCCTCGGACGCGATGATCGCCGATGTGTCCGCGGTGGTGTCTGACTATCTCCAGTCCGACAAGCCGTTCTCCATCGTCTCGGTGGGGCGCACCCCGGACCAGCTGCTTGCCGATGCACCCGCAGCGAAGGCCGCCTACGTGCTCTGCGAGGACCTGTCGAACCTCGAGGCCGTGCTGGATCAGCTGTTGATCATCGACTCGTTGGGCCGGGTACGAAGTGGCACGCGGATCTACTACCTGGGCGACTTCCCGCCCGAACACTATGCCGACGGCTTCATCGCCGCCGCGCGCGACGTGGTCGACGCGGGACGTCCATGAGAAACCTGATCAGGCGGGGCTCTGCACTGGTGCTACCCCAGGTGCCGCTCGCCATCGCCGTCGTTCTGATGCTTGGGCTGATCAGCAGACCGCGGGCCGAGACACCGGCCGCGGGCTCTGTCTGGATGGCGGCCGTCGCCGCCGGCCTGGTGATGCTGGCCTTGCCAGTGGCGGAGCGGGGGGCGGCGAAGGAACCGCTCCAGGTAGTGCACCTGCCGGGCTACCGCGAGCCGACCCGTCCGCCAAGACCCACCTGGGTACGGGTCGGGACTGGCATCTTCATCGCCGCCCTCGCCCTGGCTGCATCCTTCCCTCCGGTGTGGGCCACGGTGATCGTGGTGGGAATTACCGCTGTGCTGTTGTCGGTGGTGCTCGCCCTCGGGTTCCTCCGGGCCCGCGGCCGGCCGGCGGAGCGAGCCCGGATCACCGCGGCGCTGACCAGGTACGGACCTCGGTTCGTTGTCTACACCGGGCGCCGCAACGACGCCAGCTACCAGCTGCGGATGTGGCTACCGACACTGGAGAAGCTCGGCGTTCCCTACATCGTGGTGGTCCGGCACCCGGCCGCCGTTTCCATGGCCGCGAAGCTGACCCAGGCTCCGATTATCTGCTGCCCGACTGTGGCTGACCTCGACTGTGTCGTGGTGGACTCGATCAAGGTCGCCTTCTACGTCAACATGATCGCCGAGAACACCAACTTCGTGCTGTACCGGACGATGACCCACGTCTACCTGGGCCACGGCGACTCCGACAAGGAACTCTCCGCCCACCCGGCTCACGCCATGTTCGACAAGATCTTCGTCGCCGGGCCGGCCGCCCGGGAGCGGTACGCTCGCGGCGGCGTGCTGATCCCTGACCACAAGCTGGTTGTCGTCGGACGACCTCAGCTGGTGGCTGCGGAGCCCGCCCGGCAACCGGTCCGCGATGCCTCACCGGCCCGGGTGCTCGTCGCGCCGACCTGGCGCGGGTACAACAACAAGACAACCTTGAGCTCGCTGGCGGTCACTCCTCGGCTGGTGCAGGCGCTGATCGAGCGAGGTGCTGAGGTGATCTTCCGGCCCCACCCGTTCAGCTGGCTGGGCCGGTCCGAGCTGGCCTCCATCCGCGCGACGGACGAGCTGCTGCAGGCCGATCGGGCCGCCACCGGTCGAGCGCATGTGCTGGCCGCGGAGCAGCGCAGCCGAGACATCATCGAGGTGTTCAACGACAGTGACGCCATGATCACCGATGTGGGTAGCGTGCTGGTGGACTACTTCGTCACCGGCAAGCCGTACGCGGCCGTGCTGCCGGACATCGATGATGAGGCCGCCACTGCGCTGTTCCCCACCACGGAGGCTGCCTACGTGCTGCCGATCGCCGACCTGCGCGAGCCGAACCCGTCGGTCCTGGACAAGGTTCTGGGGGATCTGCTGCGCGACGATCCGCTCGCCGGCCGACGAGCCGAGGTGACGCGGCACTACCTCGGTGACAGTCCGCGCGACGACGAACCGTTCCTGGATGCGGTCCGCGCTCTGCTCAGCTGTGGACCCCGAGGGCGCTGTTGATCAGCGCCGCGACGCCGTTCCCGCGGCGGAGGTGACGGCCGTCCACTGCGCTGACCACCACGGCGCCGCTCAGGCTGCTGGTCCACAGGGCTGCGGCGGCATTCCGCAGCACGTTGACCGGCACCGGGGCCACCCGGTAGCTGACGCCGGCGCGCTCAAACCAGTCCAGGACCGCGCGGCGGGTCACGCCGGGCAGGACTTCGTCGTCCAACGGCGGCGTCAGCCACGTTCCGTCCGCGTCCAGCACAAACAGGTTTCCCCGGGACGTCTCACGGACGGTGCTGGAGACAGCCGATCCACAGCGAAGCGAGTCTGGGGTCGGTGTCGCGTCGGACACGAAGTACGGCAGGGCCGGAGCCGCTGCCTCCTCTGCGGCGTGGAGGTCGTTCCGGTCCACCCACTTGTGTCGCCAGCTGCGACGTGGCCGTGGCTGGCAGACGAGTGTGCATTCGACCAGGCGCGCCCCGAGGGGACGTAACGTCAGGTTCACCTCGACAGTGGCCCCTGCTCCGGGGGTGGCGGTCAGCCGGAGGGCGCGGCGATCGTCGGGAGAGGGGGACGGAGCCGTAGCCACCATTCGTCTGGCCTTCGCCGCCACATCGTCGGGTATGCCGGCCCCGTACAGCTCTCGGCAGGACCGGTCCAGCCGGGCCAGGTGCTCAGCCAGGCGCAGCGGCCGGGTGCCGACCACCAGCACGCTCTCGAAGACGCCGCCGACACGTTGGTCGGCTCCCGGCACAGTCAGACCTGACCTCAACTGTGGATGCAGGGTCGAGTGTGCCGCCGACACCAGCGGCCCGGCCTTGTCCAGACACTCCTGCCATTCCCGGATCGGCACGCTGTCGGCGGTGATCCCGCCTCCGACACCAAGCTGGACCCGGCCCCCCGCCAGCTCAAAGCTCCGGATCACCACATTGAGCTCGGCGCCAGCGCATGGGCTGACGAAGCCGGCCGCCCCGGTGTAGGTACCGCGCGGGACCGGCTCCAGGGCGCCGATGGCGGACATGGCGCTGAGCTTGGGAGCCCCGGTGACCGAGCCGGGCGGAAAGGTGGCCTCCAGCAGCTCGTTCATCCCCACGCCTGGCTCCAGCTGGGCGCTGATGGTGGAAACCAGGTGCCAGACTCCCGGGTGCGGCTCCAGGCCGAGCAGGTCTTCGACCACCACGGTTCCTGGACGGCTCACCCGGGACAGGTCGTTGCGCATCAGGTCGACGATCATGACGTTCTCGGCAGCGTCCTTGGCTGAGGCGCGGAGCTGGGCCGAGTCGGTTTCGCCCAGGCCCCGTACCGCCGTGCCCTTGATCGGTGAGGTCGACACCCGGTCACCGCGTCGCCGGAGAAATAGCTCGGGGCTGAAGGAGGCAAGCGGGCGGGCTCCGCCTACCAAGGCTCCGTACGCCGGTTCCAAGGCGGCGGCCATGTCGGCGAACATCGCGGTGGCCGATCCGCTGAAGTCCGCGAGCAGCCTGGTACAGAGGTTCAGCTGGTAGCACTCGCCTCGATGGATCCGCCCGATCGCATTCTCCACAGCCGCCAGGTAGCGGTCCCGCGTATCGCCGGCCGGCCCGACGGTGCTGAACGGCCCCAGCTGCCACCGCGCGGCCGTCGCCGCGGGTGGCTCCGGCGCCTGCAGCAGTGCACGCCAGTCCGCCAGTGCCTGTTGCATCTGGGACTCACGGCCCTCCAGACCGAGCGACTCGAAGACCCATCGCCCGTCCGACCCGTACCGCACCAGGGAGTCGTAGAAGCCCAGCCAGCTGCAGCCGTCGTCATAGCCGAGCGACGCCAGCCAGCCGCCGCCGAGGCCAGAGAACCTGTCAGCGGCGCCGTCTTCGCCCTGTTGGGCTTCGGTGCGGACCGCCGGCTGACGGTCCAGCACCTCGAACGCGTCCCGCACCCGCCCCGGATGGACCACGTGCAGCGGCCGTCGGAGCAGCACGACACTCCCGCCGAACCATCGACCCCACAGGCATCCCGGCTCGTCATCACCGGACAACCGGCGCAGCACCGACGCCGGGGCGGCTCCCCGACCTAGGGTGACGGCGTAGGGGCGAGCGGCGCGCCGGTCGAGCAGGGCGGACGGGTCAGCTGGCACCGGTCATACTCGCCAGGATGCGTTGGGCGCTACCACCCAGACCGAGTGACTCGGTCAGCGCCGCGAACGCCTCCGGATCTTTGGGCGCGGACGGCAGTAGCAGGTCCTCAGCCGTGACGTTGAGGTCCAGGTCACGCGCCACGGCCACCACCGTCGGGGCCACTGCCAGGTAGTCGATCGCCGCTCCGAGCCGTGACCGGACCGCATTACCCACCCCACCGGATGGCTGACTGGCCGCGGCCAGGATCCCCTCCAGGTCACCATGGGAGGTCAGTAGGGAGGCGGCGGTCTTGTCCCCGATCCCGGCCACCCCGGGCAGACCGTCGGAGGCGTCCCCGCGAAGGGTGGCGAAGTCGACGTAGGCCGAGGCCGGGACGCCGTACCGGGCTTGTATCCAGGCGTCGGTGACCTGTTCGTGCTTGCCGACACCACGGGCGATGTAGAGGACGCGGACCTGTCGCTGGTCGTCGACGAGCTGGAAGAGGTCGCGGTCGCCGGTGACGACGTCCACCGGCATGGTTGCCGTACTGGCCAGGGTGCCGATGACGTCGTCGGCCTCGTATCCGTCCTTGCCGACCACCGGCAGACCGAGCGCCTGCAGAGTCTTCACGATCAACGGCACCTGGACCGCAAGATCGTCCGGCGCCAGCTCACCCGCAGTGTCGGCAGAGCTCGCCATCTCCGCAACCACGGTGGCGCCGGGGCTGGCCACCCGGTGCGCCTTATAGCTGGGGATCAGGTCGACTCGCCACTGCGGCCGCCAGTCGTTGTCCCAGCAGCAGGCAAGGTGGGTGGGGTGGTAGGTGTCGATCAGCTTGGCGGTGAAGTCCAGCAGCCCGCGAACCGCATTGACCGGCGTACCGTCCGGTGCCCGCAGTGTGTCCGGCATTCCGAAGAAGGCGCGAAAATACAACGAAGCCGTATCCAAAAGCAGCAGGCGCGGCGAGTTCACAGGTGAATACTGGCACGATAGCCGCCATGGAAAAGCTGGACCGTCGCATTCTCGCCCTGCTCGCCAGGGACGGCCGGATGTCATACACCGACATCGGCAAGGAGACGGGCCTGTCAACCTCGGCCGCCCAGCAGCGGGTACGGCGGCTGGAGCAGCGCGGCGTGATCAAGGGCTACCACGCGCGTCTCGACGCCGCCGAGCTCGGCCTGCTGGTTACCGCCTTCGTCGCGATCAAGCCGTTCGATCCCAGCCAGCCCGACGACGCGCCGGAGCGGCTGCAGCACATCCCCGAGATCATCTCCTGCTACTCGGTGGCCGGTGAGCCGAGCTATCTGCTGAAGGTCCAGGTGCCCACGATGGTGGAGCTGGAGTCGCTGCTGGCCCAGATCCGGGCCGACGGCAAGGTCTCGACCCACACCACCACTGTGCTCTCCACTCCGTACGAGGACCGGCCGCAGCTATAGGGCGTCGGGTTGAGCTCGTCGCCGGGGTTCGAAGGGCGGCGTTCGCGGTCGAAGATGCTGTCGGTCAGAATGTCTGACGTGATCCCCCCCACGATCTACAGCCAAGGACGCCTGTACGCACCCGAGGAGCCCGAGGCAACCGCGCTGGTCGTTCGCAACGGCCAGATCGACTATGTCGGGTCCGACGAGGGCGCGCGGTCATTCGCCTCCGGCGCACCCGAGGTCGATCTCGGTGGTCGGCTGGTCACTCCAGCTTTCGTGGACGCCCACGTGCACACCATCCAGACCGGCCAGGTGATGAACGGGCTGGATCTGAGTACTGCGTCCGACCGGGCCGACGTACTGGACGCGGTCGCCCGGTTTGCCCGCACGCACCCGGACCGGAAGCTGATCGTCGGTCAGGGATGGGACGAGCGGTACTGGCCCGATCCGCGGCCCCCGCTGCGCGCCGAGCTGGACCGTGCCGGTGGTGGCGCAGCGGTGTACCTAGCCCGGGTCGATGTGCACTCCGCCATCGTGTCGACGGCGCTGCTGGACCAGATTCCAGGCGTCGCAGACCAGCCGGGGTTCTGCCCAGACGGCCCGGTCACCCGCGACGCCCACCATCTCTGCCGGAGTGCGACGGACCGGCTGTTCACCGATGCTGAGCGGCGGGCCGACGCCCGTACCGCGCTGAACCGTGCCGCGCAGGTCGGAATCGGCTGTGTGCACGAGCTGGGCGGACCGCATCTGGGACCCCAGGAGGACCTACTGCGGGTTCAACAGGTCGGCTCGCAGGTCGGAGTCGACATCGTCTGCTACTGGGGCGAGCTCGCCGACGACCAGTCAGTCGTCGATGCCGCCATCCGGGTCAATGCGCGGGGCCTGGCGGGGGACCTGTGTGTGGACGGCGCCATCGGCTCGCATACCGCTGCGCTGTTCGAGCCGTACTCCGACTCCGACGGCCTTGGTAATCGCTATCTCGATGTCGACCAGATCAGCCGGCACGTCAGCGCCTGCACCCGCGCCGGCCTGCAGGCAGGCTTCCACTGCATCGGGGACGACGCCGTTGCGGCTACCGTCGACGGCTTCCGGCGCGCCGCGGCGACGGTCGGGGAGGGCAGAGTGCGCCAAGCAGGCCACCGCCTGGAACATGTGGAGATGATCGACACCGCAGGAATCCGGGTACTGGCCCGCCTCGGCGTGATGGCCAGCATGCAGCCCGCGTTCGACATGGCCTGGGGAGCCCCGGGGGAGTTGTACGAGCAGCGGCTGGGACATCGTGCCGCGTCGATGAACCGGCTGGCCACGCTGCACAGGGCCGGCGTCGGGTTGGCCTTCGGCTCCGACTCGCCGGTGACGCCGTTGGCCGGGTGGGAAACCGTCCGCGCAGCGACCCATCACTCGAACACGGTGGAGCGGCTGGATGTGCCAACCGCCTTCGCCGCCGCCACGTTCGGGGCAGCACGCGCGGGCCAAGACCACCACCTCGGGATGCTGACGGTCGGGGCTCGGGCGAACGTGTCGATCTGGCAACCGTTCGCTGACCAGCGGCCCGACGGGCTGCCCACCTTGGAGGATGAGCTGCCGGTGTGCGCCGCGACGGTGGCCCGCGGGCGGGCCATCTACTCAGATGGCTCCATCGATGGCTTCCCGTTCACCGCTTCGGACGATGGGTAGGCTCGCCTTCGTGCAGAT
>JAOPXN010000059.1 GCA_025965155.1 Propionibacteriaceae bacterium
TCCACGACCCCGGCCGCCTCCGCCGGCAGCTGCCGGGTCGCCTGCGCGACCTTGCGGGCCTGCCAGCCGCGGACCTGCCCGGCCAGCACCCGACCCCACAGCAGCGGCAGCCGATGCCGCAGGTCCAGTGCGTCGGCCATCTGCCTGGTCGCGGCGGCGGTGCTGGTGTGTTGCAGGGTGCCCAGCTCGGCGGCGGCGAACTCCCGCACCGCCGGCGTCCCCACCCCACCGATCCGGCGGCACTCCTCCACCCCCGCACCCACACCGGACAGGGAGCAGCCCGGGTCGGACAGGTCAACACTGTGCAGGTCGGCCCAGTGCGCGACCAGCACCAACAACACGGTCTCCGCCTCCACCTGCGCGCGGTAGCTGTCGGCGACCAGCGCCGCCACGGCACCACCCGACAACCCCGCCAACCCTGCCAAATCGAACATACGTTCACACTAACCGTGCCGTCTGACAATTCTTGGTGTGCTAGGACCGGTGCCCCGGTTGTCGCTGTGGAACCCTAAGGTGGCGGCATGGAAACACGTATCTTGGGCAGGACCGAGCGACCCGTCTCTGTGATCGGCCTCGGCACATGGCAGCTGGGCAGCGACTGGGGTGACGTCTCGGAGTCCGAGGCCCTTGATCTGCTGTCCGCCTCGGTGGACGCGGGTGTCACTTTCTTCGACACCGCAGATGTTTACGGCGACGGGCGCAGCGAGCAGATGATCGGCCGCTTCCTCGCCGAGAACCCGGAGACCCTAGTCACGGTAGCCACCAAGATGGGCCGGAGGGTCGACCAGGTGCCGGAGAACTACACCTTGGAGAATTTTCGCGCCTGGACCGACCGGTCGCGCCGTAACCTCGGCATTGACCGCCTCGACCTGGTGCAGCTGCACTGCCCACCCACCGACGTGTACTCCCACGATCAGGTCTACGACGCCCTGGACACCCTTGTCGACGAAGACGTGATCGCCAACTACGGCGTCAGTGTGGAGACCTGCGATGAAGCACTCACAGCCATCTCCAGGCGCGGCACAGCGACGGTACAGATCATCTTCAACGCCTTCCGGCTAAAGCCGCTGGAGTACGTACTGCCTGCCGCGCACGCTGCCGGCGTCGGCATCATTGCGCGGGTGCCGCTGGCCAGCGGCCTGCTGAGTGGGAAGTACACCAGCGAGACGCAGTTCGAGGAGACCGACCATCGCAACTACAACCGGGACGGCTCCGCCTTCGACGTTGGGGAGACGTTCTCGGGCGTGGACTACGAGACAGGCATCCGGGCCGCGGCCGAGTTCTCCTCGTTGGTCGCGAAGCTCCCCTTCGAGGCGACGCCGGCCCAGGCAGCACTGGCCTGGATCGCCCAACACCCCGCAATCAGCACGGTCATCCCAGGCGCCCGGTCAGTCAAGCAGGCCCAGGCCAATGCCGCGGCCGGCAAGCTTCCGGCGCTGGGCGACGAGTTCATGAATGCAGTCGCCGCGCTGTACGACCGCGAGATCAAGGCGTCAGTACACGACCGCTGGTAACCGCAAATGCGCCACAGAATGCGTTAATGGCCCGCGCCGCTGGGGGTTATCAGCGGACGTGTGGCCGGGCTCAGGACGCGCAGGGAGCAGGAACGGGCGGCTCCCGAGCAGCCTCTGCCGAGCGCACGTTCGTGGACACTTCTGAGCTTCAGCCCAAGTTGTTGGGCGCGAGGGTCGTCACGGGCGTCTTTGGATCGCTCTCAGTTGTCTTGTCTAAGACGCCACCACGCTGGAGTCGGTGAATACGTCCGCGGGCATTGGCCGCTCAAGATCCCAGGTGATGGCAATCGGCCGGCTGCCTCGGTGCTCAGAGTGGAACGCTCGGCCCAAGCAGAGGTAAGGAGCAGTGCCCACCTCGTTCGTCCGTGTCAGCCGGGTGAAGATCAGCACGTTGGTGCCTCGCTCGCGATGGTGCACGTAGCGCTGGCCACTCGGCGACTCGATGGCGGTCGCGTTCTGCGACTCCCAGTGGAAGCGAGTGAGACTGATGGGGTAGTCGCGATACATCGTCTGCGGGGAAAACTGACCCTCTTGCTTGCGCAAAGTGACGAAGAAGATATCCGAGGCGATCTCGGGCACCCACACCACGCCAGAGGCGTGTCCCTTCGGAGATCGGCCGTCTACTGCGAACGAGGCCCAGCCGCTCGCTATCAGTACTTCCTCGCGATGGTAAGTGGCATGAGCGAATAGCGGGATACTCCCCAGGACCCCACCCAGTGGAGCGCTCAGCTTGCGCGCGGCGTCGCTGGTGTGGTGCAGCAGCTCCCTGATCTCGTCGCATACGGCCGGGTTGGCACGAAGCCGAGTCAGTCCGTCGTTGATGTCTGCCAGGTCCTGCCAGGCTGGCCACAGCAGAGCGAGCATCATCGCTGCATACACCCGGCTACGTTCGTCTAGGTCGGCCTTAGCGGGGCCGTCTGGCGAAGCTAGCTGTGAGTAGTGATGGGCGCGTTCGGGATCGTCCACGAAGGTGAACCGCCACAGGCGCTTCAGCAGGGCCTCCTCCTCGGCAGTTCCGCGTCCAGTCGGAAAGCTGGCCGACCGGCGCAGACCTGTCCAGCTGTTGGCTCGGGCATAGACGTCGCCCAGTTCGCGCTCGGCTTCTGCGAGGTACGTCGACAGTCCGACGTCGCCGAGTTCGCGCAGCTCACGCACCTGCTCGGCCTTTGCGCCGCGCAGCGACTGCTGAATGTTGCCGAGGATGATGCTGCGGCTGACCTCATCAAGCACCACCTGCGCGCCGGAGGGAAGGAAACCGAACCCGTCTTCGACCTGCCGCTCGATGTGCCTGGATGAGCCCCCGGTGAGAACGCGGAGCTTATCGGCAAAACGAAACTCCCTTCTCTGCTGCCCAATGAAGTCAAGAACAGTGAGCACAGCCTTGTCCTTGGAGCGGCGAAGACCACGCCCGAGCTGCTGTTGGAAGATCGTTGCCGACTCAGTGGGACGCAGCATCAGGATCGTGTCCAGGGTCGGGACGTCGACGCCCTCGTTGAAGACGTCCACCGTGAAGATGCACTGAACCCGTCCCTGCTGAAGCCCACGCAGCGATTCCGCACGCTCCTCGCGCGGAGTCTGACCTGTGACGGCCCGGGACACGATGCCGGCCCGGGAGAAGACCCGAGTCATGTACTCGGCATGCGCCACGGAGACACAGAAACCGAGCGCGCGCATCGTCGATATGCTGCCGACGCGATCCTTGAGCGCAGCGATCACCAGGCGAGTTCGGGCATCGTTGCCGGTGTAGAGATTGTCCAATGCCTCCGGTGCGTAGGCGCCGCGGCGCCACTCCAGCTGGCGTAGATCGGTATTGTCAGCGACGCCGTAGTAGTGGAAGGGACAGAGCAGATCTTGATCCAGTGCGTCCCAGAGGCGGAGCTCGTAGGCGGACCGGCCACCAAACAGCTCTCGGACATCAAAGCCGTCTGATCGTTCGGGAGTCGCCGTCAGACCGAGGAGTTCCGCTGGCTGAAGATGCTCCAGGAGTGCACGGTAGCTCGGAGCGGACGCATGGTGAAATTCATCAATAACGACGACCTCGAAGGCGTCAGTGGGGAACCCTTCAACGTTGGCAGCTGACAACGTCTGTACGGATGCAAAGACATGCTGGCGGTGGATGGGGCGTTCCCCGCCCACGTACAGCTCGCCGAAGCTGCCGTCGGACAGCACTTCCCGGTAAGTTCGCAAGGCTTGTTCGAGCATCTCCCGGCGATGCGCAACGAAGAGCAGAGTGGGCCGGCGCCCAGACTCCTGAGCAAGGTTCCGATAGTCCAGTGCAGCGACGACCGTCTTGCCGGTCCCAGTGGCCGCTATCAACAGGTTGCGGTGTCGATCATGCAACTGTCGCTCCGCAGCCAGCGCCTCCAACATCAGCTCCTGATGTGGCCGTGCATGCACGTCGAGTCCGGAGATGTCGATGTGATCAGATCCCTGGGATCGTCGGATGGCGGCCTCAAATCGGTCGCCGTCGCGATCTGGATCGTATGGCTCAAAGGCTGGGTCGTTCCAATACGTTTCGAAGGTGGCCTCAAACTTGCGGACAAGGGTTGGCGTTGCGACCGCAGAGATCCGAACGTTCCATTCGAGGCCGTCGACCAGCGCCGACTGGGACAAGTTAGAGGAGCCAACGAATCCGGTGTCGTAGCCGGAGTCGCGCTTAATCAGCCAGGCCTTGGCATGGAGCCGCGTGCTCTGCTCGTCGTAGCAAACCTTGACCTGTGCACCAAGCTCACTCACCAAGAGGTCAAGAGCCCGGCGCTCGGTGACACCGCGATAGGTAGTGGTCAAGATGCGGAGTGGAACACCGTAGGTGATCAGCTGCGCTAGTTGGTCCTTGATCACGCGAATGCCAGCAAAGCGGATGAAAGCGCAGAGCAGGTCCACGCTGTCTGCGCTATCCAGCTCAGTCTTAAGTTCGTAGCCGATGCTCGGTTCGCCGGGCGCATTAGTCAGAAGGCTGGTTTCGGAGAGCGGGGTGTGTGGTCGTCGGTAGGTCCGCGGTCGAAAGTCGCCGGACACGTGAACAGACACCAGCCGGTTAAGCTCAACCAGAACATCATGCTCGCTGCCGTACTGGGCCAGAATTTGATTTGCCAGCACCTTCTGGTTCTCATGCGGGACATCTGCGAGCCGCCGACGCAGCGACAGGGCGACGTGGCGTGACAGCACCTCGGGCACGTCTGACTGGGGGATTGCCTCGTACTCAGGATGAAGATCAGTTCGTGCGGCCAGGGCTCGTTCGAGGGCACTCGTGTGCACAGTTGAGTACAGACCAGGAACGGGGTGCTCTGTCATGGGGCAGAGCTTCGCACATCCTCCCGACAATTCCAGAATGACGAGATGCAGACTCCCACTCCGACTCGCCTCTATGGTGCGGCAGGATGGCTGCATGATTCAGCATCTTGTCGTTGTCAAACCCCGCCACCCTGAAGGCTCGGCCGAGGAGTCGGAGTTCCTGAAAGGTTGCGGCTTGCTTGCCACTATCCCTGGCGTCCAGAACTTCGAGCTGCTCCGGCAAGTCCATCCCGACACCGAGTACCGGCTGGCCTTTTCCATGCAGTTCGCCGATCAAGCCGCCTACGACGCCTACAAGGTGCATCCCGACCACCTCGCCTTCGTTGAGAACGTCTGGAAGCCAGCAGTCGAGGCGGGAATGGACCTCGATCTGGTTCGGCTGGCCCCGCGGGGATCGTATGACCAATGAACGAAGGGTGCTGGAGCGGGTGCTTGAGGAGGCCACCGGCTTCCTGAGCGACTTGGACGACCGGCCAGTCCGGGCCGTCAGCGATGTCGACCAGGTCGCGGCGGCGTTGGGTCGGCCACTCCCCGACGAGGGCGCGGACCCGCTCAGGGTCATCGAGGAGCTGATTGCCGGGGCCGAGCCGGGCGTCGTGGCCATGCCGTCGGGCCGGTTCTTCGGCTGGGTGATCGGCGGTACGCTGCCGGCCGCCTTGGGAGCCGACTGGCTGACCTCGGTGTGGGACCAGAACGCGGGGCTGCTGGCATCGTCGCCGGCGGCTGCGGGCGCCGAGCGGGTGGCCAGCGGCTGGCTGCTGGATGTGCTGGGGCTGCCGCCCACGGCTGCCGTCGGCTTCGTCACCGGTGCCATGATGGCCAACTTCACCTGTCTTGCGGCTGCCCGCCGAGAGGTCCTGCGCCGGAAAGGTTGGGACGTTGACCGGGACGGGCTGGTGGGTGCGCCGCCGGTCACCGTCGTGGTCGGCGAGGAACGACACGACACCATCGACGTGGCCCTGCGGTTCCTCGGCCTTGGCTCGGGACGCAGTGTGGTGGTGCCCACCGACGACCAGGGCAGACTTCGGGCGGATGCGCTGGCCGACACTCTGCACAGCGTTGATGCGGGTCCGGTGATCGTCTGCCTGCAAGCCGGCAATGTGAACAGCGGAGCCTTCGACCCGATTGGCGAGACGATCGAGATCGCCCGCCGCCATGGAGCCTGGGTTCACGTTGATGGTGCCTTCGGTCTCTGGGCGGCCGCGTCACCGAAGCTGCGTACCCTCACCACCGGCCTCGAACGCGCCGACTCCTGGGCCACGGATGCCCACAAGACACTCAACGTCCCCTACGACAGCGGCCTCGCCATCGTGGCGGATGCGGCCGTCATGTACCAGGCCATGGGCGTTCACGCCGCGTACCTGATTCAGGATGAGCGACCGGACCCGTTGGCCACCGTGCCGGAGTTCTCGCGGCGGGCGCGCGGCTTCGCGGTGTGGGCGGCGCTGCGCTCCCTCGGCCGGGTCGGGGTCGCCGACATGGTGGAGCGGTTCTGTGCCCACGCTCGCAGGTTTTCGACGCTGCTGGAGGAGATCGAAGGGGTACAGGTGGTCAACGACGTCGTCTTCACCCAGGTGTGCGTGTCGTTCGGCAGCGACGAAACAACCCGCGAGGTATCCCGTCGGCTGCTGCAGGAGGGAACCGCCTGGATGACGCCCTCGGTCTGGCGGGGGAGGGCCATTTTGCGGATATCGGTCTCGAACTGGCGCACAACCGACACGGACCTGGATCGAACGCTGGATGCGGTTCGTCGCGTGGTGGCGGAGGTTCGAGCGTCGGTCGCTTGAGCAGTGGTCAGGATCAAGATCCATGGCAAGCTCCGCCGTCCCCCAACGGAGAGCCCATGGTCTCAGGCAGCACACGACGACCCAGCACTCGGCCTATTAAGTCAAGCGTTAGTTCCAATGTGGACACACTGCTTCGCAACCCATCGCTTGGCTAGTACGACTAGAGCAGCCCCAGGCTTGGGAGTCGTCGATGCGCCACCACGAGGTGGGGTGTGGTGGCGCATCGGTCCTCACTTGCAACTTCAGACGGCCGCCGCCGTGG
>JAOPXN010000091.1 GCA_025965155.1 Propionibacteriaceae bacterium
TTGCCGAGGGTGATCTTGCCGCCGATCTCTACGGCGGTCGTGCTCACGATGATGCGGGATCGACGGAGGTCAACGTTCGCTCGAGTAAGGCCCGCAGCTTCGCCCCATCGGAGGCCTCCGTAGGCACCCACCAGGACGAGACCGAGGTACCGGCCTGGCATCACCTCGACCAGTCGCTCGACCTCGGACTGGGACAGGAAGCGTGGTGACTTGTCCCGTTCAGACGGTAGCGGCACCTTCGCCGCCGGATTGGTGGACAGCCGGCCGTCGGCGACCGCGGCCTCGAGGCAGTGTCGTAGCGCAAAGACCGCCTTGCGGGTGCTGGCGGGGGAGAGGTGGGCATCGAGCATCTCCGCCACCCACGCCCGCACGTCAGCGTTGGTGATCTTGATAAGGGGGAGATCGCCGAACTTGGGGATCACCTGCACTCGCATGGTGGTCTCGAGGCGGGCTTTTGTCGTTGCTCGAAGGTCGTGTCGAGTCCGGATCCAGTCCGCCGCCAGTCCGTTAAGCGGATCTCTCCACGCCGCGGGTCGCGCCAGGTTCCGCTGGCGAGCTCGTTCTCGACCTGTGCCTTACGGCGTTCGGCGTCGCCGGCTCGGCGGAAGGTCTCGCTCTGGAGTCGGCCGGACCAGTCGCGGTAGCGGACGCGGTAGGTAACGACGGACTTGAGCCGGCCCGAGGGCGTTCGCTCCTGGATCCGGCGTCGTTGGATGTACGCCACTGATCACCGCTTCACTGCTCGTGGTCGATCTGGGCTCGACCATGCTTCGATGGCGGCGGGGCGGTCGAGGACGTGTCGGCCGATGCGGTAACCGGGCGGCCCTCGCCGCGGCAGCGCTACCCGTAGAGTGTGTTGACCGGGATCCCGAGCATCTCCGACAGCTCGGCCAGGGTCATGAGGCGATCCGTGTTCTCCATCGCGGTCAGCCCCGCTCACTGTCAGTTGCTTATTGGGCACGGATTGGATCGCGACGTTCGGTGGCGTGGCGCAAATCGTGGGCCTGGAGCCAGATCGCGAGTTCGAGCACGTCCGCGGTCAGCTCGCTGGGGTTGGTCACCGTGGATTCGCGCCACCAGGCGCTACCGGGGTCCGCACCCACCCTGACGACGACGTCGACCGAGATTCCTCTAGTTCGGGCCGTAGCCCGAGCCGCCGCGGTGAACCGGTCGGCGTTAACGGCGATACTTCCCGACGTAGTGATTCGTGAGCGCATCGATCTCGGTGTCCCACGCATCGAGAGCTTCGTCTTCGACCGCCGGCTCGTAGCGGACGCCGACCTCGTTGACTGCTGCAGGCAGCCCGAGGAGTCCGGGGTGTAGATCTCCGCTCTCGACCAGTTCGGCGACGTTCAGGGCGATCGCGAGAGGCTGGGTCCGAAGCGGCAGCCAGTCGTCGGGGTCCTCGCCGATGGTTCCGCGCAAGAGTGCGTCCACCTGGCCGGCTTCGCAGGAACCGGGTCGGCTCGCAAGGAGACGATCGGGTCCGCCGACGTTGGCAGCAGTTGAGGCAAGCACTTGGGCCAGGAAGTCGGCGAAGTCGAGCCCGTCGACCGAGGCTGTGGACCGGTGCGCTGCTCCAGTCAGCACACGGATGGCTTCGGCCTGCAGCTCGGGTCGGCTGGGTCGGGTCTCGGTCATGACCGTTCTCCGTTGCTGGTGGCCGGGTCGAGGTGGCGCTGTCCGGTGCAGCCCGCGAGCCGGTTGACGTCGAGTCGCATGAGGTCCGGCTGCACGCGTGACCAGGCGTCGCAAGACTTCCCTCGTATCCTCGGTGGGGCCACACGCGTCGAGTTCCCGCCGGCGATCCGTGTCCTTGAGACCCAGCGCATGTCCTCGGCCTGAAGTGCTGCCTTGTCCCTGACGTGCTTCGTCGCTGAACCATCGGAGTGGCACACCGCGCTCCCACGATGGCCTGGTTCTTGCAACGGTCCCTGCGCTGGTGGTCAACTCATGCTGGCACCCCACCGTTGGGGCGACGGTCGCACTGACCTGTTGTTCGTTCGCTCGGGGACCCGCCTGGTGGGCCTACGGGCGGAGGGTAGCTCGACAGCATTGGATAGTGCTTTCTAATGCCACTCTTGACCTTTGTGTCGCCCGCCGACTCCTCCTTGCTCAGATCCCTGAAGCGGCCGTCAACCGACAAAGCGTCTGAGTTGGAGGTCCTCGTTGCCCAGGCCCGAGGCGCTCTTCCAGTTCAGGATTGCGCTCTGCCATTCCAAGGACTTCCGGAAGTGGCGGCGTCGTTGGTGGAAGTCCAAGGACCGCCGGATGGGATGACGCTGCCACGCTGTCGGTGGCTCTCCGTACGCTCGAGATGGGGCGCAACTTCGATACGGCGACCAGGTGCTCCCGCCGTGAATTCATACGAATTTAGCAGCACGCGGTTCGTCCACGATCAGAACGAGTCAGGGGCCGGTCGGCGGGGTGGCCTGGGCCGGCCCTGCATGCCGGGCGAACCACTCGTCGACGATCCTGGTCTGCGTGCTTGCATCAACCCCGGACAGCTTGAGGACGTCCCCGTCGATGGACAGCTCGACGGTGCGGTTGGCTCGGGTGGCCCACGCCGCGACCGTCGAGAAGACGCGGCGCAACGCCTCGGGCCCAAGGTGCACGGCTAGCCAGCCACCGAGGAGACCGCCCTTGCTATCTGGCGGCGCCTGGGGGTCGATCACATGGTCGACCGAGGCCACCTCCAGGCGAAGCAGCTCGTCGCGCAATGCCAAGGTCAACACCTCAAGCTCGTCAGCCTCGGTGGACGTGTCGGTGATGACCTGCACGGTGACGGTCTCGGTCATGGGGACTTCCGTTCGTTGGGGCCAGGAACGGTGCCCCGCAGAGGCGCGCGGGGTCGTGTGAGGTAAGCCGCCCATGCGAACATCGTCAACAGGTAGTAGATGAGATTGAAGATCTTGTTCTTCCACTCCGAGTTATCAGTTTGCGCGTACACCGCGGCCGGCGCGCGGGCCACAACGGTCATAACGGCAATGTTAAACGGTAGGGCAGCCGCAGCCCCAGTGACCGGACCTCATCTCCTGGACCTTGAGCGCGGCGCTCGCTGCCAACGGATCGGGTGACGTTCAGCCGGCGCGGCAAACGCTTGACCGGTTCGTCAACATGTTGCCTGCGCGCGGTGGGTGCCACCGGCGATTGCGGTCAGCCCAAGGGATATCGTTAGGCAGAGTGCAGCGACGCCCATATCGGGAGGAATTCATGCCCTCAGGTGCTGGCGACATCGCCGAGATGTCTTTCGTGGAGGCGCCGATAGTCAATACTGCGGCGGAGTTCGTGGCGCACCTGCGCGGTGCAGACATCCTCTTGTTCGACAAGCTGACCTGGCAGAACCGCCTGGTGCAGTGGGCAGATAACCGTCCGGTCGGACATTGCGCCATCTGGCATGGCGGGCATATCTTCGGCGGTATCGATGAGGACGATGCCAATCTAATCGAGGCCACCATCGCATCAAAGTCATTGAGGGACCGAGGTGGTGTACTGAACACGGCCTTGGCAGACCTTCTAGACCTCAAGGTGGTTGATGGCCGAGGTGGCGAGGTGCCGGTGGTGTGTACGGTGACCGCCATGCGCTACCGCGGCATCAGCGATGACCAGCGCCACAGGGTCCTGGAGTATGCGCGAAGCCGGGTGTCGGAGGTGAAGTTCGCGAAGGTACGGCTACCACTGCTCGCCCCCTTCGCCCTGGCGCGGTCGTACTTCTCGTCTCCGAGCCGAGCCGAGCCTACGGACCGGGATCCGAGCGGAACCGACGCGGCATTACGTAGCGCAGGACTCGCCACCCTCGTCGGCACCTGCCAGGCGTACGCCAGCCGTCTGACCCGCGGGAAGGACACCGCAGAGCGCATGTTCTGCTCCGAACTCGTGTACCGCGCATACGAGGCAGCGACAGTGCCGATCAAAATTCTGGATCCTCTCTTCGAACGGCCCGGCCGGCGCCCGGAGGACAGCCACACATATCCACACGACGCCTTCTCCAACCATGCACCGGCACACTCCTCCCGAGAAGCTGGCGGACCGCTAAAGGGACCGATTCTTGAGCCTGCAGAGATGGAGAAGGGGAGTGCGACCAATCGTTCGGAGATCATGAATGTTCTAGGGTCCTACGACGAGTTCCTCAAGCGGGAGGTGTTGGTCGATCCGTGGGCCCGGCCTGGCCCTGCAGAACTGAGTGTGGAGGAGGACATACCGAAGGGAGCAGTCGGTCGCGCGTTCACCTCGGTCCAGCGACTGGAGTTCGCTGACATGATCACACCGGGAGATTACTGGTCCTCACCCAGCCTCGACCCAATTGCCGTACTTCACCGCCCCCCAACGCGGCGCCGGTGAAGTGGGTTCAATGCAGTGTCCGCGAAGACAAGTAGCGTCCCGGGTCGTGCTATCTCCTTGCGCACCTACTCAAGCCAGCGCTTATCGCCGGCACGATAGCCCTGGGCCAGGACGTCGCTGATCGCGACCTCGCCGGCGAAGCCGATTCGGGATCGCTTTCCGACCCGGCCTCGACCGCCGACTCCGCGCCGCCGAGGCCACCAGTCGGTTCAGTCACCGACTCTCGATGGCTGAGGCGTTCGCGGACTGCGCTATGACGAAGGAGCAGTTGGAGCCCGCGATCGGAGCGCTTCGGCTCGCCTGACGGAGATCGAGTCGAGGATGCCAAGGAGCACCGAGTCGTCTGCGCTCTTGTTGATCACTGCCCGCGATGTGGAGCAGACGTGGAGAGCGCTCAGCCTGCAGGCCAAGCCTGGTGTTAGTGGAAGCGCGTCTGACGGTCCGGTTACTGCCGCCGAGGACGGGAAGAGTCCGGCTCTACCCGCATGTCGAGGGCGCGCGCCGGGTGAACCTTGAGACGGTCGTCATCGAGTGCAAGTCGTAGAGCTCGGAACTGGCCCGGCACCTCGAGCGGCCTGCTAGGCCTTGAACTCGATCGCGAGCGCGATTCCGTTGGCACAGCAGCGCAGCAGCACCGTCTCGGCGTCGCCTCCGGCCCTTTTGATGCCTATCTTTCGGCGTCGAAGTGCTGGAGCGGCGCCCCAGTCACGTCAGCGCAGGGCATTGGATCGCTCACCCTGCTGTGCGTGAGTGGTGGGCGTGGATAGCGCATTGCGGTCTTGGGCACTTTGCTTGGCGCCGTAGTCGGCTCCTCTGAACGTATCTGGTACAGCCGCGCAGGTTATAGGTGCGAGTCTGAAGAACGGCTAGCGGCCACTCGGAGGCAGGCGTACGTTGAGTTGCTGATACGAGCGCATGAGGCGCACGGCCAGACCCGGGATGCGTGGGCAGGCAATCCAACGCCGTCGGCTGAAAGTCGGTGGCGTGCTTGCCATGCGTTCTCCCGGTGGTGGCAGGAACGCTTGAAGCGTTCCCACTGGTCGCAGCGAAGCGGCGGCTTTTGCAACTACCCGAATTTGGTAGCACATTCGTCAACCAGAGGTCGCGCTGTCCGGGAAAGAGACAAAGGCGATGCGTGGCCTTGAGCCACTGCGAGCCTGTAACCCCGGCTCGTAAAGAACGGGGAGCCTGCGCTGAGCGTCGGGAATGCTGGGGAAGCGCCCCAGCACCTTCGCGGATGCAGAGCACACGGTCCCCTGTGTGGCCAGCCCAACTGATCGCGAATGATGTTTTGTCGACCCTACGTATTCGCCACCGGCTCAAGTCCGGCGAAGTTCTATCTCCCATAAAGTTTGCGCGAATCTGACTATCTCCACGAGTGGGAAATTCATCTATGATGATCCATAG
>JAOPXN010000108.1 GCA_025965155.1 Propionibacteriaceae bacterium
GTGACCAGTCGGCGGTTTGGTTAGCCGCGGACGGCGGCGGCTAGGGCGGCGGCCCGGTCGGTGGACTCCCAGGTGATGCCGGGGAGGAGGCGGCCGAAGTGGCCGTAGGCGGCGGTCTGGGCGTAGATGGGGCGCTTCAGGCTCAGATCACGGATGATGGCGGCCGGGCGCAGGTCGAAGGTCGCCTTGACGGCGGCCTGGATCTGGGCGACCGGGACCTTCTCGGTGCCGAAGGTCTCCACGTAGAAACCGACCGGGTGCGCCTTGCCGATGGCGTACGCGATCTGCACCTCGCAGCGCGAGGCCAGGCCGGCAGCGACGACGGTCTTGGCCACCCAGCGCATCGCGTACGCACCGGAGCGGTCGACCTTGGACGGGTCCTTGCCGGAGAACGCGCCGCCACCGTGCCGGGCCATGCCGCCGTAGGTGTCGACGATGATCTTGCGACCGGTCAGGCCGGCGTCGCCCATCGGGCCGCCGATCTCGAACCGTCCGGTCGGGTTGACCAGCAGCCGGTAGTCGGAGCTGTCGATGTCGTAGCGCTCCAGCACCGGTTCCACCACATGCTTACGGACATCGGGTGACAGCAGGTTGTCAAGGTCGATGTCTGCCGCGTGCTGGCTGGACACCACCACGGTGTCCACCCGGACGGGCCGGTCGCCGTCGTACTCGATGGTGACCTGAGTCTTGCCGTCCGGCCGCAGGTACGGCATCTCACCCGTTTTCCGAGCGGCGGAGAGCTGCTCGGCCAGCCGGTGGGCCAGGTCGATCGGCAGCGGCATCAGCGCCTCGGTCTCGTCGCAGGCGTACCCGAACATCAGACCCTGGTCGCCGGCGCCCTGCAGGTCCAGCGCGTCGCTGGAGGCGCCGGTCCGGTTTTCGAACGCCGTGTCGACGCCCTGGGCGATGTCGGGTGACTGCTGACCGATGGCGATCTGGACACCGCAGGAGGCGCCGTCGAAGCCCTTGGTGGAGGAGTCATACCCGATGTCCAGGATCCGCTGCCGGACGATGCCGGGGATCTCCGCGTACGCCTCGGTGGTGACCTCGCCGGCAACCACCACCAGACCGGTGGTGACGAGCGTCTCCACCGCCACCCGGCTCTGCGGGTCCTGGCTCAGGAGCGCATCCAGTACGGAGTCACTGATCTGGTCAGCGATCTTGTCGGGGTGACCTTCCGTGACCGACTCCGAGGTGAACAGTCTTCCTGGCATTGCGTCTCCTGTGGTCTTCATCGAGTGCATGCGACTGGGTTGTGAACCTTACCTGCGGCTGCGAAGGTCCAGCGCTGCATCCCAAACTGCATGGGCCAGCGAGTCCTTGGTCCCGGCCAGCGGTCCGACCACCCGGTCGCCGTCCAGCAGGGTGATCTCGTTGTCCGGTCGGCCGAACACGTTGCCGCCGCTGACGTCGTTGACCACCAGCAGGTCGCAGCCCTTGCGATGAAGCTTGGCGGTGCCCAGCTCCACCAGGCTGTGCTCGGCGGTCGGGGTCTCCGCGGCGAAGCCAACCAGCACCTGTGCCGGATCGGTCCGCGCCGCTGCCAGACCAGCCAGTACGTCGGTGGTCTGGACCAGGTCGACGGTGAGACCGGAGCCGCCCCGCTTCTTGATCTTCGTCTCGCTGCTCTGCGCCGGCGTGAAGTCGGCCAGGGCGGCGGCCATCACGACTATGTCGGAGTCCTTGGCGGCGATCCCCATCGCCTGCCCCAGGTCGGCGGTCGAGATTACCTGCTCCACCTCGGTGGCGGCCGGCGCCGGCATCGCTACGTTCGCGGCGAGCAGCCGCACCCGGGCACCCCGCAGTACGGCGGCGCGGGCCAGCGCCCAGCCCATCAGACCGGACGAGGCGTTCCCGAGGAACCGCACCGGGTCAAGGTGCTCACGGGTGCCGCCGGCGCTGACCGCCACGGTCAGTCCGGCCATGTCCCGTGCGGCTGCCCGTACGGCCGTGCTCGGGTCGTCCAGTACGGCGGTCGCAATGGCGAACAGCTCAGCCGCCTCCGGCAGCCGGCCCGGGCCGGAGTCGGCACCGGTCAGCCGCCCGGAGTCCGGGTCCACGACCACGTTCCCTCGCTGCCGCAGCAGCGCGACGTTGGCCTGGGTGGCTGGATGGGTCCACATCTCGGTGTGCATGGCCGGGGCGAACACCACCGGTGCACGCGCCGTCAGCAGTACGTTCGTCAGCAGGTCATCGGCCCGACCGGTCGCGGCCCGTGCCAGCAGGTCCGCCGTGGCGGGCGCAACCATCACGAGGTCGGCCTGCTGGCCGAGCTTCACATGGGGGACGGACTCGACGTCGTCCCAGACCTGGGTGTGTACCGGTTTACCGGACAGAGCGGCCCAGGTGCTGGCACCGACGAAGTTGAGCGCGGACTCGGTGGGCACGACGGTGACGTCGTGCCCCGCTCCGAGCAGCCGGCGCAGCAGCTCGCACGCCTTGTAGGCGGCGATACCACCTGCCACACCCAACACGATGCGGCTCATGGCCTAAGTCAGGCCGGGTTGTCGAACGAGGGCTCTGCCTCGTTGGTCGCCTCGGCGCCCGCCTCGGGGGCGTCGGGGTCGATGTCGACGCAGGTCAGCACGCCGGCGTTGATCTCGCGCAGCGCGATGGACAGCGGCTTCTCCTGCACGGTGGTCTCGACCAGCGGACCAACGTTGTCGAGCAGGCCTTCACCCAGCTGGGAGTAGTAGGCGTTGATCTGGCGTGCCCGCTTGGCGCCATACAGCACCAGCTTGTACTTCGAGTCGGACTTGGTAAGCAGCTCGTCGATGGGGGGGTTGGTGATCCCCTCGGCAACTACATGATTTCCGGACAAAATGCCCCTTTGATGAGTTCATACAGCAGGCCAAAGTAGGCCTGCAGGACTACAGACCGAGCAAGCCTACCAACTCATCGACGGCCTGACCTACTTCACTGTTGACGATGACGTGGTCGAACTCGGCCATCGAGTTCATCTCACCCTTGGCCGTCAGCAGCCGCCGCTCCCGCTGCTCGGGCGTCTCGGTGCCGCGGCCGGCCAGCCGGCGGACCAACTCCTCCCACGACGGTGGCGCCAGAAAGACGAAACGAGCCTGCGGGCAGGTGTCCCGGATCTGTCGGGCGCCCTGCAGGTCGATCTCCAGAATCGCTTCTCGGCCGGTCGCCAGCGCGGCCAGCACAGGGGCGTTCGGGGTGCCGTACCGGGCGGCGCCGTGCACCCGGGCCCACTCCAGCAGGGCGTCGGTGTCGATCAGCTCGTCGAACTCCTCCTCGGACACGAACAGGTAGTGCTCACCGTCGACCTCGCCGGGCCGCGGCGGCCGGGTGGTGGCGGAGACGGAGACGAAGACGTCGGGATGTTCGCTCCGCAGATGCGCCACGACCGTGCCCTTGCCTACTCCGGCCGGGCCGGACACGACGGTGAGCCGTGGCTCACGGGCGGGAGTTTCCACCGGTGCGGGTTCGGAGGTCACGACTGCGACGGGTTGCCGGTGGACTTGCCGCTGAACTCGGCGACCAGGGCTGCCGCCTGGTGCTTGCCCAGCCCGCGGAGCCGACGGTTGGGGGCGATGTCCAGCCGGTCCATCACTCGTCCGGCCCGGACCGCGCCGACCCGCGGCAACGACTTCAGCACGTCGACCACCTTGGCGTGCGCGATCACGTCGTCGGTCTCGGCCAGGTTCAGTACCTCGGCGAGGGTGCGCTCACCGGTACGCAGCGCCTGCTTCATGTCGGCGCGCCGACGCCTGGCCTGGGTTGCGGCCGAGCGCGCCTGCTGGCGCTGTTCGTCGCTCAGCGGCGGTATCGTCACGGCTCAGTTACCCCATATGTGTGCAGGTCCGCGGTGCGGCCCGGGTGATCGTTTCTGGCGCAGGTCGTCGACCTGGTCCGCTGCTCGCAGACCAGCAAGAACTTACCCCACCGACAGGGCGGCTTCCATCTCCCCCAGCGTCCGGGCTGCCGCGCCTCGGAGGCCCTCGATCGAGGGACCTGCCGACAGCACCTCCCGGCTCGTGCTGGGCAGCGCCAGCGTACGGGCGGCGCCGAAGACGTCGACCAGGTCCTGCGGCCCGGCGCCCTGTGCACCCAGCCCCGGCGCCAGGATGGATCCGTTCAGCCCGGCGAAGTCGGCCCCGGTCCGGCCGATGGTGGCGCCGGCCACGATGCCCACGTGTCCCAGGCCGTCGGCGCCCGAGTTGACCGCCGCCGCTGAGTCGATGATCGTCTGCGCCACCATGGCTCCGTCGGCGGAGCGGGCGTGCTGGACCTGCGGGCCTTCGGGGTTGCTGGTCAGCGCCAGCACATACACGCCCCGGCCGTTCTGCGCCGCGACGTCGATGGCGCCCCGGAGCGACCCGAACCCGAGGTAGGGGCTCAGGGTGATGGCGTCGGCGGCCAGCGGCGACCAATCGGTCAGGTACGCGGCGGCGTACGCGTCCATGGTCGAGCCGATGTCGCCACGCTTCACGTCGAGCAGCGCGA
Source organism: Propionibacteriaceae bacterium (assembly GCA_025965155.1). Taxonomy (GTDB): domain Bacteria; phylum Actinomycetota; class Actinomycetes; order Propionibacteriales; family Propionibacteriaceae; genus Microlunatus. The sequence goes on from JAOPXN010000108.1 coordinate 4,468, forward strand.
TCGCCCCGGCGCCGCGGATGTCGTCCAGTACCCGTTCCAGCACCGCGATCCCGGTCGAGCCGTACGCCTCGAAGAAGGCCGACTGTGGCTTGAGCACCGCGACCCGGTCGCCGAGCGCCTCGACCACCGTACGGCTGAACCGCTCCAGCCCGGACGCGTCGGCACTCAGGCCCCATGCCTTCAGGATGGCCGGATGCGGGTCGATGCCGACGCAGAGCGGGCCGCGAGCGGTGACGGCCGCGGTCAGCCGGTCGCCGTAGGACTGGACGGTCATGAGGCCCTCTCCAGGATGGGTGGTGCTAACCGGTTCAGCTCGACCGTCAGGGCCGGCCCGCGGTAGATGAAGCCTGTGTAGACCTGCAGCAGGCTGGCGCCGGCGTCCAGCATCGCCTGGCCGTCGGCGGCGGTCAGGATGCCGCCGACACCGATCACCGGCAGTGCCGAGTGCGCGGTGAGATGGCGCACCACCGCCCGGGCGCGCACGGTTAGCGGTGCTCCGGACAGTCCCCCGCTCTCCGCCGCGCTGGCAAGGTCCGCGTCCGCCAGTTCGTCCCGTCCGATGGTGGTGTTGGTGGCGATCAGGCCTTGAACGCCCGCGTTCTCGCAGACAGCGAGGACCTCCTCCAGCGCCTCCGGGGTCAGGTCCGGAGCGATCTTGACGAAGATGGGCACCGGGTTGGCGCCGAGTGCCCGTGCCCTCGACTCGGCGACCAGGCTGCTGACCAGCTCGGTCAGCGCGTCGGCGTCCTGCAGCGACCGCAGGCCCGGGGTGTTCGGGCTGGAGACGTTGACTGCGATGTAGTCGGCGTACGGCGCGAGCGCCCGGAACGACGTCAGGTAGTCGCCGGTCGCCTCCTCGATCGGCGTGGTCTTCGTCTTCCCGATCGAGACGCCCACCGGCATGCCGACGGCACCGTTCCCGCGTCGCACGCCGGCTGCGTGCAGCCGCTGGGCCAGGGCCTCGGCGCCGCCGTTGTTGAACCCCATCCGGTTGATCACCGCCTGGCTGGCCGGCAGCCGGAACAGCCGGGGACGGTCGTTCCCGGGTTGGGGCCGCGCGGTCACGGTGCCGAGCTCGGCGTGGCCGAAGCCCAGGGCCGACCAGGCGGCGACACCGACACCGTTCTTGTCCATCCCGGCGGCGAGCCCGACCAGTCCGGCGAACGTGATCCCGGCGACCGTGACCGGCCGCCGCGTCGTCCCGCACAGGGCCGCAAGGGCGCGCAACGCCGGTGCTGAGCCACCGAGCCGGGCGAGGGCTGCCAGCGTCTGCTCGTGCACCCGTTCCGCGTCGCCGCCGTAGCTGCGGAACAGCACCGGCCGGACAACCCGCCGGTAGCCGGCGTCGAGGATGCGGTCCCGGGTACCGCTCAGTGCCACGTGTTGCCGTGCCAGGACTGCAGCGACCGGACCCCGATGTTTCCGGCCCGAATCGACTCGATGCCCTGGACCGCCGCGGCCAGGCCCTGCACGGTGGTGATGCACGGAATGTTGCGCAACACGGCGGCGGTGCGGATCTCGTACCCGTCGAAACGGGGCCGGCCATCGACACTGAGCCCGTGCGGGGTGTTGAAGATTAGGTCGACCTCGCCGTCCAGGATCGCCTGGACCACGGTCTTCTCACCGTCCGGGCCCGGGCCCTGGCTGTACTTGCGGACGGTGGTGACCTCCACGCCGTGGCGGCGCATCATCGACGCGGTGCCGGCGGTGGCGACCAGATGGAAGCCGAGGTCGGCCAGCCGCTTGACCGGGAAGATGACGCTGCGCTTGTCCCGGTTGGCCACCGAGACGAACACGGTGCCCTTGGTCGGCAGCGGTCCGAAGCCGGCTACCTGGCTCTTCGCGAACGCGGTGCCGAACTCGTGGTCCAGCCCCATCACCTCACCGGTCGACTTCATCTCGGGCCCGAGGATGGTGTCGACCGAGATGCCTTCGACCGTACGGAACCGGTTGAACGGCATCACCGCTTCCTTCACCGCGATCGGCGCGCCCGGGACCTCGGTGGACCCGTCGCCCTCGGCATGCAGCAGTCCTTCGGCCCGCAGGTCGGCAATGGAGGTGCCGAGCATGATCCGGGCCGCTGCCTTGGCCAGCGGAGTTGCGGTCGCCTTCGACACGAACGGTACGGTCCGGGACGCGCGCGGGTTCGCCTCCAGCACGTACAAGGTGTCGCCGGCGAGCGCGAACTGGATGTTCAGCAGGCCCCGGACCCCGACGCCGCGGGCGATCGCCTCGGTGGAGGTACGGATCCGGTCGATCACCTCGGCGCCGAGGGTGATGGGCGGCAGCGCGCAGGCGGAGTCGCCGGAGTGGATGCCGGCCTCCTCGATGTGCTCCATCACGCCACCCAGGTAGAGGTCGGTGCCGTCGTAGAGCGCGTCGACGTCGATCTCGATCGCGTCGTCGAGGAACCGGTCGACCAGCACCGGGTGCTCCGGGGAGACCTCGGTGGCCCGCTGGATGTAGGAGCTCAGGCTGGGCTCGTCGTAGACGATCTCCATCCCGCGGCCGCCCAGCACGTACGAGGGCCGGACCAGCACCGGGTAGCCGATCTCGTCGGCAATCTCTTTGGCCTCGTCGAAGGAGCGGGCCATCCCGTGCTTGGGCGCCGGCAGACCCTCGGCGGCCAGGACCGCACCGAACGCTCCCCGCTCCTCGGCCAGGTGGATCGCCTCCGGGCTGGTCCCCACGATCGGTACACCCGCGTCCTTGAGCGCCTGGGCCAGCCGGAGCGGTGTCTGCCCGCCGAGCTGCACGATGACACCGGCGATGGGGCCGGCCAGCCGCTCGGCGTGCACGACCTCGAGTACGTCCTCCAGCGTCAGCGGCTCGAAATAGAGCCGATCGGAGGTGTCGTAGTCGGTGGAGACGGTCTCGGGGTTGCAGTTGACCATGATGGTCTCGTAGCCGGCGCCGTCGTTGTCGGGTGACTCCGACAGCGCCAACGACGCATGCACACAGGAGTAGTCGAACTCGATGCCCTGCCCGATCCGGTTCGGACCGCTACCGAGGATGATCACCGCCGGCCGGTCCCGCGGGGTGACCTCGGTCTCCTCGTCGTAGGAGCTGTAGTGGTACGGGGTCTTGGCGGCGAACTCGGCCGCGCAGGTGTCGACCGTCTTGTACACCGGCCGGATGCCGAGCGCCCAGCGGACCCCGCGGACCACGGCCTCCGGCAGCCCACGGAGGGCGGCAACCTGAGCGTCTGAGAAGCCGTGCCGCTTCGCGGTCCGCAGCACCTCGGGGCTGAGCTCGGGCGCTGACGCGGTGTGGTCGGCCACCTCCAGCAGCAGGCTGAGCTGGTCGACGAACCATGGGTCGATCTTGGTCGCCTCGTGCACCTGCTCGGGGGTCGCGCCGGCACGCATCGCCCGCAGGACCACGCCGAGCCTGCCGTCGTGCGGCCGGGATGCGACCCGCAGCAGCTCGTCCACGGACTCCGCGATGGGCGAGGAATAGTCGAACGGGGCCCGCGGGTCCTCCAGGCTGCGCAGCGCCTTGCCCAGGGCCTCGGTGAAGTTGCGGCCGATGGCCATCGCCTCGCCGACGCTCTTCATGTGCGTGGTGAGGGTGGAGTCGGCGGACGGGAACTTCTCGAACGCGAACCGCGGCACCTTGACCACGACGTAGTCCAGGGTCGGCTCGAACGAGGCCGGGGTCTGCTCGGTGATGTCGTTGGGGATCTCGTCCAGGGTGTAGCCGATGGCGACCTTGGCGGCGATCTTGGCGATCGGAAAGCCGGTGGCCTTGCTCGCCAGGGCGCTGGAGCGGGACACCCGCGGGTTCATCTCGATCACGATCATCCGGCCGGTGGCCGGGTCGATGGCGAACTGGATGTTGCAGCCGCCGGTGTCCACGCCGACCGCGCGGATGATGCCGATGGCCACGTCGCGCATCCGCTGGAACTCGCGGTCGGTCAGCGTCATGGCCGGCGCGACGGTGATCGAGTCACCGGTGTGCACGCCCATCGGGTCGAGGTTCTCGATCGAGCAGACGATGACGACGTTGTCTGCCTTGTCCCGCATCACCTCCAGCTCGTACTCCTTCCACCCGAGGATCGACTCCTCGATCAGCACCTCGGTGGTCGGGCTGGCCGCGAGGCCGGCACCGGCGATACGGCGGAGGTCGGCCTCGACGTGGGCGAACCCGGAGCCGACGCCGCCCATGGTGAAGCTGGGCCGGACGACCAGCGGGTAGCCGAGCTTGTCGGCTGCGCCGAGGACGTCGTCCATGGTGTGGCAGATGATGCTCTGGGCCACCTCGGCCGGGCCGCCCTCGATGCCTTCCAGGCCTTGGACGATGGCCTTGAACTGCTCCCGGTTCTCACCGCGCTGGATGGCCTCGATCGAGGCGCCGATCAGCTCGACGTCGTACTTGGCGAGGACGCCCGCCTCGTCCAGGGCGACGGCGGCGTTCAGCGCCGTCTGCCCGCCGAGGGTGGCCAGCAGGGCGTCGGGGCGCTCCTTGGCGATCACCTGCTCGATGAACTCGGGTGTGATCGGCTCGATGTAGGTGGCGTGCGCGAACTCCGGGTCGGTCATGATCGTCGCCGGGTTGGAGTTGACCAGGATGACCCGGAACCCCTCCTCCTTCAGCACCCGGCAGGCCTGCGTCCCGGAGTAGTCGAACTCGCAGGCCTGACCGATCACGATCGGGCCGGAGCCGATCACCAGGATGGACGAGATGTCGTCACGGCGTGGCATCAGTGGGCCTTTCTCGTCTGGTCGGCCGCTTCGTCTGCGACGGCGCCGCTGCGGGACGCCATCACCTCGACGAAACGGTCGAACAGATAGCTGGCGTCGTGCGGACCGGCCGCAGCCTCCGGGTGGTACTGGACCGAGAAGGACAGCAGCTTGCCCTCTGCGTCGGTCAGCCGTAGGCCTTCCACCACCTGGTCGTTCAGGCCGATGTGGCTGACCGAGGCCAGCCCGTACGGGGTCTCGGTGACGCCGTCGAGCGGCGCGTCCACGGCGAACCCGTGGTTGTGAGCGGTGATCTCCACCTTGCGGGTGCCGAGGTCCATCACCGGCTGGTTGATGCCGCGGTGGCCGTACCCGAGCTTGAAGGTGCCGAAGCCGAGCGCCCGACCGAACAGCTGGTTGCCGAAACAGATCCCGAAGTACGGGATGCCGGCCGACAGGATCTCGCGGAGCAGCTCGACGGGCCCGTCTGCGGCAGCCGGGTCACCGGGACCGTTGGAGAAGAAGACGCCGTCCACATCGAGCGCCTGGATCTCGGAGAAGGTGACGGTGGAGGGGACCACGTGGACCTCGATGCCGCGCTCCGCCATCCGGTACGGCGTCCGGGTCTTGATGCCGAGGTCGACCGCGGCCACCGTGAACTTCTTCTCACCGGTCGCCGGTACGACGTACGCCTGTGCGGTGCTGACCTCGTCGGCCAGGTGGGCTCCGGTCATCGACGCGGTCGCTCGTACCCGCTGCAGCAGCGCGTCAGGGTTGGTCTCCACGCTCGAGATGCCGACCCGCATCGCCCCGCGCTCGCGCAGGTGACGGGTCAGCGCGCGGGTGTCGACGTCGCTCATCCCGACGATCCCCTGCGCCTTCAGCTCTTCATCGAGGCTGCGCCGGGAGCGCCAGTTTGACGGCACCCGGGCGGCGTCACGGATCACGTACCCGGCGACCCAGATCCGACCCGACTCGTCGTCCTCGTCGTTCCAGCCGGTGTTACCGATGTGCGGGGAGGTCGCGACCACGATCTGCCGGTGGTAGCTGGGGTCGGTGAGAGTCTCCTGGTACCCCGACATCGCGGTAGCGAAGACCGCCTCACCAAAGGCTTCGCCCACGGCGCCGAAGGCTCGACCGGTGAACGTGCGACCGTCCTCGAGGACGAGCAGTGCGGGAACCGGTGCCGGCGCTGGCGCGGTGGAAATGGATTGAGCTGTTTCGAGCATGACCGTCCTTTCCTGCCTCACAGGACAGGTCTTAAAGGTTGGTGGACCGAGGATGAGGTTATCAGTCTGAAACATGTCGACTCGCATCTGCTCACTCTTCAGGCTCGGCCGTCCTGGGTCGTCCGACAGCGCCCTAACGGAGTGTCGCTAAGGATCTGACTACCCGCGGCTCTGACTACTTGGCGACTGGTCGGGTCCTCCGCGCCGTAGGCGGCATGTCGCGGCGGCTCTGACTACTCGGCGACTGGTCGCGTCCTCCGGGCCGCGGGCGGCGTGTCGGGGCGGCTCTGACGGACTGGGCGCACGAAGCGACAGCACGCAGCGGATCTGGTTCGTCCAGGGCACGCCGACCATTCGCCGAGTAGTCAGAGCCGCCGCGACACGCCGCCTGCCGGGCGGAAGATGCGACCAGTCGGCGGATGGGGATAGTTGCGCTATGCAAGTTAATTATATATAGTTGTGTTCGACAAGTAAGGAGCATGCATGACCTTGGACTGCAGCACCACGCAGGACCGGCCGCAGCGCACCGTCGAGGCCGCGAAGGAGTTGCTGACGAGCATGGTCGATCTGATCCGGACCACCCGCAGCGTCGCCCACCGGCAGACCGATGCCCTTGGCATCACCGGCACCCCGTTCGGCATCCTCCGCAAGCTCGCCACTGGCGACGCGCGGCCCAGCGACCTGGCCTGCAGCTTGCAGATCGCGCCCTCGGTGGTGTCCCGCGCGCTCGTACCGCTGGAGAAGTCCGGCCTGGTTGAGCGTCGGCAGGACCCCGACGATGCTCGCGCGTGGCGGCTCGGACTGACCGTGGCTGGACGGAACCGGCTGGACGAGCGGCAGGACTACATCAACGACCGGTTTGCCGAGCTGCTCAGCGGCTGGGATCCAGCCGACCTCGAGCAGCTGGCGCTGATGATGCGCAGGCTTGACGCGTCCCTGATCGACGGAGTCGATCGCCTCGTGCGGCACGTCGACGGAGTCGATCGCCTCGTGCGGCACGTCGACGGAGTCGACCAGCTCGTGCCGCCCTCCCCTCTCCTGCCTCACCACCCGCGGACCTGAGCAGGCCTTGCCCTCCCCGCTGAGGGCACGCGCCAGCCGCGCGGCGAACACCATTCGACCTCTATCAGCAAAGGCACTCCTCGCATGAGCACGACAGCCGTAGCGCAGCCCACCGACGCGGCCCGCCAGAGCCGCAGGACCGCAGTGACGCGTCAGACCCGACCCGGCGACATGAGCCACCGGCAGATCCTCGAAGCGATGACCGGTCTGCTCGTGGCCTTGTTCACCGCCACGTTGTCGTCCACCATCGTCGCCACCGCGCTTCCCACCATCATCGGCGACCTGCACGGAACGCAGCGGCAGTACACCTGGGTGATTACCGCGTCGCTGCTGGCCACCACGGTGACGACCCCGATCTGGGGCAAGCTGTCGGACCTGTTCAGCAAGAAGCTGCTGGTCCAGATCGCCATCGTGGTCTTCGTGATCGGGTCAGTGGGCGCGGGTTTCGCCCACACTGTCCCGTTCCTGATCGCCTGCCGCGTCGTCCAGGGCCTCGGCCTGGGAGGCCTGACCGCCCTGGTGCAGTCGATCATGGGCTCGATCATCGCGCCGCGGGAGCGCGGCCGGTACTCCGGCTACCTGGGTGCGGTGGTGGCGGTCAGCACTGTGTCCGGGCCATTGCTCGGCGGTCTCATTGTGGACAGCCCGCTGGGCTGGCGGTGGTGCTTCTTCGTCTGTATCCCGCTTGCGCTCGTCTCGCTGTTCGTCGTGCAGTCGACGCTGAAGATCGCAACCGTGCGGCGTACCCCCAAGATCGACTACCTCGGTGCCGTGCTGATCTCCGGCGTCGCCAGCCTGCCGCTGCTCTGGATCACCTTCGCCGGCCACGACTTCGCATGGATCTCCTGGCAGACCGCTGCTTACCTCGGCTCCGCCGCCTTGCTGCTCATCCTGGCCGTGGTGGTCGAACTCAAGGTTCCCGAGCCGCTGGTGCCGCTGCGGTTGCTGAGCAACCGCACCTCCGTGCTGGTGATCGTCGCCAGCGTTGCCGTCGGGGTGTCCCTGTTCGCTGGCACCACCTTCCTCGGGCAGTACTTCCAGCTAGCCCGGGGCTACAGTCCGACGCACGCCGGCCTGTTGACCATTCCGCTGATGGCGGCTCTGCTGGTCTCCTCCACCGGCACCGGCCAGATCATCAGCCGCACTGGACGATGGAAGAGGTTCCTGGTCGCTGGCGCGGTGTTCCTGGTGATCGGCCTGGTTGGCCTGGGCAGCATCGACCACGGCACGCCGATCTGGCAGATCGGCATCTCGATGGCTCTGCTCGGGCTCGGTCTCGGCGCGATGTCGCAGAACCTGGTGCTTGCTGTGCAGAACACGGTCGACATGCGGGACATCGGCGCAGTCTCGGCTACCGTCGCCTTCTTCCGTACGCTCGGCGGCGCGGTCGGGGTCTCGGTGCTGGGCGCCGTTCTCGCCACCCAGGTGCAGAGCTCCATCGCAGCCGGCCTGAGCAGGCTCGGCGGGTTCGCCGGCAGCGGCGGCGGCACCACCTCCACCTTGGATTTGAAGGCCCTCCCGGCCCCGGTGCTCGACATCGTCCGGGCCGCGTATGGCGACGCGACAGGTCACATCTTCCTGATCGGCGCGTGCTGCGCCGCCGTGGCCCTGGTCGCCGTGCTGTTCGTACGGGAGGTGCCGCTCCGGACCACAGTCGGCCTCACTCCGGCCGCCGAAGGCTCCACCGCTGCCGAGTCAGCCGCCGAAGTGACGTCGATCCCGCAGCACGCCGCGGACGTCTCGACGGGGTCGGACCGGCCGACGGACTTCGACCCGGAGTCGCTGGACGACCCGAGCCAGCGGCTGGCAGTCGCTGCGCTGGACGTGCTGGCAGCCGCCCAGGACCAGGCCCGGCAGCACCTGGCCGCCTCCGAGAACAGTCATCTCGAGGTCGCAGACCTGCTCGACGGCGTCGGCGCGGAGGTCGACCGGGCGGCCGCCGCCTTCCATGCCAGGCTTGATGCGATCAAGGCGCGCCTGGTGGCCCAGGACAGCGGTGCGTCGCTGGGCCGTGACGGGGTGGGTGGCGACAGCCTCCGCTCGTACGAGTACGGGCTGCTGCTGAACAGCCAGCGGACCGCGGACAAGGTGACGCGGCTGGCCAAGACGGAGGCGGAGCGCGTACTGACCAACGCCGACGAGCAGCTGGCCGAGCTGGAGCGGCGGATCAGCGCGCTCCGCAAAGTGGAGCAGGACCTGCAGGACCGGGTCTCGGAGCGGCTCCGTACCCAGCGCTGAGCGGGTCAGGCCACCTTGGTGGAGATGATCTTGCCGAGCAGGCCGTTGACGTAGGCCGGGGAGTCGTCGGTGGACAGGTCGGAGACCAAAGCGATGGCCTCGGACACGGCCACCGCGTCCGGTACGTCGAGGTGGTCGATCTCGAACACCGCGATCCGGACCGCGTTACGGTCGACCCGCGGCATCCGCTGCAGGCTCCACCCCTGCGCCGCCGCCATCGCGATCCGCTGGTCGATGGCGTCGGCGTGCGCATGCACACCCTCCACCAGGACCTTGGTGTAGTCGCGGACCGGCGGGGCTGCGTCCAGCGTCCTGTCCTCCAGCGTCACCAGCGGGTCATTGCCCCTGAGCTCTGCCTCGAACAAGATGTCGAGCGCCCGCTTCCGGGCCTTGCTACGTGCAGACACGGATCGGCTCAGCTCCCGACGCGGCCCAGGTAGTCGCCCGTACGGGTGTCGACCTTGACCTTCTCGCCGTTGACAATGAACAGCGGCACCTGCACCTGCAGACCGGTCTCCAGGGTGGCGGGCTTGGTTCCACCGGTGCTCCGGTCGCCCTGCAGGCCGGGCTCGGTGTAGGTGATCACAAGCTCCACCGACGCAGGCAGGTCGATGTAGAGCGGGTTGCCCTCGTGGATGGCGACGGTGGCGATCTGCTCCTCGAGCAGATAGTTCTTGGCATCCCCCACCGTCGCGTCGCTGATGGTCAGCTGGTCGTAGGTGCCGGTGTCCATGAACACGAACCCACTGCCGTCGTGGTAGAGGTACTGCATATCGCGCCGGTCGACGTTCGCGGTGTCGACCTTGCTGTCGGAGTTGAAGGTCTTGTCGACCACCTTCCCGGAGAGCACGTTCTTCAGCTTGGTCCGGACCACCGCGTTGCCCTTGCCGGGCTTGTGGTGCTGGAACCAGACCACGGACCACAGCTGGCCGTCCAGGTCGAGGACCATTCCGTTCTTCAGATCGTTAGTCGATGCCACGCGGGGAGAACCCTTCTTCAAGTTTCAAAAGCTGCCGAGATAGAGCAGCGACCCAGTTTAGCCGCAAACCCAGCAGCGTCCGAACTCGGCGACGGGTGGGTGAGCCTGTTGGACCCGCGGGCCGGCCAGGCCCCGGTCAGACGACTGTGAAGTCGACGGCAAGGGAGCGCCGCCCGGTGAGCGCGGTGATCAGCTCCTCCCCCCGGCCTCGACTAACGGCGATCCTGGCCGCGATCGCTGCCACCTCAGCCAGTACCGCGTCGCCGAAGGCGGGCGGCTCGAGGTCGACCGCGGCCGCAATGTCGAAGCTGTGCACCACCAGCTCGAAGGTCCGGGTCGGCAGGTAGGCCGACAGCCGCATGCCGCCGGCAATCGTCTCGATCACGGGGTCGCCGGCATTGACCACGCGGGCCAGCACTCGCTCGGCCAGGGTGAGCACCGTCGCAGCCGGGTCCTCCCCCAGCGCCGCCCCAGCCTGCCTGCCCCGCTCCACTATGGCCGGGTCGGCGCCGGTACCGGGAGCCAGCGCGGCCACGAAGTAGGACTCCGGCGTGGCCAGGTCGACCTGTGCAGCGGGGCGGTCGAGATAGGTGTCGACCGTGATCAGGGAACGGCTGGCGTGACCGACCAGAGCGCGGAGGTCCCATACGCCCAGGCCGGGTTGGTCCCAGCGGTCCGTCGGCAGCCGCTCGACCAGATCGAGGAATCCGGCTGCTGCCAGCGCGAAAGTGTGCTGAGAGTCCATGACCGGAACTTTACGACGCTCGACGCTGCGGCTGCCCGTCCAGAAATGTGACGCTCGTCAACCGACGCGCTCGGGTTCTGGGCGTGGACCGCCCGTCAGCCCGACGACGAAAGTCACATTTATGGACTGGGTCGAGCGGCAATGCTGTCGTACGCCGCAGCGATCAGCTCCCGTGACGGCCCTTCCAGGATGGAGGCGCGGGCGATGTCGTCCAGCACGACGAACCGCAGCGTCGAACCGCGGGTCTTCTTGTCCAGCGCCATCGTGGCCAGCAGCTCGTCCAGCACACCGGCTCGGTAGCGCACCGGCAGTCCGACCAGCTGCAGCAGCTGAGCGTGTCGCGCGGCCACCTTGGGATCGAGCCGGCCAGCCAGCCTGGACAGCTCGGCCGCGAAGACCATGCCTACGCTGACCGCCTCACCGTGACGCCAGCGGTAGTGCTCCCGTCGTTCGATCGCGTGGCCAAGGGTGTGGCCGTAGTTCAACAGCTCCCGGCCTACCTGGCTGCCGGTCGAGGTGGACTCCCGCAGGTCGCCCGACACCACCGTCGCCTTCACCTGGATCGAGCGTTCGATCACCTCACGCAGCACCGGCGAGCCCGCCGTACGGACTCCGTCGGGGTCGGCCTGCACCAGCCGCAGGATCTCGGGGTCGGCGATGAAGCCGCACTTGATCACCTCGGCCAGCCCGCCGACCAGGTCAGCGACGGGAAGCGTCTGGAGCACGTCGAGATCGCAGAGCACGCCAGCCGGCTCGTAGAAGCAGCCGACCAGGTTCTTGCCCTCCGGCGTGTTGATGCCCGTCTTGCCACCGACCGCTGCATCCACCATGCCGAGCACGCTGGTCGGTACGGTGACCAGCCGCACGCCGCGCAGCCAGGTGGCGGCGACGAACCCGGCCAGGTCGGTGGTGGCCCCGCCACCGAGCCCGATCACTGCGTCGGAGCGGGTGAAGCCGGCGCTGCCGAGCACTGACCAGCAGTTCGCGGCCACCGCGGCGGTCTTGGCGCCTTCGGCGTCGGGTACGTCGATGCGGACCGGCTCCAGCCCGGCCGCGGCCAGGGTGCTGACCACCCGCTCGGCCAGACCGACCAGCGTCGGGGGATGGATCACCGCGACCCGGCGGGCCTGGTCGCCGCACAACCCGGGTAGCCGGTCCAGCAGCCCGTGCCCCACCAGCACCTGGTACGGCCGCTCCGCGGTGACCTCGATGGTGGTGACCGCATCGGTGGCGACGTTCTGGCCGAGCTCGGTGACGCTCGCGACGATCGAGTCCACGACGGCGTCGACATCGTGCGCGTCGGTGTCGACGGTGATGCTGGCCACCCCGGCGTACAGCGGGGTGCGGGCGGCCAGCAGCTTGATCAGCTGCCCCCGTACGTTGCCCAGCAGCAGCGGCCGCGCCTCGTTCAGCCCGACGCGCCGAGCCGCCTGGCCGACCGACACCTGCAGCCAGACGACCCGATGGCCTCGCAGCGCGTCGCGGATCTCGGCCGAGGTGACAGCACCGCCACCCAGCGACAAGACGCCGGGCTGGCGCAGCAGCTCAACCGTGGTGGCGACCTCGAGGGCCCGGAAGGCCGGCTCCCCCTGGTCGGCGAAGATCTCCGCGACCGGCTGGCCGGTTCGGTGCTCGATCACCGAGTCGACGTCGGCAAACGGCAGCCCCAACCGCTCGGCCACTAGCGAACCCACCGTCGACTTGCCCGAGCCCGGGGCGCCGACGAATACGAGGTGGGCGCCCCGACCCGGACTGAAGTACTCGGTGTGCTGGGCGGGGTTCACTGCGGGTGGACCTGGAGACCGCGGTCGGCCACCTGCTTCAGGTAGCTCTCCATGTTGCGCTTGGCCTCGCCGACAGAGTCGCCGCCGAACTTCTCCAGGCAGGCGTTGGCGATCACGAGTGCGACCATGGCCTCGGCGACCACCCCGGCCGCCGGAACCGCGCAGACGTCGGAGCGCTGGTGGTGGGCGACGGCGGCCTCGCCGGTGGCGGTGTCGACGGTACGGAGCGCCCGCGGGACCGTGGCGATCGGCTTCATCGCGGCCCGTACCCGCAGCACCTCACCGGTGCTCATCCCGCCCTCGGTGCCGCCGGAGCGGTGCGAGGCGCGGGAGATGCCGGCGGCGCCGGGAAGGATCTCGTCGTGCGCGGCGCTGCCGCGGGACCGGGCCAGCTCGAAGCCGTCACCCACCTCGACGCCCTTGATGGCCTGGATCCCCATCAGCGCGCCCGCCAGCTGGGAGTCCAGCCGTCGGTCACCGTGGACGTGCGAGCCAAGGCCGGGGGGCAGCCCCCAGGCCAGCACCTCCACCACACCGCCCAGGGTGTCGCCGTCCTTCTGCGCCGCCTCGATCTCGGCGATCATCGCGGCGGCGGCGGCGTCGTCGAAGCACCGGACCGGGTTCTCGTCGATCGCCGGAAGGTCCTCGATCCGCGGCAGTGAGCCGTATGGGGACCGCGCCCGCCCGAGCTCGACGACGTGGCTCAGCACCGTGATGCCGAACGCCTGGTACAAGAAGTTGCTGGCGACCCGGCCGAGAGCCACCCGTGCGGCGGTCTCCCGGGCGCTGGCGCGTTCCAGAATGGGCCGGGCCTCGTCGAAGTCGTACTTCTGCATCCCGGCCAGGTCTGCGTGACCCGGTCGCGGCCGGGTCAGGGCGGCGTTACGGGCCTGACCCGCCAGCACCTCGGGGTCCACCGGGTCCGCCGACATGACGGTCTCCCACTTCGGCCACTCGGTGTTGCCGATCTGGATTGCGATCGGGCCACCCTGGCTCTGTCCGTGCCGGATCCCGCCGAGGATGGTGACCTGGTCGGCCTCGAACTTCATCCGGGCGCCCCGGCCGAACCCGAGCCGGCGTCGGGCGAGCGCGTCGGCGATATCGGCGCTGGTCACCTCGACATGGGCCGGCAGGCCCTCCATGGTGGCGACCAGGGCAGGTCCGTGCGATTCACCGGCGGTGAGCCATCTGAGCATGAGGCTCAGTCTTTCACGCGTCGCCGACCCGGCTCAGCGCAGTTCGACCAGCAGACATCAGTACCGCCGGCGACACCCGCTGCCCGGTCATCAGCTCCACCTGCAGCACCGCCTGACCCACCAACAAGTCGAGCCCGTTCAGCACCGTACGACCGGCAGCCTGGGCCGACTGCGCCAACGGTGTGGGCCACGGGTCGTAGATGGCGTCGAAGACCACCGCGGCGCTGGCTGCGATCTCCTCGGCCCGGTCGTCCGCCGCGCCGGCTGTCACTGTGGAGATCACGAGGTCGACAGCGGGCAGCGGGTCCCGCCACTCAGCCACCCCGAGCCGCACTCCGAGCGCGTCGGCCAGCGGCCGGAGCCGCTCGGCCTTGGCGGGGCTGCGGGCCACGACGTGAACCTGGGAGGCGCCGAGTCGGGCCGCGGACACCAGCGACGAGCGAGCCGTTGCGCCGGCACCGAGGATGGTCACCCGGTCCAGCCGATCCGCGCCGGCACCGACCACGGCCGACACCAGCCCGCCGACGTCGGTGTTGTACACCCGGTTCCCGTCGGGGTCGAACACCAAGGTGTTGGCGGCACCGACCAGCGCTGCCAGCTCGTCCACCTCGCCCAGCTCCAGCGCCACCACCTTGAGCGGCATGGTCAGGCTCAGCCCCCGCCAGGACGGGTCCAGACCGGCGACGAAGCCGGCCAGCTCGGTGTCGGTGACCTCGTACCGGTCGTAGCTCCAGTCGTCCAGGCCCAGCTCGGCGTACGCGGCCCGGTGCAGGACCGGCGAAAGTGAGTGCTCGATCGGCGACCCGAGCACCGCGCAGCGACGCGCAGGGCCGGGGCCTGCTGCTGCGCTCACGTGCAGCGGCCCTTGTTCGCCTGACACCAGGCCTGCCACTGCGCCACGTTCTTCTCGTGGTCGGCGAAGGTCTCGGCGAACTTGGTCTCGCCGGTGTCGAAGTTCACCGTGACGAAGAACATCCACTTGCCAGTCTCGGGGTTGGCCGCTGCATCCAGCGCCGCCTTGCCCGGCGCGGAGATCGGCCCCGGCGGCAGCCCCTCGTGCTTGTAGGTGTTGTACGGCGAGTCGCTGGCACGGTCCTTCGGTGTCGTTGTCGTGGTCTTCAGGTTCCGCGCGTAGATCACGGTCGAGTCCAGCTCCAGCTTTTGACCCTTGTCCAGCCGGTTGTAGAGGACCCGGGCCACCTTGGCGCGGTAGTCGGGGTTGGCCACCTCGCGCTCGATGATGCTGGCCACGATCAGCACCTCGTACGGCGTGTAGCCGAGCTCCTTGGCCCGAGCCTCCAGGTCGATGTCGGCGGCCACCCGGTTGTACTGGCCCACCATCTGCTTCAACACCGAGGTCGCGTTGGCGTCTGCGGTGAGCTCGTAGGTCTCGGGGAACAGGAAGCCTTCCGGCTTGTTCTTGGCGTAGCGCGGCAGCCCTAGCGACTTCGGGTTGTCCAGCGCCTTCTCGAAGCTGGACTTCTTGATCTTGGTTCCCTTGACCAGCTCATCCAGCTGGGCGCTCAGCCGCAGTCCCTCGCGGACGGTGAACTGGGCCCGGACCCGGGACTCGCCGGGGTTGATCAAGAGCTTGAGCGCGTCGATGGCGGGGATCTGGGTCCGGACCAGATAGCGGCCCGCCTGGATGGTGGTGGAGCGCTCCTCCTGGCCGACGGCCTTGTCCCACGCCTTGGTGGACTTGACCACGTCGGCCTGTACGAGGATCTCGCCGATGTCGTCGACCGAGGCGCCGTCGGGGACGGTGATGGTGGTCTGCGCCTTGCCCGCGCCCACGTAGTCGGGCACCTCGCCGAAGGTGGCGAGGAACGAGCTGGCCCGGTCGTAGACGAAGTAGCCACCCCCGACCAGCACCGCCAAGGCCAAGATGACGGCCAGGCAGCCCTTGCCCTTGTGGGCGATCTCGCGAGCGGGGCTCGGTTTGACCTCCGGGTCCAGCATCGATGTCACAGCGTCAGTCTCCTCGCGGTCCACGCAGCCGTGGCGAAGTTGGGGCGGTCGTCGTTGCTCGGGCGCAGGCTTACTCCGCCGGGTCCGCAGCCGATACTAACTCCCCCGGCGCTGCACCCCGGGCACGTTCGACGTCAAGGGCGTGCTCCAAGATGGCGACCGCAGCCGCCGCATCGATGAGGGAGCGCTGCTGTTTGAGCCGCTTCCCGCTCTCCGACAGCCGGCGCGAGGCAGTCACCGTCGTCAGCCGCTCGTCCACCAGGCGCACCGGCACCGAAGGGCCCAACACTGCCGCCAGAGCCACCGCCTTGGACCTGACCTTAGCCGCCGCGGGCCCCTCGCCGCCGGCCAGCGAGCGAGGCAGACCGACGACGACCTCGATCGGTCCTTCCTCGCTCACCAGCGCAGCCAGCTCGTCCAGCTCCGCCGTGCCGGCCCGCACGGTGGCGTACGGGAAGGCCAGGGTGCCCGACGCGTCACACTTGGCGACCCCGATCCTGGCGTCTCCCCAGTCCAGGGCCAGCCGTACGCCGGTCCGCAGCGTCATCGCTGATCCACTCCGGGGAGCCAGGTCGATCCGCTCAGGACTGGACCTTGTGCCCGATGGCGTACTCCACCGCGGTCAGCGCCGCCGGGATCTGGCTGGAGTCGCTGCCGCCGCCCTGGGCGATGTCGTCCTTGCCGCCGCCACGACCACCGAGCGTCTGGCTGGCGACCGTGACCAGCTCGCCGGCCTTCAGCCCACGGTGCCGGGCCCCTTCGGTGGTCGCGACCACGACGCTCGGCTTGTCCGACGTGCCGCCGATCAGGGCGACCACGGCCGGCTGACCGGCCACCCGGTTGCGTACCTCGGTCGCGAGGGTGCGCAGGTCGGCGCCGGTGACGCCGGTGGCATGGTGACCGATGTAGGCGACACCCCACATATCGTGCGCGCCTGCCAGGATCGGCTCGACGGTGGTGAGCAGGTTCTTGCTGCGCAGCGCGGCGATCTCCCGCTCGGCATCCTTGAGCTGCGCCACCATCTTCGTCACCCGGTCGGTGAGCTGGTCCGGCTGGACCCGCAAGGTCTCGGCCAGCCCCATCACCAGCGCACGCTCCCTGGCCAGATGCTGGAAGGCCTCCATCCCGACGAATGCCTCGACCCGGCGCAGACCGGAACCCACCGAGGACTCACTGGCCAGGGCGAGCAGCCCCACCTGCGACGACTGGGCCACGTGGGTGCCCGCACACAGCTCGCGGGACCACCCCTCACCCATGTCGACGACCCGGACAATGTCGCCGTACACCTCGCCGAACAGCGCCATCGCGCCGAGCGACTTCGCCTCCGCCAGCGGCATCAGGCTGGCACTGACGCCCAGGTCGGCCCGGATCGCGCTGTTGGCCAGCTCCTCGATCTTGCTCCGCTGGGTCTCGCTCACCGGGTGGTTCCAGGAGAAGTCCAGCCGCATGTAGCCGGGCCGGTTGAACGAACCCGCCTGCAGCGCTGTCGGCCCGAGGATCTCGTGCAGCGCCTCGTGGATGACGTGGGTGGCCGAGTGCGCCTGGCAGGCCCCCAGCCGCCAGTCCCGGTCGACGGCTGCCTGGACACCCTGACCGACCCGGAGCTCGCCGTCGCCCACTTTCAGCTTGTGCACGACCAGGCCCTTGACCGGGCGCTGTACGTCGTAGACGTCGAGGTTGACTCCATCCACGGTGACGGTGCCACGGTCGCCGGACTGGCCACCGGACTCCGGATAGAAGGGGGTTTCCTCCAAGATCAGCTCGATGTCCTGACCCGGCAGCGCCACGTCCCGCAGCTCGCCGTCGACGACGATGCCGCGGACCGCGCTCTCACCGGCGAGGGTCTCGAAGCCGATGAACGGCGTCTCGCCGGCCGACCGCAGCTTCGCGTACACCTCGGTGGCGATGCCGCTGCCCTTCTTGGACTTCGCGTCCGCCTTGGCCCGGTCCCGCTGCTCGGCCATCAGCGCGCGGAAGCCCGCCTCGTCGACCTCGAGCCCCTGCTCCGACGCCATCTCCAGCGTCAGGTCGAACGGGAAGCCGTACGTGTCGTGCAGCTGGAAAGCCCGGTCGCCGGTCAGCGTGGACCGCTGCTTGGCCTTCACATCCGCGACGGCCAGGTCGAACATCTGGGTGCCGGCTGTGAGGGTGCGCCGGAACGCCTCCTCCTCGCCGTACGCGATGTCGCTGATCCGCGCCCAGTCCTTCACCACCTCGGGGTAGGACTCCGCCATCGCGTCCCGGCTGACCGGCAGCAGCTCGCCCAGCACCGGCTGGTCCACGCCGAGCAGCCGCATCGAGCGGATGCTGCGACGCAGCAGCCGGCGGAGCACGTAGCCACGCGCCTCGTTGCCGGGGGTGACGCCGTCCGCGATCAGCATCAGGCCGGAACGGACGTGATCGGCCACTACCCGCATCCGGACATCGTCGGCGTGGTCGGCGCCGTACCGTCTGCCGGACAGCGCGGACGCGCGCTCGATCACCGGGAACACCTGGTCGGTCTCGTAGAGGTTGTCGACCCCCTGGAGCAGGTACGCGACCCGCTCCAGACCCATACCGGTGTCGATGTTCTTGCGCGGCAGGTCCCGTTTGATGTCGAAGTCGTCCTTGCGGCGTACCGCCGACAGCTCCTCCTGCATAAAGACGAGGTTCCAGATCTCCAGGAACCGGTCCTCGTCGACGATCGGTCCGCCGTCCGGACCGTACTCCGGCCCGCGGTCGATGTAGATCTCACTGCACGGCCCGCCGGGTCCGGGGACGCCCATGTGCCAGTAGTTGTCCTTCAGCCCGCGGCGCTGGATCCGCTCGGCCGGCAGGTCGGCGATGTTGGCCCACAAGGCGGCCGCCTCGTCGTCGGAATGCAGCACCGTGACCCAGACCTTGTCCGGGTCGAAACCCAGCCCACCGGCCTCCTGCGACTTGGTGATCAGCTCCCAGGCATAGCTGATCGCCTCGGCCTTGAAGTAGTCACCGAAGGAGAAGTTGCCGTTCATCTGGAAGAACGTGCCGTGCCGGGTGGTCTTGCCGACCTCCTCGATGTCGAGGGTCCGGACACACTTCTGCACCGATGTGGCGCGGGAGAACGGCGGGGTCTCGGCACCGGTGAAGTAGGGCTTGAACGGCACCATGCCGGCGTTGACGAACAGCAGCGTCGGGTCGTTGTACAGCAGCGGAGCTGACGGCACGACTTCATGGCCCCGCGATGCGAAGTAGTCCAGGAAGCGGCGCCGGATCTCGGCGGTTTTCATGCTTGTCCTTTGAGGATGGGATCAGTTGGGAGTCAGTCGGGCAGACCGAGCGTGTCCCTTAGTTCGGCTTCACGCTCGGCCGAGGCGGCTCGCACCCGGTCGGCGAAGTCCTTGACCGAGTCGCCGATCCCGGCCGCCGAATCGGTGAGTCGCCGCCCGATCGCCTCGGGGCTGGCCGCGTTCAGGTAGCCACGAACCTTGACGGCGACGAAGACAGTGACGCCGACACCGACGGTGAACCAGAAGACCCGTCGCATCGTCAGTTCCCCCGTCGGCTGAACCGGGACCGCGCCCGGGCGGGGACATGGTCCTCACGGGTGAAGGCCTTGCGGACCCCGTAGCTGAGGGCCGCCGCCTTCACCAGCGGGCCGCCGAGCGTCGCGCTGAACAGCGTGGTCATCTGGGCAGCGTTCTCGCTGACCACGGTGGCGTTCCGGCTCACCTTGGCGACGTCCTCGGTGACCAGGCTCAGCTTCTCCAGCTCGTCGTTGGTCGCCCGGACGGTCCCCTGCAGCTCGGTCAGGATCGGCACCGACTCGTGCCCGATGTCGCGTACGGCGAGCCGGACCTCTTCCAGCACCCGGCCCAGCTTGAGCAGCGGGACGGCGGTCAGGGCCACCAGGACGACGAAGGCGATGGCGGCGACCAGGCCGGCGATCTCCCCAACGGACATATGGATTTCCTCAATCTCGATCTCAGTGCACCGGTATCGGCGCACGTACAGGCGGCTCCCGGGCCGGGGCGCCGCCTCATCTGCAAGGTCGACCCTACCGCGCCGGTCTTCCTTCTGGCTTGACACTTGGCCCGTCCGCGCCGGAGCCCAGGATCTGCTCGATCCTGGCCAGCCGGTCCACGATGGCCGCCTCGGCCCCGCGAGCCACCGGCCGATAGTACGTCGCGCCCAGCACCTCGTCGGGGAGATACTGCTGCGCCGCGATCCCGTGCGGTGCGTCGTGGGCGTAGATGTAACCGCGGCCGTGCCCGTGCTGCTTCGCGCCCGGGTAGTGCGCGTCCCGCAGCGGTGCCGGCACCAGCCCGATCTTGCCGGCCCGTACGTCGGCCAGGGCGGCGTCGATGGCCATCACCACAGCGTTGGACTTGGGGGCCACGGCGAGGGCGATCACTGCCTGCGCCAGGTTGATCCGGCCCTCCGGCATCCCGATGAAGGCCACCGCGTCCGCGGCGGCGACTGCCGTGGTGAGCGCGGTCGGGTCAGCCAGTCCGATGTCCTCCGAGGCAAGGATGACCAGCCGCCGGGCGATGAACCGCGGGTCCTCGCCGGCCTCGATCATCCGGGCCAGATAGTGCAGTGCGGCCTGGACGTCGGAGCCGCGGATGGACTTGATGAACGCGCTGATCACGTCGTAGTGCTGGTCACCGTCGCGGTCGTAGCGGACAGCGGCCCGGTCGACCGCTCTTTCCACGGTCTCGGTGTGGATGATGGTGGTGCCGACCGCTTCGGCGCCCGCCGCCGCCTCCTCCAAATAGGTCAGTGCGCGCCGGGCATCCCCGCCGGCCATCAGCAGCAACGTGCTGCGGGCTTCCTCGGTCAGCGTGAACGGCTCCCCGGCCGGCAGCCCCGCCGTACCGGTGGTGCGAACCCCCCGGTCCTCGGTCAGGGCCCGGGTCAGCAAAGCGGAGATGTCGTCGTCGCTGAGCGGTCGCAAGGTGAGCAGCAGGGACCGGGACAGCAGCGGCGAGATGACCGAGAAGCTCGGGTTCTCGGTGGTGGCGGCGATCAACGTCACCAGCCGGTTCTCCACTGCCGGCAGCAGTACGTCCTGCTGGGTCTTGGAGAACCGGTGCACCTCGTCCACGAACAGCACCGTCTGTCGGCCCTGTCGGAGCTCGCTGCGGGCCTGGTCCAGCTCCGCCCGGACCTCCTTGACCCCCGCCGTATCAGCCGAGATCTCAACGACGCGGCGATCGGTCTGGCGCGACACCACCGCCGCGATCGTGGTCTTCCCGACGCCCGGCGGCCCCCACAAGAACACCGACATCGCCTCACCGCCGGACAGCCGCCGCAACGGCGACCCCGGCGCCAGCAGATGCTGCTGCCCGACGATCTCATCCAGTGTCCGCGGCCGCATCCGGACCGCCAACGGCAGCCCAGCCCGATCCGTGTCCCCCAGACTCCCGCCCGCCGCCGCCGGCCGCCCCACCTCGTTGCCGAAGAGGTCCTCACTCATCCCATCCACCGTCCCAACATCGCGCCACCACCAGCAGCCCAGCAGCCCTACCGAGCTCCGGGTCGAGCCCCAACCCAACCACCGTTCCATCCGGCGACGAAAGACATGGCAGCGACCCGGCGCCGGCGAAGAGTCAGGTGTGCCAAGACACGCCGGCGGGAAGGCGGAGGAGCTGACTAGTGGGCGGGACCGAGACGAGCGTCCACTCCGGCTTCCTTGCGCTGCTGAGCGGTGATCGGCGCCGGAGCGTCGGTGAGCGGGTCCACCCCACCACCAGACTTCGGGAACGCGATCACCTCGCGGATCGAGTCCATCCCAGAAAGCAGCGCCACGATCCGGTCCCACCCGAACGCGATCCCACCGTGCGGCGGCGGACCGTAGTTGAAGGCGTCCAGCAGGAACCCGAACTTGTCCTGGGCCTCCTCCTTGCTGAGCCCCATCACCGCGAAGACCCGCTCCTGCACGTCCCGGGAGTGGATACGAATCGAGCCGCCACCGATCTCGTTGCCGTTGCAGACGATGTCGTAGGCGTACGCCAGCGCCGACCCGGGGTCGGTGGCGAAGGTCTCCATCGACTCCGGTTTGGGCGAGGTGAACGCGTGGTGCACCGCCGTCCAGGCTCCCGACCCCACTGCGACGTCCCCGCTGGCCACCGCCTGGCTGGCCGGCTCGAACAGCGGCGCGTCCACAACCCAGACAAACGACCAGGCGGACTCGTCGATCAGTCCGACCCTGCGGCCGATCTCCAGCCGGGCCGCGCCGAGCAGCGCCTGCGCGCTGGAGCGTGGGCCGGCGGCAAAGAAGACCGCGTCCCCAGGCGACGCACCGACCCGCGCGGCCAGTCCGTTGCGCTCGGCTTCGGACAGGTTCTTGGCGACCGGTCCACCCAGTTCGCCGTCCTCCCCCACCAGGACGTACGCGAGTCCCTTGTGGCCGCGCTGCTTGGCGAACTCCTGCCACGCGTCTAGCTGCTTGCGTGGCTGGCTGGCGCCGCCGGGCATCACGACTGCGCCGACGTACTCGGCCTGGAACACGCGGAACGGGGTCTCGGCGAAGTAGTCGGTGAGCTCCGTGATCTCCTGGCCGAACCGGAGGTCCGGCTTGTCGGTGCCGTACCGGTCCATTGCCTCGGCGTAGGTGATCCGCGGGATCGGACCGGCGATGTCGTGACCGACCAGCTTCCACAACGCGGTCAGGATCGACTCGGAGAGCTCAATCACGTCCTCCTGGTCGACGAAGCTCATCTCGACGTCCAGCTGGGTGAACTCCGGCTGCCGGTCGGCGCGGAAGTCCTCGTCGCGGTAGCACCGGGCGATCTGGTAGTACCGCTCCATCCCGGCCACCATCAGCAGCTGCTTGAACAGCTGCGGGCTCTGCGGCAGGGCGTACCAGGAGCCCGGCTTGAGCCGTGCCGGCACGAGGAAGTCGCGGGCGCCTTCCGGGGTCGACCGAGTCAGTGTTGGGGTCTCGATCTCGACGAAGTCGTGCTCGGCCAACACAGTGCGGGCGGCCCGGTTGACGTCGCTGCGCAGCCGGATCGCGGCGGCCGGCGCGGGCCGACGAAGGTCGAGGTAGCGGTACTTCAGCCGCGCTTCCTCACCGACGCTGACCCGTTCGTCGATCTGGAACGGCAACGGGGCTGCCGTGCTCAGTACGTCCAACGAGGACGTGACGACCTCAACCTCGCCGGTCGGCAGGTCGGCGTTCGCATTGCCCTCCGGCCGCTTCGACACCTCGCCGGTGATGGCGATGCAGTACTCGTTCCGTAGGTCATGCGCACCGGAGGCTTCCAGCATCTCGTCTCGCACGACCACCTGAGCCACGCCCGAGGCATCCCGCAGATCCAGGAAGGCCACGCCCCCGTGATCGCGGCGGCGGGCAACCCAGCCGGCCAGGGTGACGGTGGTTCCGGCGTCGTCGGCACGGAGTGTGCCTGCGCCGTGGGTGCGAATCACGAGCTCTTCCTCCAAGACATCTCAGCTCCCGGCACCATGCCGCGAAGCGTCAGTCGATCCTACGGGGCGGTGCGGCAGACCCGCGATTCGGTTTTCGCTTGCGAACGGCAGCTGTTGTCCAAAGCATCCATGCGGGTAAGACTGGCTCATGGCCCGCCGCCGCCGTACCGCCACCCGTAGCGGACTCGGACGCGTCGCGCTGGTGACGTTGGCGCTGTTGGTCAGCATCCTCGGTCTTGCGGTCAACCCGGCGCCCGCGCATGCCTGCAGCTGCGCCCGTAACAGCCTCGCCAATGCGCTGGACCGGGCCGACGTGGCCTTCCTGGGCAGCCTGGAGCGAAACCGGACGGTGAAGCGGCCGGCTCCTCGGCACAACGAGCTCACCTTCAGGGTGGCCCGGGTCTACAAGGGTTCGGCGTACCGCGAGCAGCTCGTCGTCACCCCACCGAGTACTGCTGAGTGCGGCCTCGATCCGGCCCCCGGAACCGAGTTCATCATCTTTGCCACCCAGCAGACCCGGGTCGACGGATCGCGGCAGACCGCCGCCTTGATTACCAGTCTCTGCAACGGCAACCTGTCCACCTCCGCGCCGCCGTCGCTGCTCGGCAACGGGTACGCGCCGTTCAGCGGGTCCTCCGAACAGGTGGACCGCGCGACCCGGGTGGATGAGTCGGTGACCAGAGCCCTGACCGTCGGCGGGATAACGACCCTGGTTTTGTTGGCGCTCGCCGGGATCGGCCTGTCCTGGCTGTGGCGCCGCCCAGCCCAGTGACCCGGGACGGAGTCCCAGCTGAGGGAGGGAACTCCGCTGGACTGGTCCTCCGCGCTAGGCGGTCGGCCGAAACGCGGAACCCATCTGATCCAGCGCTCCATCGGTGGCCGGCAGCCGGCCGCTACGGACGGCCCGTACCAGTGCGGCGTGGTCGGCCTCGGTCTGGTCGGCGTACGCGCGGGCAAACCGGCACATGGCGAGGTCCAGCTTGTCCGACGACCCGGCATAGCCGGCGATCATGGACGCTCCGCTGGTCCGGGAATGGCCCTTCGCCAGCAGATGGCCGACGATTCCGGCGTAGTCGGTCAGCGCCGCTGCGTCGATGGAGTCGAGCGGGATGGTGCCCTTCATGTTGCGGAACTGCCGGACGTAGTACTGGCGGCCGTCGACAGTGGTCCAGCCGAGCAGCGGGTCGCTGACCGTCTGCAGTGCCTGCTGGTACTCCACCACCCGCTGGCCTTGGTGGGCGTGCCAGGCCGACTCGCCGTGCACGTACTGGGCGAGGACCGAGCGCCGAGCCTGCTTCATCTGCAGGAAGACCACGTCGTCCGGGCTGCTGCCCTCGAGCAGCGCGACGTACGCCCGCAGCCCGACACTGCCGACGCCGACCACCTTGTGGGCGATGTCGACCAGGGTGTAGCCGCCGAGCGCTCGGCGCCAGTGCGGCGCGAGGGTGGCGAGGTAGTCGTCCAGCGCCTCGCCGATCTGCTCCGCATCGACGTCGGTGACCCGGGTGATCAGCGGCGGCTCCTCAATGATCCGCCGGCTTCCCTCGTGCTCGTAGGTGAACCGCGGCAGCGCCCGGTCACTGGTCCGGGTGCGGGCACGCTTGGCCGAGCGGGCGATCTCCTCGCGCAGCGACTTCTCGGTGGCCGTCTCGTGCAGCCGACCGACATCGAGCCGGTTGTAGGAGCGCATCAGCAGCGGCTGTTCCGCTAGGAACTGCACCTCAGCCCGGTAAGCAGCGACGCAGGACGCGACAGCGGCGTGACACTGTTCCTCCGACGAGCCGTTCTGCCGGCCGGCCACCCAGATGCTCGCCACCAGCCGGCGGAGGTCCCATTCCCAGCTGCCGGGGTGGGCCTCGTCGAAGTCGTTCAGGTCGATCACGAGCTCACCTTCGGGCGAGGCGTAGAAACCGAAGTTGCCCAGGTGGGCGTCACCGCAGATCACCGGGGTGATGCCGGTGGACGGCAGCCGCGCCACGTCCTCGGCCATCACGATGGCGGTGCCGCGGAGGAAGCCGTACGGGGACGACACCATCCGGGCCACCCGGACCGGGATCAGCCAGTCGAGCCGGCCTTCGTGGGACGTCATCACCAGCTGAACCGGGTCGGGACGGTCGGCGGGTGGGATCCACTCCCCCAGCTGCTTGCGGGGCACCTGCCGGCGCAGCGCGCGGCCCATTGCGTACCGCTCGTCTCTCGAGGTCGGGCGGCGGCGCAGCGAGCCGAACGCCTCACTGTCGGCAGAGGCAAGCACTGTGTGACTAGACGACGGCTTGACCACCACACTCCTTTCGCCGGACCGCTCGATCACCCTACCGAGGGTCCTCCGGCCGCGACTCCATTACCTCCAACTCAAGCTCCGGCACCGGCCCTGCTGGGTCAGCGCTGGGTCCAGGTGCTGAACACCTGCGGGTTGAGGTCTGCCTGCGGCGGCTGCCAGGCCGCCGGGTCAGCCGGGGACTGCTCCCCGGTGCGGATGTCCTTCACCTCACCGCCCTGTACGCCGCCGAACCAGACGAACGGGATACTACGGCGGTCGGCGTAGCGGATCTGCCGGCCGAACTTGTCCGCCCGGGGCGCTACCTCGGTCGGGATGCCGCGGCTCCGCAGCTGCTCGGCGACCGCGATGGCCTCGGGCCGGGTGTCCTCGGAGTCCACCGCGACCAGAACGGCGGTGGGCACCGGCCGGGACGCCTGCAGATGACCCTTGGCGACCAGCGGGACTAGCAGCCGGGTCACACCGATGGAGAGTCCGACTCCGGGATACGTGGTCTTGCCATCGCTGGCCAGCGAGTCGTACCGGCCGCCGGAGGAGACCGAGCCGGATGACTCGAATCCCTGCAGCTCGGTCTCGTAGACGGTGCCGGTGTAGTAGTCCAGGCCGCGGGCGATCTTCAGGTCCGCCACCAGTCGGCCGGGGACGTGCTGCCGGGCGGTCCGTACGACATCGGAAAGCAGCGCGAGCCCCTCGTCCAGCAGGTCGTTGCTCACGCCCAGCCGGCGTACCTCGTCAACGAATGACTCGTCTGCCGAC
Organism: Propionibacteriaceae bacterium; assembly: GCA_025965155.1. Lineage (GTDB taxonomy): Bacteria > Actinomycetota > Actinomycetes > Propionibacteriales > Propionibacteriaceae > Microlunatus. The sequence continues at coordinate 30,777 of JAOPXN010000108.1, forward strand.
GAGATCTGCGCCAGCGACACGCAGGCCTTGGCCTCGGCCTCGGTCAGGCCGGCGTCGCTGATAAGCGACTGCGTCACCCGGTCCGGACCGATCTTGTCGATCTTGTCGATGATCCGTAGCACGGCGGCGGTGTCGGTGATGCCCAGACCGGTGTAGAAGCCCTGCGCGAGCTTGCGGTTGTTGACCCGCATCAGCACCGGCGGCAGTCCGAGGTCGGTGTGCAGCCGCTCGAACGCCCCCAAGGTGACCAACGGCAGCTCGACGTCGTGGTGGGCGGCCAGCTCACCCACGTTGACGATGTCGATGTCGGCCTGGGTGAACTCCCGGTACCGGCCCTCCTGCGGGCGCTCGCCCCGCCAAACCTTCTGGATCTGGTAGCGACGGAACGGAAACTGCAACGCGTGCGCGTTCTCCAGCACGTAGCGGGCGAACGGGACGGTGAGGTCGAAGTGCAGGCCCAGGTCGTCGGTGCTGCCCGGTTCGGCGTGCAGCCGGCGGACGACGTACACCTCCTTGTCGATCTCGCCCTGCTTCGCCAGCCGGTCCAGCGGCTCAACCGCACGGGTTTCGATGGAGGCAAACCCGTGCAGCTCGAAGGTCTGCCGCAGCCGGTCGAGCACGAACTGCTCCACGACACGCCCCTCAGGGGTGAACTCGGGGAAGCCGGACAGGGCCTTCGGTCTCACGTAGCGCTCCTCAGGTACTGCTCATTGAGATAGGGATTGCTGGCCCTTTCCCGGGCCATGCTGGTCTGCGGGCCGTGCCCAGGCAGCACCACCACCGAGTCCGGCAGCGGAAGCACCTTGGTTCGCAGACTTCTCAGCATGTCGCCATGGCTACCACCTGGCAAATCAGTTCGGCCGATCGACCCGGCGAACAGTACGTCGCCGGAGAACACGATCGAGTCGACGGCGGCGTCACTGGGGTACGCGGTGCGGAACATCACCGAACCGGGCGTATGGCCCGGCGCGTGGATGGCACCGAAGGACAGTCCGGCAACGTCCACGACTGCGCCGTCGGCGAGCTCGCGCACGTCGTCCGGCTCGATGAACGTTGCAGTGGGGCTCAGCTGCTGCAGCAGCGTGGCGGCGTCTGCGCTCATCCCCCGCAGTGGGTCGGCGAGCAGCTCCCGGTCGTCGGGGTGCACCCAGCAGGTCGAGGAGTAGGACGAGCACACCGGGGTGACGGAGAACATGTGGTCGAGGTGCCCATGGGTCACCATCACCGCCACGGGCTTCAGGCGGTGCTCGGCGACCACGTCCTGGATGCCGGAAAGGGAATCCATCCCGGGGTCGACGATGACGCATTCGGTGCCGGGACCGGTTGCGGCGACGTAGCAGTTTGTCTGCCAGGGACCGGCGGGAAACGAGGCAATCAACACATTATCGAGACTATCGGGCAGGATTGACCCATGAACGAAGACGTAAGTCCGGCAAGTTTCGGTCGGGTGGACCCGGACGGCACGGTCTACGTACGCACTGCAGCCGGGGAACGAAGTGTCGGGCAGGTCCCCGACGTCACGGCTGAAGAGGCGCTCGGTTTCTTTGTCCGCCGATTCGAGGCGCTGGAGCTGGAGGTCTCCCTGCTGGAGACCCGGCTGGGGTCTGGCGCCTTGTCTCCCGACGACGCGAATGCGTCCATCAAGACGGTACGGGCGGCGGTCACCGACGCCCATGCGGTCGGCGACCTCGATGGTCTGCTCGCCCGGCTCGACAAGCTGGCACCCCTGGTGGCTGAGCAGCGGGCCGCGCGCAAGGCGGAGCGGGCCAAGCAGACGGAGGCGGCCCGCGCGGCCAAGGAGAAGTTCGTGCTGGAGGCGGAGAAGCTCGCCGCTGGCACCGACTGGCGCGGTGGGGTGAACCGGTTCCGGGCGCTGCTGGACCAGTGGAAGGCGCTGCCGAGGCTCGACCGCACCACCGACGACGAGCTGTGGCACCGCTTTTCCAGCGCCCGTACGACGTACACCCGGCGGCGCAAGGCACAGTTCGCCCAGCAGGCCGAACAACGGGAGTCGGCCCGGGAGGTCAAGGAGCGCCTGGCGGCCGCCGCCGAGGAGCTGGCGAACTCCACCGACTGGGGGCCGACGACCGGCGCGTACCGGGACCTGATGACGCAGTGGAAGGCGGCGGGCCCCGCCCCCCGCGGTATCGACGAGGCGCTGTGGAAACGGTTCCGTGGGGCTCAGGACACCTTCTTCGCAGCCAAGCAGGCGGTCTTCGAGGAGCAGGACACTGAGTTCAAGGCCAACGCCGAGGCCAAGGAGGCACTGCTGGCCGAGGGCGAGCAGATCCTCCCGGTCCGTGACCTCGACCAGGCCAAGGCCGCCTACCGGGACCTGCTGGAGCGTTGGACAGCGATTGGCAAGGTCCCGCGGGACGCGATCCGGCCGTTGGAGAACAGGTTGCATGCCATTGAGAACGGGATCAAACAGGCGGAGGAGGACCGCTGGAAGCGGACCAACCCCGAAGCCCGTGCCCGCGCCGAGGACACGGCAGCCAAGCTTGAGGCGCAGATCCAGGCGTTGGAGGACAAGGCCACCCGGGCAGAGGCACGCGGCGACATCAAGGCCGCCCGCGACGCCGCCAACTCCGCCAGCACCTACCGGCAGTGGCTGGAGCAGGCCCGCAAGGCGGCGAGCGACTTCAGCGGCTAAGACGGCAAGCGAGCCCGGGCGCGAAGGACGCCGGGGGACGCTGACGCCGTAAATGTCAACCGACCTCTTGTGTTCGAACGTCTGTTCGAATACGATTGAGTTATGGACTTGGTCGGGGGAACGTCGGGCGGCGTGGACGCGACGCCGGTGGACCATGCGTTGGACC
>JAOPXN010000128.1 GCA_025965155.1 Propionibacteriaceae bacterium
GCCACCGGCGCCGAGCCGATCCCGACCGAGGCGCTGGAGGCGGCGCTCGACCGGCTGCGCGGTGACATCGTCCAGGTGCCGTCCTCGGTCTCCGCTATCAAGATCAACGGCGTGCGCTCGTACGCCAAGGTCCGCGCCGGTGAGCAGGTGGACCTGGTCGGCCGGCCGGTCCGGATCACCCGGTTCGACTGTCTGCTGGCGACGCCGCGAAACGTCGACGGCCTGCCGGTGGTCGACCTCGACGTCGTGGTCGACTGCTCCTCCGGCACCTATATCCGCGCACTCGCCCGGGACCTGGGGATCGCCCTGGGCACCGGCGGTCATCTGACCGCTCTGCGCCGGACCCGGGTCGGGCCGTTCGACCTGCAGCAGGCGCAGACGCTTGAGGAGGCCGCGGCGGCGCTGACCGTGACTTCCATCGACGACGTAGCCAGGCGGAGCTTCGGCTGCGTCCAGCTAGATGCCCAGCAGTCCGGCTGGGTACGCAGCGGACGTCGGTTGCCCGGGCTGGTGCTACCGGCGGCGCCGACCGCGCTGATGAGCGAGGCGGGGGAGTTCCTCGCCCTCTACCGGCAGTCAGGCCCCGACGCAGTCGCGGAGGCAGTGTTCGTCTGAGCCGCACTGGGGCAGGCACTGTTCGTTGCTCAGCCGCGTCGGTGGCGGTGTTCGCCTTCCGGGACACCCGGGCGCTTCCTGGGCTGTCTGGTTAACTTCCCTGCATGAGCCAGCACACGGTCGTTGTCATCGGCAACTTCGACGGCGTGCACCGCGGTCACGTGGAGCTGCTCCGCACCGCGCGGGCCGCGGAACCGGGTGCCCGGCTGGTCGCGGTCACCTTCTGGCCGCACCCGATGAGCGTGATCCGGCCCGACCAGGCGCCTCCGTTGCTGACCACTTTGGAGCGACGCAAGGAGCTACTCCACGACGCCGGCGTGAACGAGGTCGTGGTGCTGCACTTCACCCCGGAGATGGCCGGGTGGAGCCCTGAGAAGTTTGTCGACACCGTGCTGCGGCCGCTCAAGCCGGCCCGGGTGGTGGTGGGGGAGAACTTCCGTTTCGGCTTCCGCGCCGCCGGCGATGTCGACACCTTGACCAACCTCGCGGGCGGTGACTTCAAGGTGCAGCCTGTCCGGCTGGTGACCGACGGCACCGTACCGAGTTCCTCCACCCTGATTCGGCATGCAGTGGCCGAAGGCGACTTCGGTCGGGTCCGCGAGCTCAGCAACCAGGCGTTCCGGTTCCAGGGAGTCGTGGTGCGAGGAGACCAGCGGGGCCGTGAGATGGGCTTCCCCACCGCGAACGTCGCCGTCGAGCCCGGCATCGCCGTACCCGCCGACGGCGTCTACGCCGGCTGGGTCACCCGGCTGGACATTCCCTCGCCCCGCTGGCCGGCCGCCATCTCAGTGGGCACCAATCCGACCTTTGACGGGGTGGAGCGGCGGGTGGAGGCCTACGTGCTGGACCGCGACGACCTCGAGCTGTACGGCGTCCCGATCGGTATCGACTTCTACGCCCGCATCCGCGGCCAGGTGAAGTACGAGGGGATGGAGTCGCTGATCAAGCAGATGCACCACGACGTGGAGCAGATCAGGCACGTGCTGCACTCGGCCTGACCCTCTGCGCCGAAGCGCGGCCTCAGCACCGGCGCAGCACCACCCGCGCCCGCAGGGACTGCACCGCTGACGCCTCGAACACTCCCGGACCGGGGACCAGAGCATTGGCCACACCCGCCGCGGTGGCTGTCTGTAGGGCATCGGCCAGCTCGACACCCTGGTCGAGCTCGGCCAGCAGCGCACCCAGGAACGAGTCGCCGCTGCCGACCGGGAACCGGCCGACCACGGCCGGGATCTCGGCCTGCACGGCGGTGCTGCCGTTCAGGGCGAGCGCCCCGTGCTGGCCGTCGGTCAGCACCACCGTCCCGCCGGTACGGTCCCGGATCTGCTCCGCCATGTCCATCAGTGCGGTCGTGATCGGCAGGTGCAACAGCTCGGCAGCTTCGTACCGGTTGATCTTCACCAGCTCCGGCGCTGCGTCGACGGCCTGTGGCAGCGCCGGACCGTGGGTGTCCAGCGCGACTCTGACCCCGGCGGCGGCACCCAGTCGTACCAGCTGGGCCAGCGCGTCAGCCCCCAGCCCGTGCGGGGCGCCGCCGGAGATGGACAGCCATCCGGGCCGACGGCGAAGGGTGGTCTCGGTACGGGCGGTGAAGAGCTGCCAGACCTCGTCCGGCAGCGGCGCGGCGGTCTCGTACACCTCGGTCAGTGCCCCGGTGTCGGCCGACCCGATGGAGACACAGGTACGGGTCTCGGCGGGCGTCTCCACCAGCACCACCTCGATGCCGGCCTCCTCCAGTGCAGTGCGCAGGAACTCACCGGTCACTCCCCCCAGCACGGCGACGACGGTTCCGGACGCACCAAGGGTCGCGGCCGCTCGGATCATGTTCAGCGCCTTGCCGCCGGCGCAGCGGACCACCCCGGTTGGCCGGTGGATGGCGCCGAGCCGCAACGCGTCCACCGAGTAGGTGATGTCCAGGGAGGGACTCAGGCCCGCGGCGGTGATCACACTGCGGACCCTATCGGCCGACCCGGACCACCTCAGCAAGCCCGATCATCCCACCAGCCCGCTGGAGAAGCGCTCCTGCCCGATCAGCGGCTTGATCCGCCGCCGGACGTCGGAGTTGACGAAGGCCCGGCGGACCACCTGGTCGGCCATCACGTTGCCGAGCGCGCCCATGATCATCGCCTGGTCCAGCGACAGGTACCGCTTGGCGATCGTTCCCGACCGGGTCGCAACGGCGTCGTAGAACCCTCCCTCGCCGTACGCGCCGAGCTCTCGCTCGATCCGGACCAGGTTGCGGTAGGCGTGGCCCTGCTCGTACTGCATGGCCAGGAAGGAGGCGTGCGGGGTGACCACGCCGTCTCCCCAGGTCGGAGACGGGTGCAGGCCTTCCCGGCAGCCGGCGTAGCCCGCGTCGTACGGAGTCCGCTCCAGGTCGGAGGGATAGCCGTCGGGGTTGAGCCCGATGGCGTCCACGCCGTACTCGCTGTAGCCGCCGGCCGGGTTGCTGGCCGGTGAGAACCCCCAGTAGCCGTAGCCGGCCTCCTCGAGACCGTGCTCGCGGTGCGCCCGTACCGTCAGCCGGTGGTTGACACCCCATGAACGAGGCGCCCAGGACTCCTCCGGGACGAACACCGCAGGCATCAGAGCCTCGAACATGGAGCCGCCCCAGCCGGGGACTATGTGCATGCCGCGGTAGGTGTACGCGCCCTCGAAGACGTCGATGCCAAGGTACCGCCGGGTCTCGCCCACCGGCCGCTGCTCCTGCCAGGACCAGCCGCAGTCCTCCGGGAAGGTACGCCAGGTGGCGAAGTAATGCGCGGCGGGCACCTGCCGGCGAGCGATCGCAATGTAGGAGGCGATCCGGGTCTCCGACACCGTGGTGTCGTAGTGGTTCGGGGTGTAGAAGACATTCGGGCCACGGCCCAGGTGGTTGCCCTCGACGTACTGCTGCGGCGCCGCGGGCCGCTCGTCCCAGAAACCGCCGCGCAGCAGGCCGGCGGCCAGGCCGGGGCGTACCTCAGGGTTGTAGTAGGCGGCGAACTCCATCCGGGCGAGGATGCGGGCTGCCCGACCCGCGTTGACCCGGTCGGCCCGCTCGACCACCATCAGGGCCGCCGCCAGCCAGCCGTTGTCGACGCTGGAGAGGAACGGCGCGACCGGGTTGCCGTCGGTCGGCCAGCGGGTCAGCGGCTTCGCAGTGCGTTCGTCGTACCAGTTGTAGAACATGCCGCTGGGCTCGTGGTGTGACATCCGCTGCAGGGTGTGGAGAGTCTGGCCGATCCGCCGCGAGCACTCCGACCGGCTGATCAGGCCCAGCTCCCGGGCCACCACCGCACTCCACAGGTAGCCGCCGATGTTGGTGGGGGAGGTGTAGCCGCTGCGGACCGGGTTGGCGAGCGGCCCCTCGATGTTGTCGGCGGTCAGCCCGGTCTTCTCGTCGGTCATCGCCACCAGCGACTTCCAGGTGTCCCGTGCCCATCGGTGCATGGTCCCAGCCAGTCCGCCGGCTCGGGCGTGGCCGCCGCGCGCGGCGGCGATCGGGAGGGGGCCGAGGGCGGCGCCACACGTCAGGGCGGCACCTCCCAGGAGAAGCTGGCGGCGGGGGACACCGTTCATCTGGAGAGTCCTTTGTCCTGGTTCGCGAAACGGGGTGTAAGCGCTTACAGTTGTTTGTCGACCATAGACTGGTGCCCACGCCGGGTCAACCCCCGCCGGTACGGCGATTCGCCCTCTCAAGTACGGCGCTGGTAGCCTTGCTGATGCCGTTTGATCGGCCGCGGATACCGAAGAGCTCCCACTCACACCGTGTGAAAGGCCCGAAAGGGTACTCCGGGGGCGCCGCGCAACGGGAAACCGAGAGGAGAGCACGTGTCATTCGACGCTGCCGACAAGAAGAAGACCATTGAAGAGTACGCGACGTCCGAGGGCGATACCGGCTCTCCGGAGGTCCAGGTTGCCGTCCTCACCCGACGCATCGCGCACCTGACCGAGCACCTCAAAGCCCACAAGCACGACCACCACAGCCGCCGGGGCCTGATGCTCCTGGTCGGTCAGCGTCGTCGCCTGCTCAACTACGTGGCCAAGACTGACATCGAGCGTTACCGCTCCTTGATCGAGCGTCTCGGCCTCCGTCGCTGATTCCCTGGCGTCGCGGCTTCCGACTCGCCCTTCGGGCTTCGGGGGCCGCGCCGCACCGGTGGTCTGCGTTGCCCCGCACTACCTCCTAGACAATCGAATCCCACAACAGAACATCCATAACTGAACAGCAGAATCACCCCTCAGCGATTGCATCCCACACATGCTCGACGCCCGAGTGCCTCGGTCCTCGGTAGTGGTTCTCGGGAAGGCTGGCTCCCCCCCAGCCGTCAGCCCGCGGACCTCGATCGAAGACCGGCCTCGAAGAGCCTGGGAGACCACGGGCGAGCACCGCTCGCCGACCGAGTCGATCCCGCCGAGCCAGCCGAGTACTTCACGGCCGACGTCTTGGGTGTGCGGATGCAGTCCGTACCGATGCTTTGGGCTGGAAGCTCAGAGCGTCAAGAAAAGGAGATCCCGTGGAGGGACCCGACCTTCAGTTCACTGAAGCCATCATCGACAACGGAGCGTTCGGCAAGCATGTCGTCCGCTTCGAATCGGGCCTGCTGGCCCGTCAGGCCGCCGGTTCGGCGACCGTGTACCTCGACGACGACACCATGTTGTTGTCCGCCACCACCGCGCAGAGCAAGCCGCGCGACGCCATCGACTTCTTCCCGCTGACCGTGGACGTCGAAGAGCGAATGTACGCCGCGGGTCGCATCCCCGGCTCGTTCTTCCGTCGCGAAGGTCGCCCGTCCGAGGCCGCCATCCTGACCTGCCGGCTGATCGACCGCCCGCTGCGTCCTGGCTTCGTCAAGGGTCTGCGCAACGAGGTTCAGGTCGTCGTCACCGTGATGGCGCTGAACCCCAACAAGGCCTACGACGTGGTGGCAATCAATGCAGCCTCCATGTCCACCCAGCTCGCCGGCCTGCCGTTCACCGGTCCGGTCGGCGGCATCCGGGTCGCCCTGATCGGTGACCAGTGGGTCGGTTTCCCCGACCTCGACCAGCTGGAGGAGTCCACCTTCGACATGGTCGTAGCTGGCCGGGTGCTGCCCGACGGCGACGTCGCGATCATGATGGTCGAGGCTGAGTCCACCGAGCGGACCTGGGACCTGGTCAAGGAAGGCAAGACCGCCCCGACCGAGGACGTCGTCGCCGCCGGACTTGAGGCTGCGAAGCCGTTCATCAAGGCTCTCTGCGACGCTCAGGCGGAGCTGGCCAGCCGGTTCCCGAAGGCGACCGCCGAGTTCCCGATCTTCGCCGACTACGCCGACGACGTGTACGCCGCCGTTGAGCAGGCCGGCAAGTCTGAGCTTGCCGACGCGATGACCATCGCCGGCAAGGCAGAGCGTGAAGACGCCACCGACGCTCTCAAGGAGAAGCTGGTTGCCCAGCTCGCCGACCAGTTCGAGGGTCGCGAGAAGGAGATCACCGGAGCGTTCCGGGCCCTGACCAAGAAGGTCGTCCGCCAGCGGGTGCTCAAGGACAAGGTCCGGATCGACGGCCGCGGCCTGGCCGACATCCGTACCCTCTCGGCCGAGGTCGGCGTCATCCCCCGGGTGCACGGCTCGGCACTGTTCCAGCGCGGCGAGACCCAGATCCTGGGTGTCTCCACTCTGAACATGCTCGGGATGGAGCAGAAGCTCGACACCCTGGGACCGGAGAAGTCCAAGCGCTACATGCACAACTACAACTTCCCGCCCTACTCCACCGGTGAGACCGGCCGGGTGGGTTCGCCGAAGCGTCGCGAGATCGGTCACGGAGCGCTCGCCGAGCGTGCCCTGCTGCCGGTGCTCCCGACCCGCGAGGAGTTCCCGTACGCGATCCGTCAGGTGTCGGAGGCTCTGAGCTCCAACGGCTCGACCTCGATGGGCTCGGTCTGCGCGTCCACCCTGTCGCTGCTGAACGCCGGCGTGCCGCTGCGTGCGCCCGTCGCCGGTATCGCGATGGGCCTGATCTCGGACACCGTTGACGGTCAGACCGAGTACGTCGCCCTGACCGACATCCTCGGCGCCGAAGATGCCTTCGGTGACATGGACTTCAAGGTCGCCGGCACCCGTGACTTCATCACGGCCCTGCAGCTGGACACCAAGCTCGATGGCATCCCTGCCTCCGTGCTGGCCGGTGCCCTGACCCAGGCCAAGGACGCCCGGGACACGCTGCTCGACGTGATGAACGAAGCGATCGACCGGCCGGACGAGATGAGCCTCTACGCTCCGCGGATCATCACCATCAAGATCCCGGTCGACAAGATCGGTGAGGTGATCGGGCCCAAGGGCAAGGTCATCAACCAGATCCAGGACGATACCGGCGCCGACATCTCGATCGAGGACGACGGAACCATCTACGTTGGTGCGGACAACGGCGAGGCAGCCGAAGCCGCTCGCGCGCTGATCAACGCGATCGCCAACCCGACCATGCCGGAGAAGGGCGAGCGCTACCTCGGTACCGTCGTCAAGATCACGGCCTTTGGCGCCTTCGTCTCACTGCTGCCCGGCAAGGACGGTCTGCTGCACATCTCCAAGCTGCGCCCGCTCGCGGGTGGCAACCGAGTGGAGAATGTGGAGGACGTCGTCAGCGTCGGACAGAAGATCCAGGTGGAGATCAACGAGATCGACGACCGCGGCAAGCTGTCGCTGATCCCGGTGGTCGAGGAAGAAGCCACGGTCTAGTCAGCTGAGTCAGCCGTACATGGCTAGAGCCTCACGTGCAGCCGCTCGGGCGCACCTCGGCGGAGAAGTCCGCCGCAGCGTGCTACCGAGCGGTTTGCGCGTGGTCACCGAGAAGATGCGGTCCAGCCAGACGTTCAACGTCGGCCTCTTCGTCGGGGTCGGCTCGCGGCACGAAAGCCCGAGCCTGCACGGTGCCTCGCACTTCCTCGAGCATGTGCTCTTCAAGGGCACCCGACGCCGCAGCCCGGAGGAGATCGCGCAGGCGATCGAGTCGGTCGGCGGCGACATCAACGCCTACACCGCCAAGGAGCACACCTGCTTCTACGCCAGGGTTCTAGGCACCGACGCCCACCTCGCGGTGGACGTCCTTTCGGACATGATCACTTCGTCGACGATCCTCGCTCACGAGGTGGAGGCCGAACGTGCGGTGATCTTGGAAGAGATCGCCATGCACGCCGACGACCCGGGTGAGGTGGCCCAGGAGCTGGTGACCACCCAGCTCTTCGGCGACACCGGCCTCGGGCTGCCGGTGATCGGGTCGGAGAAGTCGATCGCCGCGCTGAGCAGGCAGCAGATCGTCCGGTACTGGCGCCGTCACTACGTCCCGCACAACATCGCCGTGGTTGCCACCGGCCAGGTCGACCATGATCATCTGGTGGGCCAGCTCGACAGCTTCTTCAGCGCCGACGGGCAGCCGCCGCGGACACCACGCCGGGTGCCGCGCACCACGCGCAGCTCCGACGCCGCGGTGCTGACCACCAACCGCAGGCTGGAACAGTGCACCTCCAGCCTGACCTTCCCCAGCCCCGGGCTTTTCGACGACCGCCGGTATCCGCTCGGCCTGCTGTCGCTGATTCTTGGCGGCGGGATGGCCTCCCGCCTCTTCGTCGAGGTGCGTGAGCGTCGCGGGCTGACCTACGGCATCGACGCCGGCGAGACTGCGTACTCCGACGCGGGACTGTGGAGCGTGGACTGGCAGTGTGCCCCGGACAAGCTGGCCGAGATTCTCGGCCTGGTCCGCGCGGGCCTGCTGGACGTCGCCGAGTCGGGTGTCACCCCCGACGAGCTCGCCCGGGCCAAGGGACAGATGCGCGGGCAGACGGTGCTGTCGTTCGAGGGCCCGTATCCGCGGATGGGTCGGCTCGGCGTGAGTGAGCTGCTGGGAGACGACCGGACCATCGGCGACCTGCTGGACTCCTACGACGCGGTGACCGCGGCGGATATCCAGGCCGAGGCGGCCCAGCTGTTCGGCAGACCGCCGGTACTGGCCGTAGTGGGTCCGCGGGTGGCACGGCGGCGGCTGGAGACGATCCTGCAAGACTGGCCGGCCTGAGACAGGTCCTGACGAGAGGTGCGCAATGACCCGAGTAGCTGTGTTCGGATCCCGAGGCCGGATGGGCCAGGAGGTCTGCCGCGCGGTGGAGGCGGCCGACGGGTTGGAGCTGGTCGCTGCTCTGGATGCCGGTGATGACCGTGCTCCCGCTGAGCGCGCCGAGGTCGTGGTCGACTTCACTCACCCGGATGCGGTGATGGACAACCTGAGCTGGTGCATCGACCGAGGCATCCACGCGGTCGTTGGAACGACCGGCTTCACCCAGGAGCGGCTGGACCGGCTACGCGAATCCCTCGCCGCCAAGCCCGAAGTCGGCGTCGTGGTGGCCTCGAACTTCTCCATCGGCGCCGTGCTGATGATGCACTTCGCGGAGCAGGCGGCAGCGTTCTACGAGAGCGTGGAGATCATCGAGCTGCACCATCCGAACAAGGCCGATGCGCCGTCGGGAACCGCCGCCAGCACCGCGGCCAGGATCGCCGGAGCGCGGGCTGCGGCACAGCTGCCGGCCCCACCGGACGCGACGGTGCACGAGGTGCCGGGTGCCCGCGGCGCTGACGTCGAGGGAATCCGGGTGCACGGTGTCCGGTTGCGCGGCCTGGTCGCGCATCAGGAGGTCCTGTTCGGTTCGGAAGGGGAGACGCTGACCATCCGGCACGACTCGCTGGACCGCGCCTCCTTCATGCCGGGCGTGATCGCCGGCGTGCGTGCCGTTGTGAACCGGCCAGGTCTCACCGTCGGAATCGAGTCGATCCTCGGCATCGGCTGAGATGGCTTCTCCCCAGCCCTCCGTCCGCCGTGGCGGGGATGCGAGCCGTAGCTCCGCGACCCGCACCCTGGTGCTGCTCGCGGTTGTCGGGCTGCTCAGCCTCGCACTGGCCGTCGGGGTGGACCGACTTGCCGTCGGCATCGTGGAGCGCCAGGTCGCCGGTCGGCTGCAAACCTCACTCGGCACCGCGCAGCCGCCCACGGTGGAGATCAGGCGGTTTCCCTTTCTGACCCAGGTCGTGCGCCGGGACTTCAGCTCGGTCCATGTCATCGGCGACGGGCTCGGTGCGACCAACGGCGCAGCTACCCGCATCGCGCAGATGGATCTGCTGCTGCACGACGTGGTGGCCACCGACCGCTACCGACGGTTGACCGCTGCCCGGGTCGAGGGCACAGCCCAGCTGGAGTACGCGGCGCTGGACACCCTGGCCGGCGTCCCGGTCCGGTACGCCGGGGACGGGCGGGTGGAGCTGCAGGCGAGAACAATCTTCCTGAGACTGCCGGTCGAGGCCACCGTAACCGGTACGCCGGAGGTAGACGTCAACAGCCAGACCGTCAGCTTAGGCAACCCCGGCGTGACTGTCGGCGGCATCCAGATCCCGTCCTTCACCTCGCGTGCCCTGCTCAGCTCCTTGGTCCAGCCGGTGCCGTTGACCGACATCCCGCTCGGGTTGAAGGTCGAGAAGATGACCGCCGGCGAGCAGTACCTCGACGTCTCGCTGACCGGCCGCGACGTGGTCGTCAGCGGCTGACACCCTCGGCGGAACGCCGCCTCTCTTTAAACGTCGGCGGAACGCCGCCTCTGTAGAACGCGGCGGAACGCCGCCTCTGTGAAGTGCGCGAAACGCCGGTCAGTCCGGGGTGATGTCGGTGTGCAGCCTGATCTGCTTGACGCGCAGCGACTCGTCCTCGGTGCCGATCTCTCGGCTGCCGCCATCCGGCGCCCAGCCGGCGTCGCTGAGAAAGCGGCGCAGCAGGTCGTCGGTCGTAGTGAGCCACCAGGTCGCCCGAACGAACCCGTCGGCCCGCATCGTGTCCACGCAGGCGTGCAGCAGCCGGGATCCGTGACCACGACGACGGGCGACCGGGTCGATGGCGAACTCGTCGATCCGGCCGTCGCGATCAGGCTCCGCGTCCGGATCGTCGCTGGGTACGGTGGTCGCGAAACCAACCAGTCGACGGTCCTGCAGGGCAACCAGCACTCGGTACTGCGCTCTCGGCGGCCGGAGGATGGCGTGGTGCCAGGCCTGAGCCACGTCCTCCACCGCCAGGTCGGCCAACTGGGCCGCCGCGCCAGCCGGCAAGGTCTCCGACCACACGCGGCGCTGCAGGTCGGCGATTGCTGCGGCCTCCGCCGGGAGCGCCAGCCGGACGGAGTCGGGCAGGGACAGGTCCGGGCTCGAGTTCACAGGGGATGATGCTACGTCAGATCTGGATGTGATGTAGATCACAGTTGGCACCCGTAACGTTCTGCCGTGCGTAGCGATTTCCTCAATGAGTCCGTGGTTACCTGAACCCCCGAGCAGGCAACCGCGGACTCTTTTGTCTTTATGCGGGCCCCGAGGCCGGTCTACTCCCTTCGACAGGGCGTGGCTGGCAGCGGGGCCTGAGTCTTGTAGCCTGCATGGGTGGCCGCCAGCAGTCTTAAGACACCCCCCGCTCTCCCGTACGGAACCCTCCGGATCATCCCGCTCGGCGGGCTTGGTGATGTCGGGCGGAACATGGCAGTGCTGGAGATCGACACCAAGCTCCTGCTGATCGACTGCGGTGTCTTATTCCCCGAGGACGACCATCCCGGCGTCGACCTCATTCTTCCCGGGTTCGAGGCCATCGCCGACCGGATGGATGACGTGCTGGGCCTCGTCCTGACCCACGGCCACGAGGACCACATCGGCGCCGTCCCGTACCTGCTGCGCCAACGCGCCGACATCCCGCTGATCGGGTCCAAGCTGACCCTGGCGCTGCTGAACGAGAAGATCCGTGAGCACCGGCTGAAGAACTCGGTGCGTCGCCAGGTCACCGACGGTGACCGGATGACGATCGGTCCGTTCGACCTCGAGTTCATCGCGGTCAACCACTCGATCCCCGACGCTCTGGCGGTCGCGGTACGGACCTCGGCCGGCACCGTGCTGCACACCGGTGACTTCAAGATGGACCAGCTCCCACTCGACGGTCGGATCACCGACCTGCGCGCCTTCGCCCGGCTGGGCGAGGAAGGGGTTGACCTGTTCATGGTCGACTCCACCAACGCGGAGGTGCCCGGGTTCACCACGCCGGAGCGGGACATCACCCCCGCGCTCGAACGGGTCTTCGCCCGCAGCGCCCAGCGGGTGATCGTGGCCTGCTTCGCCTCCCACGTACACCGGGTGCAGCAGGTCCTCGACGCTGCCGTCGCCGACGGCCGGAAGGTCGTGTACGTCGGCCGCTCGATGGTGCGCAACATGGGAGTAGCCCGCGACCTCGGCTATCTGCACATCCCCGGCAACACGCTGATCGAGCTCCGCGACATCGACAAATACAAGCCGGAGCAGGTGGTGATCATCTCCACCGGCTCCCAGGGTGAGCCTCTGTCGGCGCTGTCGCGCATCGCCAACCGCGAGCACCCGGTGATCCAGCTGAAGGCCGGCGACACGGTGGTCCTGGCGAGCTCGCTGATCCCCGGCAACGAGAACGCGGTCTACCGGGTGATCAACGGTCTCGCCCGGCTCGGTGCCCATGTCATCCACAAGGGCAACGCACTGGTGCACGTGTCCGGGCATGCCAGTGCTGGTGAGCTCCTCTACTGCTACAACATCATCAAGCCGCGGCACGTGCTGCCGGTGCACGGCGAGATCCGCCACCTGATGGCCAATGGCGACCTCGCCCGAGCCACCGGGGTCCCGGCCGAGAACGTCCTCATCGCCGAAGACGGAAATGTCGTGGACCTGCACAAGGGCCGGGCCCGGATCGTCGGCAAGGTCGATGCGGGCTACATCTTCGTCGACGGCACGACCGTGGGTGACATCTCCGAGGCGTCGCTGACGGACCGGAAGATTCTGGGAGAGGAGGGTTTCATCTCCGTCGTCACGGTGGTCGACATCCGGTCCCAGCGGATCATCAGCGGTCCGGACGTGCATGCCCGTGGCTTCGTGGAGGACGACTCTGCCTTCGACAGCATCCGACCGCAGTTGGCGGCCGCTCTGGAGTCGGCGCTGGCCGATGGAGTGGACGACTCGCACCGGCTGCAGCAGCTCATCCGACGCAAGCTCGGCAAGTGGGTCAACGACACCTACCGTCGCCGCCCGATGATCGTCCCTGTCGTCGTGGAAGCCTAGGACCTGCGCGGAGGACCCTCGACGGTGTGGGGATCCGCGGCCTGAACCCGGTCGAACGGCTGGGTCGGGGTTGGTGCGAGGCGCGGACAGCTGGAACACAAAAGGACCCGCCCAAGGGCGGGTCCTGATGCTTGAGCTCAGCTAGCGGAGCAGGTCAGCGGCTGACCTTTCCAGCCTTGAGGCACGAGGTGCACACGTTGAGCCGCTTCGGCGTGCCGGCGATGGTGGCCCGGACGCGCTGGATGTTCGGGTTCCAGCGGCGGTTGGTCTTCTTCTTCGACCAAGGAACGTTGTGGCCGAAGCCCGGTCCCTTGGCGCAAATGTCACATACGGCAGCCACTGGAGTTCACTTCCCATAGTTCTAACGACAGGTCTGGTGTTCGCCCGATCGGGCAACCGGGAAAGCGTACCTGAACAATCGCGAGGATAGCCAATTGAGGCGCGGTAGCCCGGCAGACGAGACCCCGTTGAGGCGCGGTCGCCCAGCCGGTGAACCGGTGGGCTGCGTCAGCTGCCAGCGTGCGACCCGGCAGGTCAGCGGCGTCGCACAGCGCGAGGTCGAGATCAAGGACGCCAGCGCCATCCGGGCGTTGGCGCATGAGGCGCGACAGCGGGTCATCAACCTGCTCTACAGCGAGCAGCGGCCCTACACCTCCACCCAGCTGGCCGAGCTGACCGGCCTGACGCCCAGTGCCATGAGCTACCACCTCCGCGCACTGGAACGCTGGGGCGTCGTCCAGCGCGCCGAAGGCGGCGAGGACGCGCGGAACCGGCCGTGGCGTGCGGCCGGGACCGGACTGCGGATCAGCGGGGAGGGTGAGGCCACCGACGCCGCCCAAGACGCTCTCCGCAAGCAGCTGTTCGACTCGATCAGCAAACGCGCCCGGGCGGTCCGCGCGCTACCGCCACAGGAGCGGGCCAACTATGTGGGGCTCGGCGTCGCCGAGCTGTGGTTGACCGACGACCAGGTGGAGACTCTTGCGCTGATGCTGGACCGTGCCGTGCTGGAGATGCAGGAGTCGGGGTGGGTGAACGAGCCCGGTCCGGACAAGACCCGGATCTCCTACATCTATTCGTTGCTGCCGGATCCGTACAAGCGGGACGACTGACCTGCTCTGCGTTTCAGCCCGGCCTCGAGCTCGCGATCACCGAACCGTCGGTGACGGCCCGCCGGCTGCGGCTAAGGTGGCGCCGGAGCGAACGCTCGATAAGGTCTGGTGATGATGGCCCCCGAACCAGCGGCACACCCGCCGCCTCACCGCGACGACCTGTGGGCCGTCGGCGATGCGTGGCTACGCCGGGCCGATGAGGTGATCGGTGCCTCCGCGGAGGCACTGAACGCGATGAACGTGTTTCCCGTGGCCGACGCTGACACCGGCTCCAACCTCAGGCTGACGCTGCGCGGGATGGTGCAGGCGGCGCCGGCGTTCGACCCAAAGAACTTGGACCTGCTGGTGCAGGGCGCCATCTTGTCCGCGCACGGCAACTCCGGCGCCATCGTGGCCGAGATGTTCACCAGTGTCTGCCGCTGGCTCCAGCAGCAGTCGGGACAGCTGCCCGACATTCCCGCCGGGGTAGTGGTGGCCTCGTTGCTCCGTAATGTCTCCGAGGAGGCAACCCGGGCCGTGGCCCGGCCGGTGGCCGGCACCATTCTCACCGTCGCCGCCGAGGCGGCCCGGACCGCGGCGGCCGCGGCCGCGGCTGAGCCCGCTGACCCGCTGGCAGTGGCTCAGTCCGCGCAGCGGGGTGCCGCAGCGGCTCTCAGCCGGACGCCGGAACAGCTGGAGGTGCTCGGTCGCGCCGGCGTGGTCGACGCCGGCGGCCAGGCGTTCGTCTTGTTGGTCGACTGCCTGGTGGAGGTGCTGGGTGGTCCGGTCGCCGAGCCCCTGCTGGAGACGGCTACCCCGAATCCGGACCGCACCGGGCCTCCCCGGTCCGGCCGCCCGCTCGAGTATGAGGTGATGTACGCCCTCCGCGGAGCGGGTCCCGAGTCGTTGGACCAGCTCCGCTCCGACTTGTCAGACCTCGGTCATAGCGTGGTGATCGTGGGGGATCAGTCGGTCGCGCAGGTGCACGTGCACCTTGCTGAGCCAGGGCCGGCGGTGGAGGCCGCGCTCGGCCGCGGCGAGCTGAGCCAGATCCGGATCACCGCCCTGGAGACGCCCGGCCCGGCGACATCGGCGACCCGCACCGTGGTGTCAATGGTTGCCGGACCGGGAATCGGTAACGCGGTCCGGGCCATGGGCGGGGTGCCGCTGCTGGCCGCCGCCCCGGAGCAGATGCTGCAGCGGCTCGAACAGGTGGTGGCCGAGACCTGCGGCGACGTGATCCTGCTGCCCAACGACATGGAGAACCTGGAGGTTGCGGGCCACGTCGCTGCCGCCGTCAAGTCGCACGACCGACGGGTGGCGGTGATCCCAACGGTGGCCCAGGTGCAGGGACTTGCGGCGATCGCGGTGCACGAGCCCACCGCTGACTTTGATGGCGCGGTGGTGACGATGAGTACGGCGGCCGGGCACGCTCGCGGCGGGGCGGTCACCGTTGCGGAGAGCCCCGCTATGACGATGGCGGGCCGCTGTGAGGTCGGTGACGTGCTTGGCATCGTCGAGGGTGACTTCGTGGAGATCGGCGACTCGGTGCTCGACGTGGCCTGGCGAGTGGTGGGACGGTTGCTGGCCTCGGGTGGGGAGTTGCTGACCCTGGTCGCAGGCGCCGGCTGCGACGCCTCTGTGGTGGAGGAGCTGGAGAAACGGACCCGGTCCAGCAGTCCGGCCGTCGACGTGGAACGGATCGACGGCGGACAGCAGCGCTATCTCCTGCTGGTGGGGCTGGAGTGAGCGCGCCGCCCCGCGGATGGCAGTCCGACACGTACCGGCGGTTGGGCACCAGGCTCGATTCGGTCGTCGGCGCCAAGACCGGCAAACAGTTCGCCGCGCTCAAGATCAACACCGTCGGCGACCTGATGTACCACCTGCCGCGTCGCTACATGTCCGGCGGCGAGCTCAGCGACCTGTCACTGCTGGAGCCGGGGGAGGAGGTGGCGGTGCTGGCGGAGGTGGTCCACTGTCGCGCCTACAACATGCCCGGTGAGTCAGACGGTGGTGGCTGGTCCGCGCGGAAGCCCCGGCTCGAGGCGCAGGTGACCGACCACAAGGGCACCTTGTCGCTGGCCTTCTTCGGTGCTCCGCACATGATCAGGTACTGGCAGAACCAGCTGACCCCGGGCGCTCGTGGCATCTTCGCCGGCAAGGTGAAGGAGTTCAACCGCCAGCTCCAGCTGGCCCATCCCGACTTCGTGCTCGTCGGCGCCGACGGCGAGATGGTCGGTGGTGCCAGGCGCAACGAGGACATGGCTGCGGTGAGCCAGCACGCGCTGATCGGCCTCTATCCCGCAACGGCGAAGCTGCGGACCTGGACCATCGCCGAGAGTGCCGCCTTGGCCCTGGACTTCCTCAGCGGGATCGAGGACCCGCTGCCGGAGTCCGTCCGGTCCGCGGCCGGGGTGGTGGACCTGGAGACGGCGTTCCGGTCGATCCACCGGCCTCAGCTCAGATCCGATGCGGAGCTGGGCAAGAAGCGGCTCCGCTTCGATGAGGCGTTCGGTATGCAGCTCACCATGGCTCACCGACGTGCCGATGCGGCGGCGCGCGGCGCGGTCCCGCGGCCACCTAGACGCGGTGGGCTGCTGGACGCCTTCGACGCCCGGCTGCCGTTCACGCTGACCGAGGGCCAGGTGGAGGTGAGCGAAGAGATCATGACCGAGCTGGCCCAACCTCACCCGATGCAGCGGCTGCTGCAGGGCGAGGTCGGCTCCGGTAAGACCCTGGTCGCCGTCCGCGCCATGCTTGCGGTGATCGACGCCAAAGGTCAGGCAGCACTGCTGGCCCCGACCGAGGTCTTGGCGGGCCAGCACTTCTCGACCATCTCCCGGCTGCTCGGCGACCTGGCCGACGGCGGCATGCTCGGCGCTGCGGAGCATGCCACCCGCGTTGTGCTGCTGACCGGATCCATGAACACCTCCCAGCGGCGGGAGGCGATGCTGCGTGCCGCGTCGGGCGAGGCCGGCATCGTGATCGGCACTCATGCGCTGCTGAGTGCCGACGTGCAGTTTGCCGAGCTGGGTCTGGTCGTGGTCGACGAGCAGCACCGCTTCGGAGTAGAGCAGCGTGCCGCCCTGAACGCGAAGGCATCCAGCCGGCCACACGTCCTGGTGATGACCGCCACCCCGATCCCGCGCTCGGTTGCCATGACCACCTTCGGCGACCTGGAGGTGTCGACGCTGCGCCAGCTCCCGGCGGGCCGAGCCGATGTCAGCACGGTGGTGGTGGACAGCCGGCGGAACCCCGGCTGGGTGGACCGCGCCTGGCAGCGAATCCGTGAGGAGGTGGCCGCCGGCCGTCAGGCCTACGTCGTCTGCGCCCGAATCTCCAGCGACGACAAGCCCGGCAACCAGGCGGACGACGAGGAGATCCTGGTCGAGGCCGACGAGGGCCCGGATGGACCGCCTCCGGCGGCGGCCGCGGAGGATGTGTTCGCCGAGCTGTCCAACGGTCCGCTGAAGGATCTGCAGGTGGACCTGCTGCACGGCCGGCTGCCGAGTGAGGACAAGGAGGCGGCAATGAGCAGGTTCGCCTCGGGCAAGACCGATGTCCTGGTTGCCACCACCGTCATCGAGGTGGGGGTGGACGTGCCGAATGCCTCGGTGATGGTGATCTGCGACGCAGACCGTTTCGGCATCTCGCAGCTGCACCAGCTACGGGGACGGATCGGCCGCGGTGGCCATGCCGGGGTCTGCCTGCTGCTGACCACCGCCCCCGACGGCAGCCTGGCGAGGGAACGACTCGATGCGGTGGCAGCCACCCGGGACGGCTTCTCCCTGGCTGAGGTGGACCTGGAGCAGCGGCGTGAGGGCGATGTCCTCGGAGCCAGCCAGTCCGGCCGCCGGTCCAGCCTGCGCCTGCTGAGAGTGCTGAGCGATGCCGATGTCATCCTCCAGGCCCGTGCCCTCGCGGACCAGTGCGTGGCCGAGGACCCGGACCTGACAACCCCGGGCCTAGCCGACGCGGTCGCCCAGATCGAGCTCCAGGCTGCCGGTGAGTGGCTGGAACGCACATGAGCCGGATCATCGCCGGGTCCCATGGCGGCCGCCGGATCAGTATGCCGCCGGGGGACCGGACCCGCCCCACGACCGATCGGGTGCGCGAAGCCTTGTTCTCCGCCCTGACCTCGTGGGTCGGCACGTCGGCCCTGCCGGCGGAGCAGGCGTTGAGCGGGCTGAGCTTCTGTGACCTGTACGCAGGCTCCGGCGCGGTTGGCCTCGAAGCGGCCAGTCGGGGCGCGGGGCCGGTCCTGCTGGTAGAGGCCGACCAACGCACCGCCAAGGTGACGGCCGGCAACGCAGCCACCCTGGCGCTGCCCGCCCAGGTCCGAACGGCCCGGGTGGAGCATCTGGTCGGGCAGCCCGCGACGGTGGGGTTCGACATAGTCTTCGCCGACCCGCCGTACGAGCTGGCCACCGAAGCGATCGAGAGGATGCTGTCGGACCTGGTGGAGAACGGGTGGGTCGCCGAGAACGGTCTGGTGGTGGTGGAGCGATCCAGGCGCTCGACCGATCCGGCGACGCCCGCGGGTTTCGCCGACGTCTGGACCCGCAAGTACGGTGAGACCCGGCTGCTCTTCCTGGCCCGCTGATACGGTCTGCTCATGTCAGCTGAGCAGCCGGTGCGGCCGCCCCGTCGTGCAGTCTGCCCCGGCTCGTTCGACCCCGTGACGCATGGACATCTCGACATCATCGAGCGCACAGCCCAGCTGTTCGACGAGGTGGTCGTGGCGGTCGGAACCAACATGAGCAAGAACGCCCTGTTCACTCCGCCGGAGCGGGTCGAGATGCTGACCGAGGCGGTGCGGCGGTGGGAAGGCGTCACGGTCACCCAGTTCAGCGGACTGCTGGTCGACTTCTGCGCCGCCCATGACATCAGTGCCATCGTCAAGGGCCTGCGTTTCGTCTCCGACTTCGACCACGAGCTCCAGATGGCACAGATGAACAAGAAGCTGACCGGCGTGGACACGGTCTTCCTGCCGACTGCCGCCCAGTGGTCCTACGTTTCCTCCAGCCTGGTCAGGGAGGTGGCAACCCTGGGCGGGTCCGTGGACCAGTTCCTGCCGCCCGAGATCGCGGCCCGGACCACCCAACGGGTGCGCCGCCGGGCAGCCGAACGACCCTGAGCCGACCTCGGTGGGTACTTGAGTCCTGACCTTCACGGGTTACATTTCGTCAGGGGTTACATTCTTCAGATGAACGAGGGAAACACCACGACCATGTCGGACCGCCGAACGGCAGAACAGAAGCTTGCTGCACTCCGCGAGCTCATCGCCCACGCGCGGGCGATGCCGATGTCAGCCTCCTGCGTGATCAACCGGAGCGAAGTGCTGGCCCTCATCGACGATGCCATCGACGGCCTGCCGGACGAGATCGCGGACGCCCAGGCGGTGATCGACCGCAGCCAGTCCAAGATCGCCGAAGGTGCGTCGGAGGCTTCCCGGATCGTCCGGGAGGCGCAGCAGCATGCGTCCGACCTGGCTCAGCGCAGCGAGATCGTCCGGGTGGCCGAGGAGGTCGCAGCCAAGATCAGGGCCGAGGCCGAGTCAGAGGCGGCCGCCCTGCGACGGGAGACCGACGCGTTCATCGACTCCCGGATGGCAAGCTTCGAGTCCGTCCTGCACAAGACGTCCAGCCAGGTGCGGACTGCACGGAGCCGGCTGGCCGAGCGAAGCGGGCTGGACAGCGAGAAGACGTCCGCGTCCAGCTGAGCGCCGGTTTGGCCGATTAACGCCGCCCCCGGTAAAGTGGTGCGTCGGTCACGGCAGTTTCGGACCGCTTGGCATGGAAGGATTGCGATGAGTTCGCCACATCGCCCGTTGGACCGCCGTTCCGGACTGGTCCTCGACACCCACGAGCTGGGTCGTCGCGCGGGCGCTATGAAGCAGATTCAGACGTCCGTCGATGCTCCGGCGGATCTAGGGATCGCTGTGATCGGGGTACCACCCGGATCTCCGGTCGAGTTGGATCTCCGACTCGAATCGGTGGTCGAGGGAGTGCTGGTCACCGGAACCGCGACAGTCGCGCTGGTGGGCGAGTGCGTACGGTGCCTGACGGAGATCTCCGACGAGATGGAGATCGACGTTCAGGAACTGTTCGTCTATCCCGGCAGTGAGGCCACCGAGGACGAGGCCAGCAGGCTGGAGGGCGATCTGATCGACCTCGAGCCCCTGCTCCGCGACGGTGTGGTGCTGGACCTGCCGTTCCAGCCGCTGTGCCGAGACGACTGCCAGGGACTGTGCATCGAATGTGGTGCCAACCTGAACGACGATCCCGAGCACACGCACGAGCAGTCGATCGATCCCCGGTGGGAGAGGTTGGCCGCACTTGGCGACGTCAGGCCCGATGATGCAGAATCCGCCCAGGGATAGACAAAACGACTCCAGTCAGCTGGAGCAGCAAGGAGTGAACCGTGGCCGTTCCGAAGAGGAAGATGTCGCGCAGCAACACCCGGCATCGCCGTTCCCAGTGGAAGGCGTCGGTACCGGTTCTGGTGACCTGTGCCAACCCGGCCTGCCGTGAGAAGCACCTGCCACACACCGCCTGCCCGTCGTGTGGCCAGTACGGTCCGCGCGCGGCCCGTCGACAGGTCCTCGCCTCCTGACCCGGCCGGAAGCGGGCCCCGCAATCGGAGTGGGGTCGCTTCTGACCGAGCTCGGGCTC
Source organism: Propionibacteriaceae bacterium (assembly GCA_025965155.1). Lineage (GTDB taxonomy): Bacteria > Actinomycetota > Actinomycetes > Propionibacteriales > Propionibacteriaceae > Microlunatus. The sequence goes on from JAOPXN010000128.1 coordinate 20,485, forward strand.
AGCATTGACCTCGAGCTGCTCGAGCGTGCGCTCACGCACCGCTCGTACGCCTACGAGCAGGGTGGGCTGCCGACCAACGAGCGACTGGAGTTCCTCGGGGACTCCGTCCTCGGCCTGGTGGTGACCGAGCACCTGTTCGTGTCCTACCCCGACCTGTCGGAGGGCCAGCTGGCCAAGCTCCGGGCAGCGGTGGTGAACTCGCGCGCGCTGGCGGACGTAGCCCGTGATCTCGACCTGGGCGCTGTGATCAGGCTCGGGCGCGGCGAGGAAGCGACCGGGGGACGAGACAAGTCCTCCATCCTGGCGGACACGATGGAGGCGGTGATCGGCGCGGTGTTCCTCGAACACGGCATCGACTCCGCCCGTATCTTCGTCCATCACCTGTTCGACCCCCTGATGGCCGAGGTGGCCACGCGCGGGGCCGGCCTTGACTGGAAGACCAGCCTGCAAGAGCAGGCCTCACTGTTGGGTCTGGGCGTGCCGGTGTATGAGGTCGAGGAGTCCGGACCGGACCACGCCAAGACCTTCGTAGCGATGGTGCGGATCAACCAGGTCAGCTACGGGCCCGGTGCCGGGCGGAACAAGAAGGAGGCGGAGCAGAACGCGGCCGCGTTCGCCTTCGTCGCCTTGAAACCGATCCTGGACGAGCAGAAGCTGGACCACTCCGCCTGAGCGGAGGTTCGCTGAACCCCGATGCCTGAACTGCCCGAGGTGGAGGTCGTCCGCCGTGGTCTGGCGGGTGGCATCACAGGACGCCGGATCGCGAGCGTCGACGTGCTGCACCCGCGGCCGGTACGACGTCATCTGCCCGGCCCGGACGACTTCGCCCTCCAGCTGGTCGGACGCAGGTTCGCTGAACCGCGACGACGTGGAAAGTACCTGTGGTTGCCGTTCGCCGACGGCGACGCCCTGCTGGCGCACCTCGGCATGAGCGGCCAGTTCCGCTTCGACCCGGCCGGCGCCGCAGACGCGGCCAATACCAGGGTCCGGATCAGCTTCGATGACGGCGACCCGCAGCTCCGGTTCGTCGACCAGCGTATGTTCGGCGGGCTCTCGATGTCACCCGATGGCGCTGCGCTCCCAGCGGAGATCGCACACATCGCCCGCGACCCCTTCGACCCGGAGTTCGACCTGGCTGCCGCGGTGGCCAGGCTGCGGGCCAAGAAGACCGGACTGAAGCGGGCCCTGCTCGACCAGCAGCTGGTGTCCGGGATCGGCAACATCTACGCCGACGAGGCACTGTGGCGGGCCCGGCTGCACTACGCCCGCGCGACCGACACGCTGCCGCGAGCCGCTGCCGTCGAGATCATCACCCAGGCAGCGGCCGTCATGCGCGAGGCCTTGGGTGAGGGTGGTACCTCGTTCGACTCGCTGTATGTCAACGTGAACGGGTCCAGCGGCTACTTCGACCGCTCGCTGGCCGTCTACGGTCGCCAGGACGAGCCGTGCCGTCGGTGCGGCACGCCGATCCGCCGGGAGCCTTTCATGAACCGTTCCTCCTACCGCTGCCCCCGCTGCCAGCGCGTCCCGCGGCACGCGCGGTTCTGATGCTCCGGCCGGGGCTCGGGTCGAGCCGGTACGCTCGGAGGATCGTGGACCGTCTTCGACATTACGTGTTCGTCCGGCATGGGCAGAACTGGGTCCTGCTGTTCCGGTTCGGGGTGGTGGGCGGTTCCGGCGTTCTCGTGAACCTGGTCGCGCTGATCCTGGCCGCCAAGCTGGGCCCGGACGAGCAGACCGTGTTCTGGGACCTGCCGCTGACCGACTTCAACGTCCGCTGGTACCACGTCTACTCCACCATCGCTTTCGTCATTGCGAACCTGTGGAACTTCCAGCTGAACAGACGGTGGACCTTCAAGAGCGCGGCCCATTCCGGCTGGTTCCGGGAGTACTTCCCCTTCCTGGCGGTCGGGCTGCTCGGCCAGCTGATCGGGCTGGGAATCCTGACTGCGCTGATGCACCCCGGGTCGCCCGTGGCATTGTCACCGGTCGTCTTCGACGACTCGTCGGGCTTTCGGACCAGGCTCTACTGGGCCCAGCTGATCACGGTCACCGTCGTCACCCCGATCTCCTTCGTTCTGAACAAGCTCTGGACCTTCTCCTCAGTTCGCGGCCGGCCACGGATGGCGGCCGTCGGGTCGACTGAACCAGAGACGACCCGGGACACGCCTGCCGGCACCGTCTGAGGGTCGCTGGATCGGCGTAGTGGTCGGTTACAGTGAGAAGGCCTTCCCGCAGGCAGACCCGACGAAAGGCGCGTGTTGTACCTCAAGAGCTTGACGCTGCGTGGCTTCAAGTCATTCGCCTCCGCCACCACCTTGAACTTCGAGCCGGGCATCACCTGTGTGGTGGGCCCGAACGGGTCGGGCAAGTCCAACGTGGTTGACGCACTCAGCTGGGTAATGGGCGAGCAGGGTGCCAAGTCGCTGCGCGGGGGCAAGATGGAGGACGTCATCTTCGCCGGCACCTCGGGCCGGGCACCGCTGGGTCGCGCCGAGGTGGTGCTGACCATCGACAACTCTGACGGGGCGCTGCCGATCGAGTACGCCGAGGTGACAATCTCGCGCACCATGTTCCGCAACGGTGGCTCCGAGTACGCCATCAACGGCAACACCGCGCGGCTGCTGGACGTTCAGGACCTGCTCAGCGACTCCGGAATCGGGCGCGAGATGCATGTCATCGTCGGCCAGGGGCAGCTGGACACGATCCTGCAGGCCACTCCCGAGGGCCGGCGCGGCTTCATCGAGGAGGCGGCCGGCGTCCTCAAGCACCGCAAACGCAAAGAGAAGGCACTTCGTAAGCTCGAAGCCTGCGAGGTCAACCTGAACCGGCTCTCCGACCTGATCACCGAAATCCGGCGCCAGCTCAAGCCGCTGGGTCGGCAGGCGGAGGTGGCGCGCAAGGCAGCGGTCATCCAAGCCGAGGTGCGCGACTCGCGGGCCCGGCTGCTCGCCGACGATCTGGTCCAGGCGACGCTGGCGCTGGAGACCGAACTGGCCGACGAGCAGGCGATGAAGCAGCGCCGGGCCATGCTGGAGCAAGCTCTGGAGGAGGCCCGCGCCGCCGAGGCCGAAGCCGAGGAAACCGTCCGGGACGGCGTACCGCGGCTGAACGCCGCCCAGGAGACCTGGTACTCGCTGGCGGCGCTCCGGGAGCGGGTGGCCACCACCATCTCGATCGCCCGGGAGCGGATGCGCAACGCCGACGACGATCCCGGCGAGGCGCGCCACGGCCGGGACCCTGAGCAGCTCGAGGCGGAAGCCGACGCCGTACGGGCACAGGAGCAGGAGCTGGGTCGCGAGGTGGCGGTCAGGTCACAGGCACTGGCGGACGCTACCGCACGTCGGGCCAGCACCGAGGACGCGCACCGGAGCGAGGAGGCGCGGCTGGCCGCACTGCTCCGGGCCGCCGCGGACCGGCGGGAAGGGCTGGCTCGGCTGACCGGGCAGGTGAACTCGCTGCGCAGCCGGGCGGAGGCGGCCGAGGCCGAGATCGGCCGGCTGACCACCGCGCAGCGGCAGGCGGAGGACCGGGCCGAGACCGCGTCCCGTGCCTTCACCTCCTTGGAGACCAAGGTGGCCGGGCTGGACGACGGAGAGCTAGGTCTAGACGCCGAGCACGAGACGGCCCAGGAGGAGCTGGACCGGCTGGACGCCCGGCTGGCCGATCTGCGCCGTGACGAGCTCGCCGCAGCGCAGGACCGGGCCGCCCTGGCAGCCCGGGTCGAGGCGCTGCACGTCGGGCTGAACCGCAAGGATGCCTCCACCGCGCTGCTGGCAGCGACCGACCAGGTCGACGGGCTGCTGGGCTCGGTCGCTGCGCTGGTCAGCGTCGAAGCCTCCTACGAGACGGCGATAGCGGCTGCGTTCGGCGCCGCCGCCGATGCTGTTGCGGTGACGGGCGTGGATGCGGCAGTCGGAGCCTTCGACCACCTCAAGTCCGAGGACCTGGGTCGGGCCGGACTGCTGCTGGGCGGCGGTGGGACGGCCGAGGTGTCGACGGACTGGCCCCAGCTGCCGGACGGCGTCCGCTATGCCGTGGATGTGGTGCACTGCCAGCCGGAACTGAGATCCGCGGTGCACCGGGTGCTGCGCAAGGTTGCGGTGGTGGAGGACCTGCCGGAGGCCCGGCAGCTGATCAAGGTCAGCCCCGACCTGATCGCGGTAACCCGAGACGGTGACGTGCTCAGTGCCTACTTCGCCTCCGGAGGTTCATCGGCGCAGCCCAGCCTGATCGAGGTACAGGCCGCCATCGACGATGCCGAACGCCGGCTGGCCGAGGCCAACCACGTCTGTGAGCGGCTCCGGTTCGCCCAGACCCAGCTCGAGGACGAGCACCGGGAGGCCGTCCGCCGGGTCGACACGGCGCTAGCCAGGCTGCACGAGTCCGACGCGGCGATGGCAGCCTTGGCGGAGGAGCTGGGCCAGCTGAGCTCGACGGCCACGTCGGCGCGCGGCGAGGCCGACCGACTCAAGCAGGCCATCGTGAACGCCGAGCAGGCTCGAGATGCCGACGTCGACGGCCTGGCCGATCTGGAGAAGCGGCTGGAGGCCGCCGGTGAGGCTCACGACGACGTCGAGCCGGACCCGGGGGAGCGGGACCGGCTGGCCGAGCAGGCCCGGCTCGCCCGAGCCGCCGAGATGGACGCCCGGCTGGCGCTGCGGACGATGGAGGAACGGGTCCGTGCGGTCGCCGGACGCGCCGACTCGCTGCGGCGGGCCGCCGAGAACGAGCGGCAGGCGCGGGCAAAGGCGCAGGCGCGGCGGGAGCGGATGATCCGGGAGGCGGCAACGGCCACCGCGGTGCACACCGCCGCCGGTGTGCTGGCCCGGCGGGTGGAGCAGTCGCTGACCCAGGCGGCCGCAGTCCGGGCCGAGGCGGAGGCGGCGCGGGCGGCCTCCGACGCCGCCCTCGCGGAGACACGCAAGCGGGTCCGCGCGTTCAGCGCCGACCTGGAAACCCTCGTTGACACGGTGCACCGCGACGAGTTGGCGCGAGCCGAGCAGCGGATGCGGGTCGAGGCCCTGGTGGAGAGGGCGATGACCGACCTCGGGCTGGATTCGGCCACCTTGACCGCCGAGTACGGCCCGGACCAGCCGGTTCCGGTGCTGACCCGCGCCGACGGCTCGGCGCTGACCGAGGACGACGAGCAGCCCGACCCGATCCCGTACGTCCGAGAGCAGCAGCAGAAGCGGCTCCGCGCCGCCGAACGCTCCCTGGGAGTGCTGGGTCGGGTGAACCCGCTGGCGTTGGAGGAGTTCGACGCAATGGAGGAGCGACACAGGTTCCTCTCCGAGCAGCTCGATGACCTCAAGCGGACCCGCAAGGACCTGATGGAGATCATCGAGGAGGTCGACAACCGGGTCGAGCAAGTCTTCGCCGAGGCGTACGCGGACGTGGAGAAGGCGTTCGTCCGGGTCTTCGCCCGGCTGTTCCCCGGTGGCGAAGGACGGCTGATCCTGACCGAGCCGGGCAACTGGCTCACCACCGGAGTTGACGTGGAGGCCCGGCCGCCGGGCAAGAAGGTGAAGCGGCTGTCGCTGCTGTCCGGCGGGGAGCGGTCGCTGATCGCGGTCGCATTCCTGGTCTCCCTCTTCATCGCCCGGCCGAGCCCCTTCTACATCCTGGACGAGGTCGAGGCCGCCCTGGACGACACCAACCTTGGCCGGCTGCTGGAGATCTACGAGGAGCTGCGCAGCAACAGCCAGCTGCTGGTGATCACCCACCAGAAGCGGACCATGGAGGTCGCCGATGCGCTGTACGGGGTCACCATGCGCGGCGACGGTGTCTCGGCCGTGATCAGCCAGCGGCTTCGGGAAACCCGGTCGGAGTCGGTAGCCTGAGCACTCGTCACTGAATCGTGACCCTGACCGCCGCGCGCCGTCGAAGTCGCTCGCGAGGCTTCGAGTTCAATGGAGTCGACAGTTCCTTCCCCCGAATTGTTCGACTGTTCCTGAAAGGCCCGTCCGTGACGACCATCGTCCTTGCCATGTTCGTGATCTTCTCCGTTGCCGGTGCTACCGCGGGAGTGGTACTACTCGGCATGGAGGGCCGCGGCAAGTCCCGCGCCCCCCAGCTTGCCGACCGGTTCGCCACGGCCGCCCAGCACCTCAATGGTGACGCCGAGCCGCCGGCCCGGTTCACCCGCATCGTGAACCGGTACGTGGCGCCGGTAATGGAGCACCGCCAGCACGCCCGCTGACGCAGCCTTGTGGAGGGTGCCCGAAAAGGACACCCCACTAGGATGTCCCGGTGGATCTGACAACTCTGTGGCTGCTCATCGGCGGCATCCTGCTCGCGTCCCTGGTGGTCGTCGGGTTCGTGGCCGGCAGCCGGCGCGCCGCGCTGCGGCGCGGAACCCGGACACCCGAGCTCGAGCGTGACCGTACCGGCACGCCGGCCGCACCCTACGCGACCGAGGACGAGCACGTCCGGGTCGACGACCGCGAGGCGCCGACCACCGACCGGGCGCTCGCCCCGCAGCCCGAGGTCGAGCTTGCTGAACCGCTGCTGGAGCACCCCGAGCCGCCGCAGACCCGGCTGGTCCGGCTGCGGCAACGGCTGGCCGGGTCTAACACGGCGCTCAGCCGCGGCCTGTTGGCGCTGATTGCGCGTGACCGGATCGACGAGGAGACGTGGGAGGACTTCGAGGACATCCTGCTGACCTCCGACCTCGGGGTCGGTCCGACCACCGAGCTGGTCGCGGCGCTGCGCGCCCGGCTACGGGTCGAGGGTGTCGGCGACCCGGGGGCGGCCAGGTCCGTGCTGCGGGAGGAGCTGGTCAAGCTCGTCGACCCGACCCTGGACCGGTCGCTGAACACCGCGCGAACCGACACCCCGGCGGTGGTGATGGTCGTCGGCGTCAACGGCACCGGCAAGACCACCACCGTGGGCAAGCTGGCGCGGGTGCTGGTTGCCGAGGACCGCGACGTACTGCTGGGCGCCGCGGACACGTTCCGCGCCGCCGCCTCCGAGCAGCTTCAGACCTGGGGCAGCCGGGTCGGGGTTCCGACCGTCCGGGGTGCCGAAGGCGCCGACCCGGCCAGTGTCGCCTTCGAGGCCGTCCGGACCGGGATCGAGGCGGAGGTCGACGTGGTGCTGATCGACACCGCAGGCCGGCTGCACACCAAGACCGGGCTGATGGATGAGCTCGGCAAGGTGAAGCGGGTCATCGAACGGCAGGCGCCGGTCAGTGAGGTGCTGCTGGTGCTGGACGCGACCACCGGTCAGAACGGCCTCACCCAGGCCAGGATCTTCAGCGAGGTCGTCAACGTCACCGGCATCGTGCTGACCAAGCTCGACGGGTCCGCGAAGGGTGGCATCGTCGTCCAGGTGCAGCGTGAGCTCGGTGTGCCGGTCAAGCTGGTCGGCCTGGGCGAGGGAGTCGACGACCTGGCCCCCTTCGACGCCGAGATGTTCGTCGACGCGCTGCTGGACACCGGCGGCCGCTGATCGAAGTCCGGGACACGCGTCTAGCTCAGGATGCCGGCTGGCTGAGGGTCTTGGCCAGGTGCACGGCGTCCTCGGAGTCGGCGTAGTGACCGAACCCCGGTACGTCTCGATAGCCGGTCGCCCGGTACAGCCCGACGGCCTCAACCTGCGGTGCACCCGTCTCCAGGACCATCGCGTCGGCCCCGGCTGCGGCGGCCGAGGACTCCAGGGCGGACAACAGCAACCGGGCGTAACCACGTCCGCGAGCGGTCTGACGGACAAACATCCGCCGGATCTCCGCCGGTCGTCGGGCAGGGATAGGTGCGGCCCCGGCGAAGAACCGCCAGCCGCCCATCGCCACCGGCTCGTCACCGAGGTAGCCGATCAGGAAGTCTCCGTTCGGGGCCGCGAGGTCGGCCGCAGAGAGCGGGTTGTGGTCCTCGCCTCCGTACAGCTCCACGTAGTAGCTCTGCGCCCACGACGTCAGTGCGATGGCGTCGGGATGGTCGTACGCGGACGGGCGGAGCAGGAACGGCTGGGTCACCGGCGGTACTCCGGTGAGTTGCCGGTGACGCAGAAGGTGACGCCGGCCGGGTCGCGGAGCGCCACCCACCCGTCGCCGGGCCAGAGCCGTTCCGCGCCCAGCTCCGCCAGCCGTGCGACTTCCGCATCGATCGCGTCCGACCCGAGGTCGAGATGGGCGGTCGCAGGCCCGTCGGCCCGGTCCAGCCGCTGAAACAACAGCTGCAGTGGGGACCTGTCATGTCGCGGGCCACCATCAACATCACGCAGGTCGTCGTACAACTTGCCGGCGAACTCCGGCGAGGACGAGGACTCCCAACGCCAGCCGAGGACCGCCTGCCAGAACTCCACCTCGGCGTGGTGCAGGCGCGGCGGCGAGTCGATGCAGACCTGGACCAGCCGGCTGCGGTGCCCGTCAGGCCACTCCAGCGGTGCGGGTGCCTGGTGGTACGCCGCCTGCACCAGGCAGAACGGAAGACCGCCGGGGGATGTCATCGGCTGCCACCGATCTTGACCGGGGCCGACGCTGGCACCCAGGGTCTGCAGTCGCGCCAGCTCAGCTGTGATGTCGGCCACCTCAAGATCGATGTGAGTCCGGGCATCGCCGTGGATATCCTGCAGATGCACGTACGCGTCACCGTCGTCGGGCTGGAAGCTACGCAGTTCCGGGTGCCCGGACCACGGCGGACCGAGCTCCCAGCCGAGCGCCTGGGACCAGAACGTCGCAGCGGCGGGCACCGCCGCGGTCGGTACATCGATGACCGCATGAAGCCAGCTCACCGCACCAACCTAATGTGCCGCTGCCGCCTCGCTGCGGCCGCCATAGCACCCAGCTTTCAGGCGTCGATTACGCTTGCAGGGTTCCGACCCTGATGACCATCGAAGGACTCCCTCTTGTTTGACACCTTGCAAGACCGGCTCGCAGCCACGTTCAAGGGCCTGCGCGGTAAGGGGCGGCTCTCCGACGCCGACATCGATGCGACCGCTCGGGAGATCCGGATCGCGCTGCTGGAAGCCGACGTCGCCCTGGTCGTGGTCAAGGAGTTCGTGGCCTCGGTCAAGGAACGCGCCCGCGCCGCCGAGCTGTCCGGTGCCCTCAACCCCGGCCAGCAGATCATCAAGATCGTCAACGACGAGCTGGTCACCATCCTCGGTGGGGAGACCCGGCTGCTCCGCTACGCCAAGCGGCCGCCGACGGTGATCATGCTGGCCGGTCTGCAGGGCTCCGGCAAGACGACCCTGGCCGGCAAGCTCGCGCGGTGGATGAAGGAGCAAGGTCACTCGCCGCTGCTGGTGGCCGCGGACCTGCAGCGGCCGAACGCCGTCAACCAGCTCCAGATCGTCGGTAACCGAGCCGGAGTGCACGTCTACGCGCCCGAGCCCGGCAACGGCGTGGGTGACCCGATCGCGGTCGCGCGCGGCTCCATCGGCGAGGCCGCACGCAAGCTCTACGACGTCGTCATCGTCGACACCGCCGGCCGTCTGGGCGTCGACGCAGACTTGATGCAGCAGGCGGCCGACATCCGGGATGCCGTCAACCCCGACGAGGTCCTGTTCGTCGTCGACGCCATGATCGGTCAGGACGCGGTCAACACCGCGCAGGCCTTCGCCGACGGCGTCGGCTTCGACGGTGTGGTGCTGACCAAGCTGGACGGCGACGCCCGCGGTGGTGCAGCGCTGTCGATCGCCCGGATCACCGGACGGCCGATCATGTTCGCCTCCAACGGCGAACAGCTCAAGGACTTCGACGTCTTCCACCCGGACCGGATGGCGAGCCGCATCCTCGGCATGGGCGACATGCTGACCCTGATCGAGCAGGCGGAGAAGACATTCGACGCCGAACAGTCGGCCAAGGCCGCGGCCAAGCTGACCGGCCAGGGCGGCGAGTTCGGGCTGGCCGACTTCCTCTCGCAGATGCAGATGGTCCGCAAGATGGGGCCGCTGTCCAAGATCTTCGGCATGCTCCCCGGCATGGGTGAGATGAAGGAACAGATCAACAACATCGACGAGCGCGAAGTCGACCGGATCGAAGCCATCATCCACTCGATGACACCGAAGGAGCGCGACAACCCCAAGATCATCGACGGCTCCCGCCGAGCCCGGATCGCGAAGGGTGCCGGCGTCGAGGTGGCGGAGGTCAACAGCCTGGTGACCCGGTTCTTCGACGCCCGCAAGATGATGGAGTCAATGGCGTCCGGCCGGATGCCGGGCATGCCTGGACTTCCAGGGACCGGTGGCGGCAAGGGTCGGCAGCCCAAGCAGCAGCCGAAGAAGAAGGGCGGCCGCAAGGTGTCGGGCAACCCGGCCAAGCGGAACGCGCCGGCCCAGGCGCAGGCCCCGGCGATCGATCCGGCCGCCGCCTTCGGTGGTTCCCAGCTGGATCCAAACGAGCTGGAGAAGGCAATGGGTGACTTCCAGCTGCCGCCGGAGCTTCGCAAGATGCTGGGCAACCAGGGCTAGATCGACCCTGCCGCGGTGAGAGCCCCCCGACTGCACCTTCAAGGGACGGTTCTGCCTGACGGTGAGCAGCATGACCTCTGGGTGGTTGACGGGGTCATCCGGACCGAGCCGGTGACCGATGCCGTCACCATCAGCCGGGGCGGTTTCATCCTCCCCGGGCTGGTCGACGCCCACTGCCACGTTGGTCTCGACTCACACGGGGCGGTGCCCGACAGCACCTCCGAGGCGCAGGCGCTGGCGGACCGGGATTCCGGAGCCCTGCTGCTCCGCGATGCCGGATCCCCGGCCGACACCCGGTGGATCGACGACCGGCCCGACCTGCCGCGCGTCATCAGGGCCGGCCGGCACCTGGCCCGCCCCAAGCGCTACATCCGCAACTACGCCGACGAGGTGGAGCCCGACTATCTGGTGGCGGCGGTGGAACGCCAGGTGTCCGCCGGCGACGGCTGGGTCAAGCTGGTCGGCGACTGGATCGACCGGGAGCTCGGCGACCTTGCCCCGCTCTGGCCGCAGGACGTAGCCGCCGCCGCCATCGCCCGCGCCCATGAGCTGGGGGCCCGGGTCACTGCGCACGTCTTCGGCGAACAGGCGCTGGAGGAGCTCGTTGCTGCCGGGATCGACGGAATCGAGCATGGCACCGGGCTGACCGAGGCCGCGATCGCCACCATGGCAAAGCGACAGGTGGCGTTGGTGCCGACGATGGTCCAGCTGGAGAACTTCGAGTCGTTCGCCGCCGCCGGCGAGGCCCGGTTCCCGCTGTACGCCAAGCACATGCGCTCGTTGTACGCCGGACGGCTGGAGCGCTTCGGCCAGGCACTGGACGCCGGGGTGCCGATCTACGCGGGGACCGACGCCGGCGGGTACCAGCCGCACGGTCTGGTCGGCGCCGAGATGGCGGCCCTGACCCGGTTCTGCTCTGCGGAGTACGCCCTCGGCGCCGGTTCCTGGCGAGCCCGTCGCTGGCTCGGCCGGCCCGACAGCCTGAGCGAGGGGGCGCCGGCGGACCTGGTCGTCTTCGACCACGACCCGCGTACCGACATCGGCGTCCTCCGTACCCCGTCCGCGATCGTCCTCCGCGGAGCACGGGTTGGCTAGCGCACGTGCGAAGGGCCACCGACGGCGAGTCCGCTCCGGCTGTGCTGCGTTCGCGCTGCTGCTCGCGGGAACCGCCGCCCACTCCGCTCCAGCGGTCGCCGACGACGCCGCGGTGACCGAGACGGCGCTGAGCATCACCGGCACGCCCGAACCAGACGGCAGGCCGGTCGACCTGGACGTCTCGATCCTGACCACCGCACCGTCGACCCCAAGACCGGCGATCGTGCTGGCCCACGGCTTCGGCGGCACCAAGGCCGACAGCGCGCAGACCGGGCGATCGCTGGCCCGCAGCGGCTACACGGTGATCACCTACACCGCCCGCGGGTTCGGGACCTCCGGCGGTCGGATCCATCTGAACGACCCGGCGTTCGAGGGAGCCGACGCACGCAAGGTGGTCGACCTGGCCGCGCAACGCCCGGAGGTGCTCAAGGACGCCGGTGACCCCGTGGTCGGCTTCGCCGGCGGCTCGTACGGTGGAGCGATCTCCCTGGTTGTGGCCGGGCTCGACCCGCGCGTCGACGCGATCGCACCCGCGTTCACCTGGAGCAGCCTGACCCAGGCGCTGTTCCCGCAGTACGCAGTCACCGCCCCGCCGACGGCGTTGGCCGACGTCAGCCCGGTCGACCAGACCGGAGTGTTCAAACAGCGATGGGCGTCCCTGTTCTTCCTCGGCGCCGGCGGTCGTGAGCAGAACGGGACGGGTGAGGGCTCCGATCTCGGCCTCTGCGGCCGGTTCAGCGCGGAACTGTGCCAGGGCTACCTGCAGACGGCCGAGTCAGGCCGCCCCGACCCCGGCCTGGTCAGGCTGCTGGACCGGTCGAACCCGGAGCGGCTGCTGGCCCACATCACCGCACCCACCCTGCTGATCCAAGGCGAGACCGACACCTTGTTCCCGCTGGACCACGCCGACGCGAACCTCCGCGGCCTACCCGCCAGCACGCCGGCCAAGATGGTGTGGGTCGAGGGTGGCCACGACACGCAGATCGACATCGACGCCCTGCTGCCGCACCTGGAGGCCTGGTTCGGCCGCTACCTGAAACGGGACGGTTCCGCTCCTGACACCTCCTTCCAGATCGCCGTACCGAAGACCTCGCTGGTGGGCCAGGACCCAGACCAGGACACTCCGGTGCTGACGGCGGCGAGCTATCCCGGCCGGAACTCCGCTTTGCAGACGAGCAGCTTTCCGCTGAGCGGGGGAGCGCAGACCTTCATCTCCCCACCGGGCGGTACGCCGGCCGCCCTGACGAACCTGCCCGGCACCGGGGGAGCGTTGGGCACGCTGAGCAGCGTCGGCGGATACGCCCTCGGCGTGCTGCCGGGGCAGTCGGCCACCTTCACCACGCCGCCGCTGACCGAACCGGTGACCCTGGCCGGCAGCGGCAGCCTGGAGCTGTCGGTGACCTCCACCACCCCGGACGCGACCCTGTTCATCTCGCTGTGGGACCTGGGACCGGACACCCGCACGACACCGGACCCGGCGGGTCGGGGTGTGACTGCCACCCCCGGTACCGCCGTGCTGCCGGGGCTCGCGGTGGCTCCGGTCCGGCTGGGCGGGCTCCGGCCGAACACGCCGCAGACGGTACGGGTGGCGCTGCCGCCGGTCGCACACCAGGTACCGGTGGGACACCGGATGCAGGTAGTGGCGTCCAGTACCGACCAGGCGTACGCCGTCCCCTCGGGGACCAGCGTCTACCGGGTCGACCTCGGGGCCTCCGAACAGCTCGTGCTGCCTCGGCTGCAGGCGAGCGCCGCAGACCCGACCAGGCTCGACGTCCCAATGCCGCTGGTCATCGTCGTGTCCGGTCTGGTGCTGGCGGGCCTGGCCGGGATGGTGCTGCTCTGGCTGCGCCGACGTCATGCCCATCCGCGGGAGGATCTACGGAACACGCCGTTGCTGGTGCAGGACCTGGTCAAAACCTACGGCGACGGCTTCCGTGCCGTCGACGGCGTTTCCTTCGCCGCCGAACGGGGGCAGGTGGTCGGCCTGCTCGGGCCCAACGGTGCCGGAAAGACCACCACGATGCGGATGCTGGTGGGGCTGATCCGGCCCGACTCTGGGACCATCCACGTGCACGGTGATCCTGTTCATGCCGGAGCCGACGTACTGGTATCGGTCGGCGCCTTTATCGAGGGACCGGGGTTCCTTCCCCACCTCACCGGTTGGGCCAACCTGCAGGCGTACTGGCAGGCGACCGGACGCCCGATCGAGGAGGCGCACCTGGACGAGGCCCTCGCCATCGCCGGTCTCGGGGCGGCCATCCACCGCACGGTCCGCGGCTACAGCCAGGGGATGCGGCAACGTCTGGGGATCGCCCAGTCCATGCTGGGGCTGCCGTCGTTGCTGCTGCTGGACGAACCGACCAACGGGTTGGACCCGCCCCAGATCAAGGCGATGCGTTCGGTGCTGGCCGACTATGCCGCAAGCGGACGGACCGTGGTGGTGTCAAGCCACCTGCTGTCGGAGGTGGAGCAAACCTGCAGCCACGTCGTCGTGATGCACCGCGGCACCGTCATCCTGACCGGGTCGATGGCGGAGCTGACCGCCACCGACGACGTAACCCTCGTCGGTCTTGCCGAGGGCAGTGATGTCGAGGCGGCTCAGGTGGTCCTTCGCCGGGCCGGCCTCGCGACCGTGGTCGAAAACGGCGTAATCCGGGCTACCGGCACCCTGCCGCGGTCCGAGGTGGTCGCTCGACTCGTCGAAGCCGGATACCCGGTGGAGTCCGTGGACGGGCGGCGACAGCTGGAGGAGGTCTTCATGAGCCTGGTCGGCCCACCTGGACAGGAAGCCGACGGTACCGATGCCGTGCTCAGCGCACGGAGTGCCGATGGCTGAGCGGACCAAGGCACTGCCGCTGCGGGCGGAGATCCGTCGGCAGCTGCGGCGCCGTCGTACCCAGGGGATCTTCACTGTCATCATGCTGTTGCCGCTGATCCTGATCGGCGCGTTCGCGCTCGGCAGCGAGGAGAACGACTCCGGCGCCCGCGGCTTCGTCGACCTGGCCCAGGACAGCGGCGCGAATCTCGTCGTGTTCGCGCTGTTCGCGTCCACCAGCTTCCTGCTGATCGTGGTGGTCGCACTCTTCGCCGGCGACACTGTGCCGTCGGAGGCCAGCTGGTCCAGCCTGCGGTACCTGCTGGCCGCGCCGGTACGACGGGAACGGCTGCTCCGGCAGAAGCTCATCGTGGCCGGGCTGTTCTCGGTGGCGGCGCTGGTACTGCTGCCGGCGTGGACGCTGCTGGTCGGAGGGTTTGCCTACGGCTGGGGCCCGTACATCGGCCCCACCGGCGACCAGATCGGCTGGCCGGAGTTCGGCTGGCGCCTGGCCGTCATTACCGGCTACCTGCTGGTCAGCCTGCTGGTTGTGGCCTCCTTTGCCTTCGCCCTCGGCGTCTGGACTGACGCACCGCTGGCCGCGGTTGGTGGAGCCGTGCTGCTGATGATCCTGTCAGCCATCCTCGACTCGATCACCGCCCTCGGTGGCATCCGTGAGGGGCTGCCGGGCCACTACGCGTACGCCTGGGCGGATGCGCTGTCGCCGACCGTCGACTACTCGGCCATGGCGACCGGAGCTCTGTGGTCGGTTGGCTACGGTGTGGTGTTGATCGGGCTGGCGGTATGGCACTTTCTGCGCAAGGACATCACCAGCTGAGCTCCGCGCCCCCGCGGGAACCAACTCAGCTGGGTCGCCGGTCAGGTGTCTGCGGCAGGTACTGGGCGAAGAACGCCTCGATCCGCTGCCAGGCGTCCGCCGCGGCGTCCGGATCCGGGCCGGCCCCGCTGATCCGCATCAGTGGCCGGAAGACCTTCGGTGCGTTCTCCTCGTCGTTGAGGAAGCTGTGCCCGGCGGTGGGGTACTCCTTCACGTCGCCCGGCACCCCTGCCTCTTCCAGACCTTCACGGAGCCGGTCCGCCGCACCGGCCAGCCCCTTGTCCCGGCCGCCGTAGCTGCCAACCACCGGACAGGCGCCGTCCAGCGCGGCGTTCAGGTCCTTGGGCAGCATCCCGTAGTTCACGGCGCTGACGTCGAAACCGCGGTTGGCCAGCAGCAACGCGAACCCGCCCCCCATGCAGAAGCCGATCACTCCCAGGCCGCCGGTGCAGCTGGGGTCGGAGCGGAGCAGGCTCTGGCACGCCTGGACGTCGGCGAACGGTTTTCCAGTGCCCGCGCTGAGGGCGCGGAAGGTGGACACCAGGCATCGGATCTTAGGGCGGTCGCTGAACAGGTCCGGAGCGACGACAACGTAACCGCGCGACGCCAGGTGCTCGGCCTGCCGGACCAGCACATCGTCGAGCCCCCATGCCTCATGGATCATCACCACACCCGGCCAGCGGCCCGACTCCTTGGGCCGGACCACGACGACCGACAGCGCCCGGCTACCTCCAGGGACGTCGTCGATCCGTTCACGGGTGGTCGTGGTTTCCATGGGCGTCACAGTAGTGTGGCGCGGTCGTACCCGGGTGGCCGAACGCGTGATCGGGCTCAGTTGGCTCTGAGTGGGGGAACTCTGGCAGAATGGCCTGTGCGTCTGTCCCGTGTGGTGCCCTCTCATCGCCGCTCGGAACGGATCCATCCGAAGTCATCGCCTGCGGTGTTCCCCACCCCGGTGCTATGACTTCACCCGTTTAATGACTGGGTAGCGATCCCAGGCATATCCCGTACAGGAGTAACCACACACGTGGCTGTCAAGATTCGACTGAAGCGTCTGGGCAAGATCCGGTCGCCGCACTACCGCATCGTCGTCGCCGACTCGCGCACCAAGCGTGACGGACGGGCGATCGAGGAGATCGGTAAGTACCACCCTAAGAACGACCCGTCGTTCATCGAGGTCAACTCTGAGCGTGCTCAGTACTGGCTGTCTGTCGGCGCCCAGCCCACCGAGACTGTCATCGCCATCCTGAAGCGGACCGGTGACTGGCAGAAGTTCTCCGGTGACACCTCCGCGTCGGGCGTCGAGCCGCAGAAGGAGAAGCGCAACAAGCTGGACTTCTTCAACGCAGCACTGGCCGAGGCCGGCAGCGAGCCGCAGACTGCAGCCATCTCCAAGCGCGCCGACAAGCCCAAGACCGAGCAGAGCGCAAATGCACCGGCTGAGCAGAGCTCAAGTGCACCGGCTGAGCAGACCCCGAGTACTGAGGCACCGGCTGCCGAGTCGACCGAAGAGGCCTGATAGTGCTGGCCGAGGCGTTGGAACACCTGGTCCGGGGCATCGTCAGCAACCCGGACGAGGTGCAGGTCAAGGACAAGGACCTGCGACGCGGCCGGATGCTGGAAGTCCGGGTGCATCCTGACGACATCGGCAAGGTGATCGGCCGCTCAGGCCGAACCGCCACCGCGCTGCGCACCGTCGTAGCCGCGCTGGCGGGTCGGGAACAGGTCCGGGTCGACTTCATCGACGTCGACCGGCGCTCCGGTCCCACCGGTAGCGGTGGCCGCGGCCGCCGCTGACCCACTCTTCGTCGCGCCCCGATCTCCGCAAGGATGATCGGGGCGCTTCGCGTTTACCGCAAAAGTAAGGAGGCAGGATGGCCCAGACGGTCGAGATCGTGGTCGGGGTGATCGGGCGCGCCCACGGTATCCGGGGCGACGTCAGCATCGACGTCCGTACCGACGAGCCCGAGCTTCGCTTCCGGGTTGGCGCGGTGCTGCGGGCGGAGGACGGCAGCCGCGACTTCACCGTCGCGGCCGCCCGGGACCACTCGGGCCGGCTGCTGGTGAAGTTCGCCGAGCTAGTGGACCGCACCGCCGCCGAGGAGGCACGCGGTATCCGGCTGGTGGTCGACGTCCCCGCCGACGAGACGCCGGACGAGGACGGCGTCTACTACGACCGTCAGCTGATCGGGCTTCGGGTGCTGGACGCGGCCGGCACTGAGGTGGGCACGGTCACCGCTGTCGTGCATCTGCCTGCTCAGGATCTGCTGGAGATCGACACGGCCAACGGCGCCCGGATGATCCCCTTCGTGGAGGCACTGGTTCCCGACGTCGACGTCTCGTCCGGCTGTGTCCGGCTCGCCGACGTCGCCGGGCTGCTCAGCGACGAGGACGACGCCTGATGCGGCTGGACGTCGTCTCGATCTTTCCCGAGTATCTGGCGCCGCTGCAGCTGTCCCTGGTCGGGAAGGCCATCGAGAATGGGCTGGTCGACCTCGCGGTCCACGACCTGCGGCAGTGGACCTCCGACCGGCACCGGACCGTCGACGACACCCCGTACGGTGGCGGGGCCGGGATGGTGATGAAGCCGGATCCGTGGGGTCTCATGCTGGACGAGATCGCGCCTGCGGAACAACAGCCCCGACCTGCGGAGCAACAGCCCCGACTGATCGTGCTCACTCCGTCCGGTCGGCAGTTCAACCAGCGGCTGGCCGACGAGCTGGCCACCGAGCAGCACCTGATCTTTGCCTGCGGGCGTTACGAGGGCATCGACGCCCGAGTCGTGGAGCACGCGGCTACCCGGATGCGGGTCGACGAGATCAGCATCGGCGACTACGTGCTGAACGGCGGCGAGGCCGCCGCGCTGGTCATCATCGAGGCGATCGTGCGGCTCATTCCAGGTGTCGTCGGCAACCCGGAGTCCCTCGCCGAGGAGTCACATTCGGCAGGCCACGAAGGACTGCTGGAGTACCCGGTCTACACCAAGCCGCCGAGCTGGCGCGATCTGGCCGTCCCCGAGGTGCTGTTCTCCGGCCACCACGGCCGGATCGCGGCCTGGCGGCGGGAGCAGGCGTTGGCCAAGACCCGCGACCGCCGTCCCGACCTGCTACCGCCTGTTCACGGCGAGCTGGTGGTCGGGCCGGCGACGGCAGCGGACGCGGGGGAGCTGTTCACCCTGCAGCAGGCGGCCTTCATGGCCGAGGGGCGGCTGAACGGGTCGTTCGACATCCCGCCGTTGACCCAGACCCTCGATGAGCTGCGGGACTCGCTCAGCCAGGAGAGCGGGCTTGCAGCCCGCGGCCATCAAAGCGTGCTTGCAGCACGCGGCCATCAAAGCGTGCTTGCAGCACGACTAGCTGGGCGCCTGGTCGGCTCGGTCCGCGGCCGGCTGGAGGCGGACGGCGCCTGGTACATCGGCCGGCTGATGGTGGCACCCGACCTGCATGGTGTCGGGATCGGCGGCCGGCTGATGGACGCGATCGAGGCGCTGGCCCCCGAGGACGCCACCGAGTATCGCCTGGTCACCGGCGCGCTAAGCTCTGGCAGCCGGCGCTTCTACGCGCGCCGAGGCTATCGTGAGGCGTCCCGCGGCGTGGACCCCGCCGGCGTCGCAATCCTCACTCTGACGAAGCGGCTCCAATAGCTCGGCGCCGCTGCGGACCCGGCCTGCGAAAAAGAGACACCTGTCACGCAGGCGAGCCTTACTTAGCGAATCGTTCACGGCAGATCTAGGGTGGGTCCGTGGCAACTGTTTCTCTGACCCCTGCCAAGAAGGCAGCAAGGTCGACTGTGGCGCTCAAGGCGCTGATGGCCGTTACCGGCCTGATCATGCTCGGGTACCTGATCGCCCACATGTACGGCAACCTGAAGGTGTTCTCGGGTCGGGCGTCCTTCGACAACTACGCCCACCACCTGCGCGACATCGGCGAGCCGGTGCTGCCACACACAGGGCTGCTCTGGATCATCCGGGTCGTGCTGCTGGTGAGCGTGATCCTGCACGCGTACGCGGCGATCGCCCTGTGGCGTCGCGCCAGAGTCGCACGCGGTGGGACCAAGCGCTACGTCAGCCCGAAAGCCAGGCGCGGCGTGCAGCGCAGCTACGCCTCGTTCACGATGCGCTGGGGCGGCGTGATCATCGCCTTGTTCGTGATCTACCACCTGCTGCACCTGACGGCCAACGTGATCGCGCCGGGTGGCGCGGCCGGCAGCCCCTACCAGCGCGTGGTGAATGGCTTCCAGATCTGGTGGGTGGTGCTGTCGTACACGATCGCCATGATCGCGGTCGGCCTCCATCTGCGGCACGGCACCTGGAGCGCCCTGACGACACTGGGTGCCAACACGAGCGCTGCTGCCCGCCGTCGCATCAACGCCTTGGCCTACGTGGTGGCCGCTGTGATCACGATCGGCTTTCTGCTGCCCCCGTTCGGAATTCTCTTGGGACTGGTGAAGTAATGACTGAAGACAACGTGGTGGTCGACTCGATCGACGCTGACTCGGTGTATGTCGAGGGTGACCCGGTGATGGACACGAAAGCACCGGGTGGTCCGATCGAGCAGCGCTGGGACAAGCGACGCTTCAGCGCCAGGCTGGTCAACCCGGCGAACCGCCGCAAGCTCTCGGTGATCATGATCGGTACAGGTTTGGCGGGTGCATCCGCAGCCGCCACGCTTGGTGAAGCCGGCTACAGCGTAAAGACGTTCTGCTACCAGGACACCCCACGACGTGCGCACTCGATCGCAGCACAGGGCGGCATTAATGCGGCCAAGAACTACCGCAATGACGGCGACTCGATCTACCGCCTTTTCTACGACACGGTCAAGGGCGGCGACTTCCGCGCCCGTGAGTCCAACGTGTACCGGCTGGCCCAGATCAGTGTCGAGATCATCGACCAGTGCGTGGCACAGGGCGTGCCGTTCGCTCGCGAGTACGGTGGCCTGTTGGACAACCGCTCCTTCGGCGGAGTGCAGGTGTCCCGTACCTTCTACGCTCGGGGCCAGACCGGCCAGCAGCTGCTGATCGGCGCCTATCAGGCACTGGAACGCCAGATCGCCGCCAAGACCGTGGAGATGCACACCCGGCACGAGATGCTGGAGCTGATCCTGGTCGACGGCAGGGCCCGTGGGGTCGTTGTTCGGGACATGGTGACCGGAGAGATCGAGACCCACTTCGCCGACGCGGTGGTCCTGGCCAGCGGCGGTTACAGCAACGTGTTCTTCCTGTCCACCAACGCGATGGGCTGTAACGTCACCGCGACGTGGCGGGCGCACCGCAAGGGTGCGTACTTCGCCAACCCGTGCTTCACCCAGATCCACCCGACCTGCATCCCGGTGACCGGCGACTACCAGTCGAAGCTCACGTTGATGAGCGAGTCGTTGCGCAACGATGGCCGGATGTGGGTACCGAAGAGGGGCGAAGACAAGCGCGACCCACGCGACATCCCGGAGGAGGACCGCGACTACTTCCTGGAGCGGATGTATCCGTCCTTCGGCAACCTGGTGCCACGAGACATCGCTTCGCGCGCGGTGAAGAAGGTTTGTGATGAAGGGCGCGGGGTCGGCCCGAGCGGACTCGGGGTGTACCTCGACTTCGCCGACGCGATCAAGCGGCTGGGGAAACGCGCCGTTGAAGCCAAGTACGGCAACCTCTTCGACATGTACGCCCAGATCACCGGCGAGAACCCGTACGAGACGCCGATGCGAATCTACCCGGCCGTGCACTACACGATGGGTGGTGCGTGGGTCGACTACGACCTGGAGTCCAACATCCCGGGCCTGTACGTGACCGGTGAGGCCAACTTCTCCGACCACGGCGCTAACCGGCTCGGCGCCAGCGCGCTGATGCAAGGGCTGGCGGACGGCTACTTCATCCTGCCGAACACCATCAACGACTATCTGGCAGACGGCCCTTTCGACAAGGTGGACGCCTCCCACCCCGCCGCCGTCGAGGCTGTTGAGGCGGTGAAGTCGCGGATCGACAAGTTCCTGACCACCAACGGAACCCGCACCGTTGACTCCTTCCACAAGGAGCTCGGCCACATCATGTGGGAGTACTGCGGAATGGAGCGGTCCGAGGAAGGACTGCGAAAGGCCATCAGCCTGATCCGCGATCTGAAGCGTGCGTTCTGGGCGGACGTGAAGGTGCTGGGCACCAACGAGGAGCTCAACCAGGCCCTGGAGCGGGCCGGACGTGTGGCCGACTTCTTCGAGCTCGGCGAGCTGATGTGCATCGACGCGCTGCACCGGCGTGAGTCCTGTGGCGGCCACTTCCGTGCCGAGAGCCAGACTCCGGATGGGGAGGCCCTGCGTAACGACGACGAGTTCGCCTACGTGGCGGCCTGGGAGTTCGCCGGGGACAACGCGAAACCGATCCTGCACAAGGAACCGCTGGTGTACGAGTACATCGAGCTGAAGCAGCGGAGCTACAAGTGAGCCTGGGCATCATCGGCGGACGACGACTGAGGAATCAAGAGCAACCAGTGAGGAAGCACAAGTGAACATCACGTTGCGGGTCTGGCGGCAGCCCAACGCAGAGACCGAGGGCCGGATGGTGACCTACGGTGTCGAAAACGTCTCCGAACACATGTCGTTCCTGGAGATGCTGGACGTGCTCAACGAGCGGCTGACGCTGGAAGGCGACGACCCGATCGCGTTCGACCACGACTGTCGGGAAGGCATCTGCGGCCAGTGCGGCGTCGTGATCGACGGGCAGCCGCACGGTCCGCTGCAGACCACCACCTGCCAGTTGCACATGCGGTCCTTTGCCGACGGCGCCGTGATCGATGTCGAACCGTGGCGGGCCGAACCGTTCCCCGTGATCAAGGACCTGGTGGTGGACCGGGGCGCCTTCGACCGGATCATCCAGGCCGGTGGGTACATCAGCGTGCCGACCGGGTCGGCACCGGACGCACACGCCACCCCGGTGCCTAAGACCGATGCGGACATGGCTTTCGATGCGGCGACCTGCATTGCCTGCGGAGCGTGCGTCGCAGCCTGCCCGAACGGCTCAGCCATGCTCTTCACCGCGGCCAAGGTGACGCACCTCAACCTGCTGCCGCAGGGCCAGCCGGAGCGGTACTCGCGGGTGGCCGGCATGGTCGCCCAGCACGACGAGGAGGGTTTCGGGGGCTGCACCAACATCGGTGAGTGCACCGCGGTCTGCCCGAAGGGCATTCCTTTCGAAACCATCTCCTTCCTCAACCGCGATCTGCTCGGCTCACTGATCAAGGGCAACCGCTAGGCCAGCTTCTTCGCCGCGGTGGTCATCATCGCGTAGAAGGGGTGCCTCTGCATGCCGTCGACCGGGCTGGCGCCCACGTAGTAGGCGTTGTCGTCCTGACCCTGCGCTACCCGGACCATGATCACCAGCCGGTCTCCGACCGGCAGCAGACCGACGTTCTCGAACGTCCCGTTCTCTGCCGGCTGGCCGGGCTCGAGATAGACCAGGTCGTAGACAGCTCCGTTAGCCTGCCCGGCCTTGATGCTGGTTGGCTGCGGCTGATTCCCGGCGGCGGGGCGGAGCGCCCGGTAACCCCTGCCGTCCAGCCGGGTGGCGCAGTCGCTCAGCCAGCCGACGTACCGTGCCTGCGCCTGAGCGGTCTGGGCGGCGTCGTCGAACTGCAACGTCAGCGTGTAGACGTCCGGAAACCGGCCGCGCGGGCTGTCGGCCCGGTCGCCGCGGAAGTTCCGCGGCAGCGCCTGGCGGGCGCCCAGCAGCGATGCTGGACCCGCCTGGCACGCGGACAGCTCGTCCGGCTGCCGACCAAGATCAGTGTTGGTGATCGTGACCGTTTCGTAGTTGGTACCCAGCGGTACCTCGGCCGCGGTGAGCAGGTCTGTGTCGACGATGTGCCGGGCAGCCGGCGTGGACGGCTGCGGCACCGCGCTGATCGTCGACTCGACGGCCGGGCTTGGCTGGCGGTCAGCGCCCAGTCCCGACCCGGAGAGGATCGCTCCACCCGCAAGGACCACTGCTGTCGCCACCGTGGCCGCGACCAGTCCGTGCCGGCGCCGGCGCCGCTGGGTGCCCCGCGCCCGAATGTGAGCGGCGGGAATCGGGTCGGCGTACTCCTCGCCGAACCGGGCCAGCTCGGCGAGCTCGGTGAACGTGTCGCGCTCAGCCATGGTGAGACTCCTCGGATGTGTCGTCGGCGAGCAGGAGAGCCAGCGCAGCCCGTCCGCGTGACAGCCGTGCCTTCACAGTGCCGACCGGTGCGCCCACCTCATGGGCGACATCGGCGACGGACAGGTCGCACAGGTGATGCAGCACGATCGCTCGACGCTGCTCCGCGGGCAGAGTCTGCAGGGCTCGGGCCAGCGCCACCCGGGTGACGTCGGGCTCGGGCGGTGCGATGGGTGCGTGGGCTCGGTCCGGGGGCAGCAACGCCTTACGTGCCTTGCGCCAGCGGCTCACCGCCAGCCGGTAGGCCACCGTCCGTACCCATGCCTCGGGGGACTGGTCGGTGTCGAGAGTCCGACGCTTGTCCCAAGCCCGCACGAATGCTTCCTGCACACAGTCCTGGGCCTCCGTAAGGTTCCCGCACATCGCGTAGATCTGTCCCACCAGCCGGCGGAAGGAGGTCTGGTAGAAGGCGTCGAACGTCTCCTCGTCCATCATCGCTCCTAGGGTCGTTGCTGGAATCATGCCCGGCTTCGACGGAGCGTGCAGGGCGATCCCGCTCATCGGCGGTCTCTTCCCGTACGGGCGTGGCCGGGAGACCGCTCGCCCAGCGCGGTTGGTGGAAAGCTCATGTTCCCCAGTACGCCGGCCGAGCGGCTCTGGTTGCATCCGCATCCAAGGCGGCTCACCGGCCGGTGGCCCAATAGGTAGGATCAATCGGATCAGGTGACCGGACCGCATGGGGCATCCTGCGGTTCTCCCACAGGGTTGAGGAGCGACGTATGGAGTACGAACTACTGGGCAGCAGCGGGACGGCTGTCTCGCGGCTGACGTTGGGCACCATGACGTTCGGTGACGAGACACCGGAGGAGGCCGCCTTCACCCAGCTGGACACCTTCTGCGAGGCAGGCGGCACCTTGATCGACACCGCCGACGTCTACACCGCCGGTGAGAGCGAGTCGATCATCGGACGATGGCTGCACGCCAGGCCGGGCCGTCGTCGCGAGGTGGTGATTGCCACCAAGGGACGTTTCCCGACCGACAACAGCCCGACCGGTGTCGGCCTGTCCCGGCGGCATCTCAGCGATGCACTTGATGCCTCGCTGAGGAGGCTTCAGGTCGACACCATCGATCTGTACCAGATGCACGCCTGGGATCCGTACACGCCGATCGAGGAGACTCTCCGGTTCGTCGACGACGCCGTCCGGGCGGGCAAGATTCACTACTTCGGTCTCTCCAACTTCACCGGATGGCAGATCGCTCAGACGGCGGAACGGGCACGAGCCGCGGGGCTGACCGCGCCAGTGACGCTTCAGCCGCAGTACAACCTGCTGGTGCGCGACATCGAGCTGGAGATCATCCCCGCCAGTGAGGAGTACGGGCTCGGCCTGCTGCCCTGGTCGCCGCTCGGCGGTGGCTGGCTGACCGGGAAGTACCAGCGAGACGTGCGTCCCACCGGCAGCACCCGGCTGGGCGAGAACCCCGAGCGCGGGATGGAGGCCTACGACCGCCGCAACTCGGTCGAGCGCACCTGGGACGTGATCGACGCCGTCCGCACGGTCGCCGAGCAGCGTGGCGACTCGATGGCGCAGGTCGCCCTGGCCTGGCTGGTGGACCAGCCCGCCGTCACCTCGGTGATCATGGGCGCCCGTACCCAGGAGCAGCTGGAGCAGAACCTCGCCGCGGCCGGCGTGCACCTCAGCGAGGAGGAGCTGGACCTGCTGTCGAACGCCGGCCGGCCTGCACCGGATGACTACCCGTACGGGGGTCCGGGCGAGGCCCAGCGCAGTCGCAAGATCGAGGGGGGTCGGTAACCGTGGCCACCGTTGCCATCACCGGAGCCGCGGGCAAGACCGGGCGGGTAGTCGTACGCCACTTCCTCGAGGAGGGCTACACCGTCGTGCCGATCGACGCGACCGGTGCTGCCGGCGGGTACGGGGAGTTCGCCCAGGACGTCGGCGTGGGCCTGGTCCGCGCGGACCTCACCGACTTCGGTCAGACGGTGGACGTGCTCCGAGGCGTCGACGACATCGTGCACCTGGCCGCTATTCCGGCACCCGGCCTGTTCCCGGCCAGCACCACCTTCACCCAGAACACGGCCATGAACTTCAACGTGTTCTCCGCCGCGCAGCTGCTCGGGATCCACAAGGTGGTGTGGGCGTCCAGCGAGACAACGTTCGGACTGCCTTTCGACATCCCGCCGCTCTATGCGCCGATCGACGAGCACCATTACCCCTTGCCGACCAGCACCTACGCGCTCTCGAAGGTGGTAGGCGAGACCATGGCGGTGCACTTCGCGGAATGGACCGGCGGCAGCTACATCGCGTTGCGGCTGTCCAACGTGCACCTGGAGTCGGACTACGAGCGGGTCCCGGGGTACCAGGACGACTTCGCGCTGCGACGCTGGAACCTCTGGGGCTACGTCGACGCCCGCGACGTCGCGCAGGCGTGCCGACTGGCGGTGACCGCTGAGCTGCCCGGCGCCCACAGCTTCGTGATCGCTGCGGCCGACACCATCATGGCTGCCAGCAACGCCGAGCTGCTCGCCGACCAGTTCCCCGACCTGGAGCTGAGGCGTCCAGTCGGTGAGCACGAGACCCTGCTGGCCATCGACAAGGCGCGGTCACTGCTCGGCTATGACCCTCAGTTCAGCTGGCGTGACTACGTAACGATCAACCCTGGGTAACCATCTGGCGCTGCGGCTCAGCCCAGGGCGAACAGCGGCTCGGGAGTCCACTGCGGGTGCCATCCTCGGTGGATGCGGATGCTGGTGCTGGGCGGTACCGCCTTCCTGTCGGCGGCTGTGGTCGAGCTGGCGTTGGAGCGCGGCCATCAAGTCAGCTGCCTGAACCGCGGCCGTCGGCGGTCGCCTGCGCCGGGCGCGGAGCTGATCGCAGCCGACCGCGACCGGGGCGAGGTCGCGTACGCGGGTGCGACCGGGGAGTGGGACGCGGTGGTCGATGTCACCTGGCAGCCGGCCCACGCCCGTGACGCCGTGGCGGTTCTGGGCGGCCGGAGCGCGCACTGGGCCTTCGTCTCCAGCGCGTCGGTATACGCCGACCACGACGTGCCCGGTGCCGAGGAGGGCGACGCGCTGCTACCGGCGTACGGGCAGCAGGGGCCGGCGCAGATTGAGCTCTATGGCGAGGCGAAGGTGGCGTGCGAAGTCGCCTGTGCCGAGGCGGTTGGCGACCGGCTGCAGGTCTGCCGCCCCGGACTGATTGCCGGCCGGGGTGACCCGTCGGACCGGTTCGGCTACTGGCCTGCCAGGTTTGCCCGGCCCGACTCGGGTGACGTGCTGGTCCCGGACCGGTCCGAGCAGTGGATGCAGGTCATCGGTGTCGCCGATCTGGCCCGCTGGCTGGTCGACAGTGCCGAGTCGAAGACGGTCGGCACCTTCAACCTGGTCGGTGACCCGATGCCGTTGTCGGCGATGATCAACCGGGTTCAGCACGTGTGTGGGTCCACCGCGGCTCAGGTGGCGGTGGACCCGGACTGGCTGGTTCAGCAGCAGGTCAACTTCTGGGCCGGACCGCGGTCACTGCCGCTGTGGCTGCCGTCCGAGGGGTACACCGGTTTCGGGGCCCGGTCGAACAAGGCCGCCAAGGCGGCCGGCCTGCAGCTGTCCACTCTGGCGGACGTGGTGAAGGAGTCGCTGGGCTTCGAGCAGGAGCTCGGCGTCGACCGGGAACGCACCGCGGGACTCAGCCGCGAGACCGAGGCTGCCCTCCTCGCGGCCTGGTCGGCGCGCTCGGATAAACCCGTTGCGGGCCCGGAAGGGCAGTCCTAGGCTGGTTCCCGTTCTGCTCCCGACCCGAGGAATGGCCCGTGTCCTCCTGAGTTTCGATGCAATCCCGCGCAGCCGGCTACGCGCCGCTGCGCACCTCATCGATTCCTCGGAGTAGCTATGCCTTCTGCTGTTGTCTGTCACGACCTTTCGTTCGCCTGGCCCTCAGGCGAAATCGCCATCGCCGGCCTGGACTGCGCCTTTCCCGACACAACCACGGGTCTGGTCGGCCGCAACGGCGTCGGCAAGTCCACCCTGTTGAGGCTCATCGCCGGTGACCTCTCACCGAGCGGCGGGTCGGTCACCCGGCCCGAGCGGATCGGCTACCTGCCCCAACACCTGGTGCTCGAAGGTCATCGGAGTGTGGCCGAGGTGCTTGGCATCGAGCCGGTGCTCGCCGCTCTGGCAACCATCGACGCGGGCCACGGGACCATGCGCGACTTCGAGACGGTCGGCGACCAGTGGGACCTTCCCGAACGCTGCACCGCCATGCTGGGTCGGTTCGGGTTCGCTGACCTGGACCTGTTGCGGCCGATCGGAACGCTGTCCGGTGGGGAGGTGATCCTGCTCGCCCTGGCGGCGCAGTTCCTGGCCGAGCCCGAGGTGCTGCTGCTGGACGAGCCGACGAACAACCTGGACCGGCAGGCTCGCAGCCGGCTGCATGCGGCGCTGGCCTCCTGGCGCGGACAGGCCATCGTGGTCAGCCACGACCGTGAGCTGCTGGACCTGGTCGGCTACGTGGGCGAGATGCGGGCCGGCGACATCCGGTTCTTCGGCGGCAACTTCACCGCCTACACCGAAGCCCTCGCCGTCGAGCAGGAGGCTGCGGCCCGCGGCGTGCGGACGGCGGAGTCGGACCTCCGGCGACAGCAGCGGGAGCTGGTCGAGGCCCGGATCAAGCTGGACCGACGGCAGCGTTTCGCTCGCAGCCAGGCTGGGAACGTGCCCAAGATCGTGGCCGGCGCCAAGAAGCGGGCAGCGGAGGTGTCGGCCGGGAAGCTCCGAGGCGGTCATCAGGCGGACGTGGCCGAGGCGCGACAGCGACTGGAGGCCGCCGAGGACCGGGTGCGCGACGACGAGTCGATCGAGGTCGACCTGAGCCGAACCAGCGTGCCGCCCGGCCGCGACATCGTGGTCACCGAGGACCTGGTGCTGCGGAACGGGGTCGCGGTCTCGCTCCATCTGCGGGGTCCCGAGCGCGTCGGCCTGGTCGGGCCCAACGGTTGCGGCAAGACCACTCTGATCGACACGCTGCGCGGTCGGGTTGAGCCCCGGTCCGGGTCGGTGGCACTCCGGGTGCCGTACCGGCTGCTGCCGCAACGGCTGCAGCTACTGGAGGACGGCGACTCGGTGCTGGCCGCGGTGAGCCGGCTGGCACCGACGGCCGACGACAACCGGCTGCGGGCCGAGCTGGCCCGGTTCCTGCTCGGCGCCGACACCATCGCCCGGCCGGTGGGGTCGCTCTCCGGAGGGGAGCGGTTCCGCGCGACCCTGGCGGCGCTGCTGCTGAGCGAGCCGCCGCCGCAGTTGTTGATCTTGGACGAGCCCACCAACAACCTTGACCTGGACAGCGTCCGGCAGCTGACCGAGGCCCTGGCGCAGTATCGTGGTGCGCTGCTGGTGGCCAGCCACGACGAGTCGTTCCTGGCCGACCTGAACCTGACGTGCCGGGTCGACCTCGGGGCCCGGATGGGTCAGCAGGGGAGGGAAGGCTGAGCAGGGATTTCTGCTCCGACGCGTCGTATGGCAGACTTGGGCGCTGTTGTCCAAGTGTTCGCGACACCTGCCACAGGGGGATCGATCGCGACGTTTGGATTGTTGTTGGTACACCACCGTGGTGGCCTGTGGCACTGGCGAGGAAATGACATGAGCAAGCTCATCAACGAGTTGGATAGCGCCTCCCTGCGCACCGACATCCCCACCTTCCGTCCTGGCGACTCCGTCAAGGTGCACGTCAAGGTCGTCGAGGGTAACCGTTCCCGCATCCAGGTCTTCGCCGGCGTGGTGATCTCCCGTGCAGGCGATGGCCTCCGTGAGGCATTCACCGTCCGCAAGGTCAGCTTCGGCGTCGGGGTGGAGCGTACCTTCCCGGTGCACAGCCCGATCATCGATAAGATCGAGGTCGAGCGTAGGGGCGACGTGCGTCGCGCCAAGCTTTACTACCTGCGAGGTCTGCGCGGTAAGGCAGCCAAGATCAAGGAAAAGCGCGACCTTCGCTGAACGGCTTGGGTGCCACGACGATCGGGGCTGGCTGAATGTCTCGTGCGGACAGGTCCGCCCAGGTGAGCGAAGACCGGCCTGCCCCTCAGCGCCGGCTGACCTTCGGTCAGCACACTGTCGCCTTTCTCAAAGAGCTGCTCTTCGTTGTGGTGGGCGCGATCATCGTCGCCTCGCTGCTGCGGGGCTTCGTCGGCCAGATGTTCATCATCCCGTCGTCGTCGATGGAGAACACCCTGCTCATCGGCGACCGCGTTGTGGTGGAGAAGCTGAGCAGTCCCAAGCGCGGTCAGGTGGTCGTGTTCGCCGATCCCGGTGGCTGGCTGAACCAGAGCACCGCCCTGAAGCGAGGACCGATCGGTGAGGCGTTGGAGTTCATCGGCGTACTGCCCGACACCGCGACCGGCCATCTGATCAAGCGTGTCATCGGCCTGCCCGGCGATGAGGTGGCGTGCTGCGACAGCCAGGGCCGGATCACCGTGAACCAGGTACCGCTGGAGGAGACCAGCTATCTCTACACTACGCCCGACGGGGTTCAGGTGAAGCCGTCCGCGATCCGCTTCGACGTCGTGGTACCCGCTGGACGGCTGTTCCTGATGGGGGACAACCGGAACAACAGCCGCGACTCGCGGTGTCACCTGAATGACGAGCAAGTCGGGGGTGTCAAGGGCGAGAATGCATTCGTGTCTGAAGATCTCGTGGTCGGCCGGGCGTTTGCCGTGGTCTGGCCGCTCGCCGACCGCAAGCGCCTGACGGTCCCGCCGACGTTCGCCAACGTGGCGCCGGGCAAGTCACCGGCGCCCACGAAGCCCCTCATCCACGCCGGACCGGAGGCAAACTGTTGAGCACCGAGAGCACGAAGCCCAAAGCGACTGCGTCCCGGCGCTTCGGCGCGTTCGCCCGGGAGCTGGTGCTTGTAGTTGTCGGGGCGATCATCGTGTCCTCGCTGCTGCGCGCTTTCGTCGGGCAGATGTTCATCATCCCTTCCGGGTCGATGGAGAACACGCTGCTGGTGCGGGACCGGGTCGTGGTGCAGAAGATCACCGACTTCCACCGCGGTAACGTGGTTGTGTTCGCCGATCCGGGCGGCTGGTTGGGCGGGGAGACCATGGCGGAGCGTGGGCCGATCGGCAAGGCCTTCGAGTTCATCGGTGTGCTGCCCGACACGGCCACCGAACACCTGATCAAACGGGTGATCGGGATGCCCGGTGACAGGGTGATCTGCTGCGACACCGAGGGCCGGATCACCGTCAACGGGAAGGCGCTGGAGGAGAGCAGCTATCTCTACACCGACCCCGACGGCACTAAGTCGAACCCCTCCGACATCGAGTTCGAGGTCGTGGTGCCCGCGAACCGGATCTTCGTCATGGGTGACCATCGCGACGCCAGCGCCGACTCGCGCTGTCACCTCGCCGACGTGTCCACCACCCAGGGCAGAGGCCAGGTCGCCTTCGTCCCGATCGACCTGGTCGTCGGTCCCGCCTTCGCGATTGCCGCACCGTTCTCCCGAGCTCAGCTGCTGCCCATCCCGGCGACCTTCAGCTCGATTCCGGCGCCGAAAGAGCCTGCGCCCGCCGAAGCGGTGATCAAGCCTGAGGGGGTGACCTGCTAGATGTCGACCGACGTGGTGGCTGAGGCTGCCGCCGGGACGATCCGGGTACGCCGCAACAGCGGCCTGTACGGGTACGAGCGGGCCCTCAAACGGGCCGGGCTCGACCCGGTCGCCGGCGCGGACGAGGCGGGCCGGGGAGCCTGCGCGGGACCGCTGGTCGCGGGTGCGGTGATCCTCTCCGACGCCAAGTCCAAGCAGATCAGCGGGCTGAACGACTCCAAGCTGCTCAGTGCTGCGCAGCGGGAACGCTGTTACGCCGAGATCATGGAGAAAGCCCTCGCCTGGTCGGTGGTCAGTGTCGAGCCGGCGGAGTGCGACGCCCTCGGCATGCACGTCGCCAACATCTCGGCACTGCGTCGGGCGCTGCTGCGGCTCGACGTCGCGCCGACCTACGTCCTCACCGACGGCTTCAGCGTGGACGGGCTCGGGGTGCCAGGATTGGCCGTATGGAAGGGGGATCGGGTGGCCGCCTGCGTCGCAGCCGCGTCGATCATCGCCAAGGTGACGCGGGACCGGATCATGTGTGAGCTGCATGAGGTCTACCCGCAGTACGAGTTCAGCGTGCACAAGGGGTACTGCACACCCCTGCACCAGGAGCGGCTGGACCGGTACGGCCCGTCCGCCACTCACCGGATGCGTTACGAGAACGTGTCCCGAACGGCTAGAGTCTTGTCGTCATGAGCGCCGAAGACCTTGAGCAGTACGAGAGTGAACTCGAGCTGCAGCTGTACCGGGAGTACAAGGACGTCGTCGGCATCTTCACCTACGCCGTGGAGACCGAACGCCGGTTCTATCTCTGCAACGCCGTCGACCTGAAGGTACGTACCGAGGGTGGCGACGTCTACTACGAGGTTTCGATGGGCGACGCCTGGGTCTGGGACATGTACCGCCCGGCTCGTTTCGTGAAGAGCGCCAAAGTGCTGACGTTCCGCGACGTGTCGATCGAGGAGATCGCGCACAGCGACCTGGAAGTTCCCAAGAACGTCTCCGACAGCTGAGGTGGGGTAGCCGCTGACGGCTGTGCACAGCGGCTGAGTCCCACCGTCCACAGCCTCGGCTGAGCCCCGCACGATCGCCCGACCCCGGTCGAATCCTTCGGCTGGAGGTGCGGCATGGACGAAGTGGTTCTGAACGTGGGCAGCCGGCAGCAGGTCGGTGCGCTCGGTGAGGATCTGGCCGTCGCGGAGCTGGAACGCCAGGGGATGGAGATCATCGCCCGCAACTGGCGGTGCCCGATCGGCGAGCTCGACGTCATAGCGGTCGAGACGGTCGGGACCCGTCGAACCCTGGTGTTCTGCGAGGTGAAGTGCAGAACCGGGCTCGGCTTCGGTGACCCGCTCGAGTCGATCACCGAGGCGAAGGTACGAAAGCTCCGCCAACTCGCGGCGCAATGGCTGATCAGCGAAGGCCGGCATGCCAACGACGTCCGGCTGGATGCGGTCGGAGTGATCATGTTGCGCGGCGAATTGCCCCGGCTGACCCACGTTCGCGGGATCGGCTGATGGGACTGGCATGTGCGTGGTCCGTGGCGCTCGTCGGGTTGGACGGCAAGATCGTCGAGGTCGAAGCCGACATTGGCAGTGGGCTGCCTCGCACAGTGCTGGTCGGGCTGCCGGACACCTCCTTGTATGAGGCCCGCGACCGGTGCAAGGCCGCGACCAGCAACTCCGGCGAGGCGTGGCCGCAGGCGCTGCTCACGATCAACCTGAGCCCTGCGACATTGCCGAAAGCGGGAAGCCACTACGATCTGGCGATCGTGGCAGCGGTCCTAGCGGCCAATGACGTGTTCCCGCGGGGGCGGCTGACCAAAACCGTGCTGCTCGGCGAGCTCGGGCTCGACGGTCGGGTCAGGCCCGTGCGAGGGATCCTGCCGGCGACCCTCGCCGCGGCACACGCCGGGTTCACCCGCGCGATCGTCCCGCTTCGGCAGGCAGCCGAGGCGCAGTTGGTCGAGGGCATCGAGGTGCTCGGCGTAGCTTCGCTGGACCAGCTCGTTGCCCTGCTCAACAACAAGCCGATTCCACTGGTCGAGCCGGTGGAGCTGACCGGCGAGCCGGTGACCACGGCGTCGGTGCAGAAGGATCTAGCCGATGTGGTGGGCCAGCTGGAGGCAAAGTGGGCGCTGGAGGTAGCGGCCGCCGGCCGCCATCACCTGTTCCTGCATGGACCTCCTGGTGTGGGCAAGACGATGCTGGCCGAGCGGCTGCCGGCGCTGTTGCCCGATCTGGAGGTTCAGGAGGCGCTCGAGGTGTCGGCGGTGCACTCGCTCGCCGGCTTCGACCTCTCGGACGGGTTGGTGACCAGGCCGCCGTACGCGGATCCGCACCACTCGGCGTCGATGGCGAGCATCGTCGGTGGCGGTCCGCGGATGGCGAAACCAGGCGCGATCTCCTGTGCGCATCGTGGGGTGCTGTTCCTGGATGAAGCGCCGGAGTTCAGCAGCCGGGTGCTGGACTCGCTGCGGACGCCGTTGGAGTCAGGGGTGATCACGCTGGGGCGGAGCGAGGTGCAGGCCAGGTATCCGGCGCACTTCCAGCTGATCTTGGCGGCGAACCCGTGTCCGTGTGGCCAGGCCACGACGCCGGGCGGCCGGTGCCATTGCGCACCGATGGCCGTGCGCCGGTACGCCGACAAGATCTCCGGGCCGATCCGGGACCGGATCGACATTCAGGTTGCGTTCGTGCCGATGAAGAAGGCGTTCCTGCGGGTCGCCGCCGGGCAGCCGGTCGAGCCCTCGGCAGCCGTCGCCGCGCGGGTGGTGGAGGCCCGGGCGCGACAGCGCTACCGCCTGGCCGGGAGCGGCTGGCGGACCAACGGCGAGGTGTCGGGGCCCTATCTGCGGACCCAGCTGCCGCTGCCCGACGGCCTGCAGATCGTGGAGGATGCGGTCGGCCGGGGGAGGCTGAGCCCGCGAGGGGTGGACAAGGTGCTGCGGGTGGCGTGGACGCTCGCCGATCTGGCTGGGCGCGACCGTCCCGGGCGGGAGGAGGTCGGTATCGCGTTAGCGATGCGGCGTGGTGAGCCGGCCGACGTGACATCTCGGAACGTGTCGTGATGGCGCCCAGCACGGACCGTGCCCGCCGGATGGCTCTGACCTGTGTCGTCGACGGTGGTGACACGGTGGCGACCGAGCTGGTGACGGCTGCAAGCGCGGACGAGGCTTGGGAGGCTGTCACGTCTGGAGCGTTCGGTGAGCCGCTAGCGGAACGCGCCGCCCGACTGGACCTAGCGGCTGTCGAGCGCCGGGCGGTGGAGATGGGGGCCAGGTTCGTTGTTCCCGGAGATGACGAGTGGCCGACCGGTCTTGACGCCCTGCGGCGTTGTGCGCCGGTCCAGCGCCGCGGTGGGGTGCCCATCGGGTTGTGGCTGCGCGGCCCCGGGCATCTCGCAGCCATGATGGAACGGGCTGTGGCCGTCGTCGGGTCTCGGGCGGCGACGAACTACGGCAGCGGCGTGGCCACCGACCTGGCCGCCGATCTGGCCGATCAGGGCGTCACGATCGTGTCCGGTGGGGCGTTCGGGATCGACGCCGCCGCGCATCGTGGTGCGCTCGCGGTACGGGGCCCGACCGTTGCGGTACTCGCCAACGGAGTCGATGTGCCCTATCCGAGGGGTAATGGCCGGCTGTTCGACTGGATAGCCAAGGATCATCTGCTGGTGTCCGAGCTAGCACCGGGAACGACGCCGACCCGGGTACGGTTCCTGGCCCGGAACCGGCTGATCGCTGCGATGGCGGCTGGGACGCTGGTGGTGGAGGCGGCGCTGAGGTCGGGGGCCCGTAACACGGCCAGCTGGGCGTTGGGGTGCGGTCGGACCTTGATGGCGGTGCCGGGGCCGGTGCATTCAACCATGTCCGCGGCTCCACACCTGATGATCAGGGAGGGGCAGGCGATCCTGGTGACCAGCGCGGCGGAGGTACTGGAGCTGATCTCGCCGGTGGGTGACCATCTGGTGATGTATCCGCACGGCGAGGAGCGTCCGACGGACTACCTGGAGCCCACCCGGCTGGCGGTGTTCGAGGCGGTACCGGCCCGCCGTCCGGCAACGTCGGGTGAGATCGCCTTGGTTGCGGGGGTCGGGATCTCGGTGTGTTTGGCCGAACTGGCGGCCTTGGAGGAGTCGGGTCTGATCGAGTCGGAGGGGAGTGGTTGGCGACTGTCGTCGAGGTCGAGCCGGCCGCGGCGTGCGGGGTGATGGTTGTCCACAGATTTGCTGGGGGCGCTTGACGCGGCTGAATCGGAGTTGCAGGCTGCAGTGAGTCGGAGGTCTGCGCCGGGGCTTGACTTTTGTGTGGGGCTTCGGCGGGTGGAGGGTTCGGTGGGGAGGTGTGAGGTGGCTTTACGTGTGTGCCGCGAGGGTGTGGCACTTGGGCTTTGGCTGAGTTTTGCCCTCGGGGCTTGTACCTTCTCGGGTGCGCCTTCGCCGCCGGCGCCGGAGCCGTCGGTCACCAGTTCACCGCCGGAGTCGAGCGCAGAGAAGAAACAGCGTCTAGCGTTCGAGGGGGCCGAGGCTGCGTACCGCCGGAACATGGATGAGCAAGGCCGGTTGTATGCCGCTGGCGGGGCGCTGGAGAGCACGAAAGTGTTGAGAGACACTTCCACGGGAGACTACCTAGACTTTATCGTTGGTGACCTGCGGTATATGAACCGGAAAGGTTTTCACGCCTCAGCGCCCACTGTGATCCTGGGAGTCGCCCCTATTGGGTTGAGCGACGACAGCGTCACGTTAAAGGCGTGCGAGGACAATTCGAAGTCTCTGATCCTTGACCGTTCTGGAAACGATCGAACGCCAAAGACATCACGCCAGTACGTGCAAACACTTAATGTTGTGATGGTTGGGGGACGGTGGAAGGTGGCCCACGGAC
>JAOPXN010000133.1 GCA_025965155.1 Propionibacteriaceae bacterium
GTGCCGGGAGGTCGTTATGCGTACTGGAATGGGACCTCAGTCGCCGCCCCGTTCGTCGCCGGGCAGGCTGCGCTCATTCGTTCCCGTCAACCGCGGCTGGACGCCAACAAGGTGATCGACGCCATCACCGGCAGCACCACTGTGATCAAGGCGAGTGGGCAGGCCGACGTACATCGGATCAACATCCTGCGAAGCCTGACCTACCCGAAGTAAGTCCCGGCAGAGGTCGCCTTAGGTCTGCGCTGGCATCATAAGCAGCTCAAGGTGCGCCGCCCGAGCCGTGCCCGCCCGGGCGGCGTTTTTTACCCTCGTGAGAGCGGAGGCGGCGGGATTTGAACCCGCGAGAGGGGATGAACCCTCAACCCGCTTAGCAGGTGGTCGCCTTCCTGTTCCCCGCGTCTTCCACGCCTCTGCCCGCAGCGAAGGCCGGCACCCTCGGCTGAGGCGAACGGCGGTGGACGGTGGCAAACGAGACCAGAAGTGAGACCAGACCGTCTTGCTTGCAAACATCGTGTTGACCATATTCGCCGCGGTGTGTCGCGTCGGGAAGGGCAACGGCAGATGTGCCGTGTGCTGACGATGGCGCTCGCTGGGGTCGTTGGAGGCTCACAGTTCGACTGCTGCCTTATCAGGGCGGACCTGGCCACCTGTGAATCGGGCTCGGTGCGGGGATCCGGTGCGTGGGTGTGCGCCGATGTACGGGGTCTGACAGCGCCGTAGTTACTCAGTTGGTTACTCAGAGCTCGGACCGATCTCCCTGTGACTTCTTGGTCCCGAAGCACCTCGGTCACACAAGATCATCGGGCTGCTCGGCCTGGGCTGGGTCTTCGCCAGGCCGGTCTCGTGCGGGTGTGTGCGCTACGGATGTCGGAGACTTTGTCGGACACGGCCCACACCAGCCGCGTCCCCTCGTAGGCGCCAATCGTAGGGCTCCGGGTCGTGTGTCAAGGGTTTCAATCCGAAGGACGCGCAGCGCCCTTGACACACGACCCGGAGATCGGAGACTGGTCCGGAGAGGGGACGCGGCGAACATTGACGAAACCCCAATAACTCGGTGGCAGGATGTCGTTCGGTCTGGCAAGGTGCACCCGTGCCTCGGCTTGGATCAGATCGCCCGGAATGTTTGATCGTTACTGGAATGCCGGCGGCGGGGAAGTCCACAGCTACGCGCATGGTTGCCTCGGCTCTCGCGCGATCGGCTCGTGTCGACGGTGACGATCTGGTCAGGATGATCGTCTCCGGCGGAGTTTGGGCTCTGGGCGAGCCGGCGGATGAAGCGGTCCGGCAGGTTGAGTTGTGTAACCGGAACCTGTGCCTGCTCGCCCGGAGTT
The DNA here is from genome assembly GCA_025965155.1 of Propionibacteriaceae bacterium. Lineage (GTDB taxonomy): Bacteria > Actinomycetota > Actinomycetes > Propionibacteriales > Propionibacteriaceae > Microlunatus. The sequence goes on from JAOPXN010000133.1 coordinate 1,332, forward strand.
TCGTATCGTCCGGGTTTACGACTGTCATTGATTGGGTCGTTCCGGACCGTCAGCAGCTCGATCTGTTCTACGAGCTGTTGGATCCGTTGCCGATCCGAGCGGTGATCGGCCCTTCGAGCCGATGAATCAGGGCACCCATCCCGAAGAGCTGCCGGCCGAGGTCCTGGACGACGTGGCCAGCGTGGTCGGGGCAGAGGTCACTCTTCTCAGTCGCCTACCCGGAGGCGTCAATGCGGGTGCCATGCGCGTCCAGTTGGCCGGAAGGGCGAATGCAGTGCTCAAAGCAGAGCCCCGGGCACACCCCAACCACCTCGACGAGACGTTGCGAGCCCAGAGAGTCGTCGAGCACATGCGTAGGCGCGGCTATCCCACCCCGGCCTGGCTCGGAGTGGGGGCCACAGCCACTCATGTATGGCATCTGATGGACTTCGTTGACGCGGCTCCAGCGCCAGAGCTGACCCCGTCCCTCGTTGAGCAGCTGATGGAGATCATCGAACTCCAGGCTGGCCAAGCCTCCGAGCCCTACGACCACTGGTCGTACGCCTGGCAGGTCGCCACCGGTCAGGAATCGGCTGTCGCCGGGCTCTCGGAGTATTCCTCCGTGGTGTCGGCCTTGGTCGAGCGCCTGCGGCTCGTGTGTGCCGACGTCCCACCACCACGAGAGGCACCGGACATGGTCCATGCCGATCTCAACCCCAGCAATGTCCTGGTCCGTGACGGAGCGGTGGTGGCGGTCGTGGATATCGAGAACGCCGGTAGCGGCACGCGGGCGACTGATCTCACCACCCTCCAGTGGCACACCTTCCAGGATCCGCTGGACGGTGTCCGAAAGCAGCTGTGGACGAGAATCCTCGCCCTGGTCGGCTGGGAGGGGGCGGCGGTGCTCGCAGCGACACAGATCCTCCTGCAGCTCGAGTGGCCCATCCGTCACGGGCGCCACGATGTCGTTCAAGGGGTGGTCAAGCGCGGCCATCGCGCCCTCGACGAGCTGAACGCGCTTCGCTAACTGTCGCCGGTGGAGATGGTGTTTGTCGTTCTTGCACCTGGGAGCGAGGTGTGTCGAGAGCGGAACCGAGATCGGGATCCGCAGCAGCGTTGGGAGTTCACCGGCTACGACGCAATGGAGGTCTCGCTGCGTAACGAGATCGGTGACCCGGTTGGTGGTTGGACAGTCTCGGATCTGACCGCTGAAGCGACGGCTAGCAAGATCGTGAACGATGCCGCAGTCCGGGCTCCGCTTCGGTGAGAGATTCGGGATGCGTGGACGGCGCGGCCCGCAGCGAAGCGAGGACACGCGCCGGGTGCGCCGGCGGAGCCGGCGCCTTGATCATCTAAGAGGCAGATCCGGCAGTTGGGGCACTAGGCAAGGCACAAGGCAGGGCGATCGTTAGTGCTGCCTCCGTCGATTTTGCCGCCCGATTGGTGTGCCGTAGAGGCCCCGCTGCTGGATCAGCGTGAAGGATTCCGTCCCCGTGCTCGGCCAGCGAAGTTGCAATTACCCTCGCCGATAGACTGATACGTGCATCATGGGGTGGCGATTCGCCGCCCGTGCCGGCTCAGATGAGCTTGAGCGCCCTCAGGTTCAGTCCCAGTGGGCGATGCCGTGTTGTCCGGAGGACAGACTACCGGAGCGCTCCCGGGCGGCCACCAGCTGGCGACGGTGGTGGCGGAACTTGCCTCGACACGTTTCGATATCCCTGGGAACAGCCCACCGTGCCCTTGTGCTGCTCAGGGATGAAGGCCTGGTACCGACTGAGGACGACCAGACTGGCCAAGACGCTCAAGCTGGTTGACCTGGGGCTTATCCTTAACGCACTTGACATGTGAGGTGAAGAGGCGCCGAAGCGGCTGGTCGGCTTTCCGTCGTGCTGGTCAAACACCTGCAAGGGCTGGCTTCGAACGGCCTCGGCAGCCTTGGCCTTCGAGCTGCAGGTTTGGCATCCCACACACTGCCCGCCAGCAACGAGGACAATGCCGGTTAGCCGGCGCGACTCCGAGCGAGACAAACACGTCGAACGCACGGCCACGGACGTCAACGTCGACGGACCTGGTCAAGATCATCCATCCACAGGTCTTGACAATTGCTCCTTACGCTTGAAGCATGTCGCTTATTCGCAGCGTAATTCTGTAGGAGTAGGAGTTTCAAGCCCATTGTGCTTGAGATCCTGTCACGCATACTGGGGAAAGTCGGCACAACGTCTGGACATCCGGCCGACATGTCCAGTTCCATTCGGTGCACATTGACGAAGGCATCGCACATCTTTGGGTCTCAACGTCCATTCGCGAGGTCGAGTCAAATTCTTACAAGTCGGAGGTCGTCCACCTCCATTCCATGTCGGATCCCGGGGCGTCTAAAAGCCAATCGGGACGACGCGCTTATCGCGTTTGTGCGCAGTTTACGTTGGAGGGGCAATGAAGCTACTGGTCCTAGTCACGGTCAGCGCCACAGCGTTGGTCACGATGGCAAGCCCATCGATAACTGTCGCTGCGCCGGCACCCGGGCCGGCACCAGTGGGGCCTTCGGCAGGACCGCATAGGCACAGCTCGGTCCGTACCCCATTAGCGGCACCGCACGGGCCTCGTGCAGCCACCGGATTCCGGCCGTTCACGACGGAGTGCTCGGTCTCCGGGGGAGGCCCGAATCTCAATCTCGACTGCGACGACCGCGTGATGGCCAACAATGAGCCGCACATCGCGGTGGATCCGGCCGACCCGAAGCACCTGGTAGCGAGCTCGAATGACTTCGAGTCGCCTCTTCCGCCCGACCAGTTCTACACGTCTTTCGACGGCGGCAGGAATTGGAAAACCGGAAACGTGTCGGGTGAGGACGTGCCTTACTTCGGCAGCGACCCATCGACGAGCTTCGACGTACGACACAAGCGCGTGCTGCATGCGTCGATGAACTTCCGCAACACCGCGAACGGGCGCGACGATGCTGACGTCGTCGTGTCTCCGTCGTCGGACGGCGGCCGTACTTGGCAGGCGCCGGTCATCGTCTACGGCGGGCAAGGCAACGCTGATAGCCCGACGCAGGTTATCAACGACAAACCATGGATAGTCACCGACAACAATCCTTCGTCCAGGTGGTACGGCCGTACGTACGTCACCTGGTCGCGGTTCTTGTTCCTTAACGACGACTACGCCGAGTCGCCGATTTGGATGGCGTTCAGTGATGATGGGGGTCGGGACTGGAGCAGCGCCAAGGAGATTTCCGGCAGCGACCGGACATGCAGCTTCCAGGAGACTGGAGCGGCGACGGAGTGTGACCAGGACCAGGGGTCCGTACCTGTGGTCGGGCCGGACGGCACGCTGTCCGTCGCATTCCAGAACGAGCAGCACGAAGCGGCCTGGGAGCAGGGCGAGCAGTTCGACACCCAGTATCTGGTCGTGCGGTCCCGGGATGGCGGCCGCACCTTCTCCACGCCCACATCGGTAATCGACCTCGAGGACGGCGATCGTGACTATCCCACCAACGTCAACGGGGATGCCACACTTACCGACTTCCAGGCGAGGCTCAACTCATTGGGCAACATCGGCGTCAACCCGAAGACAGGTGAACTAGGTCTGGTGTTCTCCGACAACCGCGCCGGCCAACACGACGTCGCCAATCCGGTGACGAACACCAACGTTTACCTGATGACTTCGACGAACGGGCGCGACTGGCGCGGCCCACACCGGGTAGCGTCTGGTCCTGAGGACCAGTGGTTCCCGTGGCTCGACGTCAACCCGCGCACCGGCAAGTTCGGGGTGCTCTTCCACCAGGAGGACTCGCGGCGGGCCCGTTACCTCACCCGATTGGCGACTGGCACCCCGGCGTCGGGGTTCTCCACGACGACGGTGTCCACCGAAGCGTCTAACTCCTTTGACTCGGTCTTCCGCCCCGCCGGTGCCGCCGCTGGAGAATGTGCCAAGTGCACGACGTTCTTCGGCGACTACATATCGCTCGACTACGGTAGTGACGGTACTGCGCACATGGTGTGGACCGACATGCGCCGCGAGGTCACCGTCGGCGGCGTGAGCGGCCACACCGAGAACATCTTCTACGCACGGCGCTGAGAGCCATTGGGAGGCAAGGAGCCTTCTCCATGAGCGGGGTAGCCGCAGGTCATCTCTGAAGGAGACTCCATGGCCTGGTGCCTCCCAACGGGTGGATGCAACTAGGTAGGTATGTTGCGCGCCGACGCCGACTACGAGGCGCACGTTGACCGGCTGCACGAAGAGGTGCGGTTCCTGCCGTGTTCGCCGGGCTGCGCGCACTGGCTCCCCTACGGCATCCAGCCCGACTCATCCCGGTCCCGGGCTGCGGCCCGGCTGGTGCGGCTCGAAAGCGCATGATCGGGAGAACCTCGGCCTCGGCGGCCGCCGCGTCCTAATCTCCCGGCAGTGGTCCGGCAAGACCCTGTCCCGGCACCGTGCCGACCGGGCCACCGTCGTCCGGGAAGCCCTGGCCGAGGCCGGCATCGTCGCGGCGAACATCGAGCGGATGGCGGCCGACGTGCTTGCCGCCGACGGGCAGCCGCGGTTCGTGTGGACCGAAACCCGACCCGACCCGCTCTTGTACGCGCGGATCATCCTCGCCTCCATCGCCGAACGACACCGCTGGAAGACCCAGGACGAAGCCGCCAAGACAATCCAGCCTGCTGTGGACAGTGTTTCGGCAACCGCCGGCCCGGCACCCTGACCGAACCCGTGCGCCCGCTGTTGGCGATACCGAGAGTGCCTAGCGACCTTGTGGGAAGGAAAGGATCATGGCTGTTGCGAGTGATGAAGAGCCGCTGTTATTGCTCAGAGTGGAGGAGGCGGCGCAGCGTCTTGGGATTGGCCGATCGCTGATGTATCGGCTGGTGCTGTCGGGCGCTGTGGAGTCTGTCCCGGTGGGTCGACCTCGACGTATTCCGACGGAGTGTCTTCGCGAGTATGGGGATCGTCTCCGCTCGGAGGCGGCTGAGCTGACCAGGACAGCCATGGCTAGTCGAAGGCCGAACGGTGCCTCTAGCGTTTATCTCGGCTCGGACGGGAGTTGGCATGGTCGGGTGACAGTCGGTTTCGAGGATGATGGCAGTCCGGATCGGCGACATGTCAGAGGTAGCACCGAGGCCGCTGTGGTTAGGAAGGTTCGGACACTTGAGAAACAGCGGGAATTGGGAGCCGTGCCGACGTCTGCGGCACGCTGGACGGTCGCGACCTGGCTGGAGCATTGGCTGGAGAACATCGCCCGGTTAGGTCTGCGCTATCGCAGCTATGACGCTTATCGAATTGCTGTGCGGCGGCATCTGGTGCCGAATCTCGGGCAGCATCGGCTAGATCGGCTAGGCCATGTGACGCAGAATGCTGCTGCGCTGACTAAGGCGCCTCGGGTAGAAGTGGAGGAGATAGAGCCCTACTCGGTTGATGAGGTGTGTGGCGGATCCTTGATGCGGCTGACGGTTCGCCGAACGGCGCCAGGTGGGCTGCAGCTCTTGCTCTGGGTCTGCGCCAGGGCGAGGTGCTGGGGCTGCGCTGGTGCGACGTTGATCTTGAGAGGGGCATGCTGTCGACCAGGAAGAATCGGCTTAGGCCGGTGTATCAGCATGGCTGTCCTAAGTCGTGTGGTTCTACGCCCGGGCGCTGTCCGGATCGCGTTCGCGGGAACGACGAGACTGGACCGACGAAGTCGCGGGCTGGCCGGCGGGTGGTGGGCGTTCCGGAGTCGTTGGCCGAGCTGTTGCGGCGGCATAGAGCTCAGCAAGACCTTGATCGAGAGCGCGCTCGACCACTGTGGGTGGACCGCGATTACGTGTTTACGAGCAAGGTAGGTGAACCGCTGACCCGAACACCGACTATCACGCCTGGAAGGCACTTACCAAGCGCGCCGGCGCTCGTGATGCTCGGCTTCACGATGCTCGGCACACGGCGGCGACGGTGCCGCTGGTGCTGGGCGTCTCAGAGCGGACGGTGATGGAGGTGATGGGCTGGTGTACGACAAGCATGGCGGCCCGCTATCAGCACGTTACGGACCCAATCCGGCGGGAGATGGCGTCCCAGGTCGGTGGCCTGCTGTGGGCCTCGCAGAACAGGAATGAGACCGAAACTGAGACCGGGAGCTGAGTACGCCGCCCGAGCCGTGATGGCCCGGGCGGCGTTTGCCCTCGTGAGAGCGGAGGCGGCGGGATTTGAACCCGCGAGAGGGGATGAACCCTCAACCCGCTTAGCAGGCGGGCGCCATAGACCGGACTAGGCGACGCCTCCAGATGCTCCTCCGACATTGTCGGAACGATGGGCAAGACTACCGAGCCATCGGCACGTGAGGCAAAGCGGAGCCGGGCGGCTGCGCCGTTTCGATGGTTCGGTGCGTGTTTCGCACGTACAGTTAGGGCGATCGGAATGATTTGAACGGACTGGAGGTGTCGTGCCGGAAGCGCCGGAGCAGTGGAGCTGGGACCGCCCGGAGGGCGCCGCGCCGCACCCCCACCGCGCCAACCCGGCTGAGCGCCGCGCCGGCCGTGGCCCGGACCGGGTCGTCGGCAAGCGAGCGCTGAATCCGCGCGACGACTTCCGCCGCACGGTTGTCTACACCGCCCTCGGGACAGTGCTACCCGGACTTGGCTTGATCGCGGCACGCCGCCGCGTCATCGGCGGCGTGGTGCTCGGCATCTTCGCCGCCATGGTCATCACCCTGGGCCTGTTCGCCGCCGTCGACCCCGAAGGTCTGGCCTCACTGGCGGTTCGGCCGTCGGTCTTGCACACGATCACTGTGGTACTCATCATCGTCGCGCTCTGCTGGGTCGGCGTGGTGGTCGCCAGCCATCTCGCGCTGCGCCGCACGCCCACCAGGAGCCAACGCCTCGCCGGCGGCGTGCTGGTCGGGCTTCTCGCCTTCGCCGTAGCCGCTCCGATGGCGGTTGCCGCCCGGTACAGCTACGACCAGGCCGGGTTGGTGAATAAGGTCTTCAAGCGCGAGGATGCCACCAAGAGCGCTACCAGGCCCAGCATCGGTGCGACCACCGATGCGCACGGCAAACCGGTCGACCCGTGGAAGGACAAGCCGCGGCTCAACGTGCTGCTGCTCGGCGGCGACGCAGGTGCCGACCGGACCGGCACTCGGACCGACACAGTGATTCTCGCCAGCATCGACACCAAGACCGGCGACACGACGTTGTTCAGCCTGCCCCGTAACACGGGTCGGATGCCATTCCCCAGCAACTCGCCACTGCGCCGGTACTACCCGAACGGGTTCACCAACGGCAACGGGGACGACCCCGAGTACTTCTTGAACGCGATGTACGACAACGTGCCTAACACCGTGGCTAAGGACGTCCTGGGAGAGACCGACAACCTCGGTGCGGACGCCCTCAAGCTCTCGGTTGGAACCGCCCTAGGGCTGAAGGTCGACTACTACGTGCTGGTCAACCTGGCGGGCTTCAAGACACTTGTCAACGCGCTCGGCGGCATCACCGTGAACGTGAACACCTACATCCCGATCGGCGGCAACACCGACCTGCACATCCCACCGAAGGACTACCTCAAGCCCGGACCAAACCAGAAGCTGTCGGGGGACAAGGCCCTCTGGTACGCCCGCGGCCGGTACGGCTCCGACGACTTCGCCCGGATGGACCGGCAGCGCTGCGTGATCGACGCCATCATCAAGCAAGCCAACCCGGCAAACATGCTGTCCAGGTACGAGGCGATCGCCAAGGCTGGGAAGAACATCGTCACCACCGACATGCCGCAGGAGGTGCTGCCGATGATGGTGGAGCTGAGCCTGCGGGTGAAGGACGGCAACGTACGCAGCATTGTGTTCAAGCACGGGGTTGCGGGCTTCTCGAGCCCGCATCCGGACTTCGGGAAGATGCGGCAGCGGGTGAAGACGGCCCTCGGCGAGACCAAGCAGGTCAAGCCCAGCCCAAGTACACCGCAGTCGCCGTCCGCCTCGAAGCCGTCGTCAAAGACGACCACCCCGAGCACCGAGAGCGAGGACGTGGCCGACTCCTGCGCCTGGAAGCCGGAAGTGGCAGCCACCGCTCAGCCTGCTCGCTGACAATCTCAGCGAGCCAACCTCAGTCGGGCTGGTAGGGCTGGTAGCCGCGGTCAGCATCCAGGGCGCTACGCAGAGAAGCCAGCAGGCGGCTTACCTCCGCGTCAGCTGACCCGCGCGGGTTGGCCACCTCGGCGCCGTGCTCCTTGCCCGTCCGAACCAGGATGTGAGTCGCGGTGAGATCCACCCCGGTGATCTCGGACCAGGCCAGCTCCCGGCGCTGCGAGCCCCGGCTGATCTCCAGGCCTGTCGGGCTTACCACCACGGTCGTCCTAAGCCTGGCAGTCAGCAGGAGGCCAGCCACCGCGAGGGCTACCGCGGCCGCCAGGATGAGGATGCCGAGCACCAGAACCACGACCGGCAGGCCGAAGGTCTCAGCCAGCACGATGACCACCGCCCCGACCAGTGCACCGAGCGAGGCGATGGCCAGCGCCCGGACCGGCGGGCGCGCCCGAAGCACGTAGGTCTGGCGCTGATCCGAGGCGGTGCTCACCCCGAAACCCTAATCCACTCCCCCACTTCCGCCGAGGCGTCAGCTCCTCCGCGGTCTGGGCGGTGTGTCGTTGCGGAGCTGACGCGTCGCCGGGAAGGGCCTGGCGCCGAGCTGCGGAGCTGACGCCTGGCGGGGAAGGGCCTGGCGCCGAGCTGCGGAGCTGACGCCTCGCCGGGGAAGGGCTGGGGCGCGGTGCTGGTAGTTAGGGTGAGGGGAGGGGCCGGAGTGGGACAGGCGCGGGCAGGTTATGCGGCGGTACGTCGCGAGGCCGGGCATGGGCGCAGCGGGTGAAGCATGTGAAGGTGCTCCTGACATGCGCAGCTGGCTTCCGAGTGGCCGGGCCGCTGAAAATCCGCGACGACTCGGGCCTAGAAGGCCGATCCGGGGCCTCGGCGCGACAGTCGTCGCGCATAATCAGCGTGAGGGCCGGTTGAGGGTCCATTCCAACCCGGAGCTTTGGTGCAGGCTCCCTGGTCCGCTGAAAATCCGCGAGGGCCCAGCCGTTTCAGGGTCCGGTTGATGGAGACCTTGCGGAAACTCAGCGGTAGGACCAGTGGCGAGGAGATCCGAACCACACACCGGCCTCGTCCAGGCGCAGGACCAGCTCTTTCCCGTCCACATTGAGGCACTTCCGGATTTCAGCGCTATCGCCAGCGGCGGGGCAAATGGAGCGGGGCTTGGTGCGGATGCACAGAGTCCCTGATCGCCCGGGGGCCGCTGAAAATCCGCAACGACTCGCTGCCATGCGCCTTCGAGCCTCCACCAGGCAGTCGTCGCCGATTATCAGCGATAGCGGCGGCGAGGGTGGGATTCGAACCCACGGAGCGGTTTGAGCCGCTCGGGCGCTTTCAAGGCGCCTGCACTAGTCCACTATGCGACCTCGCCATCCCGGACCGATCCGGGCACCCAGATCCTAGCCGACTCGCTGGATCCGGACTGTGGCACGCTGAGGACATGCGAGCGATCACCTTGGACAAGCCCGGCGGTCCGGAGAACCTCCAGTTCAGCGAAGTGGAGACACCGAGCGCCGGCCCCGGCGAGATTCTGCTCAAGGTACGCGCCGCAGGTGTCAACCGAGCGGATCTGATGCAGCGGGAAGGCAACTACCCGCCCCCTCCCGGAGCGAGCCCGATCCTGGGTATGGAAGCCTCCGGCGAGGTGGCCGAGATCGGTGAGGGTGTCACCGGTTGGGAGCTGGGAGACCTCGCCGTCGCCCTGCTGGCAGGAGGTGGCTACTCCGAGTACGTCAACGTGCCTGCCGGCCAGGTGATCCCGCCCCCGGACGACATCGACATCGTCACGGCGGCAGGTTTGGTTGAGGTGGCCGCCACGGTCTCCTCCAACCTCCGGATTGCGGGGCTGGCGGAGGAGGAGGTGGTTCTGGTGCATGGCGGCTCGGGCGGCATCGGCTCGTTTGCCATCCAGTACGCCAAGGCGCTCGGAGCCACCGTCATCGCGACGGCCGGGTCGCAGGAGAAGCTGGACTACATCCGCTCCATCGGTGCCGACCTTGCGGTGTCCTACCGGGAGGACTGGGTAGGCGCGATCAAGGACTTCACGGACGGCCGCGGCGTCGACATCATCCTCGACAACATGGGCGCCAAGTATCTGCAGGCTCACGTCGATCTGCTCGCCTCCGACGGGCGGCTGATCGTGATCGGGCTCCAGGGTGGACGCAAGGGCACGCTGGATCTGGGCACGCTGCTGACCAAACGCGGACGCGTCATTGCCACCAGCCTCCGGTCCCGGTCAGTGGCAGAGAAGGCCGACATCTTGCGTACCGTGCGGCGGTCGGTCTGGCCCCTGGTCTCCTCGGGCGACATCCTGCCCGCGCCGCAGACCGAGTTCGCTTTGGAGCAGGCAGCGGAGGCGCACCGCCGGCTCGAGTCCGGGGACAACCTGGGCAAGATCGTCCTGACCGTGTAGGCAGTGCACCCAACCGCACTTGCTCGTTCGTGTTTCTTTGGACGTCATCTTGCGCACTACTACGCAGTCACCTTAGGTTGGGCCGCAGTTGCTGTGTATGCCGCCCCGCAGCCCGCGGATGCCGGCCAACGACCGGAAGGCACTGATGACCCTCAAGATCGGCATAGTCGGATTCGGCCTGCGGGCGAGCCTGTGGCAGCACGCACACCGCCCCGCGGAGGGCTCGGAGGTGACCATCGTCTGCGACATCAGCGAACGCGGCCGGGCTGACGCCGCGGCCGCACTTCCGGACGCCGAGATCACCGACGACCTCGACCGGCTGCTCAGCTCCGGGATCGACGTCGTGATGGTGCTGACCCCGGACCACCAGCACCGACCGGTCGCCGTCCCGGCGCTCCAGGCCGGCCTCGCCGTGTTCTGCGAGAAACCGCTGGCCACCACCATCCAAGACTGCGACCAGATCCTGCAGGCCGCCTACGACAGCGGCAGCCGCCTCTACGTCGGTCACAACATGCGGCACATGCCGGTGGTGACCCAGATGCGAGACATCATCGCCTCCGGACGCATCGGTGAGGTGAAGTCGATCTGGTGCCGGCACTTCGTCGGCCACGGCGGCGA
>JAOPXN010000024.1 GCA_025965155.1 Propionibacteriaceae bacterium
CCGGCGATCTGGTCAACAGCTTTGCCCATACGTTCGCAGGCGCGGAGGCGGTCGTGCTGCCCTCGGGCTCGTGCGCTGCGATGCTGCGTAAGCACGCTCAGCACGTCGCACCCGGCGTGGTGATGCCGCCGGTCTATGAGCTGTCGGAGTTCCTGATCGACGTGCTCGGAGTCACCGACGTGGGGGCCACCTTCGAACATTCGGTGACCTATCACCCGACCTGTCATTCGCTGCGCCTGCTCGGCGTCGGCGACCGGCCATACCGACTGCTGCGGGCGGTGGAGGGTCTGGAGCTGCGGGCGCTGCCGGGCGCCGACGAGTGTTGTGGGTTCGGCGGGACGTTTGCGGTGAAGAACGCCGAGACGTCCTCGGCCATGGGACACGACAAGATCGCCGCCGTGGCCGCCACCGGCGCGGAGATCCTGTGCGCCTCCGATGCCTCCTGCCTGATGCACCTGAGCGGCATCGCCACCAAGGAGGAGCAGCCGGTGCGCACCATGCACCTGGCCGAGATCCTGGCGAGTACCCGATGACCGGCCTTCGACCCCAGCCCGGCGCGGCCTACCTCGGCATGCCGGCCTTCCCAGAGGCCGCCAAGATCGCCCTCGGCGACGAGCAACTTCGGCGCAACCTCCGGCACGCCACCTCCACCATCCGCACCAAGCGGCTGAACGCCGTCGCGGAGCTGCCCGACTGGCAGGACCTGCGAATGGCGGCCGCCGCGATCAAGGACAACACCTTGGCGCAGCTGGACCGCTATCTCGAACAGTTCGAGGCCGCCGCAACCGAGGCCGGAGCTGTCGTGCACTGGGCGGTGGACGCCGAGGAGGCGTGTCAGATCGGGATCGACATCGCGCAGCGGCACGGGGCCCGGGACGTGATCAAGGTGAAGTCCATGGCCACCCAGGAGATCGGGCTGAACGAGGCCCTGGAGGCCGCGGGAATCAACGCGTGGGAAACCGACCTGGCAGAGCTCATCGTCCAGCTCGGTGGGGACACTCCCAGCCACTTCCTGGTGCCGGCCATCCACCGCAACCGGGAGGAGATCCGCGACATCTTCGCGTCCCGGATGGGAGACGTAGGCCGGCCCGCGCCAGCGGACCTGACCAGCGAGCCGCGCAAGCTGGCCGAGGCTGCCCGGCTGCACCTGCGGGAGAAGTTCCTCTCGACCAAGGTCGCGTTCTCCGGGGCCAACTTCGCCATCGCGGAGACCGGAACACTGGTGGTGGTGGAGTCCGAGGGCAACGGTCGGATGTGTCTGACCCTTCCCGACGTGTTGGTGTCGGTCGTCGGGATCGAGAAGCTGCTGCCAACGTTCGCGGACCTGGAGGTCTTCCTGCAGGTGCTGCCCCGGTCCTCCACCGCGGAGCGGATGAACCCGTACACGACGATGTGGACCGGTGTCACCCCCGGCGACGGGCCGCAGGAGGTACACGTCATCCTGATCGACAACGGCCGAACCCGCGCCCTGGCCGACGAGGTGGGCCGGCAGGCGCTGCGCTGCATCCGCTGCTCGGCCTGCCTCAACGTCTGCCCGGTGTACGAGCGCGTGGGCGGGCACGCGTACGGATCGGTCTACCCCGGGCCCATCGGAGCGATCCTTAACCCGCTGCTGCACGGGGTGACGGACCCACACGATGCGGCCCTGCCGTACGCCTCCAGCTTGTGCGGCGCCTGCTACGAAGCCTGCCCGGTGGCGATCGACATCCCCACTGTGCTGATTGAGCAGCGGGCCGCGGCGGTGCACGAAAAGGCCAACCACCACCGGATTCCGACCGCTGAGGCGCTCGCCATGAAGGCCGCAGCCTGGACCTTCGCGGACTCCAAGCGGCTGGCGCGGGCGCAGCGGGCCGCGAGCCTTGGCCGCGGCGTCGCTAAGCACGTCTCCTGGCTGCCGGGGATGATGGGCGGCTGGACGAAGAGTCGAGCCGTTCCACCGCTGCCGAGGGAGTCCTTCCGCAACTGGTGGTCCCGGACCCGCGAGTCGCAGGAGGAACAGTGAGCAGTCGGGACAGAGTGCTGGGCGCGGTACGGTCGGCCATCGCAGGCGCGGCCGCACCGGACGTCCCTCGAAGCTATGACACCTCGCTTCCCCTGGACCGCGAGAAGCTGGTTGACCTGCTGGCCGAGCGGCTCGACGACTACCGCGCCGACGTGCGCCGGATCAAGCGTTCCGACCTGGCCCGCACGGTCGGATCGGTACTCGCGGAGCGGGGGGCGACGAGCGTAGTTGTCCCCGGCGACCTGGACCCCTCCTGGCTGACCACCGTCACCTGCACTGTGCTCTGGGACGACCCGCCGATGGAGCACCGTTGGCTGGACGAGATCAGTGCCGTGGTCACCGGGAGTGCGCTCAGTATCGCGCTGACCGGGACGATTGTGCTCGACGCCGGCGCGGCGCAGGGGCGTCGGGTGATCACCCTGATCCCCGATCTGCATGTGTGCGTGGTGGACGCCGACAGTGTGGTGGGAACCGTGTCGGAGGCGGTACACCGGCTGGACCCTAGGCGGCCACAGACCTGGATCAGCGGACCGAGCGCCACCAGCGACATTGAGCTGGACCGGGTGGAAGGCGTGCACGGTCCGCGCACTCTGGTGGTGCTGATCCTCGAGTGACCCCGCTCACGGGCCGCTCGGGAAGAAATCCCGACAGTTTATAGTTCAACTAAATATGACACAGCTTGCAGATCAGCACCTTGACTTCGCCGCACTCGAGGCCGAGTTCACGCCGCATCTGGCACTCGGCGTCGACGCTCAGAATCTTCTGTTCAGGGACGCCCGCACCCCGAACTCGTTTACCGACGAGCCGGTGACGGATGCCCAACTGGAGGCGATCTACGAACTCGCCAAGTGGGCTCCCACCGCGATGAATAGCCAGCCGCTGAGAGTCCTGGCGGTCCGTAGCGACGAGGCGCGCGCACGCCTGATCCCCCACCTGGCCGGCAGCAACCAGGCCCGTACCGCCAGCGCCCCGCTCGTCCTCGTCCTGGCCGCCGACTACGACTTCCACGACGACTTCGCCAAGACCTTCCCGGTCTTCCCCGGCGCACGCGACGTGTTCGCCGACGAGTCGGCCCGGATCGAGTCGGCAACGATGAACGCCACCCTGCAGATGGGCTACTTCATCGTCGCGATCCGCGCGGCCGGACTGACCGCCGGCCCGATGACGGGCTTCGACGCCGACGGCGTGACCCGGGAGTTCTTCCCCGACGGCCGGCACCGCGCCCTGATGGTGGTGAACGTCGGCCATCCAGCCGCCGACGCCTTCCGTTCACGGCAGCCGCGGCTGGACTACGACGAGGCAGTCGCCACCGTCTGATCGGCGGACTGGCAGAGGCTCAGTCGCCGAGCACCGTACCCGCCGGAACGGTCTGCGGCGAGCCCTCGTCGGGCAGTGTCGCCTTGCCGACGACGGTAACGTCGGCCTCGAAGGTCCAGTCCCCGTTCACCGTGAAGCCTTCGGCATTCTTCAGCGACGGCGCGCCAGCCGCGAACCGCTGTTCGAAGGCGGAGATGGTCTTGTAGTAGGACCCGTCCAGCTCGATCAGCGGCACCGGGTCGGCCACCTTCACCAGCCGGGCATCGTCGGTGACTTCGTACACATCGGAGCGAAGCAGCAGCAGGTCGCTGGTGGTCTTCACCGGCAGGAACCGGTCCCGGCCGACGCCGATCGCCGTGGCGCCCTCGAACACCTCGATAGCCGAGCCCATCGCTGTCTCGATCTGGACCACCTCGGGTGAGCTCGGGTCCGCCGGGTCGACGGTCTTCTCGTTCTTGATCAGCGGCAGTCCCAGCACCGACTTGCGCTCAGCCAGCGTGCGGGCCAGGTTCTCCAGGTCGAACCACAGGTTGTTGGTGTGGAAGTACGGGTGCCGGTGCTCGTCGGTGAAGAAGTCCATCTCCTCCTTCGGCGTTTGTGCCGTGTCGCGCAGGATCAGCTGCCCGTCGGCCTTGCGGATGGCCAGATGGCCACCCTTGCGGTCCGCCGGAGTCCGCCGGCACACCTCTGCCGCGTACGGGGCACCGCTGGCAGCGAACCAGCCGGCGATGGTGGCGTTCGGCGCCGCTCCGAGGTTGTCGGAGTTCGAAACCGAGGCATAGCGATATCCCTTGGCCAGCAGGTTGTCCAGCACGCCGGATGCGGCCAGTGCCGTGTAGAGGTCTCCGTGGCCCGGCGGACACCATTCCAGGGTCGGGTCGTCCGGCCATTCCACCGGAGTGAGGTCGCTCTTGAGCAGCTTGGGCTCCTGGTTCTGGACGAACTCCAGCCCGATCCCCTCCACCTCGAGGTTGTCGTACTTGGCCAGCGCCGCCAGGGTGTCCTCAGAGGTACGGAAGCTGTTCATGAAGATCAACGGCAGCGGCGCCCCGTGGGTCTCCCGGGCGGTCAGCACCTGGTCCACGATCAGGTCGAGGAACGACTTGCCGTCGCGGACCGGCAGCAAGGACTTCGCCTTGTCCATTCCCATCGAGGTACCGAGGCCGCCGTTGAGCTTGATGATCACGGTCTTCTCGAACGCCGCCTTGGCGTCGCTGTCGCTCACGGTCACGTCCTCGAGCAGCGGCGGGGCGTCCAGCGGCTCGATGGTGTCCTCGGGGATGAAGCCGGTGGCCCCATCCTCAAGCGCGTGGTAGTAGTGCTCGAAGACGGCGATCGCCTGCTCGTGCACTCCTGCCGCGGCCATCTTGTCGGTTGCGCTCTTCAGTCCCTCAAGGCTCATGTTGCAGATCGTAGGGGAGGCAGCGTGGACGCGCCCAGGGGTGATGCCCACAATTCCGCGGTTACTTGGTCTTCGGGGCCAGCCCCGCCATGAAGGCGACGGTCACTTTCTGGATCTCGGCCTGCGCCTGCTGCCGCGGAACGCCCGGTTCGCCGTCACCGCGCTGCTCGCCGTAGTCGCCGAAGCTCGAGTGGGTCGCTCCCTGGATGCTGACGTACCGGGTGCCCGCCGGCAGGTCAGCCTTGGCGTCTTCAATATCGGACGGGGTGGTGAGCCGGTCGGCCGTGCCGGACACGGAGAGGACCTTGAGCTCGGTCCGCTTCAGCCCGCCGGAGGGGTACGAGGCGAACAGAACCAGCCCTTCCACCCGGGGGTGGCTGTCGGCGAACCTGGCCGCCGCGACACCGCCCAGCGAGTGCCCGCCGACCGACCAGTGGTTGATTTCCGGATGGACATCCAGCACCGCCTGCGCGTGGTTGACCTGGAGCATCGATACACCGAGAGGCTCCTTGAGGATGGCGACGAAGTAGCCGGCCTCAGCGAGCGGCCGGAGGATGTGTGCGTACGCCCGCGTGTCCACCCGTGCCCCGGGAGCGAACACCAGCCCGATCGTCGGTCGGATCGGGTCGCCGCCGGGCGTCCGGCGGATCGGCACCAGCTCAAGCCAGCCGAGCCGGTCGGCGATCCGTACCGTGGTCGAGGAGCGGGTGGCCGCGACGGCGACCGATGTCGCGGCGAACGGGCGGGCCCAGGCGAGGCTCGCGGCGAGCACCACGCAGATCAGCAAAGCGGGGACTGCGATCGCAATCCGCCAGGTGGCTCGCCTGGCCAGCTGCTGCGGCGTCCGGCGCGGCCGATGGGCTGGCGGCAGCCGGTTCCCGAGCAGCAGCGTGGCGATGGCCCAGGCGATGGCGACGATTCCCAGTAGGCCGCTGGCGACGGCGAGGGCCAACATCAACGGGTGCCCGCTCAGCACCACCTGCCAACGGGTCCAGCCGAGCCACACCGGCACCAGCACTAGGGCCGCGCCGACCACTAGCCAAGCCGCGGCCAGCACCTTGTCACTGGTCTCCCCCGGTTGAGCCATGGACAGGAGGTTAGTCGCTGGAAGTTGTCCGAGCGGGCGTTAGGAATCAGTCTGCAATGTCGGCCACGGTGGCGCCGTAGGCAGCGACCAGGTCATCCACCTCAACGAAGGACGAGAACCCGTGCCCGCCGGCACCCATGGCCACCCGCGCACCGGCCAGCCGCTCGTCGACGAACACCGGCCAGACCGGGACGCTACCCACTGGGGTGATGGTGCCGCGCTCGTAGCCGGTCGCCTCCAGGGCCACCTCCGCCGTCGGCATGGACAGCTTGTTGACGCCAAGCAGCGCCCGGAGCTTGGGCCACGCGAGCTGCCGATCGCCGCCGATAACGGCAAACAGATAGTTGTCCTGACCTCGCTTGATCACCAACGTCTTCGCCAGGTCCTGCGGGCGGATGCCGAGCAGCTCGGCCGCCTCGGGCAGGCTCCGGGCCGGCGGCCGCCTGCGTACCTCGACCGGCAGCCCGCGTTCAGCCGCGGCGGTCAGCATCCGCTGTACGCCGGCTGGGTGGCTATCGTCGTGCTGGTCCACCTTGCTCACCCTAGTTATCCGGGGACTGGGCGGTGCTGCGATCCCCCGAACGTGCTTCACGGCGTACCTTGCAGATACTCTGTGTGACCGGCCCCCATAGCTCAGGGGATAGAGCAAAGGTTTCCTAAACCTTGTGTCGCAGGTTCGAATCCTGCTGGGGGCGCCAAAGCAACACCGCTAGTCAGCCGCCGCTTCTGACCCGTGAGCGAGGCAGCGCGACCACGGCCCGACGGGCCTCAGGCCGGACAGCAGGACGCAGAAGCCCTCGAAATCGGTCTCATCCAGCCAGCCCGCAACGGGACACGATTCCCCCGTCTCGTCAGGAGGCAGTCTGCAGTACGCCTCGCGTTCGTTCAGTCTTCGGAGCTGCGCAGTTCTCAGTCGTGTGCTTGACGCCGCCGACACCGAGGAGCAGCGTTGGTTGTCGGAGGAGTTGCGACCATCCTTCTGACCACAGACGCCCTGACCGAAGGCGGTGAAACATGATCACAACCACAGCCGAGGCGAGCGTCGTCCTCGTACACGGCGGATTCGTCGACGGATCCGGCTGGAAGGCGGTGTACAACCTACTTAAGGCCGACGGCCATCGCGTCACGGTGGTGCAGAACCCAACCCTGTCCCTAGAGGGCGATGTCGCAGCCACCCATTGGGTCATTGATGCGGAGAACAGTCCTATCGTGCTGGTTGGTCACTCCTATGGCGGCGCAGTCATCACCGAGGCCGGGACCGACCCCAAGGTGGCCGCGCTTGTCTACATCGCAGCGTTTGCGCCAGACCGTGGTGAGTCGGTCAATACGCTGATCGCCGACCCGCCACCCGGAGCTCCGGTCCCGCCGATTCTGCCTCCCCGGGATGGGTTCCTGTTGCTCGACAGAGCGAAGTTTCAGGACTCGTTTGCCGCCGACCTGCCTGCCGGCGAAGCCAGTTTCATGGCCGACTCCCAGGTCCCGTGGGGAGTCGACGCACTCGCCGGATCGGTCACAGAACCCGCCTGGCGGTCCAAGCCCAGCTGGTACCTGGTCGCCACCGAGGACCGTATGATCCCGCCACCTGCGCAGCGCGCCATGGCCGAACGGGCCGGCTCTACCACCGTCGAGGTTCAAGGCAGCCACTCCGTATACCTTTCCCAACCCGATGCGGTTGCCACACTCATCGGTAAGGCCGCCGCTGCGGTGAAGAATCCGCGCGGTGCCCATCCGGGGCCGGTGGCTTAGCTGCTGCGGCGTTGATGTAGATCTGGCCGGGCTCGCCGCGGGGTGTGTCGCCACAGGATGATCGATGTGACGAGGATCCAGATCCAAAAGCCGAAAGCGCCGACACCTGTGACCGGACCACCAACGTCGAAAAGCCGCCCCGTGCTGCTCAAGGCGGCGACTTGGAGGATGCGCCCACGACTACACAAGCGCCAGCAACGAAAGCGATCGCGCCAAGCCACCGTGGAAAGAGATGTGAACCCACCATGCCGCCCGAGGCCGCCAGGACTGACGCCCCCAATGGAACGAATACGATGAGGAAAAGCAAGCTCGCGGCCGCCTCCAGGGCCGCGATTGCGGACGCGTCGACCCGCGCGTTGGTCACCAGGCGGCGGCAGCAGCCGGACCGAATGACACGATTTCTATGGTGACGCTGACGATCATCGCCGCCACGGCGAAGTCGATGAGTGGCCGGAGTCTCGAAACGCCTTCCGCAGCATGATCATAGTCGGCGTGATGCTTCCGCGCAGGTCCCCGTTAATGATCATGGAGACGGACGTTTCCGATTGTCGCCAAGCGAGGTAACGGCTTGGTTATCCGCTATGCCAGGGTGAGGTCGGCTGTCTCGATACTGGACCACCCGACAATATCCAGGGCAGCACGCTGTGCCGACCTTGTAGTAGCGGGGTGGTGGCGCAGGCCATCGTTGGCGCTCCGCCACCGCCCCTCTCGGCTGAGAGAGGTGGGAGTCTCAGCAGAGGTTACGGCACCTGACTTAACACTGCGTGGCCAACCGGACGCAATCTGGCCGCCGCAGCCAGCGTCGCCCCATGGCTAGTTGTGCGCTTTGCGGCCAGAAATACCTCATAAGACCCTAAAGTGGTGCCGAAAGGGGATTTGTCATGAACACTCATGCCGCGCCTTCCACGACGACAAATGTCGATGCCTACGTGACGAATGATCCGGAGCAGGCCCACGAGTGGCTCAGAATGGCCTACACCGATCACACCGTTCGCCTTAGCGGCAGTCAGGGAAACTTTGTTTTCAGAAGCCTTATGACTTCGGTCGACACGATTGAGCTCAGCGAGTTTCGCCATTCGATGGCGGCGAGGGTCGAGGTCGAGAATGATCGAAGAAGTGTCATCATGTTCAAGCTGACGGATGGGCGCTATGAAGTCACAAGGGGCCGAGACATCCTTCGACTTGGCCCCGGCGACAGCGCCTTGCTTCCTCCAGGCGCTGCCTTGTCGATTGACTGGAGCAACGTCGCAATCTCCGCGGTCGCGGTAGACCGCCAAGAGCTGGGGACAATAGCAGCCGACCTGACCGGACGAAATCCAGCCGATATCGTCTTTAAGCTCGGCAGGCCGACGTCTGCCATCGCGGAGCGACGATGGTGGCAGACGGTTGCGTACGTCGACAAGGCGTTGCGACGCTCGACCGAACAGATCGGGCCCCTCATGCGGTCCGAGGTCAAACGGCTAATAGCTGCCGCCGCACTGGAGACGTTCCCGAACACCGGAACGGTCGCCCTCAGCCCGCCCGGCCCCGGATCTGGGCGTCCATGGCTACGGCGCGCCCTCATATTCATCGACGACCACGCCGATCAAGACATCAGTCTGGATGACATCGCCACTGCGGCACGGGTAAGCCCGCGGACTCTGCAGAACGGATTCCGCCGATACCTCAACACGACACCTCTGCACCGCGTTCGCGAGGTACGGATGGATATGGCGCACCAGGACCTCATGAGCGGGCACCCTCAAGGAGGCGACACTGTCGCCGCCATCGCGCGGCGCTGGGGCTTTCATCATCTGGGCCGGTTCTCGGTCAGCTATCGAACCCGCTACGGGCGGCTTCCCCGGGACACCCTTTACCATTGACGCGGAACGGCAGCGACCTCACTGACGCCGAAGGACGCCAAATGCGGCGTCCCCGCACGGTTGCCTGAGTTACCGAATCCTGCTGGCCTCGGTTATCAACTGGCGCAGAGCCGCGGCGCGGCCCGTACCGTCCTCGTCCCAACCATCTGATGTCAGCGCAGCGCTCTTGCCGATCATCTCTAGGTCCAACACCGGTCGACCGTTAACGGTCGTACCCTCTGGTATCTGCCCGTTCCCAGAGAGCATCCACCCGCTGGCGTTGAGGTGCTTCATAGCCTGGCTGTACTCGGGGTCGCTCACGAAGTCCAACTCGTCAACCAAACCCGCGGGCGGGACCAGCACCCCGGCACCGCAAGCGGAGTCCACTACAGCGGTCCACGCACCGTGGACGATAGGTGCGACCGGAGTCGCGTAGGGCATGACAGACATCAGGGCCTCCTCGGGCTTCGCCGTCTGGAACCCCCGAATGAGCGCCCTACGTCGTTGTATGCGACCTCCGAAGCGCTGCACCCGTCAGAGCAAGATCAACATGCAGGACGGCTGAACAACTTCACGCACTGGACAAGACTCGTGAGCATTGGGAACCTGGATCGCGCTGCGCAATCTATCTTCTCCCCGTCATGCTGTCTACGGTTGGGAGCACGCTGCCGCTCAGGCCTGCCCACTAATCAGTTGCAGGCGGCGACAATGGTGCGGGAAACCGCCCGGTCCAGCAGATCGAGCACCTGGTCACGGGTCCGCCCCGGCGCATCGTTCCAGGCGGTCACGCCTTGCAGCCGGGTCCTCCGGTCGTTGGCTGAGTACACCCGGCCCGGCGGCAGCGACGCATGCCCCAGCTGCTCATGCATCGCCTCGTACAACTCATCCACGCTGCCCCAGACGTCGCGCACCGAGGTTGCGGCGTCCGGATCGTCGGCGAGTCGCAGCAGGGTGCCTACCAGGCAGGCGCTCACCACGCGGGATCGTGCGTCACGGAGCGCGTACGCCTCAAGCGGTGCCGCGACACGGACGCCACCCGAGGGAGCCCGTACCGTGAACCACCCACCGCTTGTCCAGCCGTCCCGCTCAATGACCGTTCGGGCTTGCTCCAACGTGTCCCGCACCCGATCAAGGCGGCGCAGCCACAGCTCACGGACATCGCCGTCTGGGATGAAGCCATAGTCGGGGATGGCGGGGATCCGGAATGGCGTCAACGCACGGTCCAGGAACCCCCTGATCCTCGACTCGGCACGCAGCAGTGGGTCGATCCGTGCCATCTGCCCAACTCCCCCTCACCGGATTACCGAGCCAGCCCCGACGGTCCCGTCGGTATCAGCTCCACGAATCCGTGTCAGCGCGACGGGTCAATGCCGAGGAGCTCGAATCAGAAATCTGACCAGTCTCTGCTGGTCAGTCGCAGTTGCTGTGGTTGCTGGTCAAGCGTCGGGGGCGCCCTTCTCATGCTCGATCCAACAGTCCGGCCCTGGAAATACGACCGCCTCGTGCCCGTTGTCGTGACGGACGAGATACGGCGGCGTACCGTCGGGGCCTCGCGTCTCGATGATGACCGCTGTGTGCTCATGAACGCCGACCACGTTGCCCTCAATATGAAGATGGTCGCCCACGACAGCTCGCATGGCTCCTCCGTTTCATTCGATGGTCCTTCCCAACAGTTTGGACCCTCCGGTGCTTGCGTGGAAGAACACGCAGGGTCCCGTTTGAAGAAGGACATCGTCGTTGGTCAGTTGGTCAGAATTGTCAGACACCTCGGTGTGTGACGCTCGACCCTGCGGGAAACGCAAAATGCCCGACCCCGAGTGGTTGCTCGAGGTCGGGCATCAGCAGCCGCTACCTTCGCGGCGGCAGCGGATCAGGCTTCGTCGTGACCTTCGTGGTGGTCATCGTGCTCAGCCTTCAGCTTGGCCACCTGGGCGTGGACCTCTTCCATGTCGAGACCCTTCACGGCGTCCACGACCTCCTTGAGCGCCGGGCCGGGCAGTGCACCAGCCTGGTTGAAGACCAGAACGCCCTCACGAAAGGCCATCAGTGTCGGGATGCCCTCGATGCCGAGGGAGCCGGCGAGACCCTGGTTAGCGTCCGTGTCCAGCTTCGCGAAGACGACGCCGTCGTACTCTTCCGACGTCTTCTCATAGACCGGGCCGAACCGCTTACACGGGCCACACCATTCAGCCCAGAAGTCGACCAGCACGATGTCGTTGCCGGTGATCGTGTCCTCAAAGCTCTCGGCGCTGATATCGACGGTTGCCATACTTTTGCTCCTCGGGAGGCGGATGTGAGTTCGCAGTACATAACCAACTCGATCCGGCGAGTATTCCTGGCCGGACGCCGGGCCGCAACGGGCATGCGCTACTTGATCGCCACCACCCGACGCATCGGGATCGTGACCAGTACCGGCCCCCTCTTGGCCACCCGGTCCTCGAGATGCTCGATGGCCGACTCCACCCGGGACGAACGGGTCAGCGGCAGGTACAACGAGGACATCATCAGCTCCGCGTCCGACCGGTCGCGCACCACGAACCGGTAGCGCTCCCGCTGGTCCTCAACCCGCCGCAGCCCGTGTTGCTCCAACGTCTTGGTGAAACCGGCCAACTCGACCGGACCGGGGAACTGGGGCTTGGTGCGCAGCCGCGCAGTGATCCTGGTCAACACCCGCACGTCCCGGGGGCCGAGCGGACGCAGAGCTGGAGCGATCGCGGCGAGCACCCCGCCGGGCTTCAGCACGCGGGCGATCTCGCTCAGCAGCTCGGTCAGCGGCTGGACCACTACCAGCCCCATCGAGCTGGTGACCGCCTGGACCGAGCCGTCAGCGAAGGGCAGAGCGAGCGCGTCGGCTTGGACCCACGGCCCCGGTCCCCGCTCCGCGGCTAGTGCGAGCTCATGCTCGGACAGGTCGAGGCCGACCACCGTACGACCTGGCTGCGCCAGCTCGCGGGACATCGGGCCCGACCCGCAGGCAAGGTCGAGCACAGTAGTCACGTCTGGAGATACCGCTCGAGCCAGCCACCGGTACGGCGTGTGGTCACCAGACAGCGCGCGGGACAGCACGGCCTCCGCCACTCCGGGGCGCTCCCGGTGGAAGTCGGCCAGATACTGCTTCCAGTTGAGCTCTTCCTCACTCATGTTGCGACCTCCACGGTGTGGGCTGGGCCGAGCAGCCGGGCAATGTCGGAGCCGATGTCGCGCACCAGGTGTCCGGGCCCGATCGGCTGTCCGGCTACTGCGGAGACTAGCGCCGACATGCCGGGTAGTGCCTCGTTGGGAGCGGACCGGTCGGGATGCCCAGCCGTCAGCAGCGGGTTGGACCCGTCCGGCCAGGGCTGGCTGACTCGTTCCCAGGTACGGATCCAAGCATCCGAGATCTCCTGCACCGACGGCACACCGAAGAAGTGACCGACCGGGGCGTGGTGGCGGAGCGCGACGATGGGTGAGTCGACGTACAGCAGCGCCAGCCGTACTCGGGCGTCGAGGTCACGCCGCTCCGCCATCGACGGGCTGGTGACGAAGCCGCACGGGTTGGGGCAGGTGTCGCCGACGTCGGGCCGCTCCCCCGCACCGATGGTGGCGTGGTTCATCGCGCACACCGCCAGCGCGTCACCCTGCCGGGAGTGGAAGCGGTCCAGGTACGCCGTGTAGCCGGCGGTGTCGCCCGAGCAGGCGTTCAGTGCGCGCTTGGCGGTGCTCCGCAACGCCGACGAATGCGGACAGAGAGGATCGTCGGTCCCCCACCGGCTACCGGCAACCGAGTGACCGAGCCGCTCGGGGTCGCCCGCGTGCCCCAGCACGCTCTGCCACGCCAGCTGAGCGAAGTACTCCCCGATCAGGTGAGCAGTGACCACGATCTGCAGCGACTCGCGCCGCATCGCTCGGATCTCCAGCACCTCCAGCATGAGCTCGTACAGCGGGATCAGCGAGCCGAGCGCGCCGCGGACCGGATCCCGGGGCTCCAGTGGGAAGGACGAGTCGGCCAGCCGCTTCGCCCACGGCGTGGAGAAGCCGCCGGCGATGGTGGAGAAGTCCTCGGCATCCAGGTCCAGCACTCGGCGGGCCGCCGTTGCTAGCGCACGGGCCTCGACTAACGTCTCCGGCGTTCCGGGCACGACCGCGCGGTGGTGGCCGTTCGAGTCGGCAAGAGACACATCCAGCAGTGACGCCACCGCGTCGTACCAGTGCCCTCCCAGCAGCAGCGAGATCGCCGTCGGTTCAGCCGACGGCGCACGTCGAGTTAGCGGTTCACCGGCCACCATGCCTGTGGCTCAGACCCGGGTGACGAACAGGTGGGTGGCTGCCTCACGATCGATCTCGCACCCTGGGGAGCCATCGACCCCGAGTCGTACGCCCAGCCCGCCGGCCTCAGCCACGACCCGCACCCCGGGCTGCACGCCGGCGATCCGGAGCGTCCCCATCATCTGTACGTCCTTCTGGATCTCCTCGCTCATCCGGACGATCTTCACATTCACCGGGGCCCCGCTAGCGCTCTTGACCACGTTGAGGAGCTGTTCGTTCCCCTCCCGGAAGATGGCCGGGATCTGACCGACACCGAGCTCGTCGAGTCCCGGGATCGGGTTCCCGTACGGCGACTCCGTCGGCGTGTTCAACAGGTCAACAAGCTTTCGCTCGACGTCTTCGGAGATCACGTGTTCCCATCTGCAGGCCTCGTCGTGCACCTTCTCCCAGTCCAGCCCGATCACGTCGATCAGCAGCCGCTCAGCCAGCCGGTGCTTGCGCATCACCCGAGTCGCACGGGTGCGTCCCTCGGGAGTCAGCTCGAGGTGCCTGTCGCCTTGGACATGGACGAGATTGTCGCGCTCCATCCGCGCCACCGTCTGCGACACCGTCGGGCCGCTTTGCTGCAGCCGCTCCGCGATCCGGGCACGCAGGGGCACGATGCCCTCTTCCTCGAGCTCGAAAATCGTGCGGAGATACATCTCGGTGGTGTCTATCAGGTCGCTCACGGTGACATTCTCCCCCAGTTGCGCGCATGGGTCTCCGGGCGCTCACAAGGCGTGGTCGGTCCCGGTGCAAGATTAGAACATGGGTTCTGTTCCCGAGGCGACAGTCTGGTGGGTTCGCCGCGACTTCCGGCTCGCCGACAATCCAGCGCTGCTGGCTGCCGTGGACGGAGGCGAGGCGGTCGTTCCGCTTTTCGTCCTGGACCCGGCGATTTTGCGCAAGGCCGGCCCGGTTCGGACCGAGTGGTTGCTGGCTTCGCTCAGCGCCCTGCACGCCGATATGGCTGGAGCAGGAGGCCCCGGGCTCAGCGTCATCGAGGGCCGGCCCGCCGAGGTGCTACCGCGGGTTGCCCGGCAGGTCCGCGCAGCCACGGTGCACATCAGCTCGGACTTCGCTCCGTACGGACGCCGCCGCGACGCGGCGGTCCGGACCGCACTTGCTGACGCCGGGATCGAGCTCGTGGCCACCGGCTCGCCGTACGGTGTGGCCCCCGGCACCGTCACGACCAAGTCGGGCAGCCCGTTCCAGGTCTTCACTCCGTTCTGGCGGGCCTGGAGCGACCACGGCGTGAACGGTCCGGCCGCGCCGGTGGATCCGGCGACGGCGCACTGGCTCGCGGCAGCCGACCGCACCCCCATCGCGGAAGTTGATCCGGTGCTGGTGGAACGGGCCGGCGAAGCGACGGCGACTCGCCGCTGGCACGAGTGGCTCGACCGCGACCAGGCCGGGGTCGAAGACTACCTCGACCTGCACAACACCCCTGGCAGCGACGCCACCTCGCATCTCTCCATCCCGCTCAAGTGGGGCCAGCTGCACCCACGCACCCTGTTGGCCGACCTTTCCACCCATCGGTCGAAAGGGTCGGCGGGGCTGTCCAGGCAGTTGGCCTGGCGCGACTTCTTCGCCGACGTTCTGTACCACCGCCCCGACGCGGTGACACAGCCGATCCGCAGCGCCTTCGCCACCATGCCCACCGACGAGCCGGCGACCGACTCCGCCATCGCCTCCCGACTGGCGGCTTGGCAGCAAGGCCGCACCGGCTTCCCGCTGGTCGATGCCGGCATGCGCCAGCTGCTCGCCGAAGGATGGATGCACAATCGGGTACGGATGGTTACCGCCTCGTTCCTGGTCAAGGACCTGCATATCGGCTGGTGGCATGGCGCCGACTGGTTCATGGACCGGCTCCGCGACGGCGACATCTCCCAGAACCAGCTCAACTGGCAGTGGGTCGCCGGCTGCGGGACCGACGCCTCGCCGTACTTCCGGGTCTTCAACCCGACCGGGCAGGCGGCGAAGTTCGACCCGGACGGGACCTACATCCGCCGCTACCTGCCCGAGCTGGCCGACCTACCGCTGGACTACCTCCATCAGCCATGGACGGCTCCCGGCGGCGTGCCCGCGGGTTACCCCGAGCCGATCGTGGACCATGCGGCCGAGCGTAAGGAAGCGCTGGAACGCTACGAGGTCGTCAAGAGCTTCACCAACTGACTCCAGATGCAGCCTTTTCAGCTGACGGTGACGGGCCAGATGTACGGCAAATCCGGCGGCACTCCAGGGAACAGCGGCCCGTAGAGCTCCGGATCCTTACGGATCAAGTTGGACTGGTGCGACCGGTGCAGATCAGGCTGCCCAATCCAGGCCGGCGGCACTTCCGTGGCCGATCCGAGCTGGCTGTGTTGGAACAACCCAACGGCCTTGGCCAGACAGGTGTCCTTGAAGCCGCGCCCGGACCACTCCTCACAGATCGCCGCCTGGTAGTCCAGCAACGTGGCCTCATGGCCGCGCCACATCAGCACGGCCGGGTGGGTGCGCCAGCCCTTCGGCTGGTACTCCTCGATCTCGCCACGGCCGTTGTCCCAGCGCAGTTCGAGTAGAACCTGGACAATTTGCAGGGTTTCCACGCGCTGCTTCCCCAGCCGCTTGCTGTCCAAGATGGCAGCGCTTCGGCGGAAGTCGGCGTACGGCAGGAACGTCTGAACGGGACTATCCTCTCCTTTGACTGTGATGCAAGACACGACATGGACAATCAATGTGTTGTACTACTTGATGATTTGACTATTCTGGGCTAACTTTTAGTTCGTGGCGAGGCACCTGGGGGGGTGGATCGTCGCAGCTGGCCCATTCCATATCTATGGACGAGCCAGTTGGGGGCGGGGAGCACGTACTGCGGTGACTGGTCAGTGTCGACCGGAGAACCGCTCCGATTCCTGCGGGTAGACACCCGACCGGCGTTGCGTTAAGCAGAAGCGTGGCGCCGGTCCTCCCGGTCACCGGCTGCCAGTCACCGGGCCGTTGCCGCCGGCCCCGGCCAGCAGACCGAGCAGCCGAGCCACCTCCTCCGCCACGGCATCCCGCGCCGGTCCGAGGTACTTCCGCGTGTCCACCAGCGCAGGGTCGGCCGCCAGCAGGCTACGGACCACATCGGTGAACACCTTGTTCAGGTGGGTGGCGATATTGATCTTCCGCATTCCGGCCCGAACCGCGCGAACGATCTCCTCGTCGGGCACCCCGGAGGAGCCGTGTAGGACAAGCGGCACCGGCACAGCGGCATGTAGGTCGGCGATCCGGTCCAGGTCAAGCAGAGCACTGCGCTCAGTCATCGCGTGCGAGGAACCGACGGCCACCGCGAGGGCGTCGACGCCGGTAGCCGTGGCAAATTCCGCCGCCTCGGTCGGCCGGGTCCGGGCCCCGGGGGCATGGACGCCGTCCTTGCCGCCGACCTCCCCGAGCTCCGCCTCTACTTCCACCCCGCGCGCGTGGCAGTACTGGACGACCCGGGCGGTCGCTGCCACGTTGTCGGCATAGCTGAGCGCCGAGGCGTCGAACATGACCGACCCGAAGCCGAGCTCGACGGCTTCGGCGACCAGCTCCTCCTGGGTGCAGTGATCGAGATGGACCACCACCTCGACCCCGGTAGCGCGGCCGATCGCCAGCGTGGCCAGGCCGATAGGGGCCAGCGCGCCGTGATACCTCACTGCGTTCTGGGAGATCTGCAGGACCACCGGGGCACCGGCCTTCTCGGCCCCGGCGACCAGCGCCTCGGCGTGCTCAATGCTGAACACGTTGAACGCCCCGAGTGCGCCACCGGCGCGGTCCGCAGCGGCCAACAGGTCCGTCAGGCGGGCCAGAGTCATGTCGTGTCCACCCATCGTCCGCCCTGCATCACCCGCTGCAGGAACCCTTGTTCGTCCACCACGCAGAGGTCGGCGCGGGCACCGACCCGGATCTCCCCTACCGCATCCTCGGCCGCATCCTCCCCGTAGGGGGCGGCCGCGAGCTCATGCCGTCGCGCGGGCGTGGTGGCGGCCATCGTCGCTGCGTCAACGATCGAGGCTCCGTTGCGCACCACGAGGGCGAACGCATCCGCCATCGTCAGGGTGGACCCGGCAATAGAGCCGATCCCCCCATTCTCGCCGACCAGCCGGGCCATGCCGTCATCCACCCGTACCTCAAGACTTCCCAGGCGGTAGCTACCGTCGCTCATGCCCGTGGCCACCATTGCGTCCGTTACCAGGGCTACCCGGTCCGGGCCCGCCGCGGCGATCGCCAGCGCGATGACGTCGCGGTGGAGGTGGAACCCGTCGCAGATCAGCTCCACCGTCACCCGCTCGTCGGACAGCAGCCGCGGGATCGGACCGGGCTCACGGTGATGGATCGGCCGCATCGCGTTGAACAGGTGCGTCGCCACCGTTGCCCCGGCGTCCAGGGCGGCAGCCACGATCGACTCGTCACCGTCGGTGTGACCCACCGCGGCAGTGACGCCGGCGGCGGTCAGCCGTTCGATGGCATCCAGCGCACCTGGCAGCTCGGGAGCGATCGTGATCATCGAGATGGCCCCCTGCCCGGCCTCCAGCAGCCGGTCCAGGCTGGCCGGCTCCGGCGCTCGCAGCAGGCTGGGATCGTGCGCGCCGCACCTCGCGGCGGACAGGAAAGGTCCCTCCAGGTGAATACCGGCCAGATCGCCCGATGACACCAGCGGCACCAGGGTCTCCACCTGCGCCACGATCGTGTCGAGGTCGGCGGTGACCAGGCTGGCAAAGCTCGTGGTGGTGCCGTGTCGACGGTGGAAGTCACGGGCCCGCAGCGCCTCGTCACGGTCCGTGGTGGCATAGTCGGCGCCGCCGCCGCCGTGGACATGGGTGTCGACAAAGCCGGGCACGACCCAACCTGTCACCGTCTCGGCCCCGGCGGGCGCCTCGCCCGGCGTGATCGCTGTAATGCGGCCGTCCCGGAGCTCGAGCACTACGTCGTCGAGCACGCCGTCGGCCGTCATCACCCGCTGGCAGGCCAGCCGTTGCGCCTTAGCCATGCTCGTCTCCTCCCCCGGTCACTGCAAGGCGTGCGGACCGTACCCGATCCCAGCCTGCCAGCCCGGCACCAATAAGCCCGGCATCGGCACCCAGCACCGCGGTAACGATCCGGGGCATTCGCTGGAAGGCCAGCCGGTCCCGGATCGCCGCGGTGAGCTGCGGCAGGAACAGGTCCGCCGCACCCGAGAGGCCGCCACCGACAACGATCATCTCCGGACCCAGCAGGGTCACATAGAGCGTCAACGCCTCCACCAGCGCGTCGGTGGCGACCGCAAATGACTGCTGTGCCGCAGCGTCACCGGTGCGGGCGAGGTCGGCGACCTGCCGTCCGGTCAGCTCCCGGGCCGAGCCGGACAGGCGTCGGTACGTCCGGACCACCCCAGCGGCCGAGGCCACCGTCTCCAGGCAGCCGATCTGGCCGCAGGCACAAGGGATGTCGCCGGCGGCCGCTACCGGGATATGGCCAATCTCGCCGGCGTACCCGTCCGCATCGAGCATCCGGCCGTCCACCACCATGGCGCCCGCGATTCCGGTGCCCAGTGGCAGGAACAGCAGGTTGGACACCCCGGCGCCTCCGCCGAGCCGCCACTCGGCCAGCCCGCCGGACCGTACGTCGTGGCCGACCGCACCCAGCTGCCCGGTGAGCTCGGTCAGCCGCTGGCGCAGCGGAACGTCGTACCAGCCCACGTTGGGCGCCGCCTTCACCCGCCCAGTAGTCATCTCGATGATGCCGGGCACCACGACCCCGTACCCGACGCAGACGCCATCCGGCCGAGCGAGAGTGACGTCGGTGATCTGCTCGGCAAGCCAGCCGACCAGTCCGGCGCCGCCGTCGGCAAGATGGGTGCGCCTGCGTTCCACCCCGGTCAGCGTGCCGTCGGCATGGGCATAGCCGATTTTGGTCAACGTGCCGCCGAGGTCTAAGGCGACGACGAACTCCTGCGCTTTCACTCAGCCGGTCAGGATGATCGAGCGGGTCAGATGCCGCGGCTGGTCGGGGTCGAGTCCCATCGCCGCGGCGCGGGCCACCGCGATCCGCTGCACCAGGACAAGGTCCGCCATCGGATCCACGTTCCGTTCGACGAACCGGGCCCCCGTCGCCGTGACCTGGCCGGCCAGGCCGACCGGCGCCGGCCCGAACATCCAGACGGCGCGGCCCTCGGTGGCGATGGCGATCGGTCCGTGGCGGTAGTCCATCGCCGGGTACGACTCGGCCCAGCTGGCGGAGGTCTCACGGAACTTCAGCGCTGCTTCGTGGGCGATCCCGATCGTCCAGCCGCGTCCCAGGAAGGTCATCTGCTCCACGCCGACCAGATCGGAGTCCAGCGGGACCGCCAGGGACTCCTGCGCCTGCTCGATCAGGGGGGCGATCGGCTCGCCGAAGAAGGAGCGGAACAACGCCAGCGTGCTGGTGGCGAACCGGGTCTGGACCACCGACTGCTCGTCGGCAAAGGAGAGGTCGACCACCTTGTCGGCCAGGTCCACCACAGGCGAGGTCATGTCGCCGGTGACCACGACGGTGGGGACTCGGCCTTGGGCCCGCTGGAGGACGTCGATGACCTCGGTCGTGGTGCCGGACCGGGTCAGTGCCACGATCCGGTCGTACGGGCGCTCCGGCACCTCCGAGGCGGTGAAGGCGTAGGACAGGCCGTGGCCCTTGGTCTCCCGCCATTCGGCCAGGACCTGGGCGACGAACCAGGAGGTCCCGCACCCGACGAAGGCCACCCGTTCGCCGCTCGCCGGCAGCAGCCCGGCAATCTCAGGCATCAGCGCGTCAGCACGGGCCCAGCACTCAGGTTGCGAGACGATCTCTTCATCGACATGGAAGCTCACCGGCACTTCTCCCTCGGGGTGGCGATTTTGTTTGTTTCCTTCCCAAACGAACAGATATGAACATATCATGGCTGCTGTTCGAACGACAGGAGTTCCGATGACTCGTGCTGAACGTCTGGCTGCTTTGCTTGAGCGGCTGGTGAGTGACGGGAAGATCGACGTCGAGCACTCGGCGGACCACTTCGACGTGTCGGCCGCGACCATCCGGCGCGACCTGGACTACCTGGCCGAGCAGCAGTTGCTGGCCCGGACCCACGGCGGTGCGGTGCCGAACTCCACCAGCTATGACCTGCCGCTGCGCTACAAGTCCACCTCCCGGGGCGAGGCGAAGACCCGGATCGCGCAGCGGGCGGTCGAGATGCTCTGGCCGGGATGCACCGTCTCGCTCAACGGTGGCACCACCACGGTGGAGGTGGCGCGGGCCATCCCGTCGGCCGAGCCGCTGCACCACGGCATCACCGTGGTCACCAATGCGCTCAACATCGCCACCGAGCTGACCGTACGGCCGTTCATCAAGATCGTGGTCTGTGGCGGTGTCGCACGGCCGCAGAGCTACGAGCTGGTCGGTGCGCTGGCCACCGAGACGCTCAGCCAGCTGACCCCGGACATCTGCTTTCTGGGCGCCATCGGGCTGGACCCCGAGGCGGGCATCACCACCAACGACGAGGCCGAGTCCGCCATCAACCGGGTGATGGTCAAGCAGGCCAAACGCACCGTCGTGGTGATCGACTCCTCCAAGCTCGGCACCGTAGGATTTTCTCGAATCTGCCACGTCAGCGAGGTGGCAGCCATCCTGACCGACAGTGGCGCCGACTCACAGATGGTGGCCACCCTGCGCAGCCACGGAGTCGAGGTGATTCTCGCGTGATCTTCGCCTCGAAATTATCCGTTGACCCGACCTGGATCGCGACGTACCTTAGGTGCACACGGAAAGGAGGTGGTCCGAAGAATGAGTGACTTTTGGACATGTGAGGTGACGGCCAGCTAGCCGCCCACCTGTTGATCAACTGGTCGCGTGCGGCCGGCTAATCCACAGCCAACACCCGAACCCGCGAGCGCCGGACATTGTCCCCCGGCCGACGCACTTCCCGGATCCCCGGAAAGGTGTCGACAAGCTCGCGGGTTTGTCCATGTCTGGGCTTGTTCGTCCAGCTACCTCTAGCCTGATGCCATGTCGGCTACGCCTGGCCCGCGCATCGTCTCGGTCCGCCGCGAACGACTGCAGCGCTGGCTAGCCACCTTCGTCGAACGGCACGGCGCGGCCACCGTGCGCGCGAGCGGCAGCCGGGTGGACCTGGTCGCGGCCGACGGCGCTCGGGCCGAGATCGCCGTACCGTTCCCGCCGCTGGCTCAGCCCGACGGCGGCCTGGATGCACTGGTCAGCCATGTCGACCAGACCCGCCGGGTCGGCGTCATCCTGGCCCGGAAGGGCGGCTTCGCCGTCGGGATCTTCGTCGGCAACACCCTGGTGACGTCCAAGGTCGGATCCGGCTACGTCCAAGGCAAGACGAAAGCCGGTGGCTGGTCGCAGCAGCGCTACGCCCGACGCCGGGACAACCAGTCCAAGAAGGCGTACGGGGAGGCCGCCGACGAGGTGGCCCGGATCCTGTTGCCGGAGCAGTCCTCGCTGGATGCGGTCGTCACCGGCGGCGACAAAGGAGCCATTGCGGCGGTCCTGGCCGACCCTCGGCTGGAGCGGCTGGCCGGTCTGGTGCAGCCGGGCGTCCTTCCGGTGGTCGACCCGCGGCTGCGCGTGCTGGAGGCTTTCCCCGAGGCGTTCCTCTCGGTACGGATCGGGCTGAACGAGCTCGCCTGAGCCTCAGGGAGCTAGCCGGGTGATGGTCCAGGTGTCGCCGGACCGGCGGTAGACCAGCCGGTCGTGCATCCGGCTCGGCTGCCCCTGCCAGAACTCGATCATGGTCGGGTTCACCCGGTAGCCGCCCCACTGCGGCGGGCACGGCACCTCCCGGTCGGCGAACTGACGCTCGAACGCCTGGTAGGAATCGGTCAGCGCGGCAGCCGAGGCGACCTCCGCCGACTGCGGCGAGGCCCACGCCCCCAGCTGCGAACCTCGCGGGCGGGTGGCGAAGTAGGCCTCGCTCTCGGCCCGGGAGACCTGCTCCGCTGTGCCCTCGACCCGGACCTGACGTTGCAACGGATACCAGCCGAAGTGCAGCGCCAGCCACGGGTTCTCGGCCAGCTCGGCCCCTTTGCGGGAGGCGTAGTTGGTGTAGAAGACGAACCCGGGGGGGCCCACCTCCTTGAGCAGCACCGTACGGGCACTGGGCCGGCCGTCGACCGAGGTGGCCACCACCATCGCGGTCGGCTCGGGCAGCACACCCTGCTCCTTCGCGGCGAACGCGTCCGTCAGCCAGCGGTCAAACAGCCGATAGGGATCGTCCGGGGCGGTCTCGGTCAGCAGATGGTCACCCGCGTAGTTGATCCGCTCCGCGGCGAGGTCGGGCCGAGGGGTGGCCGGATCGGTCGTCATGCGCACAGTCTCCCAGCCGCCACATCGGCTCGTGGAACAATCCTCCCCGTGACCACGCTCGAGATTCCCGCTGATCTGCTACCTGAGGACGGCCGTTTCGGCTGCGGGCCGGCGAAGATCCGGCCCGAGACCGTTGCGGCGTTGAGCACGGCCGGCGCCCGGCTGCTCGGCACCTCGCACCGGCAGGCCCCGGTGAAGAACCTGGTCGGCGATGTGCGTTCCGGGCTGAGGGAGCTGTTCCAGCTGCCGGAGGGCTACCAGGTGGTGGTGGGCAACGGCGGCTCGACAGCCTTCTGGGACGTGGCCGTCTCCTCGCTGATCCGGCGGCGGAGCGCGCACGCCAGCTTCGGGGAGTTCTCGGCCAAGTTCGCGGCCGCGGCTGCCGCCGCGCCACATCTGGAGGCGCCGGAGGTGGTCAGCGCTGCGGTGGGCTCGGTCATCCTCCCGTCCGCGGTGCCGGGCGTCGACGTGTACGCCTGGCCGCACAACGAGACCTCCACCGGCGCCATCGCGCAGGTACGGCGGATTGACGGAGCCGACCCGGACGCGCTTGTGATCATCGACGGGACCTCCGCCGCGGGAGGCGTGGCGGTCGACATTGCGGCGACCGACGTCTACTACTTCGCGCCGCAGAAGAGCTTCGGCTCCGACGGCGGCCTGTGGCTCGCCCTGCTGTCTCCGGCGGCCCTGGACCGTGCCGCCGAGATCGCCGCGTCCGACCGCTGGATCCCCGAGAGCCTCAGCCTCACGGTGGCCATCGCCAACTCGGAAAAGAACCAGACGCTCAACACGCCTGCCATCGCCACGCTGTTCATGCTGGACGACCAGCTGCGTTGGCTGAACGGGAACGGCGGCCTGGCCTTTGCGGAGCAGCGCACCCGCACCTCAGCCGCCACCCTGTACGGCTGGGCGGACGCCTCGCCGATGGCCGTTCCGTTCGTCACCGATCCGGCTCATCGCTCGCCGGTAGTGGGCGCCATCGACTTCGAGGGCGTGGATGCCGCGCGGTTGGCGTCGATCCTGCGCGCGAACGGCGTGGTCGACACCGAGCCCTACCGCAAGCTGGGGCGCAACCAGCTGCGGGTCGGGATGTTCCCCAACATCGACCCCGCCGATGTGGCGGCACTGTGCAGCTGCATCGACTGGGTGCTGGAGCGGATGGACTGATCAGGGCTGACCTGCCGACACCGCACAGCGGTTCAGGGCTTCTTGGCCAGCACCACCACGGCGCCTGCCACCACTGCCACCACGCCGGCGAGCCCGAGCGCCCAGAAGGTGCCGGCCCGGCCGCGTCCCGCATTAGGGTCCTCCGCCGCGGTGTCGCCGCTGTCCGGTTCCGTCGTCGGTGTCGGGCTGGGAGCGGCGGCCGGGGAGCTGGCGGGCGGCGTAGCCGGTGCCGACGGTGCCGCCGCAAGACTGCTGGGCACCGGGACCCGGAAGACCTTCGACGACCTGCCCTCGCTGCCCACCAGCAGTGCGCTGCCGTCCAGCGACAGCGCGATCGACTCACCCTGCGGTTGTACCGGCAAAATGGCTCGACCGACCGGCTGGTACCCGTCCGCGGCCAGCGTCTCCACGGTGAGGTACGTCCGCAGCGCGAACAGGTTCTGGTCGGGCAGAAAGACCCCGTCGGTGACATAGGCGGGTGCGTCGCCGACCCGCTCCAGCCGGTTGACCCCCTGCCCGGACGGCTGCTGCGGCGCCGCGTAGATGCCACCGGCCGCTTCCTTGGTGACCAGGTACAGCCGGCCGCTGCCGTCGACCAGCAACGTCTCGGCGTCGTGCGGGCCGTCGGGATAGCTGAAGTCGTAGGCGTTGTAGGACACGGTCTGGTTCTGAGCCGTCGGGAAGCCGAAGGCGTACACGGTGACGAGGTCGCGGCTCGCCTGGTTGTCGCCGATGTCAGCGACATAGAGCCGGCTGCCGGCCATGGCCACCGCTTCCACGTCCACCGGTTTGGCGCGGTACTTCAGCGTCCCCCGGAGTGACCCGTCGGGCCGCAGCCCGTAGACGACACCGCCGTCGCCGGAGTCGTTCACAGTCCAGTACAGGCTCGAGTTGGTGTCCCGGGCGAGGCCGGAGGACTCGGTAATATCCCGCTCGGAGATGGTGAACTCCACCGTGTCCGCAGCCGAGGCGGGTAACGGAAGGGCCACCAGAGCAACCGCAGCGACCAGCGCCGCACCGCGGGCGGCGATCCGCCGGGCGGCGTGTCTCATGGGTTGGAGAGTACGCGATTGCGGCCGATCCCGCGTCAACGACAAGCCGATCCGCCACTCACGCCGGAGCGGTCGCAGCCTGGAGCGGCCCGAGAGGCGGCCCTTCCACACCCGGATCAGCTGAGCCAGTTCCACATCGCCGACACCGCGACGATTAACACCAGCGCGCCGAGCACCCCGGAGACGATCAGCCGACGCGCTCGAGGGTTCATGGAGACAGGATATGGCTGACCGGTCCGGCGCTCGGTTACGGTGTGTTCATGGGTGAGCTTCGGCTGTACGCCATCGGAGTCGACGAGGTCCGGGGCATGTTCGGAGCCTCGGGTCCGCACGCCGACCGGCTCAGGCAGATCGCGCACGAGGCGCTGGCCCCGACCGTACCGGCCCGGTCCGGTGGGCTGCTCACCAAGCTGGGACCGATCTTCAAACGACCGCCGGCAGCCCTGGTGATATCGCCCACCCAACCGGCTCCGCACGACCTCGAGGTGCTGCTGGCCGGAGCGTACGTGCCGCCGGAGCGGACGGGAGCGACCTGGCGGGTGCTGGAGATCCTGGTCCAGGGGTACGCCTGGGGGTCAACCTCGATGAGTCTCACCCCGCAGTCGATGGATGACCTCGACTTCGCGCTGGCCCGAGGCGGCGTCTCGGCCGCTGTCGGACTGCGCCACCTCCTCAACTCCGGCACCAGCGTGAACCTGCTGCCCGTCCAGGGACTGACCGTCGGCTGGCATCCACACCAGAAGGCCTTAGCCATGGCTGCCGCCTACCGGGCCGCCCTCCCGCAGGTCAAAACACCTGAGCAGCAGGCGACGGTGGCCGCGCTGGTGTCCTGGATGGAGGGGTTCGCGCACTGGGCGCTGCTGGCCGATGCGACGGGACGCCCGGTCCCGGATCTGGTGGGGTTCTGGGCCAACTAGCCCGCGGCTCTGGGGCAGCTATCTGGGCATGAGGCAAGTCACACGGCCGAAAGTGGCTTCGGTCGTGATGGTTTTGTTACCTTAGGCGGGCCGGAAAACCCAGTTTTTCAATGGCGATCGCGGGGGATCCATCCTGCCGTCAGACCATCCCAGGAGTACCCGTGACTCGCAAGAAACTGATGTATGCCCTCGCCGCCGTCCTGGTGGCCCTCTCTCTCGCCGCGCCGCTCGATGCCGCCGCCGCGAACCGATCCACAAAGATTACCTCGGTGACCTCCAAGCCTGGCGCCCGCCCCGGCCAGGTCCAGATCAACTGGAAGTCGTCCGGAACTAACCCGACCAGCTTCGTGGTTGAGACCGCACTGACCACGTTCAGTCCCAGCAGGGGGCCGGTCCACGGTCGTCACTGGAAGACCTTCAAGGTCTCGGGAAAGAAGCGGTCGCTCACGCTGACCGCCGCGCAGGTCGCAGCCGCCGGCGCTCCCCTTGGCTCGGGACGCCACCTCTACTTCCGGCTCAAGGCCGTCACCGGGAAGTCGGCCCGCTGGTACCCGTACCAGCAGTCGGTGTCGGTGAACGTCGGTAGGCCGATCTCGGCCGCCAGCGGCACCGCTCTGCGGGTGGCGAACTTCAACGTCAAGTCGTCGAAGACCGCTGGTCGCTCCTGGCTGAGCCGCGCCTCGAAGGTCGCTGCCACCATCAAGGCCAAGAACCCCGCCATCGTCACCATCCAGGAGCTCTCTCCGGGACGTGCGGACGGCAGAGGCGGATCGACCAACGGCTCAGTCCGGCAGACCAACAGTCTGCAGAACTCCCTGAAGAAGGCCCGGGCCGGGAAGTACCGGCTGGTCCGGACCACTCCCTACATCCAGCCGGGCAAGAAGCACGGCACCCAGGGCACCCGGATCCTGTACGACACCAGCCGCTACAGCGTGGTGTCCCGCTGCTCGGAGAAGACCGGCAAGCGCAACTACTCGTCCTCCTGCAGTGTCGAGCTGCCGATCCTTTCGGGTGAGAGCGCCAGCAACCGCCGGAGCGCGGCCTACGCGATCCTCCAGAACAAGTCCACCAAGAAGCGGGTGCTGGTGGTGTCCGCCCACCTGGACGCTCGGCACAGCTCCAAGGTTGCTACCGAGAAGCGCTACGACAGGCTTCGGACCGCCCAGGTTCAGACCATCGTGGCGAAGATCGCCCGGGTGAACACCCACCGGGTGCCGGTCGTGTTCGGTGGCGACATCAACAGCTGGCAGAACAACCGGGTGGCCAACGGTCCGCACGACCGGCTGGTGGCCGGCAGGTTCTACGACACCGCCGCAGCACAGAGCACCGCCAACCTGAGGTACTCCACCTACAACGACATGGCGAAGACCATGAAGCCGAGTCCTTCCGGCTACGGCTCCCGCCTCGACGTGATCGCGGTCCGGGGTCTCCTCGTCGCGAAGCGGTTCGAGAACGTGATGAAGGTCAGCGACAGCGCACGGCCGTCCGACCACAACATGGTCTACGCCGACATCGTGCTCAAGGCCTGACGGCCGCGCAGCGCTCCAGCCCAAGACAAAAGCACCAGGTCGCTAGCCGCGACCTGGTGCTTGTTGTTTCAGCCCATCTTGCCTAGGCGGTGGGCTCGATCACCAGCACAAGGTCCCCACCCTCGACCTGCTGGATGGAGCCGAGCGCAAGCCGTTGCACGGTGCCGGCCACCGGGGCGGTGATCGCCGCCTCCATCTTCATCGCCTCGATGGTGGCGACTGTTGCTCCGGCCTCGACCGTGTCGCCCTCCGCCACCGTTACGCTGACCACACCGGCGAACGGTGCTGCCACCTGGCCCGGCTTGCTGGCGTCGGCACGTTCCGCGGCCTTGATGTCGACCTTGATGGAGTTGTCCCGGACCCGGATCGGCCGTAGCTGGCCGTTGATGGTGCACATCACCGTCCGCAGGCCTCGTTCGTCCGCCTCGCCGATGGCCTGCAAGCCCAGGATCAGGCTGACGCCGCGGCCGATCCTGACCACATGCTCGTCGCCGGGCCGGAGCCCGTACAGGTAGTCGAGTGTGTTCAGCCGGCCCACGTCGCCGTAGGTGTCGCGGGCTTCCTCGAACTCCTTGGTCGGGCCGGGGAAGAGCAACCGGTTCAGTGTCACCTGACGCGTCCGGCCGCTCTCGTCCAGCGACGCGGAGTCCTCCTCGGAGAGGTCGATCTCGCGGATTGGCACCTTGCGGCCCTTGAGCGCCTTGGTCCGGAACGGCTCCGGCCAGCCACCGGGCGGGTCGCCGAGCTCGCCGGCGAGGAAGCCGATCACGGAGTCGGGGATGTCGTAGTTGTCCGGGTTCTCGGCGAAGTCCTTGGGATCCGCGCCGGCCGCGACCAGGTGCAGCGCGAGGTCACCGACCACCTTGGAGGACGGAGTCACCTTGGT
Organism: Propionibacteriaceae bacterium; assembly: GCA_025965155.1. Classification (GTDB taxonomy): domain Bacteria; phylum Actinomycetota; class Actinomycetes; order Propionibacteriales; family Propionibacteriaceae; genus Microlunatus. The sequence goes on from JAOPXN010000024.1 coordinate 28,552, forward strand.
CGGCCGTCCCAGGATCTTGTTGGCGGCGGTGTACATCGCCTCGATCTGCTCGAACTTCTCCCCCAGCCCCAGCGCGATGGCCTGCTGGCGCAGGTTGGAGAGCTGCCCGCCGGGGATCTCGTGGTCGTACACCCGGCCGGTGGGGCTGGGCAGGCCGGACTCGAACGGCTGGTAGACCTTCCGCATCGCCTCCCAGTACGGCTCCAGATCCATCACCGAACGAAGGTTCAGGTTGGTGGCACGCTCGGTGTTCTCCAGCGCCGCGACCAGCGCGGACGCCGGGGGCTGGCTGGTCGTCGCGGCCATCGGTGCACTCGCCACGTCGACCGCATCCACACCGGCCTCGACGGCCGACAGCAGGGTCGCCAGCTGGCCGCCTGCGGTGTCGTGGGTGTGCAGGTGCACCGGCAGGTCGAACCGCTCCCGGAGGGCGGACACCAGCCTCCGCGCAGCGGGCGGCCGGAGCAGCCCGGCCATGTCCTTGATCGCCAGTACGTGGGCACCGGCCTCGACCATCTTCTCGGCCAGCTTGAGGTAGTAGTCGAGGGTGTAGAGGTCCTCGGCAGGGTTGTTCAGGTCACCGCTGTAGCACAGTGCCACCTCGGCGACGGTGGTGTTGGTCTCCAGCACCGCCTCGATCGCCGGGCGCATCTGCTCCACGTCGTTCAGCGCATCGAAGATCCGGAAGATATCGATCCCGACCTCGGCCGCCTCCGCGACGAAGGAGGTCGTCACCTTGGTCGGGTACGGGGTGTAGCCCACGGTGTTGCGGCCACGGAGCAGCATCTGCAGGGCAAGTCCGGGCATGTTGTAACGCAGCGCGGCGAGTCGCTCCCACGGGTCCTCGTTGAGGAAGCGAAGCGCCACGTCGTAGGTGGCACCGCCCCAGCACTCCACCGACAGCAGCTCCGGGGTCATCCGGCCGACGTACGGTGCGATCCGGAGCAGGTCCTTGGTCCGCACCCGGGTGGCCAGCAGTGACTGGTGGGCGTCCCGGAAGGTGGTGTCGGTGACCTCGACGGAGGTGCGGTTCCGCAGGTCGGCGGCGAACCCGGCCGGACCGAGCTCGAGCAGCCGCTGCCGCGAGCCCTGCGGTGACCGCTTCGACAGGTCGATGCCGGCTGGCCGCTTCTCACCCGGGTCCAGCCGGGTCGGGGCGTCACCGTGCGGCTTGTTCACGGTGACCTCGGCCAGCCAGCGCAGCAGTCGGGTGCCGCGGTCGGCGGGTGCGTGGGTGGTCAGCAGGTTCGGCCGCTGCTCGATGAAGGCGGTGGAGACGTCGCCGGCAAGGAAGTCGGGATCCTCCAGCACCGCCTGCAGGAACGGGATGTTCGTGCTGACGCCGCGGATCCGGAACTCCGCCAGGGCCCGCCGGGCCCGGGCCACTGCTGAGGAGAAGGTTCGCCCGCGGCAGGTGAGCTTGACCAGCATCGAGTCGAAGTGGGCGCTGATCTCGACCCCGGTGTCGGCGGTGCCGCCGTCGAGCCGGACACCGGCGCCACCGGCGGTGCGGTAGGCGGTGATGGTTCCGGTGTCGGGCCGGAAGCCGTTGGTCGGGTCCTCGGTGGTGATCCGGCACTGCAGCGCGGCGCCGTTGATGCGGATGTCGTCTTGGGACAGCCCGAGGTCAGCCAGCGTCTCTCCGCTGGCAATCCGCATCTGGGCCTGGACCAGGTCGACGTCGGTGATCTCCTCGGTGACGGTGTGCTCCACCTGGATCCGCGGGTTCATCTCGATGAAGACGTGCTTACCCGCCCTAGGACCTTCGGTCTCAACCAGGAACTCCACGGTTCCGGCGCAGGAGTAGTTGAGTGACTGGGCAAACTTCACCGCGTCGCGGCACAGTGCCTCGCGCAGCTCGTCGCTGATGTTCGGCGCCGGGGCGATCTCGACGACCTTCTGGTGGCGCCGCTGGATGGAGCAGTCCCGTTCGTACAGGTGGATCACGTTGCCCTGGGAGTCGGCCAGGATCTGCACCTCGATATGACGCGGACGTCCGACCGCCTGCTCGATGAACACCGTGGGGTCACCAAACGCACCCTCGGCCTCGCGCATCGCCTGGCTGAGGGATTCGCGCAGCTGTGCCGGGTCGTCCACCCGGCGCATCCCACGACCACCGCCGCCGGCCACTGCTTTGACGAAGACCGGGAACCCGATATCGGCGGCGGCGGCCACCAGCTCCTCAACGTCGGAGGAGGGGGCAGTGGACTTCAGCGTCGGGATGCCGGCGGCCTTGGCAGCGGCCAGCGCGCGGACCTTGTTGCCGGCCAGCTGCAGGACGTCGGCCGGAGGGCCGATGAAGGTGATGCCCGCATCGGCGCACGCCTTGGCCAGCTCGGGGTTCTCGCTCAGGAAGCCGTAACCCGGATAGACGGCGTCGGCGCCGCACTCCTGGGCGACACGGACGATCTCGGCGATGTCCAGGTAGGCCCGGACGGGGTGACCCTTCTCCCCGATCTCGTACGCCTCGTCAGCCTTGATCCGGTGGACGGCGTTGCGGTCCTCCCAGGGGAAGACGGCCACGGTCTGCGCGCCCAGCTCGTAGGCGGCGCGGAACGCCCGTACTGCGATCTCTCCACGGTTTGCGACCAGTACTTTGGCGAACATACCGCAGAGGCTATCGGTCGATGGTTACCACGCGGCAACGGCCGACCATCTGATGGATTCTGGTGCGCGTCCGGCGCTGCTGGCGTACCGCACCACGGTCCGTCGATCTCGCTGTCAGCGGCTAACGGCGCTGAACCTCAAAGTGGGGACGAGGGCGCATGGCCGGCAGGATCGTCAGGTGCTGGCGACGCGCCAGCACCGCAGCGCTCAGCAGCACGCCGAGCACGGTCAGCCCGCCGCCGCCGATCAGGGTCCAGCGTGGGCCCAGCACCTCACCGACCCAGCCGAGGATCGGTGACCCGATCGGAGTTCCGCCCATCAGCACCATCGCGTACAGGGCCATCACCCGACCGCGAAGCTGTGGGTCGATACCGAGCTGGATCGCCGCGTTGGACGCGGTCAGCGTGAGCAGGACCGCCAGGCCCATCACCGGCAGGATCGCGGCATAGCTGGCGTAGGTCGGCATCAGGCCGGCCAGGATCTCGATCACACCGAAGATCAGTGCCATCTGCACGATGAACCGGCCTCGCGGAGGCTTCCGGCGGCGCGCGGCGATCAGTGCACCGGCGAGCGAGCCGACGGCCATGAAGGTACCGAGGATCCCGTACTGCTGGGCGCCCTTGTGAAACTCCTGCTGCGCCATCAGCGCTGAGGTCATCTGGAAGTTGAGGCCGAAGGTCCCGACGAAGAAGACTACGAACATGACCAGCATCAGGTCGCTTCGGCCGCGTACGTACGCGAGACCCTCACGGATCTGCCGCTTCGCCCGGGCAGCCGGCTCTGTCAGCTGCAGGGCGCCTGCATCGATCAGCACCAGGACGGCGAAGAAGGCGCCGTAGGTGATCGCGTTGGACAGGATCGCCCAGCCGCTTCCGAAGGCTGCGATCACGACGCCGGCGAGCGCGGGCCCGACGATCCGGGCGGCGTGGAAGGTAGCCGAGTTCAGGCCGATGGCGTTGGGCAGCAGCCGGGGACCGACCACCTCGGACACGAAGCTCTGCCGGGCCGGGTTGTCGAAAGCGGTGCCGAGCCCGAACAGGAAGGCAATCAGGTAGACGTGCCAGGTGACGGCCACGCCGGTAACCGCCAGCACTCCCAACCCGGCCGCGCACAGCGCCATCCAGATCTGGGTCACCTTGAGGATCAGCCGCTTGTCGAAGCGGTCGGCGATCAAGCCGCCGTAGGCCGAGAGCAGCAGCATCGGCAGGAACTGCAGCGCCGTGGTGATGCCCACCGCCAGCGCTGACCCGCCGGAGAGCTCCAGTACCAGCCAGTCCTGCGCCACTCGCTGCATCCAGGTCCCGATGGTCGAGATGAACGAGCCGGAGACGTAGATGCGGTAGTTGCGGTTGCTGAGGGCGGCGAACATGCCGCCACTGGCTGGAGTTGTCTCGGCCGTGTCGGTTTGGGTTGTCGTGGCGGTAGTGGTGTCGACACTCACGCGTGGTTCACCTTCTCCAAGATGCTGACGGCTTTCCGCAGCACCTCTCGCTCCTCCGGTTCCAGTTCGGCGATTCGCATCGCCAGCCACTCATCACGGCGGCGACGGTTGGCGAGCAGCACCTGCTTGCCCGAATCGGTCAGCGCGACGACCGACTGCCTCTTGTCCGCAGGGTCAGCCCTGCGGGCCAGGAACCCCAGGGCCTCCAAGCCGTTCACGATCCTGGTCATCGACGGCGGCTGCACGTTCTCCATGGCAGCCAGCTCGCCCATCAGCAGGTCACCGTTGTTCAGCAGCACCGACATGGCGGACAGCTGGTTGGTGGTGAGCTCGAGCGACTCGTCACGCATCTGACGAAGCCGCCGAGCCAGCCGCAGGACCGACGGGCGTAGCTCACTGGCCAGCCCGGCGTTGGTTCTCAGATCTCGGTTCGTCACTGATACCAGAATAATCGTTAGCAATGTTAATTACAAGTGCTAATTAGTTCCCCTATGGACCGCGCCGTCGCTGTGGCGGGATGGACCTTCTCGCCGACGCGTCACCTGGGCTGCGACACGCCGGCCAGAGGGCGGAGAACTGGACTAGTGAGCGGTCTAGGAGGGCTCAGCTGACTAGGCGGCTGATCAGTCCCTGCACGAAGTAGATGACGAACAGCGACGAGACCACGTACATCAGCGGGTGCACCTGCCGAGCCTTGCCGCGGACCAGCTTGAGGACGACGAACATGATGAACCCCGCGCCGATGCCCACCGTGATGGAGAAGGTGAACGGCATCAGCACCATGGTGAGGAACGCGGGCAAGCCTTCCTCGATGTCATCCCAGTTGACCTTCGCCACCTGGCTCATCATCAGGAAGCCGACGAAGACCAGCACCGGGGTGGCGGCTTCGGACGGCACGATGTTGATCAGCGGGGCGAAGAACATGGCCAGCAGGAAGCCGACCCCGGTCACCACCGACGCCAGTCCGGTACGGGCCCCTTCGGCGACACCGGCAGTCGACTCGATGTAGGAGGTGTTGGACGACACCGATCCGATGCCTCCGGCGGCTGCGGCGGCGGAGTCGACGAGCAGGATCGCGTTGAGGTTCGGCGGATTGTTGTGCTCGTCCAGCAGGTCGCCTTCGGAAGCCACGGCCACGACGGTGCCCATGGTGTCGAAGAAGTCGGCCAGCATCAGGGCGAACACCAGCAGCGCCAGCGGCAGGAAGAGGTGAATCTGGAAGCCGTTGGCGAAGCTGGGCCCGAAGGCGCCGAACACATCCACGTTGCCGATCAGGCCGAGGTCCGGCACCGACACCACCTTGTTCAGCTCCGGCACGTTCAGCACCCAGCCGGTCGGGTTCTGGTCACCGATCTTGGGCCCGACCTTGGCGAACGCCTCGATCAGGACGGCGACGATGGTGGTCGCGACGATGGAGATCAGCATGGCGCCCTTGACCCGCTTGGCGTACAGCACCGCGACCGCGAACAACCCGATCACGAAGACCAGCATCGGCCAGCCGATCAGCGAGCCGCCGATCCCGAGCTCGACCGGCGGCCCACCCGCCGGCTTGCGGATGATGCCGCCGTCGACCAGACCGACGAAGGCGATGAACAGGCCGATCCCGACCGAGATGGCGGTACGCAGCGAGCGCGGCACAGCCCTGAAGACCGCGGTGCGGAAACCGGTGAGCACCAGCAGGGTGATCAACAGGCCCTCGATGACCACCAGGCCCATGGCCTGCGGCCAGGTCATCTGCGGGGCGATGACGAACGCAAGCAGAGCGTTCAGCCCGAGGCCGGTGGCGATACCGATCGGGAAGCGGCCGATCACGCCCATCAGGATCGTCATCACCCCGGCCACCAGTGCCGTCGCGGCGGCCACCAACATGATGGCGTGGTCGACATTGGCGCCGATGACCTGACCGGACGCGTCCTTGAACGGCAGCCCGCCGAGCAGGTTGCCGCTGCCGTCCGGCGCCGTACCGATGATCAGCGGGTTCAGCGCGATGATGTAGGCCATCGTGAAGAAGGTGACCAACCCGCCGCGGACCTCGCGCCCCCAGGTGGATCCCCGAGCAGTGATCTGAAAGTAGTTGTCGATCGGGCCAACCTCGCGCTGGCTGGGACGCAGCGGCTGGGCTGCCTTGGGGGACTTCGTAACCATGCCCGCATCGTAGAGTTATCAGGTGACCGAGTTGCCCACGTCTCCACCCAGTGAACAGCCGGACGCCGTACCGGCGGGCATGCCGACCCCGGAGCACCACTTCCTGGTCCAGGCGCCGGTGGCGCCGGTCGACGTCGACGGGCTCAATGTCGTCATCACCGGCATCAGTGCCTTCGCGGCTGCCTCCGTCCTGAGCGGAATCTTCTACGCCGACCTGTCCGCCCGCGGTGACGGCTGGTGGCTCGGGGTCTGCATCGCCGGCTTCGGTCTGGGCCTGGTGGGTCTGGCCTACTGCTGGAACCGCCGCCGCCGGCGTCGTGCGGGCCGCTGGACCAACGACTGACCCCTCCGGCGGAAGGCCGCTCGGACTCGACCACGTTCGACTCGCGGATCGCTGCGGCAAAAGACGCAGCCCCGGGTCGGCGAGCTGGACCCGCACCCGGGTGCGGCTGTGGGTAGGCATGGCGCAATCTCCCCAAACCGATGAGCCCGCAACGCAGAGTTCATCTGCTGGCTAGGCCGAGGGCGCACCGAGTTCACCCCGAGTGGGAATTGTCCGCTGTGTCCTACGAACCGTCGACGGTGGCCTCGGGCCGCCAAGGAGCCCACCCCATGACAATGCTTCCCATGCTCGGCCAGACGCACGGAAACCGCAGTGCCGTCACCTGTCACCTCAAGTGTGATGACGCCTGCGCCCGCCCCGTCCCGAACACCAGTGCCGAGCCCTCGTTCCGCGAGATTGCGTCCAGACAGCTCAGCCGCCGCACCCTGCTTGCTGCGGGTGGTGCGCTCGCAGTCACCGCTGGGGTGCCGTCGCTGCTGCCTGAGCGGGCCGCGGCGGTCGAAGGCCAAGTCGACACCCGGCACGGCCGGAACCGCGAAGCCTTCGCCTTCACTCCGATCAGCTCGGTGGAGATGACCAAGGACGCGGTCACCGTGCCGCAGGGGTTCGAGTGGACGCCGATCCTGCGCTGGGGCGACCCGCTGTTCCACAACTCCCCCGCCTTCAACCCCGAGGTCCCAGACGCAGAGGCCCAGGAGCTGCAGTTCGGCTACAACAACGACTACCTCGACATCCTGGTCACCGACCGGCGGGGTCGGCGGGCCCTGCTGTGCTGCAACCACGAGTACACCAACCGGGCAATCATGTTCCCGCCGACCGCCAACGCCGCCGAGGAGGCCGAGGTCCTCAAGACCTTGATGGCCGCCCACGGCTTCAGCGTTGTCGAGCTGGAGCGATCCGCCACCAGACGTCCGTGGCGCTACATCCGGGGCGGCCGCAACAACCGCCGGATCACCGCCTACACCCCGTTCCGGATGACCGGTCCCGCGGCCGGCAGCGAGCTGGTACGGACCGCCGCCGATCCAACCGGTCGCCGCGTGCACGGCACCATCGGCAACTGCTCGGGTGGGACCACGCCCTGGGGCACCATCTTGTCCGGGGAGGAGAACTTCAACGGCTACTTCGTCGCCGACCCGGCTGCTCGCGGAAGCAAGCGGTACGGCCTGACCAACAAGCCGAGCAACTTCGGCTGGGAGAAGGTCGATCCTCGATTCGACGCCACCAAGCCCGAGTACGCCAATGAGCCCCACCGCTTCGGCTACATCGTCGAGATCGATCCGAGCGACCCCACCTCGACCCCGCGTAAGCACACGGCGATGGGCCGGTTCAAGCACGAGGGCGCCAACATCAGGGTAGACGCCGACGGCACCGTGGTGGCCTATATGGGTGACGACGAGAAGTTCGACTATCTGTACAAGTTCGTCGCCCGGAAGAAGTTCCGTCCCGGTCGCAGCACATCCGCCCGCCGGCACAACCTGAGCCTGCTGACCGAGGGCGACCTGTATGTGGCGCGCTTCAGCGGGGTGCAGCGGCCAGCCAACGACAACCTCGGCCGCGGCACCTGGATCCCGCTCACCTTGAATGGCCAGTCAGTCGTTCCGGGTTTCAGCCACGAGGGGGTGCTGGTCTTCACCCGCGAGGCCGCCGACGTGATGAAGGCGACCCCAATGGACCGCTGCGAGGACGTAGAGCCGAGCCTCAGGACCGGCAAGGTGTACGTGGTCTGCACCAACAACGACGCTCGCGGGACCGCAGGCAAGCCGGGCCCCGACGCCGCCAACCCGCGTCCGATCAACAAGAACGGCCACATCGTCGAGATCACCGAGCACAACAACGCCGGCGACGCCACCACCTTCACCTGGGACCTGTTCATGGTCTGCGGGGACGAAGGTCAGGCCGGCACCTACTTCGGCGGCTGGTCCGGCCCGGTGGCCCCGATCTCGTGCCCGGACAACATCGCCTTTGACTCCGAGGACAACCTCTGGATCTCCACCGACGGGCAGCCGGGCTCGATCAAGAAGGCCGACGGCCTGTTCCGGGTACCGCTGACCGGCCGGGAGCGCGGCCACCTGGTCCAGTTCCTGGCCGTACCGAACCAGGCAGAGACCTGTGGTCCGGTGATCCACGACCGGGACGACTCCGTCTTCGTCGCGGTCCAGCACCCCGGCGAGGACGGCACCTGGGAGAACCAGCAGTCCTACTTCCCCGACTACGTCAGCGAGGGCAGCCGCCCGCAGCGAGGTGACTGGCGGGGGCCGCGGCCGTCGGTGATCCAGGTGACCCGGCGTTCTCGAGGCAGCGCCGGCTCCGCCCGGCGTTCTTGAGGCAGCGCCGGCTCCGCCCGGCGACGCTAAGTTCTCAGTCGAAGAGCGAGCCGGCGTCGTCCCACTCGATGGTGTCCCAGACGGGCGCCGGCAGCTCTGCGGCTCGGGGGTCGGATAGCACGTTGGAGTGGGCGCCGCACCCGTGGTCGACGCTCACCACCGAGCCGTCGGCGGCGGAGTACACGTTGGTGCAGACGCCGAAGATCGAACCAAGGCTGCCGCTCAGCCGGACGAAGAAGGCGCAGGTGTCGCAGGTGGCCGGCGCGAGTTTGGTCATCTGGTTGTCCGGGCCCCCGTCGCCGGCGAGCCAGCGCTCGGCTGCCTCATCCCGGCCCAGCACCGACAGGACGCGTTCCCGTCCGAGCCCTAGCTCGGCCACCACAGCGCGGATCTGGCTGGCCTCGGCGGGGGTGGTGTCCGCAGCGTCCTCACCGCCGGTGTAGCCCGGTTCCAGCCGCGGGTCGTCGTCCGGGGACGGCATCAGCAGACCGGGGGTGACGTCCCCAGGCTCGATCCGCTCCGCCCACGGAATCCACGGCGGGGGCATCAAGGCTCCCTCGCCAGGCAGCAGTACCACCTCGTTGACGCTGGGCACCTTGGCGCGCGAGGCACGCACCAGGGTCACCGACCAGCGCCAGCCCTGGTATCCGGGATGAGTACAGGCAAAGAGGTGGGTAACCACCCGATCGTCCTCGGCCACCGCGCCCAGGTACTCTCCGACGCCCATGGCGCCCGCGGACTCACGGGCGGCCTCGCGGGCGAGATCCGTGGCAGCCAAGCAGATGGCGTCCGGCTTGATCGTCCTGCTTCGGGTGGTGGCCATTGAACTATTCTGACAGCCGGAGCCGCCTCGACACCAATGAGCGACGCTGTAACCACGCTGTCAGTGGAACAGGGCAGGATGGGCGACGTGAACGCAGGTCAGCAAGGGACCCGGAACCGGGTGGGTTCGGCCGCCCGTCGGGTGGCCGGTGGAGCGGGCGTAGGGGCCCGGGTCTCCGCTGCCCAGCTGCGCCGCGGCGGCGGCCGGGTGCTGGCGTTCACCACCTCCCGAGGCGCCGGCGAGAGCGGCCTGGCCCGCCTGGTCCACCTTCAGTTCTTCGCTGCGGCCGGTGACGCCGCGGTCGCCATCTCGTTGGCCGGCACCTTGTTCTTCACCCTGCCTACCGACCAGGCCCGCCCACAGGTGGCACAGTTCCTGCTGCTGACGATGGCTCCGTTCGCTGTGGTGGCGCCCTTCATCGGCCCGTTCCTGGACCGCTTCCGGCACGGCCGCCGATGGGCCATCGGAGTGACCCTGGCGCTGCGGGCCTTTCTCTGCTGGGTGCTGGCGGATGCCATCGCAGACAACTCCGTGTGGATCTTCCCTTGCGCGTTGGGCTGCCTGGTGGCCTCGAAGGCGTACACCGTGACCCGTGCCTCGGCGGTGCCCCGGCTGCTGCCCGAGGGCTTCACCTTGGTCAGCGCCAACTCGCGGATCTCGATGGCCAATGTCGTCGGGGCTGCCGTCGGTGGTGGACTGGCAGCCGGCATCGCACGGCTCGGCCCCGGCTGGTCACTGCGGTTCGCTTTCGTCGTGTTCATCGTGGCCACGGTGCTGGCGATCCTGCTGTCGCCGAAGGTCGACTCCTCGGTGGGCGAGCGCGACATCGGCGGTGTGCTGGCGCTGGGAGTGGGGCCGTCCCTCGGCTCCGAAACCGTGGCTGCTCCAAGCCAACGGGTCCAGCGACGCTTCCGCAGCCTGCGGCCGAGTGTGATCCACGGTCTGCGTTGCGTGATGGGTGCCCGGCTGATGACCGGGTTCTTGACCCTGTTCCTCGCCTTCCTGCTGCGGGAGGAGCCGATCGCCTCGATCGATGGCAGCGTGGCGCTGGGCCTCGTGGTGGTGGCAGCCGGGGTCGGCAACTGTCTCGGCACCGTGGTGGGCAACCTGCTCAAGGACAAGGCGCCCGAGAGAATCGGGCTGGCCGTGCTGTGCCTCGACGTGGCGATGGCTGCCACCACGGCCGCGTTCTACTCGATTGTCACGGTGATAGCGATGGGCTTGTGTGCCGGGCTGTGCGCCCAGCTCGCCAAGCTGTCGTACGACGCGCTGGTCCAGCGCGATGTGCCCGAGGAGGTCCGTACCTCCGTCTTCGCCCGCTCGGAGGCGGTGCTGCAGATCTGCTGGGTGTTCGGAGGCGGCCTGGGGATCGCGCTACCGCTGATCCCCCAGCTGGGCTTCGGGCTGATCGCCGGCCTGCTAGCGGCCCTGCTGGCCTGGACTGTGGTGGTCTGGCGCCGTCAGCACACGACGGCGCCGACCACCAGCTGAGCCGACCGCCCTCAGAGCTCCAGCTCGTCGGCCACGGCGCGGAGCACGGTGGCGATCTTGGTGGAGGTCTTGGCGTCGGGATGCTTGCCCCGACGGTAGCCGTTGCCGACCGAGTCGAGCATCTTGATCAGGTCCTCGACGATGACGGCCATCTGCTCGGAGCTCTTCCGCTGCGCCTTGGACAGCGACGGCGGGGCGTCGACAAGTCGCAGCGACCAGGCCTGCTCGCCCTTACGTCCCTCGATGACGTCGAAGTCGACCTTCTGGCCGGCCTTCAGGGCGGTCACGCCGGCAGGCAGCGCGTTGGCCCGGACGTAGACGTCGCCGCCCTCGTCCTTCGTCAGGAAGCCGAACCCCTTCTCGGAGTCGTAGAACCTCACCTTGCCTAAAGGCACCTGAACCCCAATTCAATGCTTACTGAGCTGATGCTCGAACCAGAAACACAACTGCGCCTGATATTCAGGCGCCCGCTAAGCGTATCCGTTCTTAAGCCGCCACCCAACCACTTTCCCCGCCGCCCCGACGTGTGGGGAGCGGCGGGGAAAGAGAGGCTGGGTGAGCGCCGATTGGGGTGTGCCGGGCGCTAGCGCCGATTCCGTGCAGCGTCCACCCCGACGTCCGGGTCATCGGTGAAGAACCCGTCCATTCCGGCATTCAGGAAGGCCCGGACCTCGCCGGCCATATCGCCTGGTGCTTTCGGGTCGGTTCCCCGCCGGAACTCGGTGGGCAGGAACTGGTTCTCCTGCCGGAACGTCCAGCCGTGCACGGTCAGACCGGCCCGGTGGGCGTCGCTGATGACGGCGGTCGGTCGGAGCAGCGAGCCGTCGGAGCCGCGCGGGATCATCACGTTCTTGCAGAAGCCGACAATGTCGGCGTACCGGCTGATCTGCTTCAGACCCGTGCGGGTGACCAGGTCGGCGTAGGTCCGCCTGTCCCCCGCCGCCACCAGGTCGTACGGCGCGCCGGAGCAGTCGATCAGCTGAGCGATCGGCAGATCGGTCTTCTTCGCCAGCTCGACCAGGTTCACCGTCTCGAAGCTCTGCAGCACTTCCGGAGCCTTGGACCCGCCGAGACCGTTGGTGTTCAGCACCTCAAGCATCGGCTCCTCCAGCGACAGGCCAACGGAGTCGAAGTAGCTGGGGTGCTTGGTCTCGGGGTAGACGCCCACCGGACCGCCGCTGCAGGTACGGGAATGCCGGGCCAGATCGACGACCTCCTCGAAGGTCGGTATCTGGTACAGCCCGTCGTAGGCCGTGTTGTCCGGCCGGACCTGCGGAATCCGCTCCTTCGCCCGCAGCGTCTTCAGCTCGGCCAGGGTGAAGTCCTCGGTGAACCAGCCGCTGATCCGGACGCCGTCGACCACCTTGGTGGTCCGCCGCCCGGCGAACTCCGCCTTGGCCGCCACATCGGTGGTGCCGCCGATCTCGTTCTCATGCCGGGCCACCAGCTGGCCGTCCTTGGTGGCCACCAAGTCGGGCTCGATGTAGTCCGCGCACTGGTTGATCGCCAGCTCGTAGGAGGCCAGCGTGTGCTCGGGCCGGTAGCCACTGGCCCCGCGGTGCCCAACGACGGGCACCGGGTTCGCGGCCCGCCGCTGGCTCCGGAGGTTCAGCACGATCATCTCGGTGTCGTCGGGCGTGCCGGAGACCCGGGCGTCGTTTCCTGGGTAGTTGTTGTCGTTGGCCACCAGGATCCGGCCGTCGTGCAGTTGCAGGACCGTCTCCACCGACTGCATCGGGAAGGAGAACGGGTTGCCGACACCGTAGGAGTCCGGGGACCTCTTGGTCCCGATCCGGTGCGGGTTCGCGATCTTGAGCAGGTCCACCACCAGCTTCTTGGTGACGAACCGCCGGTTGTCCAGCTTGCGCAGGTTGACCTCGTACAGCCGCTTGGTCACCGCGGCCGATCCTTCGAAGTCGTCCCGTTCGATCACCAGCAGCCTGTCGTTACTGACGGTGAAGGCGTCGCCGACGACGTTGGCGTCCTGGTCGGTCTCGTACTGCCAGCTGCGCCCGGTGTACTCCTCGGTCCGGGTGTCGAACTCATAGATCAGCCGGCGGCGCTGCAGGCTGTCGTTGACCAGCGCCCCCTCGACGATGGGGTACAGCACGTCGCCGTCCTCCGAACGTGCCATCGCCTCGAACCCTCGGCTGCTGGGTACGTTCGGCTGCTCGCCCGGCTCCAGGTACGGGTTGGCGGGAGACTTGCCGCCGGGGAACTTCACCGGTGCGGACAGCAGCAGCCCGGTGGCGTCGAAGTGGAGCAGGAAGGGCCCGAACTCCTCGCCGATCCAGAAGGTGCCGTCGTCACTGCGGATCAGCGACTCGATGTCGAAGTCGGCGCCGGTCAGCAGCCGCCGGTGGGTGTTCTCGTGCACGATCGGGAAGTCGAGCAGATGGTTCTGGTCGCGGAGCGAGATGAACTGCCGGACCTTGATGGCGCCGGCACCGCCGCGGGCGGTTTCCCAGCGCGGCTTGACGAGGTAGATCCGGAGCAGGAAGTCCGCGGAGTTCGTCTTGGCGCCGAAACCGTTGTCGGGCATCCCCCAGAACGTGCCGTCGCCGTTCTCCACCATGGCCGAGAAGCCCGGGATGACCTGGCCGGGGAACGGTCCGCTGCGGCCGTTGCCGGGGGTTGCCTGAGCGCCGGACGGAGGTCCCGGCGCAATGTAGTCGGCCGAAAGGGCGGCACGCGCCTCGAGGGCCGGGACCGTCGCGCGGCCCGATCGGCTCCAGTCGTGGTGGGAGTCCTCACGGGGAGCCGCGGTAGCTGGTCCGGTGAGCAGTGGTGACGCAATCAGCGCGCTGACCACCGCCACGGCCAGCGGGCGGAGTAGGGAGGTTGTGCGGGAGTTTGGCATGGGTGCTCCTGGTCGGGGGCCGCCGCAGCAGGGAGAGCGACGGCGGTGGAACCCGACCGATGCAAGCGGACTCAACCCATTCCTGGATGGCCTTCCTCGATCGGGCCGGTGACCGATCGGTGAACTCTGAGCGGACGCGTTTGCCGGCCGCCCCCGGGACGGTCCGGGTCGAGCGAAGCGAGCGGGGTCGAGCGGGTCGAGCGAAGCGAGCTGGGTCGAGCGGAGATTCAGGGACGCAGCGGCGGCAGCGGAAGATTCACAATCGCCCGGCTCAGGGCCTCCACCGGCTCCCGGGCGGCCAGCGGGTTGGCCACCAGGGCCATCTCCACGTCGGGCAGGTGGGGCAGGTCGAAGCGGCCGGAGAGGATCCGCAGGTCGGCCGGGACACGGCTCTTGGCCAGGACGCAGATACCGATCCCGGCCCGGGTGGCGGCCAGCAAACCGTTGATCTCACGGGTGTTGCAGGTGATCCGCCAGGTGCGGTGCGCAGCCTCCAGCGCGTCGATCGCGATCGAGCGACCCCAGCTCGGGGCGTGGTAGGTGATCAGCGGCAGCGGCTGGCTCGGCTCGATCTGGGTCCGCTCCACGCCCACCCAGACCAGCCGGTCCCGGCGTACCAGCCGGCCACGGCCGGCATCGGCCTCCTGGTTGATGAAGACCAGGTCCAGGTGGTTGGACATCAGCCGGCGGTACAGCACGCCACTTTGGGTCACGGTCAGCTCGAGGTTGATCCTCGGGTACAGATGCCGGAACTCGCGCAGGATGGTCGGCAGCTCACTGAGGGCCAGCTCGTCGGCGGCACCGAACCGCAGCCGACCGCTCATCGCCGAGCCGGTGAAGTAGGACACTGCCTCGTCATTGGCCGCAAGGATCGCCCGGGCGAACCCCGCCATCGCCTCGCCGTTGTCGGTCAGGGCGACCGACCGGGTGTCCCGGGTGATCAACTGCCGTCCCGCCGACTGCTCCAACCGTCGGACGTGCTGGGACACCGTGGGCTGGCTGAGTCCGAGCTGCTCCGCCGCCCGGGTGAAGCTCAGCCCCGTGGCCACCGCCAGAAAGGTACGCAGCAGCACGGGGTCGAAGGTCTTCTCGTCCGCCACGCGCCCGCTCCTCGATGATCATCAACCGGTCATTGCGATTCGCAATGCGATATATAGCGCTCATATCCTAGGTGAATAGCAACGGTTCAATCTAGGGTTGGAGATGTCGCCCTTCAGTGTTGAACGGTAGACCTCCTCAAACTTTCCGCTCCTTTCGCATCTGGTCGTCTCGACCGTCGCCCTCCCACCCCTTTTAGAACAGGTGAGTTCATCGTGTCCGCGGCAACTGCCGAGAGGCCCAGCACGGCCAGCCCCGTGTCCGCCCTCGTCGCACCCATCCGTACCCGTACCTGGCCCACGACGCTGGCCGCGTTGCAGGTCCGCAACTACCGGCTCTACCTGAGCTCTCAGGTGGTAGCCACCACCGGTCTGTGGATGCAGCGGATTGCGCAGGACTGGCTGATCCTCGAGCTGACCGGGAGCGTCGCCGCGGTTGGTATCGCCGTCGCCCTCCAGTTCGCCCCGGTGCTGCTGTTCGGTCTGTGGGGTGGCGTGATCGCGGACCGGTACCCCAAGCGGCGGATCCTGATGATCACCCAGTCGGTCGCCACGCTGATGGCACTGACTCTCGGGCTGCTCGCACTCACCGGCGCGGTCCAGGCCTGGCACGTGTACGCCGTCGCCGCCATGCTCGGGTTCGTCACCGTGGTGGACAACCCGACCCGGCAGGTCTTCGTGGCCGAGCTGGTCGGCGACAGCCACATCCGCAACGCGGTTAGCCTCAACTCCTCGGTCTTCCAGTTCGGCGCGCTGCTCGGCCCGGCCCTGTCGGGTGCGCTGATCCACGCCGTCGGCCAGGGCTGGTCGTTCTTGATCAACGCCGCCTCCTGCCTGCTCGTGGTGATCATGCTCGCGATCCTGAAGCCGACCCAGGTGGCTCGCGACCACGGCGGCACCCGGGCTAAGGGGCAGCTCCGCGAAGGCCTGCACTACATCGCCAAGACCTCCGAAGTTGCCTGGACCATCGTGCTGGTGGCCACCATGGGCATCTTCGGCCTCAACATGCCGGTGATCTTGGCCGCGTTCGCCGACCAGGAGTTTCGTTCCGGTGTCGGGGGCTACAGCATGTTCAACTCGCTGACGGCGATCGGCGCGCTGATGGGCGCCATGCTGTCGGCTCGGCGGACCGAGACGTTGCGGTTGCGGGCCCTGGTCACCTCGTTGACGCTGCTCGGTGTCGCGGTGATGATGGCGTCGCTGGCACCGTTCGTCTGGATGTTCGGCGTGGTCCTGGTCGTCATCGGCCTGCTCACCCTGCTGTTCCTCACCGGGGCCAACTCGCTGGTCCAGATGACCTCGGAGCCGCACGTTCGCGGCCGGGTGATGGGCGTCTACCTGCTGGTGCTGCTCGGCGGTCAGGCCCTCGGCAGTCCCGCTGTGGGCTGGCTGATCGACCAATTCGGTGCCCGGCCGAGCATGTTTCTCTGCGGCGGCCTGGTGGCTTTGATGTCGGTCGCCTCCGGGATGGCCATGGCGCACCGAGCACGGCTCACGCTGGAGTGGGACCGCAGCTCCGGACGCGTTCCGCTGCACATCGTCCACCAGTGACCTGAGGGCCCACCGCATTAGGATGGGCGCCATGGCAACCTGGGAGGACGGACCGGAGTACGCGCCGATCGAGCGCCCGGCCGACTTCTCGGTGCCCGACGCCGCGCCGCTGGAGCAGGCACCGGTCCCGCACCAGCCGGCTGCCGAGGCCCCCAAGGATCGGCCGTACTTCGACCGGCCGGACGACCCCGTGCCCCCGTTGGACACCATCGTCCCGGCCACCGGCCCCGAACGGGACCCGATGACTCCGTTCGACGTCGTGGCCGCCACCGTCACCTCCGACTCGGCCTGGGCCGCCGCCCACTGGAGCGCCCCAGCAGGCCCTGCCGGCTCCGCGTGGCAGCCAGGTCCACCGGCCCCGGCGTACGGGCAGGGGGTTCCTGCTGCTCACCCGTACGCGCACGAACCCCAGCCGGTTCCCTCCCCCGCGCCCTGGTCGTTGTCGGCGCCCGTGGCTCCAACGGTGAACGGCGCCTCGGTCTACCCGCCGCCGACCGATGAGCTCCCCCTCGGCGGCTTCCCAGCGCCCGGCACACCGCAGTGGTTCGGTCCGGGGCCCGTCCAGCCTGAGCCTCGGCGGCCGGTGCCGGTGGACGCCAGACGGGTCGCGGAGACGGTCACCCCCGGAGTGCTGATCTGCCTCGTGCTCGGCGGGCTGTTCTATCTGCTCGCACCGGTGACCCTGCCGCTGGCCTTTGCGCTGTCCAGCCGGGTCCCGGTGGCGCAGCAGCAGATCCGGCGGGCATTCGCGATCGCGGTCCTGGTGCTGTCCTTCATTGCGCTCATCGCGGCCCTGGTCAGCTCCTCCTCCTTCAACGAATGGTGGGGCGACGTCGGCATCTGGGCCATGCTGACGTCCTGGATCATGCTGGTCGTCGTCCTGGTGAGTGTGACTCGCGCTCTTCGTGAACCCGACCCGCCACCACCGCCGGGTTACCGGCCACCGTGGGGCTAAGTGAGCACACCGTCCCAGACCCGGCCCCGGACGCTGACCGAGGCTCTTCGCGGGCTCGACCGCGCCGCCCTGGTGGCCGTCCTTGAGCTGCGCCCGGACCTGAGCTACCCGTTGCCGCGGGACCTGGCCGAGCTGTCGACCCGGGCCGGCACCCTGACCTCCACCGGCCGGGCGCTGGAGTCACTCAACGCCTGGCAACGCGACGTCTGCGAAGCCGTCGCCGCGCTGCCGGACCCGGCCGACGTGGTGGAGGTCGCCGACCTGATGGGCCAGCCGGCTGAGGCGGTCGCTTCGGCGGTGGACGACCTCCGACAGCGGCTGCTGCTGTGGGGTGAGGACGACCAGCTGCACCTGGTCCGCGCCGCCCGGGAGTACTTCGAGCCCTATCCCGCGGGCCTCGCCCCGCCGTCGCCACGTCCGCTCAGTCCAACGGCCATCGACTCTGCCCTCGCCGACTGCGACGACTCGGTACGGCCGGTGCTGGAGCGACTCGCCTGGTCGCCGACCGGCGCAGTCCGCAACGCGGATCGGCCGGTCAGTGTGCAGACGGCGCGGTCGCCGGTGGAACAGCTGTTGGCGCGGCAGCTGCTCCGCCCGCTGGATGCGGAGACCGTGCTGCTGCCCCGTGAGGTCGCTCTGCGGCTTCGGCGCGGGCGGCTGTTCGCCGAGCCGGCGGCCCCTACACCGCCCGCTGTGACCGGCCGGGCCCGCAGCGCGGACCTGGTGGACAAGGCGGCCGCGGGGGCAGCCTTCGGGCTGCTGCACGACATCGACCTGGCCGTGCAGTCGATGGAGTCGACGCCACATCGGCTACTGCGGACCGGCGGGCTCTCCACCCGCGACGTCACGACGCTGGGACGCAACCTGGGCACCGACGCCAGCCACGCCGGGTTCGTCGTCGAGGCTGCTGCCGCCGCCGGGCTGGTGGCACCCGGCAGCAACCTCAGCCTGCTGCCCACACCCGAGTACGACCGCTGGGTCAACCGGGACGGCGCCGGGCGTTGGCGAAGCGTGGTGGACGCCTGGGCACGGACCACCCGGTACTTCTCCCGTTCGACCGAGCCGGGCGCGCACGTGCTCGGACCCGAAGCGGACTCCGCCACCGCGCCCGTCCTGCGACAGCAGCTGATGCGGCTGGCGGTCGGCGCCGGTGTGGGTCAAGCCATCGACCTTGACTCCCTGGTCGCCGCCGTCGCCTGGCATCGACCGCGACTGGCGCGGGGGGCGGGCGTCGAGCTGGCCACGCTGGTGGGGTGGACCTGGCGCGAGGCCGGGTGGCTCGGACTGAGCAGTCTGTCGGCTGCCTCCTCCTATGCCGAGGTGGCGCTGGCACCCGACACGCCGATGCCCGCCCGGCTGGTCGACCTGTTCCCGGCCCCGGTGGACCGGATCATCGTCCAGTCCGACCTGACAGCTGTCGCCCCTGGCCCGCTACGGCATGCCATTGCGAGCGAGCTGCGGCTGCTGGCTGACCAGGAGTCCCGCGGCGGCGGCGGTGTCTACCGGTTCAGCGCCGGCTCGTTGCGGCGCGGTTTCGACGCCGGTTGGTCCTCGGCGCAGATGCACGCATGGCTTGAGCAGCACTCGACCACCGGTGTGCCGCAGCCCCTGGCGTACCTGATCGACGACGTCGCACGGCAGTACGGCAGCATCCGGGTCGGGGCCGCGCTGTCGTATGTACGGACCGAGGATGACACGCAGATGGCTGCGTTGCTGGCCCACCCCGATGCCGGCCTGCTGGGCCTGCGCAGCGTCGCACCGGGCGTCCTGGTGTCGGGCGCTGACCCGTACGAGGTGGTGAGCTTCCTCCGTGGTCTCGGCCACACCCCAGCGGTGGAGGACGAGTCTGGCCGGACCATCTCCACCCCGCCGCAGCTGCGCGCCGCGGCGGCCCGGCGAGACGGCGGGCCGTGGTCGATCACCGCCGCCGAGGCCGCGGACGCAATCCTGGCCGGTGAACAACGGACCGGCCGTCCCACCCCGGCACAGACCCAGACCGCAACCGACTCCACGCTGCGGCTCCTCCAGCTGGCCACCGAGGCTGCAGACGCCGTCCGAGTGGCCTACGTGGGGCCGGACGGTACCCCGATCGAGCGCGAGCTGACGCCGCTCGACCTTGCCGCCGGAGTGATGCGGGCGGTGGATCGCGACGGCGCCCAGGTGGTCACGATCCCGCTGGCGCGGATCTCAGACGTCCAACCCACGTAGCTCCGCCATCTAGAATGGTGCAATGCGCCCCACGACGACTCGGAGACTCCTCGTCTTCGCTGTCTGCGCGTTCGGCGTCGGCGCCCTGTACTGGGTGCCCACCCTTGCCGGCACCCCGGAGCAGCTGAGTACCGGCCCAGCGCCGGAGTCGCAACCCGGTTCCGGGCCGAGTCGGACCCCGATGACGAGCGCGACGGGCACCGCCGCACCGACCTCCGCCGGCGACGCACCAACCACAGTCGACACGGCCGGCCGCACCGTCGATGCGACCCAGGGGCCCTCGTCAGACCGGTCGCGGACCGGCACCTCCACAACCGGGCTCGAGCCGACCGACCGCGCTTCCGGGGAGCCCCGCCGCGGCGCCACCGCCCGGGACCCCGATGACCCGACCGACCGCACCAAACCGGAACCGGTACCCGCGGTTCGGGTGGCGGCGGCCACCGCGGACACCTTGACTGTGCGCTGGGCGCCGGCCAGCGACGACGTGGGCGTGGTGTCCTACCGGGTCTGGTTGAACGGTTTCGAGGTGGCCAGCACTGACGGGCTGAAGGCCACCGTCGACTGGTTCAACGACGACAGTGAGGTCACCACAGTCCAGGTCAGGGCAATCGATGCCGCCGGGAACCAGAGCCCGCCCTCGGCCACCGTGCTGGCCAGCCGCCCGGAGCCTGAGCCGGCTCCGACCCCGAGTCCCAGCCCGACTCCGACGCCGAGCCCCAGCCCGACGAGCCCGACGCCCACCCCGACTCCTTCGCCGTCGGCGACGTCGCCCGACCCCACAGCAACTCCAACTCCCGGTCAGGAATCCCTTTCCGACCCGCTCGCCGTCGCCCCATCCCCTTCGGAGACCCCCTGATGTCCTCACCGACCGGTGGGCCGGGCCCGCTTGTAGTCCAGTCCGACCGCACCCTGCTGCTCGAGATCGACCACCCCGACGCCGCCGCATGCCGGATCGCGATCGCGCCGTTTGCGGAGCTGGAACGCGCCCCGGAACACATCCACACCTATCGGCTGACGCCACTGGGTCTGTGGAACGCGCGCGCAGCCGGCCATGACGCCGAGCAGGTGGTCGACA
>JAOPXN010000046.1 GCA_025965155.1 Propionibacteriaceae bacterium
ATACCGCTGTGGCTGGTGGCGATCCTGCGCGAGCGTCGCGATCGTGACCGGGACTCGGCCGGTGCTGTGTTCCCGGACTCGGTGGGCGGGCATCGTGATCCGAACAACGTCGAGCGCGACCATCGAAAGGTCCGCCGGGGGACGCCGTTTGAGTGGGTGGTGCCGCACACCTACCGCAAGACGGTGGCGACCATGTTGGACCAGCAGGGGTTGAGTGCCCGGACGATTGCTGACCAGTTGGGGCACGCGCGGATCTCGATGACTCAGGATGTGTACATGGGCCGGCGGACTGTTGATCAGGCTGTCGCGGCAGCGTTGGAGGGCATCTCGGAGCATCGTGGAGTCGACGGCGAAGAGCCGCCGGTGGCCCTTGCCGTGGTGGTCTGAGTGGCCCTGCGTGACAGCATCGTGGCGGCGTTTGTTGGTTGCGCCGAATTCACCAGCCGGACTAGGCCGCTGACTAGGGTGTTTGTGGGCCCCGTGGGACTCGAACCCACAACCCGCGGATTAAAAGTCCGCTGCTCTGCCAATTGAGCTAGAGGCCCGGGGATCCGAACTCTAGCCGGGACAACCCTAGTCATAACCCTAGGGAGAACCCGCTGAGCCCGACCTCCTCCGGAGAGACAGTCAACCGTAGTCCCGACGGCTGCTCAAGTCGGGCTCGCAGAGCGGGCCCGTGAGAGCGGAGGTGCCCGTTCGCGCTCGGCCGCGACCGCATCGGCTCGACCAGGAGACCGAGGGCCGATCGGCTGAATCGAGTGGCCTCACGGTGGCAGCACAGATGTCGCTGAGGATGACGATGCTGCCAGCAGGCCGACGGCGGACACGGTGCCGCCACCCCGTAGGCCAGCACCACCGAATGCGCCTCGACGCAGCGTCAGCACCGTCAAGATCGCCGGGCAGCGACACGAGCGCACCCTCCGTGAGCCGTCAGGCAGCCGCCTGGGCAGCCCACAGGTCGGGCCCGAAGATTTCATAGCGGATGCTGGAGGCCGGGACTCCCCTAGCCATCAGGCTCGAGCGGACATGACGCATGAATGGGAGCGGTCCGCAGGTAAACACCTGCACGTTCTGTGGAAGGGGAACGTCGGTGAGATCCATGTAGCCCGAGCGCGCCCGAGTGTCCTCCGGGTCGACAGTCTCGTACCAGGTGTAGGCGGTGAAGTCGTCGAGCTGGCGGCCCAGGTGCAGCACGATGTCCCTCAGGGCGTGGTCCTGCGCTGTGCGGTCGGCGTGCGCGACGATCACCGGCCGCTGCGGCTGGGTGCGGGCGATGTGCTCCACGATCGGCAGCACCGTGGTGATACCAGCACCGGCGCTGGCCAACAGCAACGGGCCGTCGCTGGGCTCGACCACAAAGTCGCCGGCCGGTGCGCTGAGCTCCAGCACGTCGCCCACCTGCACATGGTCGTGCAGGAAGGTCGACACCCGCCCGTCCGGCGCACCGTCCACCCCGCGAACCCGGCGAACGGTGATCTGCAACCGGGTGCCAACGGCGGTCGAGGACACCGTGTACTGACGCGGCTGGCGGCTCCCGTCAGGCAGATCCACGAACACCGACACGTACTGCCCCGGCGCGATCGGCGGCCGGTCCCCGCCGTCGGCCGGCTCCAGCACCAGCGAGATCACGTCGGCCGTCTCCTCGATCCGCCGAACCACCCGGTACGCTCGCAGCGGCTGCGCCGGGTCCACCGAGGCTTCGGCGTAGAGCCGCGCCTCGAGAGCGATCAGCTGGGTGGCGAAGAGCCAGTAGACCTCGTCCCAAGCCGCCGCGACGTCCGCGGTCACCGCGTCACCCAGGACCTCACCGACCGCCGCCAGCAGGTGGTGGCCGACGATCGTGTACTGCTCTGGCCGGATCCCCAGCGAGACGTGCTTGTAGGCGATCCGGCGCAGCACATGGTCGAACGACGGCGCGTCAGGGTCGATGAGCTGCATGGCGTAGGCGACCACCGAGGCGGCCAGAGCCCGGGGCTGCTCCCCGGTGGCCTGGTTAGCCAGATTAAATACCGTGAGCAGTTCGGGACGCTCGGCGAACATCCGCGGGTAGAAGCGGGCCGTGATCTCGTCGGCGTGGGCAGCCACGACGGCGGCCGTCGCGGCGACGACCGCCTGAGCGCGTGCGGAAAGCAGGCACGAGGGGGCAGGGGCTACAACAGACAACGGGGCTCCAAAGGTCGAGGACATCGGTAGAGCGGGCGGCCCGCCGCGCCGGATGCCCAGCGGTCCACGGCCCAAGATCAGTCTGGCAAGCGACCCGCCCACCGGCCTAGGGCCAAAGGACCTATCAACCTCGGTCCTACGCTGATTCCTCGTGCGGCCCTAGCGCGGGCGATGCCTCCCTACACTCGCGCTCATGGCGAACTCGACGGCGACCGGCTTCGACGGTGCCGCAAGCCGATCGCCAGCGGGCTGTTGGCGAGGCCCGCGAACATCGTGTTGGCGCGGGGGCCGTAGGCCACCCGCCATTTCGTCCAACTCAGTTTCAATTGGGCCCGAGCTGGTCGCGCCGGCGAGTGAGGTACGCGACCTCGGCGCTGTTGCCAGCCAGCTCGATGGCCTTCTCGTACGCAGCGCGGGCATCCGCCGAGCGGCCGAGTCGGCGTAGCAGGTCGGCGCGGGTTGCGTGGTAGGCGTGGTATCCGGCCAGGTCGAGCCTGTCGACTATCGCCAGCGCCACCTCGGGTCCGTCGAGCTCGGCGAGCGCGACGGCCCGATTGAGCGCGACGATCGGTGAGGGGTCGATGCGGGCGAGCTGGTCGTAGAGGGCGACGACCTGGGACCAGTCGGTGTCGCGTACGTCCCTGGCGGAGG
>JAOPXN010000056.1 GCA_025965155.1 Propionibacteriaceae bacterium
TCCGTAAAAAAAATCATTGATGCGTTCACTCAGGCGATCAAATACATTCACCAGATCATCATTTATAGCATCCTTTAAATCTATGAAATGTGCGCCCCTGTTGTGGTTGGCAGCATAGCTGAGTACATATTTTTCTCCTTCCGGAATAACGCTTCCCCAATTTTCTTCGTGCCTGCTGTGCAGATCATTGTGTCTTTTATCTGCGATCGCGGACCCGGTGAACCCGGCGGTGCTGGTGTTCCTGAGGCGGGCCCCTACCCAGACGCTGGTCGGGCTGTACAACGTGACGCCGAACCGCCAGGCCCTGCCGCGCTGGACCGTGCCGCTGGCCGACGACGCGTGGGACGCGTTGACCGACGAGACGCCGCTCACCCCTGGCGAGACCTGGCTGGAGCCGTACCAGTGCCGCTGGCTGGTCCAGCAGATCTGACCGGCCTAGGTACGCTCGATCGGTGAACTCCTCGGCGGCCGGAGCCGATCCCCAGGTGGTGCTCGACGTGATCGAAGCGGCGGCCAATGACTTGGGCCTGGCGGCGACACGGCCGGGGCCGGACCTGGTTTCGATCACGCTGCCAGGCACCCGCAAGCTGAGCACCGAGTGTGCCCTGCAGGTGGGACGTCACGGCGTCAGCATCCGCGCCTTCGTGGCGCGCAACCCGGACGAGAACCGGGAGGGGGTGTATCGGTGGCTGCTGGAACGGAACCTGAAGCTGTACGGGGTCGCCTTCTCGGTCGACTCCCTCGGAGATATCTACCTGACGGGCCGGGTTGCACTCGACTCGGTCACCACGGCGGAGGTCGACCGGATCCTCGGCTCGGTCGCGGACGCGGCCGACTCCAGCTTCAACACCATCCTGGAGCTCGGTTTCGCCGAGAGCATCAGGCGGGAGTGGGCATGGCGCCGGTCCCGCGGTGAGTCCACCGCGAACCTGGCGGCGTTCACCCAGTTCGACCCGGGCCCGGCGGACGTCGGGCCCTCCTCCGGCGACGCTTGAGGCTGACGCTCAGCTGTCCAGCCGGGCGGCCACGTCGGCCGGGAAACCACCGGTGGCGATCGGCCCCCACCGGGTCGGGGTAATCCGGAGCAACGACTTGTTCTGGATCTTCATCGCGTCGCGGTACTCGTCCCAGTCGGAGTGCTCGCCGGCGATGCAGCGGAAGTAGTCCACCAGCCCGTCGGCGGCCTCCGGCATGTGCAGCACCTCGGCGTCACCGTCGACCTGCACCCAGGGCCCGTCCCAGTCGTCGGAGATCACGCAGACGGAGACCTGCGGGTTGCGTTCGGCATTGCGGGTCTTGGCGCGTCCGGGGTAGGAGGAGATGACGATCCGCCCCTCGGCGTCCACGCCTCCGGAGACCGGTGAGACCTGCGGGCGGCCGTCCGAGCGGGACGTCACCACAAGCATCCGGTGCCGCGGGCGGACGAAGTCCAACAGCTCGTTGAGCTCGACGGTGGAGTTGGTTGCGATGGATCTGGCCATGTTCTGACTCTACCGAGCCCGGCCTGGCGACCGGGGACGGCGGTGAGGCGGTTCAGGACACCCGGTGCACCTTGTGCTGCGCCGCCTGAGCTCGCGGCCGGACCGTGAGCCGGTCGATGTTCACGTGCTTCGGCCGCCCTGCCACCCAGGAGATGCAGTCGGCGATGTCGTCGGCGACCAGCGGGTCCGGCACTCCTTTGTAGACGGCGTCGGCGCGGGCCTGGTCGCCGCCGAACCGGGTCAGCGAGAACTCCTCGGTGTGCACCATGCCGGGGGAGATCTCGGCGATCCGGATCGGCTGGTCCACGAGCTCGAGCCGCAGCGCTCCCACCATGGCGCGCTCGGCAGCCTTGGCGCCGCAGTAACCGGCGCCGCCCTCGTACGGCCCGTCGGCGGCTACCGAGGTGATGAACACGACCTGCCCCTGGTTGACAATCAACGACGGCAGCAGCGCCTGCGTGACGGCAGCCGCTCCAATCACGTTCGTCGCATACATGGCGCTCCAAGCCTCCAGGTCGGCTTCCGCGACCGGCTCCAGTCCGAGGGCGCCGCCGGCGTTGTTGACCAGCAGCTCACACCGGCCGCCGGTCAGCTCGGCCAGCGCTGCCACCGAGGCAGCGTCGGTGACGTCGCAGACTGCCGGGATGCCGTCGATCTCCTCGGCCAGCGCGGCGACCCGGTCGGCGCGGCGCGCGGCGCAGACCACCTGGTAGCCGTCGGCCGCGAGCCGACGGGCCGTGGCCGCGCCGATCCCGCTGCTGGCTCCGGTCACCACGGCCAGTGGCCTGCTCTGCTCGCTGCTCGTTGCATCAGTCATGTGCTCATTGTTTCCCGCTGAAGATCTTCCACGACCGGTGGCCCTCGGGTCGACAGTGCGCTCAACAGGTGCGCTGCTGGCAGATTTTCAGCGCCGGACCACGGCTGGCCGGAGGAGAACCGGCGGCACTAGGCTGCCCCCCATGACTTCTACGTTGATTCTGCTGCGTCACGGCGAGAGTGAATGGAACGCCAAAAACCTCTTCACCGGATGGGTCGACGTCGACCTCAACGACAAGGGCGAAGCCGAGGCCAAGCGCGGCGGCGAGCTGCTGGTCGAGTCAGGGTTGCTGCCGGACGTCGTGCATACCTCCCTGCTGCGTCGCGCCATCCGGACCGCGCAGATCGCGTTGGACGTGGCGGACCGCCACTGGATCGAGACCAAGCGTTCGTGGCGGTTGAACGAGCGGCACTACGGCGCTCTGCAGGGCAAGGACAAGGCGGCCACCCTCGCTGAGTACGGCGAGGAGCAGTTCATGATCTGGCGTCGTTCCTACGACACCCCGCCGCCGCCGATCGACATCGACAACCCGTTCTCGAACTTCAACGACCCGCGCTACGCCATGTTGCCCAGCGAGGCCCGGCCGCGGACGGAGTGCCTCAAGGACGTACTGATCCGGGCGCTGCCGTACTGGTACGACCAGATCGTGCCGGACCTCCGTCTCGGCCGGGTGACCCTGGTCGCCGCCCACGGCAACTCGCTCCGTGCGATCGTCAAGCACCTGGACGGGATGGGTGACCAGGAGGTCGTCGGGCTGAACATCCCGACCGGGATCCCGCTGCTGTACGAGCTCGACGACGACCTCAAGCCCGTCACCATCGGTGGCCGCTACCTCGACCCGGAGGCTGCCGCCGCGTCGATCGAGGCGGTCAAGAACCAGGGCAAGAAGAAGTAGCCGCAAAAAACTACGGCCCAGGTGCGAGCACCTGGGCCGTACGTTTGGTTCGATCCGACTGCGTCGGGCGATCCGACCCGCAGGTCAGGGCTGCGGCCAGACCTCGTCTTCGGGGAACTCCCCGGTCACGACGTAGATGATCCGGCGCGCCATCGAAGCTGCGTGGTCGGCGATCCGCTCGTAGTAGCGGCCGAGCAGCGCCACGTCGACCGCGGCCTCGACCCCGTACTCCCAGTCCTCGCTCAGCAGCACCCGGAACTGGGTCCGGCGCAGCTCGTCCATCTCCTCATCGCGTTCCCGCAGCTCCTGGGCGTTCTGCAGGTTGCGGTCGCTCAGGGTCTGGCCGGCGGTGATGACCATCTTCTCCGCGACATCTCCCATCCGGATGAAGTTGGGTCGCAGGCTCTCTGGAACCGCGATCTCCGGGTAGCGCAGCCGGGCGATCTTGGCGATGTGCGCCGACAGGTCACCCATCCGCTCCAGCTCGGTCACCATCCGGAGGCTGGCCACCAGGATGCGGAGCTCGCCGGCGACCGGCGACTGCCGGGCCAGCAGGTTGAAGGCGCGGGCCTCGATGTCGGCCTGGCGAGCGTCGAGCTTCTCGTCGTCGCCGATGACCTGCTCGGCGAGATGGATCTCTGCTTCCAGCAAGGCGGTGGTAGAGCTCCGAACCGCCGCTGCGACGATCTGAGACATCTGCCCGAGGTCGGCGAGGATGTCGTCGAGCTGTTCGCGGTAGGAGTTGCGCATGAGGTATTCCCCTTAGTCAGACAAGCAAGGCATTATCCAGCCTATGCCCCGCAGAAACAAGGAGTTGTTGGTCGTATGAACACAGAGTGAATACCCGGCGAACGGTATCCCGCACCCCCGCGGGGAAGGCCGGTCCTGGACACTGCTACCCGAAACTCCACCTTAGTATCAGCGGTGTGAACCCCATCGGCGCCGCACTCATCGCCTTTGTCGTCGGTGTGCTGCTCGGCGCCCTGCTGGTCTGGCTGGTCCGCGGCCGCCCCGAAAGTTTGCTGCCCGCCGAGTTCGAGACCGAGCAGCCGGTGGTACCGGAGGGCGTGTCCGAGGTGCTCGCCGCACTCCGGTCCTCGGCGGTGGTGGTCGGCCCGCACGACGAGGTGCTGCAGGCCAGTACGCCGGCCCGCACCCTCGGCCTCGCTCGGGGGAGCCGGCTGGCGGTGCCCGAGCTGCTGGCGTTGGTCCGCAGGGTTCGCCGGGACGACACCATCCGGACCGCCGATCTGGAGATCAAGCGAGCGCCGGGCGCAGCTACCACCTTCCTGTCCGCGCGGGTGGCGCCGCTGCAGGAGGGAATGATCCTGGTGCTGGCCGAGGACCGGACGGCGGAGCGGCGGATCGAGGAAACCCGACGGGATTTCGTGGCCAACGTCTCTCATGAGCTGAAAACCCCGATCGGCGCCATCTCGCTGTTGGCCGAGGCTGTCGAGGAGGCCGCCGACGACCCGTTGGCGGTACGCAAGTTCGCCGGCCGGATGGGAATCGAGTCGGCCCGGCTCACCGACCTCGTCGCGCAGATCATCGAGCTGTCCAGGCTGCAGGCCGACAACCCGCTGACCAAGGCCGAGGAGGTCGACATCGACGAGGTGCTGTCGGACGCCGTCGACCGCTGCCGGGTGGACGCGGACCGGCACGGGGTCTCGCTGACCATCGCCGGCCAGCAGCACTGCGCGGTCCTCGGCAGCGCCCGGCAGCTCAGCGTCGCGGTCGGGAATCTGGTCGAGAACGCGGTGATCTACTCCGACGCGGGCGCCCGGGTGGTGGTGGCTGCGCAGCGCAAGGCGAGGAGCGACGACGACTACGTGGAGATCACCGTCTCCGACAACGGCATCGGGATCCCGGCCAGCGACCTGGAACGCATCTTCGAACGGTTCTACCGGGTCGACTACGCACGCAGCCGGGCCAATGGTGGCACCGGTCTCGGCCTGTCCATCGTCAAGCACATCGCCGCGGTGCACGGCGGTCAGGTCAGCGTCTGGAGCCAGCCCGGTCAAGGATCGACCTTCACGTTGTCCATCCCGGCCCATCTGAGTCGCGACCACAAACCCGGCTCGGCCATCGAAACCGCGGACGGCGAGCATGGCGCTGCCGCCGCCCAGGAACACCACGACTCCCAGGAGAGCACCAGATGACACGCGTACTAGTCGTAGAGGACGAGGAGTCCTATCGCGAGGCCCTCGCCTATATGTTGCGGAAGGAGGGCTTCGACGTGGTGGAGGCCCCCGACGGCACCCAGGGGCTCGCCGAGTTCGACCGGGTCGGCGCCGACATCGTGCTGTTGGACCTGATGATGCCCGGCCTGCCGGGGACCGAGGTGTGCCGCCAGCTCCGACTGCGCGGACCGGTGCCGGTCATCATGGTGACCGCCCGGGACTCCGAGGTGGACAAGGTCGTCGGGCTGGAGCTCGGCGCCGACGACTACGTCACCAAGCCGTTCAGCCACCGCGAGCTGGTGGCGCGGATCCGGGCCGTGCTGCGACGCGGCCAGGACGTGGAGCTGGTCCCGGACGTGGTCGAGTCAGCCGGGGTACGGATGGACGTCGAGCGGCACGAGGTGTCGGTGCAGGGCGAACGGGTCAAGCTGGCGCTGAAGGAGTTCGAGCTGCTCGAGATGCTGCTGCGGAACGCTGGCCGGGTGATGACCCGCGGGCAGCTGATCGACCGGATCTGGGGGGCGGACTACGTCGGCGACACCAAGACTCTGGATGTGCACGTGAAGCGGCTCCGGACCAAGATCGAGCCGGACCCCGCCAACCCCCGCTACCTGGTAACCGTACGCGGGCTGGGCTACAAGTTCGAGGGATGAGCGTGCGCTCCGATCGACGGCTGGTGGCCGATCCTGGCCGGCCGTGGTCTCGCAGTTGCCCCGGCGAGGCGTGGACGGTGGTGTCGGGGCGGTCGGAGAGCAGTTATCGTGAGCCGGTGACCGGCGACATCACCGTCTTTTCAGGCTCTGCCCACCATGAGTTCGCGGAAGAGATGTGCGCCATCCTCGGCACAGACCTCGCTCCCTCGCGGACCACGCGGTTCAGCAACGACTGCCTGCAGGTACAGCTACGGTCAAACTGCCGCCAGCGGGACGTGTACGTCGTCCAGCCGCTGGTGCCGCCGGTTCAGGAGAACCTGATGGAGCTGCTGCTGATGCTCGACGCCGCCCGTGGCGCATCCGCAGCGCACATCACCGCCGTCATCCCGCACTTCGCGTACGCGCGGTCGGACAAGAAGGACGCGCCCCGGATCTCCATCGGCGGCAGGCTGGTAGCCGACATGCTCGCTGCGGCCGGAGCCACCCGGGTACTGACAATGGCGCTGCACGCGCCGCAGGTGCATGGCTTCTTCTCCGTACCGGTGGACCACCTGAGTGCAACCGTCGAGCTGGCGAACCACTTCCGCGGTCAGGACCTGAGCAACACGGTGGTGGTCTCGCCCGACCTAGGCAACGCCAAGGTAGCCACCGACTTCGCCCGCATCCTGCGGGTGCCGGTGGCCGCCGGGTCGAAACAGCGGCTCACCGATGACCGGGTCGTGATCGACCGGATCGTCGGTGATGTGCACGGCAAGGACGTGATCGTGCTGGACGACGAGATCGCCACCGCCGGCTCGATCATCGAGCTGCTGCGGGTTCTGCGCGAGCACGGCGTGCACAAGATCTCGCTGGCCTGTACCCACGGCCTGTTCACCGGGCCCGCCATCGAGCGGCTGAAGCAGGAGCCCGACATCGCCGAGATCGTGATCACCAACACGGTGCCGCTGCCGCCGGAGAAACAGCTGCCGAACATCGTGACCCGTTCCGTGGCTCCGCTGTTCGCCGAAGCCGTACACCGGATCAACTGCGGCGAGTCGGTCAGCGGCCTGTTCAGCGACGAGATCACCTACGGCGCCTGACCGAGCGGGGCGGGTTCGGCCCGCTCCTGCCGGAAGCTCAGACGGACGGAGTAGCAGCCGGCTTGGGGGTCACAGTCTCGTACCCAGGCAACGTGGCGTCCACCACAGGCACCACGATCGTCAGCTTGCCGGCCTTGGAGAAGGTGAGCTCCAACCTCGCTTCCAGCCCGACGATCAGGTCGGGGCTGGCCACGGTGATACCGGGCAGGTTGGTGAGAACCATCAGCTGAAACGCTGGCAATGTGACCGGGCCCGCCATGGTCACCGTCAGCGGCTGGCCGGGCGTCCCGTCAGGCTTGAGCGCGACGCCGGATACGGCGGTCAACGTGTCCTGCTCCTCCGCCTCCAGGCTGGCGGACACAAACCCGGACCCGTTCTGCCGGCTGAGGATCATCAGGTTACGGACGTTCACACTGCCGATATCCGCGTTGACGCCATCAGCGGGTGTGTAGGGCTGAGCGGTCTGTACGTTGAAGCCGCAGCCGACCAGGCCCCAGACGAGTCCGAGCATCAACACGAGTCTCGCCCCAAGGCGCGCAGGACGACGAGGGGGCCGTGAGGCGCGGCGCGAGCGAAAGGCCACGATGGATCTCCTGTAGGACGGCGACAGTGATGGCCTGCAGCCTATCCACACCGGTCGGTCACGTGCAGGCAAGGCCGGGTCTACGCGCCGCGCAACGTGACCCAGCGCACACCGCACGCACATGACAGCCGGTTTTGTCAAGCCCGCCCGAGGCCCAATAGTGCCCTCTGGCTAGCGCAAACGCCGTCTGAGAGGTCCTCAGGTGCGTGCTAAACTAGTGCGTGGGAAAGGGGTACAAAACAACATGACCTTTACAGTCGGAGAAACGGTGGTATACCCCAATCATGGGGCCGCCGTCATCGAGGACATCGAAACCCGTCAGATCAAAGGTGAGGACAAGCTCTACCTCGTTTTGAGGATTGTTGGCCAAACTGATCTTATCGTCCGCGTCCCTGCGTGCAACCTCGACTTGGTCGGTGTACGCGACGTCGTCGACGCGGATGGCCTGGAGCGCGTATTCGGCGTATTACGGGCACCGCACACCGAGGAGCCCACTAACTGGTCTCGTCGTTACAAGGCCAACCTGGAGAAGCTGCACTCCGGGAACGTGATGAAGGTTGCGGAGGTTGTTCGTGACCTCTGGCGTCGTGAGCGTGAGCGCGGGCTGTCTGCCGGCGAGAAGCGCATGTTGGCCAAAGCACGTCAGATCCTCGTCTCCGAGCTCGCTCTTGCGGAGCGAGTCGCTGAGGACAAGGCCGAGATCCTGCTGGATGAGGTTCTTGCCTCGTAGTTCCGTTCGACCGTTTATGCCTCCAGCTCGATGAACCTCCGCACTGGCATCGGTGTTGATGTTCATCGGCTGGTGGCTGGGCGGCCGATGACTGTGGCGGGTTTGCTCTTCGCCGAGGAGCCGCACGGCCCGGAAGGTCATTCCGATGGTGACGTCGCCGCGCACGCTGCCTGCGACGCCCTTCTCTCGGCCGCTGGCCTGGGTGACCTGGGAAGCAACTACGGCACCAGTGATCCGGTCTGGTCCGGCGCATCAGGCACCGCTTTCCTGACCGAGACCGCATCCCGGGTCCGGGCGGCGGGTTTCGAGATCTCCAACGTCGCCGTCCAGCTGGTCGGGAACCGGCCCAAGATCGGTCCGCGTCGGGCCGAGGCTGAGCGCGTCCTCAGTGCGGCCGTCGGCGCCCCGGTCTCCTTGGCTGCGACCACCACCGATGGACTCGGCCTAACCGGGCGCGGAGAGGGTATCGCCGCGGTCGCTACCTGCCTGGTCGTCTCCACCTCTTAGCCCCACCCATGATGTTGGCGCTCCCACACGTTATCCCGTGGGTGGAGCGCTGGTTTCCCACGGCGGATTCTGACCGTCAGTGCAACACCCCGTGTGGCGAAGGGGGTATTGATCGTGGTGTCGACCTGGTTGAAGCGGATGCTGCCTGTTGTGCAGCAGCAGATGTGGGAGACCTACCGGCTTACTGGTGATCTTGCGGCGGCGGCGGCGATTGGGGTGGACCGCACGACGGTGCGGGACTGGATGGACCGGCAAGGTGGTCTGCGGCCGCGGCAGGCGGCGGTGATAGCGGCGGCGGAGGGCCGGCTCTCGTTCGAGGACCGGGTGCACATCGAGGTCGGGTTGAAGCATGGGGAGTCGCTGCGTGCGCTGGCCCGTCGGCTGGGATGGGCGCCGTCGACGATCAGCCGGGAAGTGGGTCGGCATCGTCTGCGCAGCGGCGGCTATTCCGCTTCGC
>JAOPXN010000017.1 GCA_025965155.1 Propionibacteriaceae bacterium
AGCTCCCACGACGATGTCTGCAGCTTTGCAGGCCACTACGGCACCCTGGGGGTCCGGCTCGCTATCGAGATCCAGGCTCACGTCTGTCACCCAGGCATGCTCGCATGGCTGGGTTCCTGAGGCGTTCTCGATGACGCAGGACTGAGCCCCGCGGACAGCAGCGGATCCGCTCGGTCACGCGCGGCCGTCGATGACCCTGGATGTCTACCTCGGACGCGGGGGGTCAGCCCGGCCGCGGCGGCACTGGAAGCGGCGCCGGTTTCTCAGTCAGGGAAAACCACGGGAAAACACGGAAGCCTCCCAGCGAGGGAGGCTTCCAGGTTTTGCGTTTTGCCTGTTCAGATGGTGCGCCGTCAGGGACTCGAACCCCGAACCCGCTGATTAAGAGTCAGCTGCTCTGCCTATTGAGCTAGCGGCGCGCGAGGAGAAACACTAGCAAAGCCGAGCCGATGGGGGAAATCGGCCCTCAACCAGCCTGATTCCTCAACCCCGACGGGCGTCTTGAGCCCCTTCCTACCTCCCTGAGCCCGCTGCATCGGGCTCAGGACGTAGCAGAGGGCTCAAGACGTAGGAAAGGGCTCAGGGCTGCGGCGGGCTCGGGGGTGCAGCGGCGTCAGGGTGAGGGAACGGGGTCAGGAGTACGTCGGGGGCGGCGTTGCGGGGCCAGTCAGCTCCAGGAGCGCCATTGCGGCGCTGTGGCCACCCAGGCCGCTGACGGCACCGCCCCGTACCGACCCGGACCCGCACAGCAGGATCCGCGGATGCGCCGTGGCGACGCCCCAGCGTTCGGCCGGAGTGGACACGACCGCATCGTCGGGCAGCCAGGGCCAGTTCAGGTCGCCGTGGAAGATGTGCCCGCCGGGCATGTTGACCGCAGCCTCGACGTCCAGCGGTGTCATCACCTCGATGCAGGGACGACCGTCGGCGTCGGTCAGCAGGCAGTCCTCCAGCGGCTCGGCCAGCACCTCGGACAGACTGTGCAGTGCTGCCTGGAGAACCTGCTTCCGCGCTCCATCGGGGTCGTCGACGAACAGCCGGGCGGGGGTGTGCAGCCCGAAGACGGTCAGCGTGTGGCACCCCTGCTCCAGCAGCTCGGGACCGAGGATCGAAGGGTCGGTCAAGGTGTGGCAGTAGATCTCGCAGGGCAGCGGGTCCGGTATTCGCCCCGCATCGGCCTCCGCGTACGCCTCCGCCAGCCGCTGATACCCCTGGCCCAGGTGCAGCGTGCCGGCGAAGCCCACGGCCGGGTCCAGGCCCGAGCGGAGCTTGGGCAGCCGCCGTACCACCAGGTTGATCTTGGTCTGGCTGCCCTCGGGCGGCTCGGAGCGCGCGCCGGTGAGCTCGGCCAGCACCGACGGCGCGCAGTTGGCGAGCAGGTACGCCGCACTCAGCCGGGAACCGTCGGCCAGGACGACGGTGGCGCCGGAGTCGCCGGTCTCGATCCGTTCCACCCGGGCCCCGGAGCGCAGCTCCGCCCCGGCCGCCCCGGCAGCCTGCTCCAGCGCAGCCGCCAGTGCCCCCATGCCGCCGACCGGCACCTTCCATTCACCGGTGCCGTTGCCGATCACGTGGTAGACGAAGCAACGGTTCTGCCGAAGGGTGGGGTCGTTCGCGTTGGTGAAGATGCCGATCAGGGCGTCGGTGAGGATGATGCCCCGTACCGTGTCGTCGGCGAACTCGGCCTCGATCAGCTCACCCAGCGGCCGTTGCGTCAGCGCCGTCCACAGTTCGTCCCCGACGCCGGCGCGCAGATCGGCGGCACGGGGGAGCGGGCCGAGCAGGGTGGGTGACACAACCCGAGCGAACTCGGCAACCGTGCGGTGGAACCGCCGCCAGGCGGCGTACTCGTCCTCGCCGCCGGTCACCGTGGCGAACGATCGGGCGGTGGCCTCGGCCTCAGGGCGTTCGGCCAGGATGCCGCCACCGCTCACCGGGGTGTACGAAGCGACCGACCGGGAACGCAGCTCCAGGTCCAGACCAAGATCATCGATGAGCTCCTGCGGCAGAACCGACACCAGGTAAGAGAATCGGGACAGTGACGCGTCCACGCCGCGAAACACCCGCTGGCTCGCCACCGCGCCGCCGAAGGTGTCGTTTGCTTCCAGCACCAGCACCCGGCGGCCGGCCCGGGCCAGCAGGGCGGCGGCCACCAGACCGTTGTGCCCGCCGCCGACGATGATCACATCAGCATGATCATCATTCACTGCGGGCCACCGGTGGCGCTGCAGCGCGCCAGCTCCTCGTCGCTGAGCACCAGGTCCGCCGCCTTGGCCGAGTCGATGATCGACTCCGGCCGCCGCGCGCCCGGGATCGGGATCACCCGGTCGCTCAGGGACAGCTCCCAGGCCAGCACCACCTGCTGCGGGCTGACGCCGCGTTCGCGGGCGATCTCACCGAACGCGGCGAAACGGTCGCCCACCTCACGACCTCCGCCGCCGGTCCCGCCGAGCGGGCTCCACGGCAGAAAGGCGATGCCCTTCTGGTCACACAGTTCGAGCTCGTCGGCACTGGACCGGAACCGCGGCGAGAACTCGTTCTGGACGCTGGCCAGTCCGCCTTCGCCGAGCACCTCCATCGCGACCTCGATCTCCTCGACGTTGGCGTTGGAGATACCGATCGCTTTGATCTTGCCCTCGTCCTGGAGCGTCTTGAAGTTGGCGATGACGTCGCCGTACACCTTCCAGCGGTCGGGACGGTGCCACTGGTAGAGGTCGATGACCTCGACGTCGAGCGCGCGGAGGGACTTCTCCACCGCACTGCGGAGATACTTCAGCGAACCGTCCCGGCCCCACTGCTCGCCCTCGCTGCGGGTGATGCCGCCCTTGGTCCCGACCACGACCCCGTCGAGACTGCCGGAGTAGGACTTGAGGGCTTTGCCGATGAGCTCCTCGTTGTGGCCCATGGTGTCCCACGACGGCGCGTAGATGTCGGCGGTGTCGATGAAGGTAACTCCGGCGTCCAGGGCGGCGTGGACGGTGGCGAACGCCTGCGCCTGGTCCGGATACTTCTTGTCGTCGTTCATCGACATCGGCATGCCGCCCAGTCCGATGGCGGAGACGGTGAAAGGCCCGAGAGTACGTGTCTGCATGCGCGCGAGGCTA
This sequence comes from Propionibacteriaceae bacterium, assembly GCA_025965155.1. Taxonomy (GTDB): domain Bacteria; phylum Actinomycetota; class Actinomycetes; order Propionibacteriales; family Propionibacteriaceae; genus Microlunatus. Next base: position 3,102 of record JAOPXN010000017.1, read on the forward strand.
TCGGGGCGCCGGCTGCGCAGCGTCGGAAGGTACCGGCTCGGCCATCCTCCGGCGCGCTCCGGTCACCAGCAACAGCTGCGCGGCTGTGTAGCTGAGCATCACCAGGGCGCCGGCGAAGGGCAGGTCTACCGACTCGACGAAGGTGTCCAGTCCGAGCAGGGCATCGGAGAGGACGAAGATGGCTCCGCCGATGCCGGTCAGCGGGTGCACGCCGGTCGCGAGCACCGCCATCAGACCCAGCGCCGACCCGTAGGCAAGCACCGGGACTAGCAGCCGCCCGGACTCGAGCCCGACTCCGATCACCAACACGCCCACCACCGCCACGTAGAGGCCCAAGACCGCCCGGTTGCGCACCCTGCGTCCGCGGTACGGCCAGAACGCCGTGATGTAGCACAACTGCGCCAGCAGGAAGAAGACGATCTTGACCTCGATCATCACGCCGATGACATCACCGCACCAGCAGAAGACGAGGGCGGCCAGCACCCAACGGCCCAGCCGGCTCCGGTGCTGCCCGGCCGAGATGAGCCATGCCGCCAGCAGCGGCATCAGGGGAACAATGGCTATCGCGGCAACGACCTGGAGTCCGAGCAGGTCAGCCAGCACCTGCACCACCGAGGCCACGACATAGGCCAGCACCCATCGGGACGGGTCCGCGCCGGGGCCGGGCATGGACCCAGCCTAGCCACCCGTCCGGCATCGAAACCGCAACCTCAGACCGCCGGTGCCCGTCGAGCCTCAGCGGGCGAGGCGGCGAACCGCCGCCAGCCGCTGCCGACGCAGCTCGTCCACCTCCGGCCGTACCAGGGGCTCGAGCGTCCGGCCGAGCCCCAGCTCGAGGACGTGGTCGGCCAGCGCCGGGTTGCGCGCCAGCACCGGTCCGTGCGGGTAGGTGCCGATCACCGTACCGGCAACTGCGCCCTCGGTGCCGTCGTCACAGTTGCCGATCCCGACCTCAACCTCGGCGAACGGGACAGCGTCCGGGCCGAGCCGGGTGTACCCGCCGTGGTTCTCGAAGCCGCTGATCCACTGCTGCTCGCCGCTTGCGCCCTTCCACCGGGTCAACATCTCACCAACGGCCCGGACCGGACCGCGGGTAGTCGTGACGTCGAGCAGCCCGAGGCCTTCGATCACCTCGTCCCGCTCGCCGACGGTGAAGCTCTTGCCGACGATCTGGTAGCCGGCGCACACCGCGAACACCGCGGCACCCCGGTCCACCGCGCGGTGCAGCCCACCGTCGATGGCCAGGGCGCGGACCGCCGAGATCTGGGCCGCGTCCTCACCGCCGCCGAGCAGGTACACACGTCCGGTGTCAGGCAGTGGGTCGCCCGGCTCCACCACAGTCAGCACGGGGTCGTAGCCCCGCCAAGCGAGCCGTTTCATCAGCACCGTCGCGTTGCCACGGTCTCCGTAGATGCCCAGCAGCGACTGGTAGACCAGTACGATCTCGACCCGGTCGCCGGGTGCGGGGATGTTGGACATGGCTAGACGCCTCCCATCTTGCGCAGCCGTTGGAACGGCGTGTAGGTGGCAATGACGTCCACCGGCTCTGAGTGGCCGGACAGGGCGGCGGCCAGGTCGGGTACGCAGCGGTAGTCCACGTCGGCGTGGGACAGCCGGACGGCGAGATCCTGAGCGCGGGGACCGGTAGCGATCACGGTTCGGCCGGCCAGCTGCTCGTACTCGACGTCCCACAGCCAGGAGACATCCCGGCCGTCGGCGGCGGCGGAGTCGATGGCCAGCACCACGGTCGAGGTCTGAGCCAGTGGCAGCGCCTCGGCCCAGCCGGCCGGGTTCTTGGCGAGCAGCAACCGGGCCGTGGTCGCCCCGAACCGGGCGGTCGCGAACCGTCCGGCCGGCGCGCTCACTGTGCGCATGCCGGCGAACGCAGTGTCGGCGTCGACTCCCATCAGGACGGCGGCAGCCAGCGCGCAGGCGGCGTTGCTGACGTTGAAACCTCCTGGCACGTTGAGCTGGGGATCCCAGACCCGGCGCTCGGTGTCGATTATCTGGCCGTCACGGACCTCGTAGTCTCCGGCCGGCTGCGCCAGCTCGCAGCCGGTGCAGTACCACCGGCCGCCGTGGCCCGCGGTCTCTCTGGGCTGCTCATGCACCAGGCTGGACCCGCAGTTGGGGCAGAGCGACGAGTCCTGGGTCCAGGTGGTCGCAGTGTTGACCCAGACGACCTCCCTCGCCGTCTGTGCGGCCCAGACGATCAGCGGCTCGTCGGCGTTGGCCACCACGATGGGGCCGTCGGCGCCCGCATCCGCGAGGGCGTTGCGCCAGCTCCGGCCCAGCGCCTTGATCTCGTGGTGCCGGTCCAGCTGGTCGCGGCTGAAGTTGAGCAGGACCAGCAGCTCCGGCCGGCCGAGCCGGATCACGTCGGCGACCACCCGCTCGTCGGTCTCCAGGATTGCGATGTCCGCTCCGGGGTTCTCCGACAGGGCCGATGCGATCCCGTGGTGCAGGTTGGCGCCATCGGCGTTGTGCACCATCCGCTTCGCCTCCGGACCCAGCGAGGCCCGTACGGCGGCGGCCAGGAAGTGCGTGGTGGTGGTCTTGCCGTTGGTACCGGACACCATCGCGATCCGCTTGTTGGCCAGCAGCTTGCCCAACGCTGCGGGGTCGAGGGTCATCATCACCCGGCCCTTGATCGAGGCACCGCTGCCCCGGCCGGCGATCCGGGAGGCGGTGGCCGCCAGCCGACCGGCGACCGTGGCGGCAGCCAACCGGGCCCGGGCACGGGGGGCCAGCCGTGAGCGGGGTGAATCGATCGCCAGACCGGCGTGTGGCGACTGCGGTGGAGACGGCATGACCGTCATTCTCGCCTATCGCCGGAGACGCCCCTGCCAAGGCACCGCCGCCCGGGCGGGTGATCTGCGCTGCACCGGACCGGCTGTCAGGAGTCGGTGCTGTCAGGAGTCGGTGGTGTCGTCTGGCGCGGGCCGGGGATTCTGATCTGCGTTCGGCATACGGGCCGGCCATCGCCACTCCATCGCCGGCTGGAGTCCGCGTGGATAGGGGCGTTCCGGGTGCGGCAGCATGCCGCGGATGAGGAGTGGGAGCGCCGGACGCCGCTGCTCCTCTTCCCGCCAGGACTGCCGGATCCGTGCGCGGTCCTCCAGGTTCAGCCGGACCAGCACCTGTTCCAGGGCGGCCAGGATGGAGCCGCGCAGCAGCCAGGACGAGGTGTTGTTCTGCGCGTTGACCAGGATCAGCTCGGTCAGAATGGCCTGGGTCTCCCTCAGCATCTCCAGATTCTCGGCCAGCGCCTGCTCGGTCTCCTCCTCGTGGCCCTCGGCCTCGGCGACGACCAGACTGCCGAAAGCGCGCAGGCTGTCCCCGGCGTCGTGCAGCACCACGGCGAAAGCCTGCCGCAGCTCCTCCCCGTACGGATCGTCCGGCTCCTCCTCGGGCGGGATCTCCTCGCGCAGCACCATGAACAGGGCTCGGACCGCCATCAGGCAGTGCTCCAGGGTCTCCAGCCCACTCGCCAGGACCGGCTCGATGTCGGTGGTTCCCAGCGCCCGCGGGTTGAACCGCCGGCTGTCCTTGAGGGACGCAATGGTCTGGCCGGCGTTAGCCACCTCGCGGGCGCCCGCCCGGACGTCGTCCAGCCAGGCGTCGACCTGCTGACGGGTCACCGGACCGGCGACCAGACCGTCGGAGGCGGCGTCCAACGGATCCGCCGCGGCGTTGGCAACTCGGATCAGCGACTGCCCGGCGCGGCGTGCTGGCATCGCGGGCGGATAGAGCAAGTTGAACGCCACTCCGACGCCGGCCCCAATCAGGGTGTTGGCGATCCTGATCTCCGATGCCACGTCCTGGTTGGTGACGCCGAGGATCAGCATGGCGCTGATCGGGACCTCCAGAGCCTGTTCACCGAGGCGCAGTACCTTGGCCAGGATCAGCGAGGCGGCGATGGCGGCGCCCAGGCTCCACCAGGTCAGGCCGACCACGGTGGAAAGAGCCGTCGCGACCAGAACACCGGACAGCACCGCGCCCACCCGGACGATGCCCATCTTCAGCGTGGAGTACGCGGATGCCTGGACGACCAGGAGCGCGGTCAACGGGCCGGTCAGGTCGATGGCGCCTTCGGTCAGCACGAGCGTCAGCAGGTAGGAGATGACGGCCGCAAGGGTGAGGCGTACGACGCCGACCATACTGCCCTGAAGCCGTCCGGGGACGTCCCGCCAGCGGGCGGGATGTCCCGGCCACGCCACCCCGGCCAGCCGCAGCCATAGGGAGGGCTTGGTGCTCTTCTCCGCCGCACTCACGCTATGAGCGTGGCACGGCCGGTCCCCGACCGGTAGACCGACTCTCAGGCCGGCTACTCCGCGGACTGCCGCCGGTTACTCGGCGGGCTGCCGATGGCTACGGTGCCTTGCGCCAGCGACGTCGAAGGGCGAAAGCGGCCGCCTTGGGCTGCCGGTCCCGGGTGAAGACGCCCTTCTTGTTGCCGCCCACACGCATGATGCCGGAGGTGGTGGCGAAGTCGGCGAAGTTCCAGACCTGCTCGCCCACAACCGCGTCGATGCGGTCAAAAACGCGATGGTTCATCTCGAGGTAGTCCACCTGGTACTCCTCCGTCCACGGGCTGCCCGCTACGACCGAGTGCAGGCCGGGGTAGGTGTCGGCGCCGTACTCGGTGATGATGATCGGCTTGCCGTCCCCGGCCCACGCGGTGAGTTCGGCCTCCCAGGCCGCCTCGGCGGCAGCGAGGTCGCCGGTGTTGACGTACCAGCCGTAGTAGCGGTTCAGCATCAGCACGTCTGCGAACTGGGACACCCGGCAGGTACCGTGCGGCGCCAGCATCACGTTGACGAAGCCGACCGGACGCGTGGGGTCTGCCTCCCGGGCCACGTCGAACAGCGGCCGGAAGTAGTTCTCGGCGGCCTCGGTCTCAGACTCCGGCTCGTTGGCGATGCTCCACAGCACGACGCTGGGGTGGTTCTTGTCCCGGGCGATCAGCTCCCGGATCGCCTGGGCGTGGACCGACTGGGTGACGTCGTTCGCGGTCTCGGGGGAGAAGGTGGTGTACCCCTGGCCGCCGAAGATACCGCCGCCCAGCCCCATGTTGAGGCCGACGGCGGCCGTCTCGTCGATCAGCACCAGCCCTTGCCGGTCGGCGTAGTCCAGCACGTCCTCGGAGTAGGGGTAGTGCGAAGTACGGAAGGAGTTCGCGCCGACCCAGTCCAGCAGCTCGAAGTCGTGCACCAGGAACGCGTTGTTGTGGCCCTTGCCGATCACCGGGATGTCCTCGTGCTTGCCGAAGCCGGTGAAGTAGAACGGTTCCTCGTTGATCAAGAAGCGGATCCCGTCGACCCGTACCGTGCGGATCCCGACGCTCTGGTGGTAGCTGTCCACCAGCTCGCCGTTGCGGACCAGCTGCAGCTCGAGGTCGTACAGGTAGCCGTCGCCGGGCGCCCACCGATGCACCGACGGCACGGTCAGCGTTCCCTCGGAGCCTTCCCCGGTGGCAACCTCGACGCCTGTGGCGTCCCGCAGCACGACCTGGGTCTGGGCGCCAGCAGCGTTCGCTGTCTCGACGCGGTAGGTCACAGATCCGTCGCTGCCATTCAGGGCGGTGACCACTGTGATGTCGGTGAGGTGAGCAGGGTCGGTGGCGTACAGCCAGACCGAGCGGTGCAGCCCCGAGTAGTTGAAGAAGTCGTGCCAGTAGCGCTGCCGCAGACCGTGTGGCGTCTCCTCCACCACGCCCGGCGGGATCGTCTGGAACGAGAGCCGGTTGTCTACCTCGACGGTGATCCGAACCTGTTCACCGGGGGCGACGTGCTCAGTGATGTCGACCTCGAACGGCGTGTAGCCCCCGTCGTGGCTGACCACCTCGGCGGTGCCGGCCCAGACGGTCGCGCGGTGGGTCGCCGCCTCGAAGTGCAACACGATGCGGCGCCCGGCCCAGTCGCGAGGGACCCAGACGCTGCGCTGGTACCAGGCGCTGCCGACGTGGTCACGCACGGTGGCGTCTGCCGCGATGTCGTTGTAGCTTGCCGGAACGGCCATCCGCCGCGACTCCGTCAGCGGACCGTCGAACCAGCGCTCGGACCGGCCGGTTCCCTGGCCGTCCAGGGCGAACTCCCACAGCCCGTCGAGGTTCTTCCGTTCGCGGGTTCGGCTGTCTTGCGGACGTAGCATCGCTTGCTCCTTGGGTCGGGGCCCACACGCTGGGCTAGGTCCATTGAGGCAGCACACTCCACGGCTAGCCACTGGTTGCCGCTTGTTGCTAGCGTGCGGAACAGGAGTTCCGACATGGGCACAGCTGCCGACAGCGGGGACGGCGGGCGAGAAGCGAGCAGCTTCGGCGTCGACGCCGGTGCGCCGTCGGAGGACCCGCTGCTCATCGTCGGCCCCCGCGCGGCGGAGTCGGCCGACCCGACCATCTATGACGTGGCGCGGGTCGCCGGGGTCGCGGCTTCGACCGTCTCCCGCGCCTTGTCCAAGCCGGGTCGGGTGAGCTTCAAGACCGCCGAGCGGGTCCGCCAGGTGGCAGACCAACTCGGCTACCGGTCCAGGCACCTGGAGCGGCCCGTCTCCACCCGGGGCTCGGGGATGCTGGCGATGATCGTCGCCGACATCGCCAACCCGGTGTTCTTCGGGATGATCCGCGGAGCGGAGCGCGCGGCGACCGATCACGGCTTCACCCTGCTCGTAGTCGAGACGCAGGAGTCCGAGGAGACCGAGCGGGTCGCCGTCGCCCGGCTGGCCGCCACCGTCGACGGAACCATCCTGAGCTCATCGCGCATGTCGGACTCGGCGATCCGCACCCTGGCCAAGCAGAAGCCCGTCGTGCTGCTCAACCGTACGGTGGGCGAGGTTGCCTCGGTGATGAGCGACAACGTGCAGGCCATCAAGCAGGCCGCCGAGCACCTGATCGAGCTGGGGCACACGACGATCGCCTACCTCGCGGGTCCAGAGGCATCCTGGGCGGACGGTCTGCGCTGGCGGGGCCTGCGCGAGGCTGGGCTCGAGCTCGACCTGCACGTACGTCGACTGGGACCGTTCGTGCCGACGATCCGCGGTGGCGCAGTCGCGGCCGAGCAGTGGCTGCTGAAACCCACCACAGCGGTGATCGCCTACAACGACCTGATGGCGATCGGCTTCCTCCAGGCGGTGATCGCGGCGGGACGTGAGGTCCCGGCAGACGTGAGCGTGATCGGGTTCGACAACATCGTCGACGACGTGCTGGTGGAGCCGCACCTGACCACGATCGCCGCCCCACTGGTGAGCATCGGCAGTGCCGCGGTGTCCTACCTGCTGCGCAGCAACCAGAACCGGTCGAGCGCGGATCGGGAGCCGGTGATGCTGCCGGCCAAGCTGGTGGTGCGTGGCTCTACAGGCCGGCGCCGGCCCTAACACGACCAAGGGGCCTTACCTCTGCCGACCCCGCTGACCCTGCCCGGCACCGCAAGAAGCAGGCGCCGTACGACAACTCCTGGCAACTTGTGGGGACTGCGGCTAACGGCCCTTTGACTAGGGCGTACACCAGGCCTTCGGGCCCAGCACAAGGAGCCTGTTCAATGTCGAACCTCACTACGTCAGAGCAAACCGAGCAGCTCGAGGAGCAGCTCAGCTCGCTGGAGAAGCTGAAACGCACGACCGTCATCGGATACGGAGCCGGGGACTTCGGCTTCAACCTTGCCTTCAGCCTCAGCACCGCCTTCTTGCTGTACTACTACACCGATGTGGCGGGCATCTCCGCCGCCGCGGTCGGCACGATGTTCCTGGTCGTACGGCTCTGGGACGCTATCGCCGATCTGATCGCGGGCCGCGCGGTTGACAAGACCATGACCCGCTGGGGCAAGTTCCGGCCGTTCCTGATGTTCGGTGCCGCGCCGCTGTTGTTCATGAGCTTTCTGGTCTTTCACGTCCCGTCGAGCTTCAGCAGCGGCTACAAGATCATCTACGCCTACGCCACCTATGCGATCCTCGGACTCGTCTACTCGCTGGTCAACATCCCGTACGGCTCGCTGGCCTCGGCGGTGACCCAGTCGGTGCACGAGCGGGCCAAACTGGTCGCCGCCCGCGCCTTCGGCGCCTCAATCGGCAGCGTCATCCTCACGTTCGTCATTGGCGCGATGATCAACAACCTGAAGAGTCAGAAGTCCGACATCGTTACGCCGGAGGATCTGGTCGCGTACCGGGCGGCAGTGCAAGGCGCCTTCACTAAGATCACGCTTGCCTTCATCGTCGTCGGCACGCTCGCCTTTCTGTTCACCGCTTGGGCCTGCCGCGAGAAAGTGGTCCGCACCCAGGCCCGGGTCAGCGTCCGGGGGACGATCGAGACCATCAAGTCGAACAAGCCGCTCGGGTACCTCTGCGGCTCCAGCTTCTTTTACCTGATTGGCCTCTTCGCCGTCGGCGGCACCACCGCCTTCTACGCCCAGTACGTCCTCGGCAACATCGGCCTGGTTGGCATCATCACCCTGGTCAACGTCGGGATCTCACTGCTGATCACCCCGGTCATCCCCAAGATCATCGACCGCTTCGGCAAGAAGAAGGTCTACCAGTACTGCGGCCTGTTCACCATCGTCGGCGGGGTTGGTCTGTTCCTGGCCCCTGCCAACATGCTGTGGCTGGTCCTGCTCACCCTGGCGATCAAGGGGATCGGTGCAAGCTTGATCAACACCGTGATGTTCGGGCTTGAGGCCGACACGGTCGAGTACGGCGAATGGCGGACCGGGAGGCGCAGCGAGGGAGCGACGTACGCCCTGTTCTCCTTCACCCGCAAGATCACCCAGTCCATCGGAGGCGCAGCCGGCGCCTGGGCGCTGGCCGCGGGCAGCTACATCGCTGCCAGTGCTACCAATCCGAGCCCGGTGCAGCCGGACTCGGCGATCTTCGCCATCAAGGCAACTATCGGCCTGCTGCCAGCCGCCTGTGCCCTGATCGCGATGCTGATCTTCGTCAGGTACCCGCTGTCGGACGAGAAGTTCAAGCAGATCCGCAACGAGACCGAGAGTCGCAAGCTCGCAGCCATGGACGCGGACCGCGAGCATCCGCAGGCTCCGGCCACCGTCAGCCAGCCCGGCAGAACCTCATGACCTACCGTGGCTCGCCCTGGCTGCTCGGGGTCGGGCGAGCCGCATCGGCCGAGGCGTCAGGTCCGCCGGGACACGCCGGCAGGATGGCGGGAAACCTGACTAGTCGGCGGAAGGGGGTTGCCGCTTGTTGTCGGGGCGGGCGGCCCTTCTTGTGCCGCAGATGGGACCAGGGCAAGGTGAGGGCATGAGCACCACCTTTCCTTCCCGGGTTGGCCGGGAGTCGAGCTACGGCACCGAACCCGGAGACCCGACCAGAGCCGCCCTCATCGGCGGAGTAGGGGAGCACCTGCCGGCCGACCAGGTCCGCGGGTTCGTCGCCGAGGTGTTGGCCGGCGCCGACCTGGACGGCAAGCGGGTCTGCCTGGTCGTACCCGACGGGACCCGGACGTGCCCGCTGCCGCTGCTGATGCAGGCGGTGCACGCGGCGCTGGCGGGCCGGGCCACCGCGGTAACCGTGGTGATCGCCCTCGGCACCCACCAGGGCATGACCGAAGACCAGCTGGCCCGGCACCTCGGATACGCGCCCGGTGCGGCCGCGGAGACCTACCCCGGCTGGCAGATTGTGAACCATGAGTCCTGGCTGCCGGAGACCTTCACCACGCTGGGCACCATTGGGGTCGACCGGCTCACCGAGCTGACCGGCGGTCTGATGACCGGCACCGCGGTCGAGGTCCGGATCAACCGGCACGTTGCCGAGGCCGACGTCGCTATCGTCGTCGGTCCAGTCTTCCCGCACGAGGTGGTCGGGTTCTCCGGTGGCAACAAGTACTTTTTCCCGGGGGTGTCAGGCCAGGAGCTGATCGACCTGTCCCACTGGGTCGGCGCGCTGATCACCAGCGCCGAGATGATCGGCACCCGGGGGGTCACCCCCGTCCGGGCCCTGGTGAACGAGGCGGCGACGCTCATCCCGGCGGAGCGGCTGGCGCTGTGTCTGGTCGTGGCCTCCGGCACCGACACCTTGCACGCGGCCGCCTTCGGGACGCCCGAGGATGCCTGGGCGGCGTGCGCCGAGATCTCCGCCGAGACTCACGTGACGTACCGCGACGCCCCCGTGCGCCGGGTGCTGTCGATCATGCCGACCAAGTACGAGGACATCTGGACCGCGGCCAAGGGGTTCTACAAGCTGGAGCCGATCGTGGCCGATGGCGGTGAGGTGATCATCTATGCCCCGCATATCACCCAGATCTCGGTTATGCACCCGCAGATCACGGAGATCGGCTACCACAACCGCGACTACTTCCTGGGCCAGTGGGACCGGTTCCGCGACCAGCCCTGGGGCGACCTGGCCCACTCGACCCACCTCCGCGGGCAGGGCACCTGGGACCCCGAGCATGGTGAGCGCAACCGCGTCACCGTGACGCTTGCCACCGGCATCCCGGAGGCCGTTGTCCGGTCGGTCAACCTGAACTACCTCAACCCCGCTTCGGTGGACGTCGCCGAGTATCTGGCCGACCCCGACACCTTCGTCGAGCCGCATGCCGGCGAGGTCCTCTACCGGCTGCGGACACCTGGCTCGGAGCATGGCACCGGTCCCGGCGAGGCCGACGGCCGAACGCCGTCACAAACCGGGCTCGACGGATGACCTCCCGGCCGACGAAGCTCCAAACCTGGCCGTCACCGCACTGAACCTTAGTGACTCCACCGTTGACAGGTGGCCTGGTTACTCTGCTGCTTACCTCCCGGCGTCGGCGAACCTCTCGTCGGCCGTCAGGTCCGGGCGGTAGCTCGTAGGGGTGGACATGGGTGAGGCACGGTCTGTCGGCCGCGCGCCGCGCGTGTGCGCGCTGCAGAACTCCCTGGTCCTCTCCAACGGCAGCGGCCTGCACCACTGGCAGAACCCGGATCCGGCCTCCGCGGCGAGCTGGGGCCGGATCACCGGTCCGGAGTCGCGACTCGAGGTCGTCGACCTGGCGGTGTGCCCTGACCTGAACGGCACCCATCAGCAGCTTTTCGCGGCCACCGCCCGGCAGGGCATCCACAGCTGGACGTGGCAGCCGGACCGTACCGGGATGCCACGCTGGGTGCCCTGGCCCGCTTTACACTTCGAGCCACCTTTCGACGGCAGCCCCCGCGCGCTGACCTGCTGGAGCCTCCGCGCCGGCCACCAGGAGGTCGTGGTGGCGGGTGAGGACGGAGCCCTGTTCAGCCAGCGGCGGGACCGGTGGGGGGAGTGGTCCGGCCAGGTGCAGATCGGTCTGGTTCCCGGCGTGCGGTCGCTCGAGGCAGTGGTCGGCTCGGACGGCACCGTACAGCTCTTCGCCCTGACCGGCACCGAGCTCAAGCGGAAGGTGCTTCCTCCTGTCGCGAACGGGTCCAGTATCTGGGGGGACGCTGAGCTGGTCGCGACCTGGCCGCAGCCGGTCAGCGCGCAGGCGTGCTGGAGCCTGGGTGAGCGCGACGACCACGCCGTGCTGCTTGCCTCCGGCGAGCTCCAGCAACGGCAACGGACGGCCGGAGGGCCGTGGGGGTTATGGTCCAACGCGACCGGTGCCGGTCCCGCGACCTCGCTCACCGCCCTCTCCGGCGCGGCGCTGGATCCCGAGCACCACCTGCTGGCCGCCGCCTCGGCGGACGGCTCCGTCGTGGTGAAGCAGTGGAGCTCGCTGCAGGGTTGGACGGGCTGGCGGCTGGTGGGCTCGGCGACGCCGGAGGTCCCAACCGAGGTCTGGTACGAGGCCGGCGCCGTCACGATCCCTACGCCGCCCGGAACCCCGAGCCGCCCCTCCGGCGGCGACGGCAGTGTGGGGACTGAGAGAGCGGGCCCCGCCGAACCATCTGTGCCACTGCCGGAGCCCGTCACCCGGCTGATTACCGGGCGGGAGCTGTTGCCGTTGCTGCCGGGTGAGCGGCGGGTGGGGCCGTTCCACCTGGTGAAGCGCATCGGTGGCGGACAACAGAGCACCGACAAGTACCTAGCCCGCGATCGACGCGGCTACTGCTTCCTGAAGGTCCTCAGGCCCGGGGCCACGGCGGACGAGGTGACCGCCTTCAACCGTGAGATCGAGATCGCACGGCGGGTCACCAACCGCCATCGGCTCACCACCTACGTCGACCATTCCCCGGCACAGGATGGCTCTCCGGCCTTCCTTGCGCTGTCGTTCGTCGCGGGTCAGGACCTCAACGAGCAGCTGGGGTCACGGAGGCTGGAGGGCGCCGCGCTGCTGGACCTCGCCCAGCAGCTGCTGCGGGCGGTTGCCGAGCTGGCGGACTGCCAGGTGATCCACTGCGACGTGAAGCCGGCCAACATCATCATGCGGGACGCGACGGTTCCGGTCCTGGTCGACTTCGGCAGTGCCGTCACGGCCGACACCGAGACTGTCTGGGAGGCGGCCTTCGGCACCAGCGGATATGCAGCGCCGGAGTTCAGCCGGGCCCGGGCCACGAACACCTACACCGATATGTACTCGTGGGCCGCCGTAGTGGTCTGGGCGGCGACCGGGGAGCCGCCCTCATCCGACGCTGAGGCGGCGAGCCAGCAGCTGCAGCGGCTGCCGCCGGTGCTCCGCGAGGTGGTCGCCGCGGCACTCCAGACCGACCCGACCGCACGCCCCGACGTCGACTGGGCCCTTACCCGGCTCGGTCCGACGACACCCTCTCCCGAAGGCCTCATCCGGCAGCGGCTGCCGGTGGAGGCAGATCTGCCCAGCGGTCTGCAGGAGCGGGTCGCCAGACGGCGGACGGAGATCGTCACGACCGCGGCCGCCCTGTCGCAGTGGCAGTACCGCGGCATCATCGGCATCATGGCCGTTGCCGGTATCGTTCTCGGGTTTGTGGCCGGGGTCATCCTCCGGCAGGTGCTGGAGGCGCTGTGGTGAATCTTGCTCGTCGTCGTGATCTGCCGCTGACCCGCGGCCAGTTCCGGGTCCGGGTCTTCGCGGCCACGTTCGGCGTCTTGTTCCTGCTCACCTTGATCGTGGCGGCCGTCCGTGGCTAGGACGTACTTCTGCCCCCGCTGCCTCGACACGGTCGGAGTGGAGCACGTGCTGTACCGCACCCGAAACGGCGAGCCGGCCGACAAGCCACGCGAGGAGTACGACAGAGGGTTCCGGGAGTGGGTCCAGGCGGTCTGGCAGGGGGACCCTGAGCCGATCCACCGGATCCATCCCCAGCGGCGTGCCGAGCGCGACCACCACGGCATCCATGCCCAGTGCGGTCGTGGGCACCGCATCCCGCTACGAGCCTTCGACGTGCCATCGATGGTCGTGGGCCTGGTCGGCGAGCCGTCATCGGGCAAGACCGTCTACCTCGGCACCCTGCTGGAGCAGCTGGATCGTGGTCGGCTGCTCCCGTACCTCGACTTCCACCTCGACGAGCGGTCGCAGAAGATCCGCGCCGAGGTCTTCCACGACTTCTACACCTCCGGCGCCGTGCCGTTCCCAACGTCGGCCTACCAGGGTGATGCTGGGCGCGAGGCGATCACCGAGACGGCCGTCGCCGGGGACACCGAGAAGTTCTATCTCTCGTTCTTCGACGCGTCGGGGGAGCAGAACAGCGTCGAGGACCAGGGCCGGACCAACAAGTTCCTGTACATCTCCGACGTCGTCATGCACTTCATCACCCCGGAGGCGCTGACCCTGCCCCGACGGTCGCTGAACCGGCGGGATGACCAGAGGCAGGCGTGGTTCATGACGAACCAGTGGATCCAGACGGCCATCCGGAGCGGGGAACCGAAGCGGGCCCACGCAGCCGTCATCGTGACCAAGTCCGACGACATCGCTGCCGGTGCGCTGGACATCCTCGAGGACGCCCGCGAGGACCTCAACTACAGCGGCGAGCTTTCCCTGCTGCGCGCGGTCCAGGTGATCGAGGAGGACTCCCGCTACATCCGCGACTTCCTCCGGTCGCTGGATGGTGGGCTGCCGCTCTCGATCCGTTTCGAGGAGGCGTACCGGTCCGTCAGCTACCACCTGGTCTCAGCCACCGGCGAGCCAGCCGACCCGCAGACGCGGAGCTTCCGCAACCGGCGTCCTCAGCGGGTGCTGGATCCGCTGCTTGCGGCGCTGGTGCACACCGGGGTGCTCGACGCCCAGAAGGGGCTGCAGGTCCTGCGGTGACCTACGTCGCGTGCGAGCAGCTGCGCTACACCTGGGCCGAGCGCAGGCTGGACGGAAGCGGAGCCGGCTTCGGGGTCGTGCTCCAGTCGCGAGGGTGGCCGGCCCAGCTGATGCAGGATCCCGAGCTCAGGCAGGTGCTGACCGAACTCTCGTTGGCAGCGCGGCGGGTGTCCCCGGACGGACCTGAGGCTTTCCTGACCCACCTACGACGGGCGGGCGGGTCGTTGCTGGTCGCCAAGGGGCCCGTGGGAACCGACGGTGCCGGCCGACCGGGCAACTACTGCGTCCATGCTCTCTTCGACCCCACCTGCACCCTGGGGACGCTGGACCTGGAGCCGCTGCTGGCCAGTGGCACCTTCAGGCTCGAACGTGAGGTCGACAGCAGCCCCGAAGCCAGTGCCGAGCCGCTGCGGCTGTGGGTATCCGAGGACTGGTCCGACCGCGCGGAGAGGCTGCGGGGCGGTCGGTTCCAAGAAGGCGGTCGGGGCCCGGCACGGGCCACCCGGGCTGCGACATCCCAGCCCGACCTGCTGCGCCATTGGGATGTCGAGGACCTACACCAGATCCTGCAGGAGCTGGTTCGCACCATGCCTGCCGACCTGGTGAACCAGACCGAGGTCCTGGGCGGGCAGGATGCCGGTCCGTCCGGGGGGACGCAGACCCAGCCCGCGGAGGCAAACGCCAGTTCCCGCGAGCTCTCTAGGTCGGCCGCCGAGCTTGGGGCAGCGGACCAGCCGATGTGGTGGCAACGTCGCGGTCTGATCGCCGCCGACTGGGAGAGCGAGCTCGACGAGTTCATCGTTTTGAACCAACCGGTGCACAAGGTCCCAGACGAGCGCCTCTGGTACCGGTGGGACCGCTCCGACGCGACTGGCCGCTGGGACATAGCGAACGAGCTGCTGCACCGACCGGGGCTGGTCCGGGAAGAACGCGCCGCGGCGGCCGTGGCGAGCCGTCCGTCGTTAGTGGACGACATTACCGAGGCCGGTCTGGTGGGAGACGCGGATCGGCGCTCTGCTGCGGCCCGTTGGGTCGCGGAGGTGGGCAGCGACGCCCAGGTGATCGACCTCGCCGCCGAGCTGCTGTCGGCGGGACCCATGGCCAGGCTGCCGCCAACCCTGGTGGACCGGCTGACGCAGCTTGGGCCGGAGGATCTGCCCGCGGTTGTGGCGGACGGCGTGATGCAGTCCCTGGACGGGTCTGCATCCCTGCCGGCTGCGTGGCGAGTTGCCTGTCTGCGCAGCTACCTGCTCGGACGCCCCGGTTGTCCGGAGCCTCAGCGGGTGGCCGACGCGTGCTCCGATGAGGAGCTCACCGACGCCATGCGGGATGCAGCCGATTCCGGCGGCAGCCTCGACGAGTCCTGGGAGAGACTCAGCGACCTGGTTCCCGCGGCTCGCCGGGACCGCAGCTTCGCGGCTGCGTCGAAGGCGTCGGCGGACTACCTGCTCACCCACGCCGCCACAGAGCGCCAGCCAACCAGCGGCAGCTATTGGGAGGTGCTCTGGCCCTTAGTTGCAGTCACGTCCGGCTGGTCGCCGGCCGTCCGCGATCTGCTCCCACATGGCCGGCGCCGGGAACGGAGGCTGCGGGCACAGCGGCTTGCACTGCTGGTCACCGCTGCGCTGTTGGCGGTGACCGTGGTGGTCCTGGTCGTTCTGCTCCTGGTTCGCGCCCGCTGAGGCCAAGGCGGCTAGCCGCTAGCGTGATCTTCCGTGAGCATCACGACGGAGGAGATCCGCGCCCTGGAGCGGATCGCGCACCTCTGTGCTCAGCACGGGCCCGCCCGCATCCGCATCCGGAACGTGGAGGGGTACGGCGACGTCACGCTGCACAAGAGCAGCGGTGTCCTGCGGTGGCATTCGATGAGGTCCATTGACTACGCGGTCGTCTTCGGACCCAAGGCGCCGTGGTGGGCACGGCTGAAAGACTCGCTCTGGGGCGAGCGACCCGCCAGCGCGAGAGAGTGGCAGCTGCTCCGGGACGTGTTTCTCGGGCCGGTGATCAAGGCGACGGCTGCACAAGCGGCAAGACGGCTGGACGGAGGCGTGGACCTGGAGATCCGGCGGCACCTCCTCAGCGCTCAGATCCCGTACCCCTAGCCGGATCGCCCCCCAACAACGAGGGCTCTGACCGGCGTTCCCGCCTGTCAGAGCCCTCTACTGATGGGGTGAGTGACGGGACTCGAACCCGCGGCCACCTGGACCACAACCAGGAGCTCTACCAGCTGAGCTACACCCACCATGCTTGCGTTCGACCGGGTCGGCACCCGTTCACCGCAGCAGCGTGAAGTGTAGCGGTCCTACCCGGGAGTTTCGAAATCAGTTCGTCCCAGCATCGGCTGCGGTCCGGTCAACCTCGCTCGCGGGGAGCGGTCGGGCACCCGTCAAGGCCCCCTGATGCCGGGCGGCGATGGTCCTCACCGTGGCGGAGTCCGGGCCGGGAGGCGCCACGAAGAGGGCCTCGCGGTAGTAGCGGAGCTCTTCGATGGACTCCTGGATGTCGGCCAGTGCGCGGTGGTTTCCCGACTTCGCCGGCGACTGGTAGTAGACCCTCGGGAACCATCGGCGGGCGAGCTCCTTGATGCTGGAGACGTCAACGTTGCGGTAGTGCACGTACTGCTCCAGCAACGGCATGTCCCGGACCAGAAAGGATCGGTCGGTGCCAATGGTGTTGCCGGCAAGCGGCGCCCTGCGCGCCTCCGGGACGAACTCCTTGATGTAGTCCAGCACCCGTGTCTCTGCTTCCTCCATGGTCAGACCGGAGTCCAGCTGGTCGAGCAGGCCAGAGTTCTCGTGCATGGTGCGGACGAAGTCGCCCATCTGCTCCAGTGCCGCCGCGGGCGGTCTGATCACCACGTCGACGCCGTCGCCGAGCACGTTCAGCTCTGCGTCGGTGACCAGGGCAGCGACCTCGACGAGCGCGTCGTCGGTCAGGCTCAGCCCAGTCATCTCGCAGTCGACCCACACCAACAGATCTTTCACGTACCTCACTCTACGGTTTCCTGGTCGAGGTCGGATCCCGTCGAGTACCGCCGCCGACTGGGCGCGGGGGATACCGGGGCACCCACTTGCCCACCCAGGCCGAGCCCAGCCAGGTGATTGCCCCCATGCAGAGCGACGCGACAGCGAGGGGCGCAAACAAGGTGACGAGACTGATCACCAGCGGCCCGAGCGCGTTCCCGAAGTCGCTGCAGAGCCGCCAGCCTCCGAGGAACTGGGTCCTCCCGTCGTCGGGGGACGCGTCGGCTCCGAGGGTCATCACGATGCCCGCCGAGATGCCGTTGCCCAGTCCCATCAGCGCCGCCACCAGGCCGACGGTGATCGGTCCGGACGTCAACGGAAGCAGCAGGAAGCCCAGGCCGAGGATGATCAACGACGGTACGGCCACGAAGACCCGGCCGAAGCGGTCCATGATCGCCCCACCCGGATAGAACAGGAGCATGTCGACGCCGGCGGAGACACCGAAGATCACACTGGTCGTGGCCGGGTCGATTCCCTGCGCCTCCGCCCACAACGGCACAATCGAGCTCCGAGTGGCCCGGGCGGCGGCGATGACCAGGACGCCGGTGCCCAGTGTCAGCAGCACCCGGCGGTGCTCCGCCAGCACCGACCAGACGCTGCGGTGCCGGTGGCCGGCCTCCGCGCGGGCCTGCCGTCGACCGCTGGTGATATCGGGGAGCAGCATCGTCAGCACCGCCGCAGCGAGGCTCATTCCTGCGGCGAACCCGTACGCGGCGCCGATGCTGGCGTGGGTGACGATGAGGGCGCCGAAGAACGGCCCGATGAAGCTGCCGATCCGGAAGGTGCCGCCCAGCGTGGACAGTGCTCGGGCGCGCATCCGTACCGGGATGGCCTCCGTCAGATACGCCTGCCGGGCCAGACTGAACACTGCACCGGCGAGGCCGGTGACGAAGACGGCGATTGCCAGCATGACCAACGACTGGGCCAAGAACGCGGCGAACAATGCCGCGGCGTCGAGCAGGCAGGCGGCGATCAGCGCGCGTTTCTCACCGATCCGTGCTGCCAGGGCCCCGGCCGGCAGGTCGCCGACCAGCTGACCGATCCCGGTGAGTGCTACCACCAGGGCTGCCATCCCGACGCTGGCCCCCAGAGCCCGAGCCGACAAGGCCACCAGGGGGACGATTGCGCCGTACCCGATGGCCACCAGTACCGTCGGCCCGTACGCAGGCAACGCAAGTTTTCGCCAACTCACCGTGTCAGGGAGTGGGGGATTCACGGAAGGGAACCTACCGCCGTGGCTCGCGGCGCTCGTGGTTGCCTCGTCTGGTGAGCCGGGGCGGACTGGACCCGCTAAAATGCCGCTCGAGCGGACTCCTGCGGGTGTCGGGCTCGGGCCCCCGTAGCTCAGAGGATAGAGCAGCAGCCTTCTAATCTGTCGGTCGTAGGTTCGATTCCTACCGGGGGCGCACCACCTTGGGTTCACTAGGAGTTATACCGAGCGCCTCTGATCGGTTTTGGCCGCACTCCCCACATGACTCCCCACATGGAGTCGCGATGGCGGGTGTAAGGAACCTCGCGATGGGTGAGGCCGGCGAGATCACGGTGACCGCTCAACAGAAGAATGGCGCTGATGGGTGGGTTGTCGCGGAGAGCAGCAGAGGGCCGGATCAGGTGTTGCTGCAGCTCGCGGTCGCCGTATTCGGCGTTGTCTTGCCGCCTGAGGTCATGTGGTCACATTGTCTTGGGCCAGTCCGTCGAGCACGGCGGGACGGGGTGCCGGCTTTGGCAACGTTCCCACCATCGAGCGGAGCACGGAGGCTGCTACCCGTGGTGCGAACAGTCGCGAGGGCGAACCCATCAGGTGATATGTGTCAGCGAACGCCTGCAGGCACGCCTGGTCGTCACCCACCGCTAGTCGTGACATCCGATCGGTCCATCGCGACATGAGCCGCTGCACAAGGTCCTGCCGGCCGTTGGCGCTCGGATAGCGGAGGTCCTCGCTGGTGGACACCGCCCAGGGGAAGTCGGTGAGCGCTGTGATCCGACGTTGCCAGCGGCGGGTGGATCGGGCGTTGCTGAGGTGGTTAACCGCTTTCTGAAGCACCTCGGCCTGGCAGGCCGCCACGGTGATGCCCTGCCCGTAGATGGGGTTGAACGCACAGAGCGAGTCGCCGACGACGAGCAACCCCCTTGGCCACGCTCCTCGCCGCCCGTACCTGCGGCGCTGGTTGCCTGTCTGCCGGTGGACCGCGACGTCACCGTCCGGCTCCAGTGCGGCGACCAGGCGGCTCAACGCGGGATCGGGCAGCGTGGCCAAGAACCGCTCGAAAGAGGCCACGTCACGTCCGGGCCGCTGGTCCCCGTACCCGTTCTCCAGGACCATCCACCGGCCGTCCTCGATCGGCAGGGCCAGCGCGCCCCGTGGCAGCTCCGGGGTGGCCAGCATCACCACACCCGTCCGCAAGGAGACACCGCCGTTGTTGCGGAAGCGCCGCGAGGCGTAGCCCAGCCGTGCCTCGATCAGCGCAGTGGGCGGACCGGGGTAACCGAGCCCGGCCAGCCAATGCGGCAGCCGTGAACTCCGACCCGACGCGTCGATCACGGCGTCGGCGCGGATCCGACCCGCGTTGACAAGGTGGACCTCCCAGTCGTTGCCCGATCGGCTGAGCCCCTCAACCCGGACACCCTGCCGCAACGTGACACCGGGCAGGGAAAGCACACGTCGCCGAACCAGCAGTTCCATCAGGGGCCGACTGAGGGAGTACACATGGTAAGAAGCATCGCTGGCCGGCATCCACCCGTACGGGCTGAGCCAGGGCAGATGTCCGGTGTCGAGCCGCTGTGCGCCCGCGGCCAGCAGTTCCTCGGCCACTCCGGGCAGCAGTTGCTGCATGGCCAGCACACCGCGATGCAGCACGACGTGGGGCTGCCGGCCTTGCGGCACACCGGGGCGCGGCTCGGGAGTGTTCTTGAGCACGTCGCGTTCAACCAAGATCACCTCACGACCAGCCGCCGCCACCGCAGCAGCCGCGAACAACCCGGCGAAACTGGCGCCGATAACGGCCACACGCTGCGGGCGGCTCGGCGCCCACGACACAGGCTCGGCAGGGCCCGGCATCGGCGTGCGATGAATCCCCACCGCCGTCGGCGAGTCCGGACTGTTCACCATCAGCTCGCCTCCCTGCACAACCTGAGCCGACCGCAGCCGCGATCCTGGAATCAGTGTCCTCCTCGACGAACAACCGTAGGGCGCCGCAGGCCGCATCTTCTCGGTGACCAGACCAGGTCCGCAGACGTCGTGGGTGGGCTGGGGTCTGTAACGACAGTTCTAACGCTCTGCATTGGGCGAGGCCGGACGCCCCCGATCTTGACCGGGCACCTGCTATACAACCGATAGGAGCAGCTCGGCCGTGGCCTGCGGTGCGTTGATTGGCGCCAGGTGGTTGTCGGCCAGCTCTCGATAGCGCCACCCCGGAGCCGACCGAAGTCGAGATGCCGTGCTCGTGGAGATGTCGTCTGCCTCCTTACCTTCGGTGCAGAACACGAAGGTTCGAGGGACCGCCTCGGCCGCGGGATTTCCCAGCCGGATCGGCTGGGTATAGGTCGCGATCGGCTGCGGCAGGAGCTTCGCCAGCAACCACTCCCGGTCGCCCGGGTCGAGCGTCAGCGACCTGAGCCAGTCCGCGTAGGGATCGAGGACCAGGAACCCCGGCATGCCAGCGGCCTCCGCCGCCCTCCGGTCGACAGCGCGGGCCTCTTGCGAAGAACGGTCGGCGTCATAGCCGTTCTCACCATCGGCCGGAACCGAGGCATCGAGGTAGACCAACCCGGCCAGGCGCTCGGGCACCCGCTCCGCTACCCCGGTGATGATCATCCCGCCATAGGACCAGCCGACGAGCGTGACCTCGGCCAGCTCCTCGAACTCGAGCAGGTTGACTACGTCAGTGATGTGAGTGTCGAGGTCGACCGCCGGGCCGGCGAGGTGGACGCGATCGCCCAGGCCCGTCGCGGTGGTGGCATGGACGTCATGGCCGGCCGTCCGCAGCAACGGGATGATCTTCTTCCAGACCCAGGCGCCGGCCCAGGCGCCGTGCACGAGGACGAACGTCGCCATCACACTTCTCCCTCCGACCGGTCAATTGTTCCGCCCCTTGGAGTCTGCCGTATCCCGGGTGCTCCGGCTCCCGGTCGTACCGCAGTGAAGTATCCCAACACGACGCGAAGCAGGGGCGGGCCAGTTGCGATGCGATCGGCGAGTACTGCGATCACGTCGCGCTAAAGGATCGGAGGAGCAAGCGCTGGGCGGCGGCCAGGAACAGTCCGGCGCGAGCGTGAAGACGAGCCCGTATAGCGACTGTTTCCCGTGCCGCAAGGCACCGGCGAACCAGTTTTCGTTTCACCCTTGCCAGCCCTCTCCAAGCTCGTAGCGGGTCCTCCGTCAGGACCGGCTACGCAACTGGGGCGAGCCACGGACGAGGGACGGCTGGTCGCGGTACCAACGAGCGCTCGCCTTTCCCTCGCCCTTGACACCCACGGAGGACGCGAGCAGTGTGACCGAAGACGCAGCCTCTGCTTGCTGCGCATGAGCGCGTTGGAGGGGCCACGTGGCAATTTCCACCACACAGAGCGTCATGGACCGGTATTTCGCCGCCATGGGCGCGGAGGAGGACTTCTCGAAGTTCTTCGACGAGGACGTTACCTGGCTCATGGTTGACAGCGGGCAGGAGGTGCGTGGAGCCGGGCCGGTGCGCGACTACATCCTCGAGCTCCACAGCAGAATGCTGAGCGGAGATCAGAGCGAACTCGTCCTGGCGGACGGTCACGCCTTCCTCGAGGGCAGCCGCGTCAACGCCGACGACGAAGCCGGACCCGGCCTTGATTTCTGCCTCGTGTACGACGTCCGCGACGACCGCATTTCAGCGATGCGGTGCTATGGCACGCTCGCCCGCCTTATGCCCGGCGAGGAAGACGGGTAGGGGCCGCTCACGCAGGCCTGCCGGCCTGGCCAGTGAGATCCCTTCACCATCGAGGACCTCCTGCCACCCCCAGGTGCACTCCCGACGTCGGGGCCGCGGCAGCGCCGCTATGCAGCGACTACAAGGGAAGCAGCAAGTGTGAGCATCACGACAGCGATGCCGCCGTCCAGTAGACGCCAAGCATTCCGGCGACGGAACACGGGAGTGAGCGCCCGAGCGCCGAACCCCAACGCGGTGAACCAGCTGAGACTCGCGGCGCAGGCACCAGCGGCGAACCACCACCGACCCGGAGCGCCGTGGGTGCTCGCGATGGAGCCGACGAGCAGCACGGTGTCCAAGTAGACGTGCGGGTTGAGCCAGGTGAAGGCCAACGTGGTTGCGAGGACAGCCCGCCCGCTGAGCTGACGGTCGGCGGCAGCCTCCAGGTGCCCACCACGCAAGGCACGCCGAGCCGCGACCAGCCCATAGCCAAGAAGAAAAGCGGCACCGAACCAACGAACTGCGACGAGCACCGTGGGCGCCCGCTCGACGATCGTCCCGATCCCGGCGACCCCAGCCAGGATGAGGGCGAGATCGGAGAGGGCGCACACCCCGACGACGAGCAGCACGTGGTGACGGCGCAGTCCCTGGCGCAGGACGAACGCGTTCTGGGCGCCGATTGCGACGATCAGCGACAGCCCGGTGAGGAAGCCGGAGGAAGCAGAGGAGAGCATCAGACGACGGTATACGCCGGAACATCATCAGACCAGTTCATGTTCCTGAAGCATCATAAGATCATCTTATGATGCGAGTACAGCCCGAGCAGGCACTGACTTTGGCGGCGATCACCACCGAGGGCACCTTCGATGCTGCTGCCCAGCGGTTGCATCTGACTCCGTCCGCAGTGAGCCAACGGGTCCGCGCGCTCGAGATTGCCATCGGAAGGCCGGTCCTGCGACGGGTGCGACCGGTGGAGCTGACGCCAGCCGGCGAAGCGGTGGTGAGGTTCGGCCGGCAGTTGGAGCTGCTGTCATCCGACCTGTCCGACCAGCTCGAGCCCAGCGAGAACGGCTCCACCCCCCGCATCACGCTTGTAGTGAACAGCGACTCCCTCCACACCTGGGCCCTGCCCGGGCTCGTCAAGGCGGCCGACCACGTGCAGCTCACCATCCTGCGCGAGGACCAGGACCACTCTCTCGAGCTACTGCGACGGGGCACAGCGCATGGAGCCGTGACCGCGACCGGGACGCCCATGCCCGGCTGCAGCTCCCGGCCGCTGGGCGTGATGCGCTACCGACCAGTCTGCACACCCGCTTTCGCCGCGAAGTGGTTCGCCGATGGCGTCACCGGCACCACACTTGCCACGGCTCCCGTGGTGACCTACGACGACAAGGACGACCTGCAGGACCGCTACCTCAGGCGCCAGTGCCGCACGACCCTGCAGCCACCGAGGCACTACGTGCCGGCGACACACGAACTCGGACAAGCCATCCAGCTGGGACTCGGATGGGGGATGCTGCCCGACCTGCAGCTCGCCGGGCTGGACTCCGGAACGGTCACTGCGCTCACCCCGTCAGCCCACCTCGACGTACCCCTCCACTGGCAACAGTGGCGCCTCACCTCGACCGCGCTGGACCACGTCGCCTCCGCAATCACCGAGAGCGCACAAGCTCTCCAGCCCTAGCCGCAGGGTGCCCGGCGGCGACGTCCCCAGCATCAACCGTGATGGCAAGCCATCCGGAAACAGGGCTGAATAGGCCGACGCTCAATCCATAGTTCCGAGTCGCCTTTGTGCCAGGAGCTACGCCACTCCACTCCCGATTTCCGCCTGTCGGAACGCTTTGAGGGCAGAGTTCCGCGCGAGTGTCAGCGCCTCGGTAAGGGGGCGTTCGCGGTGCTCGGCTGAGAGAATCTCGACGCCCCAGGGGCCGTCGAAGCCCACCTGCTGCATGGCGCGGATGAAGCCGGCGATGTCTTGGGCTCCGTGGCCAATGAGGGTACGGCGGTCGCGGGTGTCTTCGAACAGGGTCCCGACCGCTTCACGGTGGGCATCGCTCAGTTCGACGCCGAAGACGATATTCGGGTCAAGACACTGCACGAGTTGCGGCAGGGTCGTGTCGGCGCGGAAGACGCCAGAAGTCGACCAGCAGTCCGGCGGACGGATGGTCGGCCGCTCGGATCAGGTCAGCGCCTTGCGGCATTGAGCCGATGAAGCCGAAAGGGAGCGGTTCGAGCGCCACTCGGGTTCCTACCGTCGCCGCTTCGTTGGCAACTTGGCGGAGCGGTTTGACGAACGGCGTGATGTCGTCCACTGGCGATCCGAATGCGGTTCCTATTTTGACGAACGAGGCCTGCAGCTCGTGTGCAGCTTCCAGCAGCAGCTCCCAGGTCCCGCGCCAGCTGAGGTCGTCCTCGCGCCACCAACCGGAGGCGAGTTCAACTTCTACGTGCCGGAGCCCGGCGGCCTCGATCTCGGCCCGGATGGCAGGAAAGCCGACCGTCTCGCGAATCACCCGCAGATCATCCTGGCCGAAACCGATACCCGCCCAGCCAGTCGACGCCACTGCGTGTATCCGGTCAACCGCCGAGAACGGGCTGATTTCTGGATCGTCGAGCGGCGCGACGTTGCCAGCGCTGGTCCAGCACGTCGCGACGAGTGATGGCGTGCTCACGCCTGCGGGCCGATGTCGACGAAGACCTTTTCGGCTGCCGGACGGGCGGCGTCCGCAGGGTCAATCGTTGCCCACCCGTCTTCCGAGCCCGGGCTCTTGTGGTTGTCACTCATCAGGATCCTTTCGGTCGGTCGATCAGTCGAGGTCGATGATGGAGCGGGTGCGGATCGACTCGGCGGCAGCTTGGGCTATGTGGATGGCTACAAGTCCGTCGCGCGGCGGCGTCCGGTTGACGCCCGTCCCGGCTGCCAGCAAAGTGAACGCGTCAGTCTCAGCGCGGAAGGCGCGTTCGAACCGTTCGATGAATTGGTCGTAGCGAGGGCCGGGTGGATTGGTCTCCGGTTCGGTCGAGGTCATCGGTGTGCGGGCGTCGAAGCCGGCTCCGAACGAGTCGAGTGTGCCGAAGACCTCGAGCGCACGTCCTGGCCAGCCCCGTTGCGACGCAGACCGCTCACCGTGGCGACAGCTCCGGACTCCAGGACCAGGACCGCCAAGGCTGAGTCGACGTCGCCGTAGTCGGCATGGATCGGAGCGTCGAGGACGGAGCCGGTAGCCCAGACGCTGCGGACGCGTTGGCCAGTGACCCACGGAATTGTGTCGAAGTCGTGGATGAGCATGTCGAGCCAGATGCCACCGGAGGTCGGAACGTAGTCGGGTGAGAGGGCACGATGATCATGCTCGGTCGCGGTGACGGCCCGTACGGTTCCAGCGTCACCGGCAAGGATGCGCTGGCGCAATAGCTGGTGGCCGGGGTCGTATCGGCGCTGGAAGGCGACCATAACTTCGGTACCGATGTCGTCCAGTTCGTCCGCCAACGCGGTGAGCTGTTTCGGATCGAGCGCCAGCGGCTTCTCCATGAGTGACGGCACCCCGGCGCGCGCGATCTGTAGGGCAAGGGCCGGATGGGTGTTCGTCGAGGTCGCGACGACGACGCCGTCGAGAGCACTAAGTTCTTCGGCCAACCCGACGCCAGCGGTCACCGTGGCGACTCGTCCACGCGGCGCGAGGTTTCCGGCCAACGCGGGCGGGGCGTCTGGCTGGATCGCGGCGCAGACGTGGTCAACCGAGACTGCGAGCCGGGCCCGGTCACGGCCCATCAGCACCACCTCCTCGACCCGGGCGCTCTGGGCAAGGTTGCGGGCGTGCATGAGGCCGATCCGGCCCGTACCTAGAACTCCGATGCGCATTGACGTCCGAGTCCTTTCGCTGAGCTCAAAGCCGACACCGGAGAACTATGGCCGTGGTTTGCGGCGACCACATTTCTGTGACCTGACGTCAAGGGGCAGGTCGGACGTCGTCGAGGCGGACAGGTCGGTGTTCGCGCAGCGATCTGGTGCAGGCCTCGGCAATCCAGCTGGCCTCGAGCCCATCGGTGATCGTGCAGGGGGACGTCTGCTGACCAGATGCCACCCTCAGGAAGGTGTCGATCTCGATCCTGAATGCCTCGGCGAACCGGTCCATGAAGAAGGCGTGGGCCGGCCCGGCCGGAAAGTGGACCTCGGGGTCGGCTGAGCGGAGTGGGAGACCGTCGTCGAGCCCGGCGGCGACCGAACCGGCCGAGCCGTGGAGCTCGAGGCGGACGTCGTAGCCCTGCGCGTTGTAACGGGTGTTCGAGATGACGCCGATTGTGCCGTCATCGAACGTCAGGAGTGCCGAGGAGGTGTCGACGTCGCCAGCATCGGCGAAGAACGCCTCGCCCCGGTTGCTTCCGGTGGCGTACACCTCGGTGACCTCACGCCCGGTGGCCCAGCGAACCGCGTCGAAGTCGTGGATGGCGCAGTCACGGAAGATGCCGCCGGACCCGGCTACGTAGGCAGCGGGAGGGGGTGCCGGGTCCATCGTGGTCGAGCGGATTGTGGTGAGCCATCCCAGCTCGCCCGCGTCCAGAGCTGCTTTGGCGGCCACGAAGGAGGGATCAAAGCGGCGTGGGAACCCGATCTGCACGGCAGTCCCGGACCGTTGAACAGCCTCGATGAGGTCACCAACGACGTACGGGTCCTCGGCCACGGGCTTCTCGCAGAAGGTGGGAACACCTGCTGCCACCGCTGCCCGCAGCAGTGCCAGGTGGGTGGGGGTCGAGGAGGCGATCACCACCCCGTCCAGACCGCTCGCGAGCAGCTCGTCCACGCTGGACACCGGGGTAGCCCCGAACGTGGCCGCAGTCGCCTCAGCCACGCCCGGGGCCGCGTCGGTGACGAGAAGCTGGTCGACGTGGTCGTTCTTGCTGAGGGTCTCGGCATGAAACGCCCCGATCCGGCCAAGTCCGATGAGTCCGATGCGCATTGTTCTCCTTCAGTAGACGGACGGTCAGATCTCGTCGGTGCGGTGACGGGTCGCGTACGCGTCGAGGGCCTCGGCGACCTGGTCGGCGTTCCAGTCCTCGGCGAGCGCCTGCTCGATCAGCGCGGTCTGCGCCAACGGGGTCAGACCGTCAACGTTCTCGTCCAGGTCGAGATTGCTGGGGAAGGGGTAGCCCTCCGCGGCGCAACTGATTGCGTTCGACAGGTTGGCCGCGTCGACTCCGGCAGCGCGGCGGGATCGGAGCACCGGGTAGACCGCCTTGGACACCTTCACCCGGTCCACGGTCTCCATCGCCCGTCCGAACGCGGACGACACCTGGAGGAGGTTCGCCATCCGCTGCACGTCGGCAGAGACATTGTTTCCCGCGCCGTGGAACAGAGCCGGGTTGAAGAACGCGGCGTCACCCTTGGCCAGCGGCAGCTGGATGTAGCGCTCCGCGAAGAACGTCCGGAACTCCGGCAGCCGCCATGCCAGGTAGCCGGGGGCGTACTGGTGGGAGTAGGGCAAGTACATGGTCGGCCCGCTCTCCACCGGCATGTCGGAGTGCGCAACCGCGCCCTGCAGGGTCAGCACCGGCGAGAGCAGATGCACCTGAGCCGGGTAGCTTGCGGCGACCTTGTTGGACAAGAAGCCGAGGTGGTAGTCGCGGTGTGGGTCCTGTGCCTTCCCACCGGGCCGCACGACGTTGACCTGAGACGTCATCTGGTAGCCAGGGCCCAGCCAGGCTCGGCTGATCAGGGCCAGGATGTCGTTGCCGTAGTAGTCAATGAAGGTGCCGGGGTCGCGAACGGCCAACTTCTCCAGCGCGTTCCACACCCGGTCGTTGGCGCCGGCCTTGGCGAAGTGGTCGTTGCGGCTCCCGTTCGCCTTCTCCGCAGCAATGATCTCCTCGAACGTCGACGTAGCCCGGTCGATCACCGTGTGGTCGGGAAACGCACCCTTGAACGCCACCACCCCCGGGCCGTCAGTAAGAGCCCGGACCAACTCAGCCTCCACCTCGAGCCGGCCCTGCTCCGACTCGATGGAGAGGCGCAGCGCGTGAGCGTCGTAGATCAGCACGTTGCGCTGCACGTCAGCCGCGTGCGGGTAGTCCGCGAGATCGGTGGCCTGGTCGACCAGGGCGGCGAACTCCTCGACCCTGCAGTCAGTCTCGACGTAGCGGGCCGGTCGGGTGGTCGGGGCGGGCGTAACGGTGGTGGGCATGACTCTCCTTCGGTCGGTTTCCGCCAAAGCGGACTGCTCGCGGAGGCTCTGGCTGCGGTGTTGTGCGGGTGACAGCCACCCTAGTAGAGAATGAGGCCGTAAAGTCGTCCAAAAACCATCAAAATCACCTCAGAGGACCGGCATGCGTTCGCATCGGATTCGTGACATCGCCGACCAGGCCGGCCTCAGTGAAGCCACCGTCGACAGGGTCCTGAACCATCGCCCTGGTGTCAGGGACAGCACCGCGGCCCAGGTGCAGCGAGCGATCGCTGACCTCGACCGTCAACGTGACCAGGTGCAGCTTGGCGGCCGGACGTTCCGGCTCGACCTGGTGATGCAGGCCCCGGCGCGGTTCAGCTCGGCAGTACGCGCCGCGTTGGAGGCCGAGCTGCCTGGCCTACGCCCGGCGGTCATCCGTAGCCGCTTCCACTTTCGGGAGGAGGGGTCACCGGCAGAACTGGTCCAGATCCTCGACGCGATCGCGCACCAGGGCTCGGCCGGCGTCCTGCTCAAAGCACCCGATGACCCGATGGTCATCGACGCAGTCAACCGGCTCCACGACCTGCAGATACCCGTGGTCACCGTGGTCACTGACCTGCCGCTGAGTCGTCGTATCGGCTACGTAGGCATCGACAACCGGGCGGCTGGTGCCACCGCCGCCTACCTCATCAGTCGGATGTCGGAAGATCCGTCCGCCTCAGTGCTGGTGACGTTGAGCAGCAGCAGCTTCCGCGGCGAGGAGGAACGTGAGATGGGGTTCCGCTCTGCCATGCGGACCCTGGCGCCCGACCGCACCATCCGCGAGGTGTCAGAGACAGACGGTCTCGACGCGTCGATGCTGGCCGCGGTCGCCCACGCCCTGGACGATGACCCTGCGATCGGTGCCGTCTACTCGATCGGTGGCGGCAACACCGCGACCTTGGAAGCCTTCCGTCGGGCTGGTCGTCTACCGGCGGCGTTCATTGCCCATGACCTTGACGGCGACAACACCACCCTGCTCCGCCAACAGCGCATCACCGCCGTACTCCACCACGATCTGCGCGCCGACATGCGGCAGGCCTGCCAGCTGATCCTGCAGGCCCACCGGGCACTCCCGGGACGGCCCCAATCCACACCCTCTCAGATACAGGTGATCACACCGTTCAACCAACCGAGGTCATTCCCGGCCAGTGCCTAGCTCCGACTCGGCCCTTTGCCTTAGCCCGTGGTGGAGCCTCTGTCGCTTGGCCCCCAAAACCATGTCACACGAGCTGACCGTCTCCTTTCATCCAGCCATGCCTCAAACAACCGGCGCCGCACCAGATGACGAGTTGCTTCGTTGACCAAGACGGGTCGCGATTCCAGCACCAGAGCGACCGCGTGAACCTCCAGCTCAACCTCCAACGTCTGGCCGACGGCCACCTTTGCCCGAGCAGACTCGTTACTCATCGCCCCTTCAGTTCGGTCACGGAATGCGGCAACTGGGCGCGCCCGAGAGAGTAGGTCTGCGGCAATGACTTGGGTCACGCCGCTCTTTCGTCCTTCGCGTGCGGCGGCCATGACAGCCTCGAGTGGGTTGGCACTCAGCTGTCTCCTCTGCTCCGCAAGGTCACCCGCCACGGTTTCGGTCCAAGCGAGGACGACGGTGGCAAGGTCGTCGCTGTGAGCGGCGAGCCAGCGGTCTACTTCCCCGCCCACTGTTCTAAAGCGCAACGCTTCTAATTCGGCCTGGCGTGTCACCAGCGCACTGAACTGGTCAATATTGAGGCCACGGTCACGCATCCACGCCTCAGTATCGTCGCGTCCGAAGAGTCTCTTGTCCCGTCTGAAGGCGTCGGCGGCTTGTTGGAGCTCAGTTGGCGAGAGCGAGACAGGATCTTGTTCAAGTTCCTGCAGTATTAAGCAGCCGTCAATAATGGTCCGCATTAGAGCCCGGTCTTGGAATATAATGTCTATGCCCGCGAGCGCTTCAGCAACCTCAACCCGCGTGCCGTTCACCTCAAGAAGGTCTGTATCAGCAGCGCGGACAACTCCGCGTAACGGCCACGGTAGACCGTTGGCAGGAGCGACAGACAGCGAGACTGTGGGTCCATTGGCACAGCGGATGATCAAATCATGATGTCGGGAGCCGTCGTATGCCTCGGTGTCGCTGATCAGGTGGAAACGGTAGTCTGGAAACTTCTCTCGCAACTGCGAGACACTCAAGCGTGAGTGCTCTTCGGAATCGTCAGCTAGGTTCGCGAGAAGTGCTAGCGCGTCTGTGTATACCTCGTCTGGCTCCAGCTCATTTTGCCGGCCGGGCGTTGACAGGTGGCGTAGGTGCGCAGTGGTAGTCATGTCTTCCTAGCCTTATTGGTCATGGTTTATCCAACATATTGAAGTTTCTGTCTCTCAGGCGATTCGCTGCGAGGCACACGCTCTCAACCGCTGATTTGACGTTGCCCGGTCGGACAGTAGGCGCGCCATTGCGCCCGAGATGGGCATTCCGGTGGTTTCCTCGATCCAGAGGTACTGGCCGTTTGGGTTCACCTCGAGAAAGACCGTTTGAGAATCGGGCGTTACGATCAAGTCGATGGCGCCATAGCTCAGGCCAAGGCTGTTCACCAACGCAACACATCTGGCTGCAATCTCGGGCGGCAGTGCATACGCCTCGATCGAAGTATGTTGCAGGTCTAGTCGACGCCAATCATGCCGGCTGTGGTTGGTCGACTGGGACAGGATCGCCGCCGCGAACACCTCATCGCCGACGACGGTGACACGGAGTTCCACATCCTTAGGCACCGTCGACTGAACCGTCATCGGGGAATGTCTCCAGGCATCTACGTGGACAAGATCCTTTGGCCGAAGTGGTTCTGTCAACCGGGATACTATGCCGCCCTGCTCGTCCAAAAGCCGCTGGCTCGGGGCGCAACGCTTCGTGATGAAGGCGCTCGGGTCCGTCTTGACCGCCTCGAGAAAGGTATCCGGATCATTGCCAATAAAGGTGGGTGGGATTGTGAATCCCATCTGAGCTGCCCGGCGCAGCTGGGTTGCCTTATGAGTAGCTTGCGCAATCACATGGGCGGTCGCTGGGATACAAGGGACGTCCATGAGGGTCCACAGGTCACTCAGCGTTGCGGCGGCGTCGGCCTCAGCGGTTGCGCGCGCGGCGTTCCCCAGCCCGTTGTTGCGGCAGATCGGCGTACCGGGCCGGCGTACCCAGATCGCTTGGACTGCATCCAGAGAAAGCTCCACCTGGTCGAAGACCAGAGTCCCTCCAAGGGCCCCGCTGTCGTCAAGACTGATACTGAGAACAGCCTGGTCGGGAAACAACGAGCCGTCGAAGCGAACACACTCCACACCAAGCGCGCATAGCTCAGCCTCGACAGCGTCCGCGTGGATGTCCGCGGCCCCACTCAGGATCAGAATCATTCATATCCTTTCTAGTTCGGTGCGTGCCAGCCTCGACAGGGCGCCCGCGTGCAAGGACGCGGGCGCCCCTAGACTCAGTCGCAGTCGTAGCCGAAGCTGCAACAGGTGCTCGGCCGCAAACGTTCGATCACCTTGGTCATACCGACAGCGACGTCGGCACGCTCATCTTCGCTGAGCACCGAGCCGACCTCAGAAATGTCCTCGATCAAGATCTGAGTTTCAGTTTTTCCCATGTCATCCACCTCCTCCCGCGTCTCGCAGATGACTGCATGCACTACTGACTGCTCAGGAAGGTGCTCTGATACATCGGCTGCGCGTGTCGCTGGGGAAGAACCCGGACAAATACGCTGGAGCGCCTCGCGGAAGATGGGAAGACTCCGATCAGGCGCACCCGACGCGGCAGGCAGGAGCCACCTGGCCCGCCTCCAGGCGGAATCCGGCGCACAAGCGTGCATGTGCACAAGCCCAGATCGGGGCTGGTCGTTTCGGTGCAAGCAGCCATAGCATGGAAGCGGTAATGATGACGCTATACGACTACAACCTCGCAATATTTGAAACCGCGTCAGCGCCGGGCCGGTTCCACCAGCGTAGAGGATTTGGCTGATGCGTTAATGATTTACCGCAGGCGCAACATGGCCATGCAGCCAGAGCGTCGTTCTCTGCCGGATCCAGCAGGATTGGGTCCCGCTCACATAGAACTCTCCGTCTGCGTTCGCTGGAAAGCGCCTCTGTCTAGAAGGGCAGATTTGTGGAACGACATCACGTGGCCAGGCTCATTCTGACGGCCGCGACCGTCCTCGCCGTAACGATCGGCAGCACCCTGGCTCATGCCGATGCAGATTCGGACCAATCCCCGTCGACCGCTGTTGCGGCTATCCCGTCGCTGGCCTGGGTCGCCTGCGCGGACAGCTTCGAATGCGCCACCGCGCAGGTGCCGCTCGATTACCGTCGGCCAGCCGAACGCACGATTCCTATCGCGGTAATTCGACGGCAGGTCGCCGACCCGGCCCGCCGGATGGGGACCCTCTTCCTCCAGCCTGGAGGACCGGGCAATTCCGGAGTCAGTTTCGTCCGGAACAGTTATGCGAGTCTCCCGATCGAACTGCGTGAACGGTTCGATGTCTTCGGATTTGACGCGCGAGGGGTGGGCCTCAGCGGGCAGCTCCAGTGCTGGGACGACGCGGAGTACAGCGAGGCGGTTGCGAGCGCGCGAGGCCGCCCTTCGCCCCGCGTCGCGTTCAGGCAGGCGGTCCGTCAGGCCGACGACTTCGACGCTGCCTGCGTCCAGAATGCGGGGCAGCTGTTGCCGTATGTCGGCACCAACTACGTCGCTCGCGACATTGACCTGCTTCGCCAAGCCCTTGGTGAACAGCAGCTCACTTTCTACGGCCGGTCGTTCGGAACCTATATCGGCACGGTGTATGCCGACCTCTTCCCGGGTCGGGTGCGTGCAATGGTGCTCGACGGTGCGTACAACCCCCGCCGGTACGCAAACCGACCGTACAAGTACGACCGAAGCCAGTACCGCGCCCTGGACGCGGCTCTTCGGCGGTTCCTCAGATGGTGCGTCCACACGCCGGCCATGTGCTCGTTCGGAGACGGCGATCCCCGGCTGGCTTTCGAGCGACTCACGCTTGAACTGGACGAGGCTCCGGTGCGCATCCCCGGCCAGGGGCTGGCAAACGGCTACACGTTGGCATACCGACTGATGTTCAATCTCAACGCTGGCAAGGCGGCCTGGCCAGCAATAGCCACCGCTCTGCAACAGGCAGGGCGACGCGACAGCCGCTCCTTCCTGCTTCGCCCGCCATCGTCGGCTTCCTATGACTTTCTTACCGTCAACGTGGTGGTCGAGTGCGCCGATCGCT
Source organism: Propionibacteriaceae bacterium (assembly GCA_025965155.1). GTDB lineage: Bacteria > Actinomycetota > Actinomycetes > Propionibacteriales > Propionibacteriaceae > Microlunatus. The sequence continues at coordinate 36,567 of JAOPXN010000017.1, forward strand.
CCTACCCCCGGAGTCTGAAGCGCCTGAAGCGAGAGTTGGCGGCCAGCACTAGCCGGGCGCCCCTGCTCGGCCCGTCGATCGGCTACGGGCCACCCACATATGACCACAACCATGCGCCGGCGTGTGTGCTCTGGCCGGGCGCCAGGGCCAGCCGCCACCAGGGCACCTACCGCGCGTCCGGTTCTGCTCCCATTCTGGTGATCGGCACCACGGGTGACCCCGACACCCCGTACCGGGATGCGGTCGCACTATCCCGGATCCTGGAGAATGCGCGGCTGCTGACCTTCCGCGCCGAGGGGCATGCCGCCTTCGACAGAAGCCAATGCGTCGCGAAGGCAGTGACCGTCTATCTGGTCGCGCTCGCCTTGCCACAGGCGGACGCGTTCTGTGCCGACGAGCTTGAGCCATCGACAGTTTCTCCGGCAGCGCCCGGGACCGGCTTACGGGGCGTCGAAGAAGGTCGCGAACCGATGAGGCTGCGGTGAAGCCCGATCATCGACTGGGGCATGCAACTCACTTTGGGGGGTCCCGTCTTCGGCCCGGGACCTTCCAACGTTAGAAGATATGTGCCACGCTCTTAGCGCGTACACGCGGGAGGGCCCCCACCCACCGCCTCCTGCATGCGCGAGGCCCTCGGCGGATCTCACGAATCCGCCGAGGGCCGGCAACCGAACTGACGCGGCTGCTCACGTGCAGCCGCTTACTTTTCCTTGTCGTCATCGTCGTCGTCGTTCGCAGGGTCGGAGGATTCCGGACAGAGGCAACGAAACGTTGGGCGTCCGACGGTCTGCTCAGACCCCGCCGAGCTCGAGTCGCATGATGACGCGTTCGGCAGCTGGCAGTTCGACGCAGTGGAAACCGAGATCTTCAAACACCTGCTCCCTACCGAGGAATGCATCGGCCGGGCGCCGTTTTGATCCAGCCAGCGGCCAGCCTTCGATGGCCGACGCACCTTCGCGGCGGGCCAGTTCGACCGCTGCACCCACGAGCGCGTGGCTGACGCCTTGGCCCCGGTTCCCGACCCGGACGAAGATGCAGGGCAGGAGCCACACGCTCTCGTCCTCAGCGTGCGGCCGATTGCGCATGATCTTGCTTCTCGGACTGGTGGCCGCGGCATAACGTGACCGCGGCCCGCAGGCGCACCAACCGACCGGCTCACCAGCTCGGGAAGCCAGGATCCCCATCGGGGACGAACCATCGGTTGCCATTGCCTGGAATCGCCGCTGGTTGCCCCCAGTCAGCCAACCGGCGGCGAACTGACCGCGAGTCACGCAGAACGCCATGCACCAGCAGCGGCGAGTATTCCGCTGACTCTGGAAGAGCCTCGTCAGGTCAGCCACGTCCTTCGGTCCCAAAGGCCAGGTGTCGACGTCTACGCTGGTCACGACAAACTGAGAGCTTCAGCCACCGAGCCGAGGTAATCGATGTGGCCCTCCACGGAGTCCAGGCCGAGCCCCATCGTGGCCACCGAGACATGGGTACCACCTGCCGCGCGCCAAGCCTCCACCTCAGCCGCGAGCTCGCCCAGCCCGCTCCGAGTCACCGCCACGTACTCCGCACCGAAGTTCTCCACCGACCTGCCATGGCTACGCACGCGTTCACGGAGCCGGCTCCACGCGTCGACTGCGTCGTCGATGCCGGAACTTCCAAAGAAGATGAAACCGTCCGCAAGCCGCGCGGCCCGGTCGAACGCCGCTTCGCCACCCCCAAGCCAGATCGGGATCGGGCGGGCCGGCTTGGGTACGAGTGCTGCCCGGTGAACTCGGTCAAAGCGGCCCGAGAAGTCGACAACGGGTTCGGTGAACAACCGACGAAGCAGCTCGATCTGTTCCTCCTGCCGGGCGCCGCGGGTACGGAAGTCCTGACCTAGCGCCTCATACTCGACGTAGTTCCAACCGACCCCCACCCCGAGGCGCAGCCGGCCGCCGGACAGGAGATCAACATCGGCCGCCTGCCGTGCTACGAGCACCGTCTGTCGCTGCGGAAGAACCAGAATCCCGGTGGCGAACTGGATTCGCTCGGTTACGGCGGCCAGATAGGCAAACATCACCAGCGGGTCATGGAACGGGTCGAGCTCTGTGTAGGGACCCGACAGCTGAGGCGTTCGGTCCGCATGAACGGCGCCCAGCACGTGGTCATAGGCCAGCAGATGAGCAAAGCCCAGGTCCTCGAGGGCCAGCCCGAATCGCCGAACAGCGCGTGGATCTCCTGCGAGCTCGATCTGTGGATAGACAGCACCTATCTGCACGTCACCCAGTCTGTCACGCAGGACCGGTGACCCTGCACCGGGCCGAGGATGGCAGGACCTTACGGGACCCCGGTGTAATGGGTAGAGTCCCGGCATGATCAAGAGACGCCTCGCCTCGCCACTGCTTCTGCTGGCCGCATCCACCATGCTGGTGGTCGGGGGAGGTGCCGCCGTGCCCGCGGCGGCCGACCCGCCGGTGACCCAGCAGGCGGTGTTGATCAAGGACAAGTCGCCGTACACGTTCTCCTACTACGAGCACATCGACCACATCGGCCAGGGCGATGAAGTCTGCTACTACGGTGGCGCGTCCGCGTGCGCGAAGTATCCGCCGAACCGCGGCAAGGTCCGCTATTCGGTGAAGATGTATCGGCTCAAGGAGCGGGAGAAGCGCTACGACTACTACTTCGTCGACGTCACCTCGAACACCTACAGTCGCAAGGGCGACGGTGACAAGGGACGGATGTCGATCACGATTGATCCGACGTCCAAGGTCAACATGACGTCGAATGTGTACTCGAAGAAGACTATCAAGGACGACTGCCATACCTACCCGTTGGACCTTGGGGTCTCGATGGGCCCGGTTGGTGTGGGCACCACAGTCGCCTCCTTCTCCACCTGCGACAAGGCTCAGCTGCACACCACGCGGCTGGGCAGCAACGCGGTCCGTTACGACATCTACAGCCTCAACCGGTTCCGTACCTGGTCGGTGCAGAAGTGGGTGCGGGTGCGCAGCGGCGCCAAGCCGAGCTTCAAGGTCACGGTCGCCTGGCGCGCCGACAACTGCACGGTGCTGCGGAAGTCCTACAAGGCGTATGCCAACGTGAAGACCAAGAGCAAGGTCATCAGCATCAGCGCCCCGTGATCGGCCGCGACGGCCCGGAGGTGGGCCTGCCGTCAGGGCTGTCGAACTCGACCGGCAACGCCTCTTGTCGCCGCTGGTATCGACTTTCGTCGGTGGTGCGCCCGTACCCGGCTTTACGCTGGGGTCATGTCCCCGTCACCCAGGCTGTGGGTTGAGCTGGTGAGACCGGCATCCCTGCTGGCACCAGGCGAGCTCAGGCCGCCGCGATCGACCGCTCCGTCGACCGGTCGTGACAGGGTCGTCGACGCCAGCGGGTGCTTCATCGCCGCCGCGCTCGGGGCGCTCTTCCTGAGCCCGACACTGCGCAGCGGCGCGCCGTTGCCCGCCGCACAGGTCGTCCTCGACGTTTCCTGTGGGGTGCTGGCCTGTGTCCTGCTGTGGTGGCGGCGGCGTTGGGCGCTTGGTGTTGCGCTCGGTTGTCTATTGCTGGGGACGCTTTCGATCTCCGCAACCCCGGCCGGGCTGCTCGCTCTGTGCTCCCTTGCGGTGCATCGCCCGGTCCGGCAGGCGCTGCTCGTTGCAGCGCTGTGGCTCCCGTCCGTCCTGGTCTTCGCCGTCTACAGTCCGACGACCGACCCCCTGTCGGTGCTGCTGCGCGTCACCCCGCTGGTGCTGGCAGTGACCGCCTGGGGGATGTTCCTTCGGGCCCGACGGCAGCTTCTCTTCACACTGAGTGAACGCGCGCTGCGGGCGGAGGCCGACCAGCGTCTGCACGAAGAACGGGCGCGAATGGCAGAACGCACCCGGATCGCCCGCGAGATGCACGATGTGCTGGCCCACCGGATCTCGCTGCTCGCGTTACACGCCGGTGCGCTGGAGGTCCGGCCCGACCTGCCCCCGGCGACCGTACGCGAGACCGCCGAGCTGCTTCGCTCGACGGCGCGTCAGGCACTTGAGGAGCTGCGGGCCGTGATTGGAGTGCTACGAGAACAACCGGGCCAGGCGGCGCCGCCACTCCCGCTGCCGACGCTGACGGACATCGGCCATCTCGTCGAGGAGACGCGGCGGGCCGGCGCGAAGATCGACTTCGAGATGCGGGTGGACCACGCGGACGCCGTACCGGGTGCGCTCGGACGGGACGCCTACCGCATCGTGCAGGAAGCGCTCACCAATATCGGCAAGCATGCGACCGGTACGGCGACGCGGGTGCAGGTCACCGGTGCGCCAGCCGGTGGGCTCCGCGTCAGCATCCGCAACCGCCAGCCCATCCACGCCCAGCCGGGACCGGTGCTGCCGGGGTCAGGCGCCGGACTGCTCGGGCTGCAGGAGCGAGTCGCCCTGGCCGGCGGCACGCTGGTGCACGGCCCGGACGGGTCCGGTGACTTCGTGGTGGATGCCGAGCTGCAGTGGTGACGGTGAAGGTGCTGCTCGTCGACGACGACGCGCTGGTGCGCGCCGGACTCCGGATCATCCTGTCGTCTGCAGAGGATCTGGAGGTCGTGGGTGAAGCGGACGATGGCCTGCGCGCGCTTGCCGCGGTGCGCGAGCATCGACCCGACGTCGTTCTGATGGATATCCGGATGGCGCAGATGGACGGCATCACCGCGACGACTGCCTTGCGCCGTCTCGACGCGCCGCCGCAGGTGATCGTGCTGACCACGTTCCAGGCGGACGAGCAGGTGATGGGTGCGCTCCGCGCGGGCGCGAGTGGATTCCTGGTCAAGGACACGCCCCCGGCCGAGATCATCAACGCCGTGCGCCTGGTCGCCGCAGGCGATGCCATCATCTCGCCGTCCGTCACTCGTACGCTGCTCTCCCACTTCGGCGATGCCCAGGCAGCCGAACGCCGCCGAGCCGCCGGACAGCGGCTCGCCGAGCTCACCGATCGCGAGCGTGAGGTCGCCGCCGCGATTGGGTCCGGCGCCTCGAATGCGGAGGTGGCCGCCTCCCTCTTCATGAGCGAGGCGACGGTCAAGGCACACGTGTCGCGCCTGTTCACCAAGCTCGACGTCGCCAGCCGGGTGCAGATCGCCATCCTGGTGCACGACGCCGACCCGTCCTAACGGCTGTTGCGCACGGTTGACGCAGTCCTAACAGCAGCAGCGTGAAATCAGTGGACTGCGTAGAAATGGGTCAAGAGCTGACGCCCATTCTTTCTGTTAGTCCGCGTGGGAAAACACGGACCAATGGACCGCCGTCGACGTCAATCTTTCCCTTCGAATAAATGAGTTGACCGCGTTGTAGCGCAGGTAAGAGCCTGAGAACTGCCATCTCGCCGCGGGATCGGTGCGCGAATCTGTTGCCCACAGATGATGCGCTTTCCAAAGGGGGTCTTATGACGGGTTATCGGTTATCAGGTCGCATGGCATCTCGGTTGATCATGACCACGCTGGTTGTGGTGATGGTAAGTGTCGCCGCCATGACGCAGGCGCACGCGGGGGTGAAGATCGCCGAGCTCAGGCCCGGCACGACGCAGAAGGCCATTCCCAAGGAGAGGGCCAGCGAGATACCGACGCGCAGTTCAAAGGGAACTCCCGGCTCACTGCGCAACCTCTGCTCTGGCCATGCGGTCGAGTACGGCGACTGGATCAACACCGATGCGAACACGCCCGGCATAGCGCAGATCTGGCTGCGCGACTGCCAGCGTGTGACTAAGTGCAGCGGTGACGTGTGCACGACGGTGTACGACGCGGGCTGGGCGATGCGTGTGTTCGGCAGCTGCTCGCCAAGCAACTGTGACTGGGGCTGGAGTGCAGGCGAGTTTCGACTGTCGTCCGGCCATATCTACGGTTACTACGACCAGGGATTCGCCAAACGTTACGTGTACGCCATGATGTCGAAGTATCGGCCCGGTCAGCTGTGGGTCTACTGGCGGACGGATTTCGTCGATCCAAACCGCGCGGACTACGAACGGCAAGAGTGGTTCCGACGGGCTTGATCGACAGTACAAACCGTGTACCGCGGGTCAGGGTCTCGGCTGCTCATGGTCGACGCTCTTTCCCGCGGTCCTGCCGGACGGCATCTGGCAGCGCCGCCTGATCCGCCGCGTCACTACCTCAATCACCACATGTGGTGATGCCTCCTCACCATGTCTGCTCCTACGTTTCGATCAAGCCCACCACGAGCGACAGGAACAGACGACATGACATCGACAACTTCGCCAGACAGCTATCCGGTCCGGCTGACCGGCGAGCTGGATCTGGACCTCTCACGCTGGCTGTGGCTGCTGAAGATGTTCCTGGCCATCCCGCATTACGTCGTGTTGGCGTTTCTGTGGGTCGCGTTCCTGGTCGCCACGGTGGTCGCCGGCTTCGCCATCGTCTTCACCGGCCGTTATCCGCGCTCACTGTTCGACTTCAACGTCGGCGTACTTCGCTGGAACTGGCGGGTCGGGTTCTATGCCTACGCCGCCCTGGACACCGACCGCTACCCGCCGTTCACCTTGGCCCGGACCGACTATCCGGCTGACTTCGACGTCGCCTATCCCGAGCACCTCTCCCGCGGTCTAGTCCTGATCAAATCGTGGCTGCTGGCCATCCCGCACCTGCTCGTCGTCGTCATCATCGCCGCCGATCTGCTGTCGTACCCCTGGGCTACCAGCAGCGACGCCACCGCGGGCTTCCACCCGATCGGCGGCTACTCGCTGCTCAACCTGCTGGTCGTCCTCGCCGGCTTCTTCCTGTTGGTCACCCGGCAGTACCCTCGCGGCCTCTTCGACCTGCTGCTGGGCATCAACCGCTGGCTCTACCGCGTGCTCACCTACGTCGCGTTTCTGCGCGACGAGTACCCGCCGTTCCGTCTCGATCAGGGGCAAGGCGAGCCCGAGGACCTGGAAGTCGAACAGCCCACCACCGGACCAGCATTTGTCAGCACTCCGGCCTAGGCCCGACCCAACTTGCAATGATTGCGTGCTGCCTTGCGGATAGATCCAGCCCTCCGGAAACGGCAGCCGTGAGGAGGTGATACCGCTTCCGGTTCTGGAATATTTTCTAGGCGTACGGGAGGTAATAGCGTCCGCTTCCACCGAAGTCGTGGTGACCACGGCTGGGGCAGTAGCCCCTTCCGAGTCCGGAGTAGCACAAGCAGTAGCACTTGTTGCACCAGCGCCAACCGGGCTGTTCGTGATCGTCGTAGTAGTTGCCGGACTCGATAGAGTAATCACCGCTGCCGTCGCTGCTGTGGCGGTCACTGGCCGGACAGCGACCGCGGTTGTTACCGTCGCCGCCGTACCACATCGACTGACATCTGTAGCACCAGCGCCATTTGGACTGTCCCGGGTAGTAGTCATAGTGGGGCGTGTAGTTCCCGCTACCTCCCCAGTTGTGACCTCCGCCAACGACGCACCATCCGCTGGTGTAGTTGTCCCCGTAGAAAAGACACTGACACTGGTTGCACCAGCGCCATCCGTACTGTTGCGCGGCCGTCGCTGGCAATGCCGTGACGACCCCGAGGGCCACACCCCCGGCGATTCCGGCAGCTCCGGCCAGAACCGTCCTGCGCGACACAAACGTTGCTACCGTGGCCGATTCCGCCGATTCGGTAGCTTTGCGCTCCATGGCTTTCCTCTCCCTACCGTTTTTGACGCGCGGGAAACCTGGGGCGCGCTGTGATCACCCGATACGGCCGCCGGCGTCAGTTGACTGATAGAGACCACAATCCTCTGTCTAGCGACATATACAAGGCGTGCACGATTAACCGGTTTTGCTGATGAAATTGGGACAACTGCTCAGGTCGCGAAGTCGGTCCCGAAAGTCGGGTTGCGGCTAGAAAAGGCAGGCGTGGGGCTAGAAAATGTAGGACTGGACGTCGAAGGTCTGTCCGAGCGAGTTAATCGGTGTGACTGTAACGGTTCGGCCGCTCACCCGGACCAGCAGGTAATGGGTCACGTGGGCCCTCGACGCCGGGGCCGAAGCTGCGCCGCACCTACTGCCGCCGACATTGGTGCTCGCCCAGCCGATGCCGTACGCGTCGATACTGCTGCAGGTTGGTCCGATACCCTGCGAATTGGCACCGCCGGCGCCGGAGACATACGTCACCAGTCCCTGTGCGCTCCTCCGGTTGCGCTGGTAGATGTGGGCATGACCGCTGAAAGCGATATCGACACCGTTCCGCGCCAGAAGCCCCTCGAGACTGCCGGCGCCCTGGAGCTGGGTGTCGGACCGCTCCGCCGGCTGGTCGGAGTACATCGGAAAGTGGAAGAACGCCATCTTCACTGCCGTACTGGCATGTGCCTGCAGGTCAGCCCGCAGCCACTCGTACTCGGCCTTCCCAGGCGCCCAATGGCTGTCGTAGTCGTTCTGGTAGAGCGCCGTCGACCGGTTGAGGCCCGACAGGGCGCCGAGGTTACTGTCGGCCCAGGCTGTCGTCAGCATGTAGTACCGCGCGTTGCCGGCGCTGAACGCGTACCAGCCGCTCTGCTGGTTCTGCGAGGCCGTGCTGTTGACGCAGCAGTACGTCGTCATCCCGTACGTCCCCGAGGAAGTGGAAACAGCTTTCGACTGCGGGAAGTTGACCAATAGCGAGTTATTGGAGGCGCCATGGTTCCCGGGGATGACGAACATGGGAATCTTGGTTCCTGCAGTCTTCCAGAAGGAAGGCCCGAAGACGGCGCTGGTGTTGGCGCCTTTCTGCACCAGATCACCGAAGTTTTTCTGATCATTATTGGGATGGCCGAAGTCGCCAACCTGAACCGCGAATCGGGCCCCGCTACCTGCGATGCGGCTCATCAGTGCCGCCTGCGCCGAATTGTTGCCGGCACTGTCGACCTCTCCGGTGTCTCCCAGCACCGCAAAGGAGTACGACTGCGAAGATCCCACCGGGACCTGAGGCCTGGCGCGCGGTGTCGGGTCGGTGCCGACGAGATTGATATTGGTCGGACCCAGATAGACCCGGTAGCAGAACTCGGCCGCAGTACCGACCGAGATGGATGCCCTCCACTGATACTGCAGAACTCCGTTGACCACGATGCTGGTCCGGGTGGCCGGCACTGTGGTCCCCGGAGTGCATGATCCGGTCGTGCTCACCCGGCCCCACCTGACCGATCCGGTTGTGGCCGACCGGTTGGTGGCCCAGTTGACGGTCACATTCGTGCCGACGGCGTCAGTGAGGTACGGGTAGCGTTTTAGTGCGCTGGAGACGGCTCCGGACGCGGTCGGGGAGGAAAGGGCCGGTAGCAGGAGAACCGCAAAAGTCATCACCATCAGGGAGAACCACTGCCGTCTAGTTCTCTTGGCGACGACAGCTGTGAACATGTCTACCTCCCAGACCTGCATCCCCCGATGCGCAGGGGCCTGACCATACCTGGGACGCGGGCAGCGGGCCAGGGTAGATCAGCGGCCGTGGACGCTGATGAGAAGGCCATACCACGCCGGTGACCGAGTCCCGCGCTCAGCATGCCCGAGATCCGCGGGTCGGTACGGAGTGTGCGGTACCGCAGACCTTCGTGGCGCGACCTCCCGGGAGCCGAGGAGCGCCCGGGCCGGGCCACGAGATCACGGTGGGGGGACGCCGGTCGAGGTCAGCGCCGCTTCTTGCCAGGCATGGAGGGCAGCGAGTCGCTGCCCGGCGTCCATTGCAGGATGCTGGCTCGTTCCATGAAGTCGTCGGAGCTGATGTCCCCGCGGGCGAACCGTTCGGCGAGGATTCGCCTTGCATCGTCTTCGGGTGATCGGGCACCGCCGAGCTTCGGCAGGGTCAGCTTGCCCTGGCGCCACAGGTAGAAACCGGTCAGCGCCGCCAGCAGCAGGACAAGGAGGAAAGCGCCGAGGAACGGCAGCATGAAGAGCGAGCCGTCTTCCCAGCCGCCGGGGCCGCGTCCTCCATGGAGCGGAACGTTCGGGTTCATCGGGTCCTTTCAGTCGTGCAGCGGATTCAGCAGGTTCATCACCGGCGGTCGCCGGGATCGGATAGACATCATCGAATCCGCGGCTGTCCGCTGGTTCTGAGTTACCTGTGCAGAAGTTGTGAACCTGCTGAGGTCATGGAGCCGCCGGCCGCAGGCTGGGGAGTCAACTCGCCGCAGGCTGGGAGTCAACTCGCCGCTGGCGGGGAGTCCGAGGGCCGGCCGAGACCCGGCGATAGACTGCTTCTCCCCGACTTGACTGGTGGTTCAGATGCCCGGAAGTGTCTCGCCTCCCACCGCGCCGCGGCTCACCGCACCGCTGGCTCCGATGCCGCCAGGAAACCTGGTGTGGGGGCATCTGGTGCAGCGTGCCCGTCGGCCGCTCGGACTGTGCGTGGACAGCCAGGCCAGCCACGGCGACGTCGTCCGGTACCGGATGGGCTCCACCTACGTGAACCAGGTGACGCATCCGGACGGCATGCAGCATGTGCTGGTGGACGCCCGGTCCCGATACGTCAAGGGCACTGTCTTCGACAAGACCCGACCGATGCTCGGCAACGGGCTACTCAACTCCGAGGGAGAGGAGTGGAAACACCAGCGGCGCAGGCTCCAGCCTGCGTTCGGGCACCGCCAGCTCGACACTTTGGCGGAGACGATGACTGCGGCCATCGACGGCGTGCTGAAGGAGTGGAAGTCCGTTGCCGACTCCGGCGAGCCGCTTCAGCTGTTCCCGGCTCTGGAGCACCTCACCCTCACCGTGGTGCTTCGGTCGCTGCTGGGCGGGGACCTGGACCGGAACGCGGCCGACATCGGCGACGCATTCAGCGTCGCGTTCGACGTGACCAACCGCCGGATCCGGTCGGTGGCGCCGTACTGGCCGCGGATGTACGACCTGCCGACGCCGGCCAACCGCTCCTTCCACCGGGCACAGGGCACGCTGGATGGGCTGGTCGCGGAGGTGGTGGCCCGTCGACGCGGGGCCGGCTCCGATTCCCAGCCCGACGACCTGCTCGGATTGATGATCAGCGCGGCCGGCGCTGACGTGGACGGCGGCAACAGCCAAGAGCTGCACGACCAGGTGATGACCATGGTGTCCGCCGGGCACGAGACCACCGCGACCGCGCTGACCTGGCTGTTCTATCTGCTCGACCGGCACCCCGACGTCAACGAGGAGGTATTTGTCGAGGTGGAGGAGGTGCTCGGGGACCGGATGCCAACAGCAGCGGATCTGCCGAAGCTCGGTTACCTCCGTCGGGTGGTTCAAGAGACGCTGCGGCTCTATCCGTCGGTGTGGGCGCTGCCCAGGCTGGCGGTCGAGGATGACGAGATCGGTGGCTACCGGATCCCGCGTGGCGACATAGTCCTGCTGGTTCCCTATGTCACCCACCGGCACCCCGACTTCTGGTCAAACCCCGACGAGTTCGACCCCGACCGGTTCCTGCCCGCGGCCCGGCAGGACGCTCACCTGTGGTCCTACATCCCCTTCGGCAGCGGCCCGCGCCGATGCATCGGCGACAACTTCGCGATGATGGAGGCGCAGCTGATACTGGCCATGGTGACGCAGCGGTTCCGGCTCCGGGGGCTCTCCGATGAGCCGGTGGAGGCGGACGCGTCCGTCACGCTGCGGCCTCGCGGACCCGTGCCGATGCAGATCGAGCCGCTCGGCGCCCCACACCTGGGCTAAGAGCCGTCTGCGGCCGATCCGCGACACGCCGCGATCGGGCCTGACGGTCCACGACGAGCGGGGGGTTTCCTCCGACATTCGGCCGCGCCGCCACCTCCCGGACACACGCAGTGACCTCTACGCGTGGCGGCTGCTACGGGCGTAATCTGCGGGAAAGCGTTGATGTGCACTGATGAGCCGCACAGGGCTCTTCCAGTTGGGGTCGTCCGTGCGCGGTGTGCCGAGAGGAGACGGCATGTCCGGCGTGGAAACCGGTCGGATTACTACAGACATCCCGGCCCGGATGGACCGGCTGCCGTGGTCGAGGTTCCACTGGATGATCGTCATCGGTCTGGGCGCGGTCTGGATTCTCGACGGCCTCGAGGTGACGATCGTCGGGTCGATGTCGGAGGCGCTCAAGCCGGCTGACACCGGTCTCGGTCTGACCAACTTCGACATCGGTCTGGCGGGCGCGGTCTATGTCGCCGGGTCCTGCGTCGGCGCCCTGTTCTTCGGCCAGCTGACCGACCGCTACGGCCGCAAAAAGCTCTTCATCGTGACCCTGATCGTCTACACCATCGCCACCGTCCTCACTGCCTTCTCGGTCAACCCCACCTGGTACTTCGCCTGCCGGTTCCTCACTGGGCTCGGCATCGGGGGCGAGTACGCCGCGATCAACTCCGCCATCGACGAGCTCATCCCGGCCAAGTACCGCGGACGAATCGACGTCTCCATCAACGGCTCGTACTGGATCGGGGCGGCTGCCGGTGCCCTGCTGACCATCCCGCTGCTGGATCCCACCGTGGTCGACCCGGCGATCGGGTGGCGGCTCGCCTTCGGCCTCGGCGCCATCTTGGCTGTCACCGTCCTGGTGGTCCGCCGGCACGTCCCAGAGAGCCCCCGCTGGCTGTTCATCCACGGCCGCGAACAAGACGGGGAGCGGATCGTCGCCGGGATCGAGCGGCGGGTCGAGGCCGAGACCGGGACGAAGCTGCCCGAGCCGGAGGGCACCATCACCATCCGGCAGCGCAGGACGATCGGTCTTGGCCTGATTGCGCGGACGGTCTTCACCCTGTACCCCCGGCGGACAATCTTGTGCTTCTCCCTGTTCGTGGGTCAGGCGTTCCTCTACAACGCCTTCTTCTTCACCTACGGCGACACCTTGACGACCTTCCTCGGGGTGAAGCAGACCGGCTGGTACATCGCCGTCTTCGCGGTCAGCAACTTCCTCGGAGCGGTGCTGCTGAGCAGGCTGTTCGACACCGTGGGGCGGGTCAGGATGATCGCCGGGACCTACATCGTCTCCGGTGTGCTGCTGGCCGGAGCGGGCATGGTGCTGGGCTCGGTCACCGCCGTGACGTTGACCCTGTTTGGTGCGGTGATCTTCTTCTTCGCCTCGGCCGGCGCCAGCTCCGCGTACCTGACGGCGAGCGAGATCTTCCCGATGGAGACCCGGGCTCTGTGCATCGCCTTCTTCTACGCGATCGGCACCGCGGCGGGCGGCATCGCCGGACCGTTGCTCTTCGGCAAGCTGATCGAGGACGCGAGCGCCAGCAAGGACATCACCCAGATCGCTGTCGGCTACTTCATCGGCGCCGTACTGATGATGGCCGGTGGAGTGGTGGAGATCTTCCTCGGCGTCAAGGCCGAAGGGGAGTCGCTGGAAAGCATCGCCACGCCCCTGACGGCCGAGGATGACGCCGGCCCGAAGGCAGAGGTAGCCACCGCATGACGGTCGTCGCTACAGCACCCGGCAGGGGACCGACCCGAACTGCGGGGCAATCGGGGCCAGCTGTTTGGCAATCGGACTGGCGCGTGGTTGGCTCACTCGGGTGACCGAACTGGTGCCCTCGATGCGGGCAACGCTGGCCCGCGGCTTCCACACCGCCGGGGATCTCATCCTGCTGCATGCCTGCTTCGTGGTCGCTAGCCTCCCGGTGGTCACCGTGGTCCCCGCCGCCATCGCCCTGCAACGCTCCATCGACGACATCCTGCTACGGCAGGAGACGGTCATCTTCGGCACCTACTGGGGTCATCTTCGTTGGGCAGTCCGCCGCTTCCTCGTGGTGAGCCTCGTCGTGCTCGGCTACGCCGTTTTGGTGATGGCGTCGATCTATCTGTGGGCCAGCTTCGACGGAGTAGTCGAGATCGTCGGGCTGTCCACGGTGCTTGCACTCGGCGCCCTCTGCACCGGCCTGTACCTCTCCGGCCTGGCCTGGGTTGGCACCTCCGCGGAGCGCCCCGAAGTTGGCGGCTCGGACGAGGAGGAGCGCAGCCAGGAGAACTGGCGATCCCTGTGGCAGGGGGCGCGGGACCGCTTCGCCGCCCAGCCGATCCCCGTGATCCTGTGCGTGATTGTCGTGTTCGGCTGGCTGCTGCTGCTCTTCCAGATGCCCAGCTTGGGACTCTTCGGGTTCGGGCTGGTGCCGGCGATGCTTGCGTACCGGCTCAACCGCATGGCGGTCGCCAGGAAAGTGCGGGGTTGACCGACCCGGTCAGGACCCGCACGCTGGCCGGGCGCGAGCGTCCGAGGGTGGGTAGCCTTGGCTGCGTGTCCGTGACCGCCGAGCAGCAGCGTGCCCTAGCGCGTTCGGGGATCCCGCCGGAGCCCGACTTGTCCCAGCCCCTGCCGAAGCGGCTGCTGAAAGACCGGCTTTTCTGGCTCAGCGTCGTGATGGTGGTCGTGTACGGGACGTTGCTGGTGCTGCTGTACCGCCAGGTTGTCCCGGACCAGGACGTTCCCGGCGGCCGGCTGATCGGCCTCGGCACAGAAGCGGTCCCGATCGCGACCAAGTATGCGGCCATCACCGCCATCCCGTTGTCGCTGCTGTTCTTGTGGGCCGACCGGTTTCGCCCGCAGCGGGTCTGGGTCTGGCTGATGACCTTTGGCTGGGGCGCCTGCGTTGCGACCTTCGTGTCGGCCCAGGTCAACTCGTGGGCCGCCGGCCATCTCAGCATCATCGGCGACGGTGATCCGGCCAGCGGCGCGCGCGCCGCCATCTACGTCGCGCCGTTCGTCGAGGAAGCCGCCAAGGGCACCGTCTTGTTCTGGCTGGCGATCCTGATGCGGTACCAGTGGGTCAGCCGGCTGAGCGGGATTGTGCTGGCCGGGCTGTCCGGTGCCGCGTTTGCGTTCGTGGAGAACATCCTTTACTACGGCCGGGCCTACCGGTACGCGGCGCAGACCTTCGGCGAGGTGCCGCCGCTGGAGGCGCTGCAGTCGCTGTTCGTGCTTCGTGGCCTGTTGACCTTCTTCGGGCACCCGCTGTTCACGGCCATGACCGGGATCGGTCTGGCCGTCGCGCTGCGCTCCAAGAGCAAGGTGGTCCGCGTCGTTGCCCCGCTTGCCGGCTACTGCGCGGCGGTGTTGCTGCACATGGTGTTCAACACCACCGCCTCCTTCGTCAGCGGCCAGCAGCTGCTGTTCGTCTACCTCGCGGTGGCCCTGCCACTCGTCATCGGCATGGCCATCTTCATCGTCCGGCAGCTGTTCCGGGAGGGCCGGCTGATCCGCGAGCGGCTGACCGACTACGTCCGCCTCGGCTGGCTGCCTGAGTCCGACCCTGCCGACCTGTCCCGGCTCCGGATGCGGATGAAGGCAGCCTGGCATGCACTGCTGAGCGGCCGTGACGTCTTCACGGCCACGCTCGCTTTCCAGCGAGCAATGACCGAGCTGGCCTACCTGAGGGACTCCATCACCCGTGGGTTGGTGGACGCGGCCGGGCTGCAACGGGAGAAGGTGCTGCTGGCCAGGGCGCGGGCCCGGCGACCGCTGGCCATCGTCCATGCCGAGGGCCGGGCCCCGTACCCGAGGCTCGGCCGGCCGGCGTTCTTGCGCAAGGAGATCGAGCAAGCGCCGGCGTACGCGCCCGCCGGCTATCCCGGACCGGCCGGGATCGGTGGCAACTTCCCGGCTCCGGTGCAGCTGCCCGGCGCGCCCGCCGGATTAGCCAGCGCTCCGTTGGGGCAAACTGCTACTCAGTACTCCGAGGTTGACCCGAACTGGAAACCTCCTGGCCAGTAGGAGCCGCAGATGACGGGCAGGCAGCTGTCACCACTTGAGACTGCCCTCGTCGATCTGCGAACCGCTGTCCAGCCGGTCCGGCTGCCGCTGCCGCTGCCCCGGGCGGCCGAACACCAGCGTGCGGTGGGGGAGATCACCAGGCAGCTGGACGACTATGTTCTGCCGCGGCTGGCGACCATCGACGCACCGCTCCTGGCAGTCGTCGGCGGGTCGACAGGTGCCGGCAAGTCGACGCTGGTGAACTCGCTGGTGGGTCGGCGGGTGAGTGAGCCGGGGGTGATCCGGCCAACCACCCGCGCTCCCGTTCTGGTGCATCACCCTGCGGATGCCCAGTGGTTCGCCGACGACCGGATCCTTCCCGGACTGGCCCGCTCGTCCGGCCGGACCAAGGACTCGCACTCCCTGCAGCTGGTCACCGACGACTCCATCCCGGCCGGGCTGGCGATCCTCGACGCCCCCGACATCGACTCGGTCGTTTCGGAGAACCGGGTACTGGCGGCGCAGCTGCTCGCAGCCGCCGACCTGTGGCTCTTCGTCACCTCCGCCGCCCGGTACGCCGATGCGGTGCCCTGGGACTATCTGCTGTCGGCGGCCGAGCGCAGCGCAGCGGTCGCGGTCGTGCTGGACCGGGTCCCGCCGCGGGCCATGAGTGAGGTGCCGACGCACCTGGGTCAGATGATGACTGAACGGGGCCTGGCCAACTCACCCCTGTTCGCCGTACCGGAGACCACCGTGAACGCCGACGGGCTGTTGCCCACCGCCGCGATCCAGCCGATCCGTAGCTGGCTCGCCACCTTGGCGCACGATCAGGCCAGCCGGGCCGAGGTGGTCCAGCGAACCTTGGACGGTGCGATCGGGTCGTTGGCTGCCCGCACGCCTGAGCTGGCACAGGCGGTGGAGGAACAGACCGAGGTGATCGCGCGGCTGCGCGCCGACGTCGACCACTCCTACGCCGAGGCCGCGCGGACCGTCATGGTGCAGACCCAAGACGGCACGCTGCTTCGCGGCGAGGTGCTCGCTCGGTGGCACGAGTTTGTCGGCACTGGGGAGTTCTTCCGCGCCCTGGAGCAAAAGATCAGCTGGCTCCGTGACCGTGTGGTCGCCGCGTTCAAGGGCGAGCCAGCGGGCGCGGCCAACGTCAAGGTGGCGGTCGAGTCCAACCTGGAGGCGTTGATCCGTGAGGAGGCCGAGGCTGCCGCCGAGCGGGCCGAAGGCTCCTGGCAGGCCAACGCGGCCGGTCGGCACCTGCTCGCCCAAAGCCGGGAGGACCTCTCCCACCCCTCGGCGGGTTTTCCGGCCGCTGCCGCCCGGGCGATCAGGGACTGGCAGGGAGCCGTACTCGATCTGGTCGCCGATGAGGGAATGGGCAAACGGTCCCGGGCCCGGTTCATGGCGCTGGGCGTCAACGGTGTCGGCGTCGCCCTGATGATCGTGGTCTTCGCTCACACCGGTGGCTTGGTCGGAGCCGAGGTTGGCGTGGCCGGCGGTACGGCGGTGCTGGCCCAGCGGGTCCTCGAGGCTGTCTTCGGCGACCAGGCGGTCCGGCGGCTGGCCCAGATTGCCAAGGAGGACCTCGACGGCCGAGTGGAGGCGCTGATGGCGGCCGAGCTGATCCGATACCACGCTGTTCTGGACGGCCTCGGCGTCGACCAGGAGCAGGCCGACCGGCTGCGGAGTGCCGCGCGGGCCGTGGAAGCTGCACGCACGGGCGGCCTCCCCGCCAGCGAAGCGCCGTCGGCCCCGGCCTTGACTGGCGCAGAGCGGCTTGAGCTGGAGGCGCCTGCGGTACGGCAGGTCGACATCGACCGGGCGCTCGAAGACGGGGTCGGTGCGGACATCGTCGACGCGGAGTTCATCGAGGTGCAGCCCAGCGAGGAACCGGGCGACCGCAGGGACTGGCGCTGATGGCGCGGAAGGACCCGACCGCTCGCCTGGTCGAGCGGGTGAGGCTGCTGGGTGAGGCCGCGGACCTGTGCTCCGGACGGGTGGACGAGGCAGCGGTGGCTGAGGCGCGGAGGGTGATCGATCAGACCGACCGCCGGCTGGCCGTCTCCGGCGATGCCACCGTGGTCGCACTGGCCGGTGCCACCGGATCGGGCAAGTCCAGCACGTTCAACGCCCTCAGCGCCACTCAGATGGCTACGGTCGGGGTCCGGCGGCCCACCACCTCGCACGCGCTGGCCTCCACCTGGGGTGAGGACTCGGCCGAGGAGCTGCTCGACTGGTTACAGATCCCGCGCCGGCACGCTGTGGAACGTGACCCGTCCATGGCGGCCGCCCTGGACGGGTTGGTGCTGCTGGACCTTCCCGACCACGACTCCACCGAGGTGGCCCACAAGCTGGAGGTCGACCGCCTGGTCAAGCTGGTGGACATGCTGGTCTGGGTGGTCGACCCGCAGAAGTACGCCGACGCGGCCCTGCACGACCGCTATCTGAAGCCATTGGCCCAGCACGCCGAGGTGATGATGGTGGTGCTGAACCAGGTCGATCTGCTGTCGCCGGAGCAGCGGGACCAGTGCCTGCGGGACCTGCGGCGGCTGCTCAGCTCCGAAGGCCTTGAGCGGGTCGAGGTGATGGCCGTCTCGGCAGCGACCGGTGAGGGCATCGAGGAGTTGCGTGGCAGGTTGGCCGGGCGGGTGGCGGACAAGAAGCTCGCAGCCCGGCGGTTGGCCGCCGACGTGTCCGCCGCCGCGGAGACTCTGGCCGCTGCCTCGGGGACGGCTCCGGCTGCACCGGTATCCCGGAGGTCGGTGGACCGGCTCAACGCGGCGCTCGCGGAGGCCGCCGGCGTGCCGCTGGTGACCGAAGCGGTCGGGAACGCATGGCGCCTGCGGGGTGGCCTGGCCACGGGCTGGCCGGTGCTGGCCTGGATCGCCAAGTTCAAGCCGGACCCGCTGCGACGACTACGGCTGGGCCAGCTGGGGGCCGGGAAGCAGCAGTCCGCGCTGGACGCCGGTCCGGTCGGGCGGACGTCGCTGCCGAGTACCACCGGGGTACCGAAGGCCCGAGTGGAGAGCGCCCTGCGCGCGCTGGCCGATGAGGCGTCCACCGGGCTGACCCGGGGATGGTCGGATGCGATCAGGACCGCTGCCCGGGCGAACTCGGCAGCGCTGCCCGACACCTTGGACCGCGCGGTAGCGACCACCGACCTCGACCTGGACCGGCACCGCGGCTGGTGGCAGCTGGTCCGGGTGGTGCAGTGGCTGCTGGTGGCGGGGGTGGTGGTGGGTCTGGCATGGCTGGGGTCTGCCTTCGTCTTCGCCTATCTGCAGCTACCTCCGTTGCCAAAGGTCACCTGGTGGCAGCTGCCGGCGCCCACCGTGCTGACCGTCGGCGGGGTGCTGGCTGGTCTGCTGCTGGCCGGTCTGAGCCGGATCGGGGTCGAAGTGGGTGCTCGTCGCCGCGCGGCCAAGGCCAGGCACGCGCTCCGCGCCGCCATCGCCGCGGTGACCCGGAAGCAGGTGCTGGCAGGTGTGAACAGTGAGATCGAGCGGTACGAGGCCGCTCGGGGTGCACTCGAACGCCTCCGTTGAGCTGATCCACAGCCGGACCGCGGCCGATCCCACTGTCCACAGAACGGAGCTTCAGCCGCACGATCGGTCGCGGCGTGCGGACCCTTCCTGCACAGGCATCCCGACAGGGATGGGATGAGGAGGGATCACGATGGAGGCATTGATCACGATCAGCGGCTGGGTCGGCGGCGAGATCGAGTTCCGCAACAACAAGACGGCGACGGCCAGCTTTCGGTTGGCGTGTACTCCGCGGGTCTGGCGACCTGCCGGTTGGACCGACGGCGAGACGACCTGGTTCACCGTGATGTGCTTTCGCACCCTGGCCGAGAACGCGGCCGCCAGCATCGCGAAGGGAGATGCGGTGGTCGTGTCCGGCAAGCTGCGGACACAGGTCTGGGAGCGAGAAGGTGTCCCGTACCAACGAACGGTGCTCGAGGCGCAGACCATCGGTCACGATCTGACCCGGGGGACCAGCGCGTTCCGCAAATCCGAGCGGCAGCAGCCGGCAGAGGACACCAGTGAGCTGCATGAGCTGATCGACGCCGTCGAACGGCAGCCGGTGGAGGCCGAGATGGCGGGTCATCAGCCCGCCAACGGGTCCGAGACGGCAGCCGAACCCGGTGCGGAGGTCGACCCCGAGCCGGCGGGCCAGAAACCGGGGCAGCGATCTCGTAGAGCGGCCTAAGACGCGGTACCCGGACCCCGAGGTGAAGAGGAGCCAACAGCCGCGATGAGCTCCTCCGCGACCCGGCGGAGCTTCACGTTGCGATGCTGGGACAGCCGGGTCAGGAAGGCGAAGGCCTGCTGCTCCGGGATCTTGTATCGCTCCATCAGGATGCCGATGCCCTGGCCGATGCGCGACCGGGTATGCAAGGCGTCGTTCAGGCTCTGTATCTCGATGCTGTATGCCAGGGCCACCGCAGCCTGGTGGGCGAACAGCCGGCTCAGGGCATTCGCGCTCTCGAAGGCGTTCACGTCCTTGCTGTAGATGTTCAGTCCGCCGATGGTTCGCTTGTTCTCGAACAGCCGGATGCCGGCCTGCGACCGGATTCCCGCCTTGGCAGCGATGGGGCCGTACCTCGGGTAGCGCTTGTCTGACAACATGTCGGCCGATACGGCAAACGGCTCGTTGGTCGTCCCGTCGTAGCAAGGGCCCTCCCGCAGCGTGAACTGCTGTTCGTCGAGCTCGGCCAGGATGTCGTCGGTCAGCGCGTACGAATCCAAGGTGCCGTCCGAGTGCCGCATGGTGATGCTCGAGTAGTGCACCCCGGGCAGCAACTCAACCGCCGCATCGGTGATGTTCTGCAGCGTTGCGTCCAGATCTGCAGGCTTCAGCCTCTGCAGCAAGGCCTGCGACGCCTGCAGAATGTCCTCATCGTTGGTAGCCATTTATCGCACCCAGCCTCTCTGAAGGTAGGAGCATAGCGATCCGGTCCTCCGCTTGCAGATCTCTCCCGAGAGCCTACCCAGACCCGAGCCGCTATCCAGCGGCTAGATTGGCCGAACCGGTCGGCGACGGAGGTGGGTGGCGATGGTGACGCGGCAACATCCCAAGGACGGGCACGAGGTGCTGATCTTTGCTGACCAGGCCGCGTTCGCCGAGTGGCTGGAACGCCACCACGACACCGCTCCGGCCGTATGGGTTCAGCTCGCCAAGAAGGGAAACGCGACACTCTCAATCAGCTACGCCGATGCCGTCGAGGCTGCCCTGTGCGTGGGCTGGGTCGACGGCGTCGGCGGCAGCTGGGACGAGGGCTGGTACCTCCAGCGCTTCACGCCGCGCAAGCCGCGGTCGATCTGGTCCAAGGTCAACGTTGACCGGGCCGAAGCTCTGATCGCCGCGGGCCGGATGCGGCCCGCCGGGCTGGCCGCGATCGAGCGCGCCAAGGCTGCCGGATTCTGGGAGGCGGCGTACGAGGGCTCAGCCACCATCGAGGTGCCCGAGGACCTGCAGCGCTTCCTCGACTCGCACCCCGATGCCGCAGAGTTCTTCGCGGGTCTGAACTCGCAGAACCGGTACGCGTTCTTGTTCCGGTTGAAGACCGCAGTACGCCCCAAGACCAGGCAGCAGCGGTTGGAGAAGTTCCAGGCCATGCTGCTGGCCCGCGAGAAGTTCTACCCGTGACCGTGCGTGTCGCGGCAAGCCCGCCTGCCCTCGACGCGTTTGGGTCGGTGGCGCTCGACCGCTAGGTTTGAACGCGCGCTGGGCACCCGGCCGGTGCTGGATCGAAACAAAGGTTTGAGTCTGTATGGCTGAGTTCATCTTCTCGATGCACAACGTACGCAAGGCCCTGGGCGACAAGGTCGTCCTGGACAACGTCACCCTCGATTTTCTCCCCGGAGCCAAGATCGGCGTGGTGGGACCGAACGGCACCGGCAAGTCGACGCTGCTCAAGCTGATGGCCGGGCTGGAGGTGGCGAACAACGGTGAAGCCCGGCTGGCCAAGCAAGCCACCGTTGGCATCTTGATGCAGGAGCCGCCGCTCACCGAGGGCAAGACCGTCCTGGAGAACATCGAGGAGGGGGTGGCCGAGACGAAGGCGCTGATGAACCGCTACAACGACGTCGCCGCGGCCATGGGTGACCCGGACGCCGACTTCGACGCCCTGATGACGGAGATGGGTGAGCTGCAGACCGAGCTCGACCACCGTGACGCGTGGGAGATCGACTCCCAGCTGGAACAGGCCATGGACGCCCTGCGGTGCCCGCCCCCGGACGCAATCGTTGACGTCCTCTCGGGTGGGGAACGTCGCCGCGTCGCGCTGTGCAAGCTGCTGCTGCAGCAGCCCGACCTCCTGCTGCTCGACGAGCCCACCAACCACCTGGACGCCGAGTCGGTGCACTGGCTGGAAGGCCATCTCAAGAGCTACGCCGGCGCCGTCCTGGCCGTCACCCACGACCGGTACTTCCTCGACAACGTGGCGGAGTGGATCCTCGAGCTGGACCGCGGTCGTACCCACCCGTACGAGGGCAACTACTCGACCTATCTGGAGACCAAGCGGTCCCGGCTGCAGCTGGAGGGCCGCAAGGACGCCAAGCGCGCCAAGATCTTGGAGCGCGAGCTGGACTGGGTCCGGTCGAGCCCGAAGGCCCGGCAGGCCAAGAACCGGGCCCGGTTGGCCCGCTATGAGGAGCTCGCAGCCGAGGCCGACCGCAACCGCAAGCTCGACTTCGAGGAGATCAACATTCCGTCGGGCCCGCGGCTGGGCAGCCAGGTCCTGGACGCCGAGAAGGTCGTCAAGGGCTTCGGCGACCGGCTGCTCTTCAACGGTCTGAGCTTCTCGCTCCCGCGCGCCGGCATCGTCGGTGTGGTCGGACCGAACGGTGTCGGCAAGTCCACCCTGTTCCGGATGATCGTCGGCGAGGAGACGCCCGACGACGGAGCTCTCCGCGTCGGTGAGACCGTGAAGATCTCCTACACCGACCAGAGCCGGTCTGGGCTGGACCCGAAGAAGAACGTCTGGGAGCTGGTCTCCGACGGCCTGGACTTCATCAAGGTGGGCAACTTCGAGATCCCGTCCCGCGCCTACGTGGCCTCCTTCGGGTTCAAGGGTCCGGACCAGCAGAAGCCGTCCGGCGTTCTGTCCGGTGGAGAGCGGAACCGGCTGAACCTGGCGCTCACCCTGAAGATGGGCGGCAACACCCTGCTGCTCGACGAGCCGACCAACGACCTGGATGTGGAGACGCTGCCGTCGCTGGAGGATGCGCTGTTGGAGTTCCCCGGCTGCGCCGTGGTCATCTCCCACGACCGGTGGTTCCTGGACCGGGTCGCCACCCACATCCTGGCCTGGGAAGGTGACGACGAGGACCAGGCGCAGTGGTTCTGGTTCGAGGGCAACTTCGCCGACTACGAGGCAAACAAGATCAGCCGCCTCGGCGCCGAAGCCGCCCGCCCACACCGCGCCACCCACCGCCGCCTAACCCGCGGCTGACCCACCCTCACCGCCGAGTAGTCCCATCCTCCGCCCCTCCGTCGGCGTGTCGCGGCGGAGGCGGCTAGTGGGCGGAGGCGGCTAGTGGGCGGATGTGACCAGTCGGCGCAGAGGGGGCCGGTGACGGATGGCATGCTCGTCGCATGAGTGAAGACGTTCCCCGGGACGACCTGCCCCTTTCCGATCACACCACTCCGGCTGGAGTCAGCGACGCAACCGTTGGAGCGCTTGGTCAGCTGTCGGAGGCACTGGAGACGGCAGACCGGGCCAGAGGTCACCTGTACGCGTTCCACCAGCTGACCGGCTCGGCGGACATCAAGCTGGCGGAGGCAGTCAGCTCGCTACGGGTGGCTGGCCACGCCGCCATCGCCGATCGGATCGACAAGGAGCTGGTGGGGCGCAACGTGCTGGCCGGTCGCTGGACCTTCCAGATCGTTGAGGACTACGACGACAACTACTGGTCCCTGTTCCGCGACCTGGAGAGGGCCGCCCGCGACGAGCTGGTGGGCGGACGCCGCCACCTGTACGAAGCCCGGCTCAAGCAGGCCGAGCGGACCCGGGGCGAGGCCGGTCACGAAGCCACCCCGGACGAGCTCTGAGCCGGCTCAGCGCTTGATCGACTGGGCCAGCAGCTCGGCCAGGGTGATCGCCTGCCGGTCCGCCAGCTCCGCGAGCTGGGTACGGCAGGAGAACCCGTCGGCCAGCACAGTCGCGTCGGGGTGCGCAGCGACCGCCGGCAGCAGGTCGTGCTCGGCCACCTTGACCGACACGTCGTAGTGGCCCTTCTCGACGCCGAAGTTGCCGGCAAGGCCGCAGCAGCCACCGACGGTGGTCACGGTGGCGCCGGTGGACTTCAGCAGGGCCGCGTCGGCCTGCCAGCCGATCACCGAAGCATGGTGACAGTGCGGCTGGGCCACCAGCTCGACGCCGCTGAGGTCTGGCGCCTGCCACCCGTCGGTCCGGCGGAGCAGCTCCGCCAGGGTGAACACGCCGGCCGCCACCTCGGCCACCCGCGGGTCGTCCAGCAGCTCCGGCGCGTCGCTGCGCCACACGGCCAGGCAGGACGGCTCAAGACCGACGATCGGCGTACCGGCGGCGACGTGCGGGTGCAGCTGGTCGAGGCTGGCGCGCAGCTGGCGGCGTGCGCCGTCCAGCTGCCCGGTGCTGATCCAGGTCAGTCCGCAGCAGGCCGACCGTTCCAGGAACTGCGGCGCGTAGCCGGCGGCCTCCAGGACGGCCACCACCGCCTCGACGCCGCGGCCGGTGAAGCAGTCGGAGAACGAGTCCACCCAGATGATCACCGGCTGGCCGGGCCGCTCCGGCAGCGCCACCCGGCGGCTCGCCGCCAGTCCGGCGAACTTGGGCAGTGAGCGACGCTGGTCCACCCCGGCACTCCACCGGACGATCGAGCGGAGTCCCGGCATCGAGGTAGTGAAGTTGATCAAGGACGCCAGGCCGCGGACCCGGGTGATCAGGCGGCCCCACCGGGGCAGCCAGCCCAGCGCGTAGTGGCTGCGGGGGCGGATCTTCCCCCGGTACGTGTGGTCCAGCACCTGTGACTTGTACGCCGCCATGTCGATCCCGGTCGGGCAGTCACGGGCACATCCCTTGCAGGACAGACAAAGATCCAGAGCCTCGTGCACGGCCGGTGACTTCCAGCCGAGCTGGATCACCTCACCGTTGATCATCTCCTGCAGCACCCGGGCCCGGCCGCGAGTCGAGTCCTTCTCCTCCCGCGTGGCCTGGTACGACGGACACATCACGCCCAGTCCGGGGGTGTTGTTGGCCAGGCACTTGCCGACTCCGGAGCACTTGTGGACTTCGGCGGCGAAGTGGCTGGTGTCCTGGACCGCGGCGGCGCGTACGTCGGCGTCCACCGGTCGGGGGTCCACCAGGACGCCGGGGTTGAGCAGGTTGTCCGGGTCGAACGCGGCCTTGACCTCGGCGAAGACACCGAGCGCCTCGGGCGAGTACATCGCCGACAGCAGTTCAGAGCGTGCCCGTCCGTCACCGTGTTCGCCCGACATCGAGCCGCCATAGCCGGCGACCAGCGCAGCCGCCCGTTCCACGAAGGACCGGTAGACCTTGGTGCCGCCCGGCTCGGTCAGCGGGAAGTCGATCCGGAGGTGTACGCAGCCGTCGCCGAAGTGCCCGTACGGCAGCCCGTCCAGCCCATGCTCGGTGAGCAGCGCGTCCAGGTCGCGCAGGTAGGCCCCGAGGTGCTGCGGCGGGACGGCGGAGTCCTCCCATCCCGGGTACGCGGGACGGGAGAGGCTGACCCCGGCCAGGCCTGCGCCGTCCTCGCGGATCTTCCACAGCGCCAGGGCCTGGATCGGGTCATCGACCACCCAGCCGTCCAGCGCCGCCGCGTCGGCCAGCAGCGCATCGGCGCGCAGCCGTACCTCAGCCGGGTCGTCGCCGACCAGCTCCACGAACACCCAGCCGTCACCCCGCGGCAGCGGCGGCACGGCGGCGTCACCCTTGGAGCGGCGGACGACGTCGACGATCCGACGGTCCAGCCCTTCGCAGGCGGTCGGGGAGTGCTTCAGGATCAGCGGTGCGGCGTCCGCCGCGTCGGGCATGGTCGGGTAGCCGAGGGCGATCATCGTCTTGTACGGCGCGTCGGCCACCAGCCGTACCGTGGCGCCGAGGATCACGGCCAGGGTGCCCTCGGTACCGGCCAGAAACTTGGCCACGTTGAAGCGGTTCTCCGGCAGCAGATGCTCCAGGCTGTAGCCGGATACCTGCCGGCCGAACCTCCCGAACTCGGTACGGATGGTGCCCAGATGGCTCTTCACCACCCCGGACAGCGCGTGCAGGCTGGCGGAGTCGTCGGTCCGGTTGGTGCCATCGAGCAACAGCCGCTCGCCCGAGCCGGTGACCACGTCGAGCGCCACCACGTTGTCGGCGGTCTTGCCGAACCCGAGGGCCCGCGGGCCGCAGGCGTTGTTGCCGATCATCCCGCCGATGGTGCACCGGGTATGGGTAGAGGGGTCGGGTCCGAAGCGCAGCCCGTACGGGGCGGCGACCGCCTGCAGCGACGCCTGGACCACGCCCGGCTCGACGACGGCCGTGCGAGCCTCGGGGTCAAGGACGCCGATCCGGTTCAGGTACCGGGAGGTGTCCAGGATCAGGCCGGGCCCGACAGCGTTGCCTGCGCAGGAGGTGCCGGCCCCGCGGGTGGTGACCGGCATCCCGACCGCCCGCGCCGCGTCCAGCACGGCGAGCGTCTCGTCGACGTCGCGTGGCTGCGCGACCGCCTTGGGCACAACCCGATACAGGGAGGCGTCGGAGGAGTACATGGCCCGCGTCAGCTTGCGGCTGTCGAGCACGTGACCCACGCCGCGGCGCTTCAGCTGCAGGCTGAGCTCGGCGGTGGGGGAGGAGAGGGCGATGTCACTGATCATGGGCACCGACGATGCTAGCCAGTGCCGCCAATCCCACCCGCCCCGGCCAGACTGTGGGCACCCCGGGCGGTGGGTGGGGCTTGTTGGTTTCCCACGTGTACGTGGGAGACCGCTACTTCACCCACGACATAACCTGTGGGGAGTACCAAATTCCCACGTACACGTGGGAAACCAGCACACTCCACCCGCGACATACCGATGGGGGAGCGCGAAGGTCGTGGGTGCTAGGGGGTGTCGACGTTCAGGACGGCGCCGAACGCGCGGCCGATGGCTGCGTAGTCGTCCGGGCCGGCGGCCTCGACGAAGTTGCGGCGGACTGCCTCGACATGGCTCGGGGCGGCGGTCTTGAGGAGCTCGTACCCGTGCGGGGTGAGCTCGGCCCAGACGCCGCGACGGTCGGTCGGGCAGGTACGTCGGACCACCAGGTCCTCTTTCTCCATCCGGGCGATCGTGTGGGTCAGCCGGGACCGGGACTGGTGCACCGCCTCGGCCAGCTCCGACATCCGGATCCGGTGGTCCGGCACCTCCTCCAGGCAGACCAGGATCTCGTACTCCGCCAGGTCGATGCCGAACTCGCGGAGGTCGGCGTCCAGCCGCTCGGTCAGCCGTGCGCTGCCGAGGAGGTAGGTACGCCATACCCGTTGCTGCTCCTTGCTGAGCCACTGTGGCGCCACCGTCTGCTGCATGTCTCAAGGATACGGCGAGACAGTTGACAATTCAACCGTATCTCACTAGTCTCGGAGGAAAGTTGAAAAGTCAACGACAACGCCAAGGAGACACCAATGACGCAAGAGCTTGAGGCAACCGGCCTGGTCGCCGGCACCTGGACGATCGACCCTGTGCACTCCGAGATCAGCTTCACCGTGCGCCACCTGATGAGCAAGGTGCGCGGCAGCTTCGCCGACTTCGCCGGCGAGATCATCACCACCGAGAACCCGCTGGAGTCCAGCATCAACGTGACCATCAAGAGCGCGTCGATCTCCACGAACAACGAGCAGCGTGACGCCCATCTGCGCTCGGCCGACTTCTTCCACCCCGAGAACGGCGGCGAGCTGACGTTCGCCAGCACGGGCATCTCCGAGAGTGGCGACGGCTACGTCATCGCCGGTGACCTCACCATCAACGGCGTAACCCGCCCGGTCGAGCTGGCGGCGGAGTTCCTCGGTGTCGCCACCGACGCCTACGGCAGCCTGCGTGTCGGGGCGGAAGCCACCACCGAGATCAGCCGCAAGGACTTCAACGTCGACTTCAACGTCCCGCTCGAGGGCGGCAAGCTGCTGATCGGCGACAAGATCTCCATCAGCCTCGCAGTGGAGGCCGTCCAGGCCTAACGCAAGACCCGCATCTCCATACGCCGCCCGCCGGACTCCGGTCCGACCGGGCGGCGTACTGCGTTCCAGACCACTGCCCGGACTCGATCCTGAGCCCCTCGCGCCATTGAGAACCGATGTACGCTTGGGTTACCTACTGGTGAGTAACAAAGGACCGAAGGACCGGGACGCGATGAAGCGGACACTGTTCGACTCAGATCACGAGGCATTCCGCGACAGTTGCCGCACCTTTGTCGACCGCGAGCTGAGGCCCAACCAGGAGAAGCACATCGCGAACCACGAGTTCGGTCGGGACATGTGGCTGGCCATGGGCAAGCGCGACCTGCTCGGGCTGAACATCCCTGCCGAGTACGGCGGCGCCGGCGTCGATGATCCGCGCTTCTCCCTGGTGCTGGCCGAGGAGCTCTCCAAGCTGGCCTTCGCCTACTCCTCCTGTGTCGGCATCCACTCCGACTGCGTGGCGCCGTACCTGGTGGACCTGTGCACCGAGGAGCAGAAACAACGCTGGCTGCCGAAGTTCTGCACCGGGGAGCTGATCACCGCCATCGGGATGACCGAGCCGTCGGGCGGATCGGATCTGGCCGCGCTGCGGACTACCGCGGTCCGCGACGGGGACGACTGGATCCTCAACGGCTCCAAGACCTTCATCACCAACGGCTACTCAGCCGACCTGGTCATCGTCGCCGCCCGCACCAGCCCGGAGAAGAAGTCGCACGGCATCACCCTGTTCGCGGTCGAGGCCGGCATGCCCGGCTTTGAGCGGGGCCGGAAGCTGGACAAGATCGGTCAGCCAGAGTCGGACACCGCCGAGCTGTTCTTCGCCGACGTACGGCTGCCGGCCGGCAACGTCATCGGGGAGGTCGACCAGGGCTTCATCTACATGATGCAGCGGCTGGTCGCCGAGCGGATCGGGGCTGCGGTGAACAACCTGGCCCACGTCAGGCAGATCCTGGCCGAGACCATCGAGTACGTGAAGCAGCGCACCGCCTTCGGCCAGCCGATCGGCAGCTTCCAGGCCAACAAGTTCAAGCTCGCCGAGCTGGTCACCAGCTGTGAGGTGGCCCAGGCCTTCATCGACGCCTGCATAGTGGAACAGGTGGCCGGCACTCTGACTGCCGTCGACGCCGCCAAGGCCAAGTGGTGGAGCGCCCAGGTGCAGAACGACGTTCTGGACGCTTGCGTCCAGCTGTACGGCGGCTACGGCTACATGAACGAGTACCGGGTGGCCCGCGCCTGGGCCGACGCCCGGGTGGCGAAGATCTGGGCCGGGTCGAACGAGATCATGAAAGAGCTCATCGGCCGCGACCTCGGCCTTTAATGTTCACCGCGCTCGCACTGAGCATAAGGAAATCCCATGCCTGAAGCCGTCATCGTCTCCGCCGCTCGTACGCCGATCGGCCGCGCCCTCAAGGGATCGCTGGTCGATGTTCGCCCCGATGATCTTGCGGCGGAGGTGATCACCGCCGCGTTGGCCCGGTTGGACGGGTTCGACCCGGCCACGCTGGACGACATCTACCTCGGGTGTGCCGAGCCGCGCGATGAGCACGGCGGCAACATGGCGCGCCGGGTCGCGGTCCAGCTCGGTCTGGACGGGGTGCCGGCGGCCACCATCAACCGGTTCTGCGCGTCCAGCGTGCAGACCGCGCGAATGGCGTTCCACGCGATCAAGGCGGGGGAGGGCCACGCGTTCGTCTCCGCCGGCGTCGAATGTGTCTCCCGGTACCGCGCCTTCGGCTCGGCCGGGGTGGAGGCCGGGAACACCCAGAACCCCGTGTTCGCCCGCGCCCAGGACCGTACCCAGGCCACCGCGGAGAGCAACGAGCCATGGCAGGACCCTCGGCTCGACGGCGAGCTGCCCGATATCTACATCGCGATGGGGCAGACCGCCGAGAACGTGGCCACCTCGTTGAAGATCTCCCGCGACGAGCAGGACGAGTTCGGCGTCCGGTCCCAGAACCTGGCCGAGCGCGCCATCGCCGACGGCATCTTCGCCCGCGAGATCGTCCCCGTGACCCTGCCCAACGGGTCCGTGGTGACCGCCGACGACGGACCTCGGGCGGGCACCACCCTGGCCGGCATCGCCGGGCTGCGGCCGGTCTTCAGGGCCGACGGTACGGTGACCGCCGGCAACTGCTGTCCGCTCAACGACGGCGCGGCAGCGGTGGTGATCATGAGCGACACCCGAGCCGCCGAGCTGGGCCTTGCTCCGCTGGCCCGGATCGTCTCGACCGGTGTCAGCGCGTTGAGCCCGGAGATCATGGGGCTGGGTCCGGTGGAGGCTTCCAGACGTGCCCTGTCCAACGCCGGCATGAGCATCGACGACATGGACCTGGTGGAGATCAACGAGGCCTTCGCTGTGCAGGTGATCGCCTCCTACCGCGAGCTTGGCATCGACATCGACAAGCTGAACGTGCACGGCGGGGCCATCGCGCTGGGACACCCGTTCGGATCCACCGGAGCCCGGATTATGACCACCCTGCTGAACGCGATGCAGCACCGCGACGCGGAGTTCGGCTTGGAGACGATGTGCGTCGGCGGTGGGCAGGGCATGGCTGTGGTGCTGCAACGGCTTCGGTGAATACCTGAGGATTCGCTCAGAGATCACCGCGGCGTCCGTGCGGACGAGGCCGGGTGGTTAGGCTTCCGAGTAACCCAGATCACGATGACCGGCCCCGGTCTTTGCTGCGATAAGGTCCGTGATCGGTATCTAGTAGTGGGAGCTGTGATGTCAGAGACGATGGAAGAACGGCTTGCGATGCGCCCGACCTCGGTCGGCGCCATGCTGCTGGACCAGGTGAAGGCCTCGGGCCCGCGCGAGGCGTTCCGGTACCCGGAGAACGGTCGCTGGGTCTCACTCAGCTGGAACCAGACGAAGGACCGGGTCTTCATCCTCGCCGCCGGTCTGCTGTCGCTGGGCATCGAGCGTGAGGACCGGGTCGCGATCGCCTCCGGCACCCGGATCGAGTGGATTCTCGCCGACCTGGCTGTGATGTGCGCCGGCGGCGCCACCACCACGGTCTACCCGACCACGCAGCATGAGGATGTGGCCTACATCCTGGGCGACTCCGAGTCGAAGGTGATCTTCGTCGAGGACGAGCTCCAGGTCGCCAAGGTTCTCGACCACGTGGCGGACCTGCCGCAGATCACCGCCATCGTCTTGATCAGTGGGCACGTCGACCACGAGCTGGTGCTGGACTGGACACAGTTCGAGTCACGCGGTCGCGAGTACCTCGCGGCTCATCCGGGTGCGGTGGACAAGGCGATCGACTCGGTCGGGCCACAGCACCTGTCCACTCTGATCTACACCTCCGGAACCACCGGCCGGCCCAAGGGGGTCCGGCTGCTGCATGACGCCTGGAGCTACGAGGGTGTGGCGATCGAGGAGTTCGACATCATCAGCAACGCCGACCTGCAGTACCTGTGGCTGCCGATGTCGCACGTGTTCGGCAAGGCGCTGCTGGCAATCCAGCTGCGGATCGGCTTCGCAACCGCCGTCGACGGCAACATCGACAGAATCGTCGACAACCTCTCCGAGGTGAAGCCGACGTTCATGGCTGGTGCCCCGCGGATCTTTGAGAAGGTGCGGGCGAAGGTGATGATGGGCGCGGCCCATGGGGTGAAGGGCAAGATCTTCAACTGGGCCTTCGGCGTCGGCCGCAAGACGGTCCCGATCCGGCTAGCCGGTGACGAGCCGACCGGACTTCTCGGGGCCCAGTACAAGCTGGCCGACAAGCTGGTCTTCAGCAAGATCAAGGAGCGGATGGGTGGCCGGATCAGCTTCTTCATCTCAGGCTCGGCGGCGCTGAACCGTGAGGTGCAGGAGTGGTTCTATGCGGCCGGCCTCAAGGTGCTCGAAGGCTACGGGCTGACCGAGACCAGCGCTGCCAGCTTCGTGAACGACCCTCGTACTCCGCGGTTCGGTACGGTCGGGCCGCCGGTACCCGGTACCCAGGTCAAGATCGCCGACGATGGTGAGATTTTCATCAAGGGTCCCGGGGTGATGAGCGGCTACCATAACCAGCCGGACATGACCGCCGAGGTGCTCTCCGACGACGGGTGGTTCTCCACCGGTGACATCGGTGAGCTCGATGAGGTGGGCTACCTCAGAATCACCGACCGCAAGAAGGACCTGATCAAGACCTCTGGCGGCAAGTACGTCGCACCACAGAAGGTTGAAGGCATCCTCAAGGCCGCCTGTCCTTACCTGAGCCAGATCGTGGTGCACGGCGAGGGTCGCAAGTACGTCACCGCGCTGATCGCTCTCGACCCCGAGGCCATCCAGGCCTGGGCTGCCGAGAACGGGATGGCCGACGAGTCCTACGCGGAGCTGGTCGGCTCGAAAGAGGTGCACGACTTCATCGAGGGCTTCGTCAACAACGCCAACAAGCAGCTGGAACGCTGGGAGACGATCAAGAAGTTCGAGATCCTGCCCAGCGAGCTCAGCATCGACGACGGTGAGATCACACCAAGCCTGAAGATCCGGCGCAAGGCGGTCGAGAAGAAGTACCAGCACATGCTCAACAGCCTTTACGACTCCGTCTGAGCTCTTCCGCTGTGCCGTGCATGGGTGGGCCGCGGTCAGGACCGGGGCCCACCTGCTACATAGATGACCTGGCCGGAAACGTAGCCCGCCTCCTCGCGACAGAAGAAGCTCGCCACTGCAGCAATGTCCTCCGGCTGCCCGACCCGGCCCACCGGGATGTCGCGGGACACCGCAACTTTCCAGTCGTCGAAGTCGACTCCGAGCCGTTCCGCGGTGGCTTGGGTCATCTCCGTATCGATGAAGCCGGGTGCGATCGCATTTGCGGTCACTCCGAACTTGCCCAGTTCCAGAGCCAGCGTCTTGGTGAAGCCCTGCATGCCGGCCTTCGCGGCCGCGTAGTTCACCTGGCCGCGGTTTCCCAGGGCTGAGGTAGAGGAGAGGTTGATGATCCGGCCCCACTTGGCCTGGGTCATGTACGCCTGCGCCGCCCGCGTCATCAAGAACGCCCCGCGCAGGTGGACGTCGAGAACGCTGTCCCAGTCGTCGACGGTCATCTTGAAGATCAGGTTGTCGGCGATGATGCCAGCGTTGTTCACCAGCACGGTGACCGGACCCAGCTCGGAAACCACCCGGTCGACTGCAGCGTCCGCGGCGGTCTCGTCTGCGACGTCGGCCGCGACGGCGATAGCGAGCCCGCCCGCTTCCAGGATGGCGTTGGCGGTACGGGCGCCCGCCTGCTCGTCGACGTCGACGACAGCTACCGCCATGCCGTCGTCGGCCAGCCGAGACGCGATCGCCGCACCGATACCGCGAGCCGCCCCCGTTACGATCGCGACCCGCTGCCTACCGGACCGCGCGGCGGCCCCTGTCGTCGTCATGGTCTGACCCTAGCCCTGTTGCGGATTCGAATGCATCGCCCGCAGGCTTGATTCGCGGACGACCAGCTCGGGCTGGAACACCACCTGACGCGGCTCGAAGTCAGTCCCGGCTTCACGCGCAGCGATCTCGGCCAACAGCAGCTCCATTGCCGTCTGGCCGATCAACCGCGAGGGCTGCTGGACGGAGGTCAGTGGGACCACTGTCGCACTGGCGAAGTCGATGTCGTCGTAACCCACCAGCGCGATGTCGCCCGGCACCGCCAAGGTGCCGAGCATCGTGAACGACTGGAGCAGGCCCACGGCTACCAGGTCGTTGGCCGCCAGGATGCCGTCGGGCCGGTCGCCGGGCGCGCGTTCGCCGATCAGCACGCCGACATCTCGGCCGCTGTGCACGGTAAGACCGGTCTCGGACAGGATCTCCAGCTGGACGCCGGGATGCTCCGACACCGCCCGCTTGGCTCCGTCGAGCCGGTCGGAGACCTGGACGATGGAGAGCGGGCCGCCGACGAAGGCGATCCGGATGCAGCCCTGGTCGATCAGGTGCGAGACGGCGATATACCCGCCGGCCACGTCGTCGACCGAGACCGAGGAGAAGCCGCGACCCTGCGCCGGGCGGTCAACCAGGACCGTCGGCGTACCTCGGTCGCGGAGCCGGGCCAGCCGGTCGAACACATCCCCGATCGGCGAGATCAGCAGTCCCTGCACCCGCTGCTCCTCGAACAGATCCATGTACGCAGCCTCGCGTTCGGGAAGCTCGTCGCTGTTGCCGAGCAGCACCGACAGGTGCGCCGTAGCCGCTCGCTCCTCGGCACCGCGTCCGACGTCGGTGAAGAAGGGGTTACGCACATCGAGCACCACCAGGCCCACCGTCCGGCTCTTGCCGGCACGGAGCTGTCGGGCGGCGTCGTTCCGCACGAACCCGAGCTCGTCGATGGCTTCCCGCACCCGCCTCCGGGTGCTCTCGGCGACCTTCTCCGGCCGGTTCAGCACGTTGGACACAGTCCCCAGAGCCACCCCGGCCCGCTCCGCTACATCCCGGATGCTCGCGGGCTGTTGGCTCACCATGCCCTTATAGTGCCCGAACCAGCACCGGCCACGCCGGGGTTAGTCGTGGTTGCCCTTCGGCTTTGCCATCAGCCGGTGCAGCTGCGCCTTGGCTGCGTCGGGGAGTATCGCTGCGGCGGCAACCTGAGCCTTGGTGAGCACCGAACCACCGACGACCTTCGGCCTGCCATCCATCAGGGCCTCGAAGCCTTGTCGCGCCACCTGCCTGGGGTCATCCTTGCTGGCCTGGCCGACGCGGGTGTCGTCCATCTGCGCCCGGTGGAAGAAGTTCGTCTCGGTTGGTCCGGGCATCAGCGAGGTGACGGTCACGCCGGTGTCCTTCAGCTCGTTCTGCAGTGCTTCGGCGAACGACTGCAGGAAGGACTTGGAGGCGTTGTAGACGGCATGGAACGAGCCCGGCATGGTGGAGGCGATGGACGAGGTGATCAACAGGCGGCCGCTGTCGCGGGCGGTCATGTCACGCAGCACCAGCTTGGCCAGGTGCACGGTGCTCATCACGTTCAGCCTGATCAGGTCCAGTTCCTCTTCCAAGTCGCTGGAGACAAAGGCGCCGCCGTGTCCGACACCCGCGTTCAGTGCTACGGCATCGAGTGGACGGCCCGTGGCGACGGCCGCGGCATAGAGCTCGGCTACACCCTCGCCGGTGCGGAGGTCGGTCTGCACCAGCCGTACGTCAGTTCCGAGGGCGCGCAGCTCACCGGCTGCTGTCTCGATTCTGTCGTCTTCGGCGCAGATCAACAGGTCGAAGTCATGCGCCGCGAACTGCCGCGCCAGCTCGAGGCCGATTCCACTGGATGCACCGGTGACCAGAGCCAGAGGTTTGGTTTCCGTCATGGCGGATACCTACCCAGTGCAGGAAGGCCGACACGGGCCGATTCGCCGCCACACAGAGGAGGAGTGAAATGTCGGAGACGAGTCCAATACCGGAAGAGGAAGCGGCACTGGACGGGTCGCTCGGTGGAGGAGTGTCCGGGCCGGAGGACGGGGTCAGCGCCGGAACTGACGACACTGACCGCGAGAGGTACCAACATTCGGCCAAGCCGCCGACCGACCCAGCCAAACCTGAGCCCGACGAGCGCGACGGTCACTGATCTGGTTCACTGTCCGACGCGTGATCTTGTCCAACGTGTGTTGGACCGGAGGAAGGGTGCGAGATGGCCGTGCAGAGCAGGGCGTCCGACGACGAGGCTGACGCGCTCCGGGTGGACGACCACGACGACGGCCGTCATGAGTCCGAGAACGAGCGGATGGACCGGAACTGGAATGAGATCCTGCAGGAGCTGCGCGTCACTCAGACCGGCACCCAGATCCTGAGCGGATTTCTGCTGGCCATCGCCTTCCAGCCCCGGTTCGACAGCCTGGACAGCTTTCAGCGCACGGTGTACCTGATTCTAGTCATCGCCGCTGCCGCCACCACCGCACTGGCTCTGGCTCCGGTCAGCCTGCACCGGGGGCTGTTTCGGCGACACTCCAAGAAGCTGGTGGTCCAGACGGCGCACGTACTGGTGCGTTGCGCGCTAACCGGGGTGGCGATCGTTTTGACCGGGACGGTGCTGCTCATCTTTGATGTCGCTCTCGGGACGACCGAGGCCCTGATTGCCGCCGGCTCCATGCTGCTACTGGTCATCTGTATCGCCGCGCTGCCATCGGTGCTCTTGCGGATCAACGGGCGCAGATAGGGGTTCATCGCCAGACCTTGAGTGCCTCGAGCCTGACGTCGGCCAGTGCGGCTCGGGCCGCGTTCATTCCGGGGGCACCGTGCACGCCGCCGCCGGGGTGCGCGGAAGCGGAACCGAGGTAGAGCCTCCTGACCGGGGTGTTCGCTCGGCCGAGACCCGGGACCGGTCGAAAGATCAGCTGCTGGTGCAGCGCAGCGGTCCCTCCGTTGATCGCCCCACCGATCAGGTTCGCGTCCCGTTGCTCCAGCTGATGCGGCCCCAGCACGCGCCGGCTCAGGATTCTTGAGGCCAAATCGGGGGCGAACCGCTCGATCTGCGCCTGCATCCGGTCGGCGAACCGCTCACAGTCATCGGCGTCCCACACCCCTTTGATCTCATCCCCAGCATCGCCCCTCACTACCTGCGGGACGTGGCTGTACGCCCACAGCGCCTCAGTGCCGGCGGGAGACCTGGTTGGGTCGGTCGTGCTCATCTGGCCGGTGAGGAGGAACGGGTCGGCAGGGATCTGACCGGCTTCGACCTGCCCGAGGGCGGTAACCATGGCCTGCACTGACTCCGCGATGTGCACCGTTCCGGCGGCGTATTCCGGCGGGCCGGTCCAGGGCACGGGAGCACTGAGTGCCCAGTCGACCTTGACCGTCCCCGGGTCGAGATCGAAGGCCTGCATGTCTCGTCGAACTCGAGCCGGCAGATCCTCCCACCGCACCAGGCCGCCGTAAAGATGCTTGGCGGAGACGTCCGCGACGACCGCCCGACGAGCCTGGAACTCCTCACCACCGCTGGTCACACCGACCGCACACCCGTTCTTCACTACGACACTGTCCACCGGTGCACCGGTCCGGATCGTTCCACCCTTCGACTCGAGCCGGCGCGCCATGGCTGCGGTGAGCTGGCCGGCCCCGCCGACCGGGGAGGGGAATCCGACGGTCTGTCCCAGCATGGCCAGCAGCAAGCCCATCAGCCCCGAGCCGGCAGCATCCAAGGGGATGTCGGCATGCGCGGCGTTGCCGCTCAGCAGCAGCGCTGGTGCATCACCGCCAAACCGCTTCTGGCTCATCGTGATTGCCGGCTCCAGCAGCATTCTGACGAAGGACAGTCCGCCGGCCGACCGCACCCGCGCCAGCATCCCGAGCCCAGCGCGGACCGGCGGCAGCGGGGAAGTCAGGGCGCTGGTGAGGCTGGGTCCCATTCGTTGCCAGATGGCATGCAGGTCACGCCAGGCCGCCCCGTCACCGGGGTGCTGGCGATCCATCAGCTCGGCGGTGATGTCGACATCGCGGTGTAGCAACGCCCACGACCCATCGGGCCGCGGATGGCCCAACACGGCAGGCGCGTGAGCCCACTCCAACCCGAACTTTTCCAGTTGGAGGGACCGGATCGGGGCCGAGGCGACCGCCAGCGGATAGAACGCGGAGAAGGTGTCATGGGTGAAGTCGGGATGGACCTCCTGGTCACTGCGGACCGCGCCGCCGACAGTGTCCTGGGCCTCCAGCACGAGGACGTCCCAGCCGGCATCCACTAGCCGGTTGGCACTGACCAGTCCGTTGGGTCCGGCACCGATGACGACGGCATCATGTGTGGTCATTCTGGCTCTCCTTCAGGTGGGCAGTTCCATGGTGACTGAACGCGCGGATCTGCGGTATCCCGGTTTGAGTTAGCGGTACGCCGACGGGGGTACTGCTGACATGGTGTACCTGGTGACATGGTGTACCCGGTGACGGACGCGATCATTGTGGCGGCGGCGACGCCGACGCACAGCAGACGAGAGGATCTTTTGACCATGACTGACCAGCCGGCAACCGTCCAACAGCACGTCGACGCCCCGGCGAGCGCTGTCTGGGAGGTGCTTGGCGACGGGTGGCTCTATGCCAGCTGGGTGGTTGGAACCTCCCGAGTTCGCGCCGTCGACGCCACCTGGCCTCAGGTCGGGAGCCAGCTGCACCACTCCTTCGGGCTGTGGCCGCTGCTGATCAACGACCGGACCGAGGTGCTGGAGTGCGTGCCCGAAACCCGGCTAGTGCTGAAGGCGCGCGGTTGGCCCGCTGGGGAGGCCAAGGTCGATATCCAGATCACTGACCTGGGCCCGAGCGAGTCGATGGTGAGCATGCAGGAGGACGCGATTGCAGGACCGGCGCTCCTCATCCCGCAGCCGATTCGGCAAACTCTGACCGTTCCGCGCAACAAGGAGACCCTGCGCCGGCTCGCGCTGCTCGCGCAGGGTCGTTCCCGGTCCTGAGTTCACCTGAACGGCCGCCTGGCGCACTCAACTATGGCTAGGCGGCATGTTCAACATCGGAGGGCGTCAGCGGGATCGCAGTGATGTCGCCGATCGCCTGACGCAGGGAGGAGAAGATCCGTCGGAGCCGCCGGCTGACGTGCATCTGGCTCACCCCGAGCTTCTCGGCAATCTGTTGCTGAACGAGGTCCTCGACGAAGCGGAGGCGCAGCAGATACTGGTCAGAGTCGCTGAGCTGCCGCACCGCGGGTCCCAACAGCAGCTTGAGCTCAGCCATCTCCAGCTCCTTGTCGCTGCTGCGGAGGCTGTCGCCGATGCTGGCACCGTCGTGGCTGCCCGGCGCGTCGATCGAGCCGGGTCTGAAGCAGCTACTGACCGTGAGAACCTCGCGAACCTCTTCTTCGCAGACGTGCATCTGATCGGCCACCTCCTTGCTGGTGGGATGCCTGCCCAGCTCCTGGGAGAGGCTGCGCACTGCCTCGGTCACCTCGCTGCCGGCTTCCTGCAGACGGCGCGGCGGACGAACCATCCATCCCTGGTCACGGAAATGCTTCTTGATCTTGCCTGTAATGGTCGGGTACGCGAACCCGGAGAACGGGCAGGGACCGGGACGATAGCGATCGACCGCTTCCAGTAGCCCGAGCCGACCGACTTGAATCAAGTCGTCGTCGGCGATGCCGCGGGAACGGAAGCGGCGGCTGACTGCGTCGGCCCACGGCAGGCAGGCAGTCACGACATATTCTTTGAGGTCATGGATTTGCTCTTCGGACGCGTTCACCATTTGCTCGTAAAGGTCCTTGACCAAGGCGTCTCGTTGCTCAGTGGTAGTGGACGCAGTGCAGGTAAGCATTTCGGGGGAGAGGGTCATGTGACACCCGTTTCAACAATTCTTGCCGACTGCGCAGCTACTTCATAACCACGCTTTGTGAATGTAACCCGTCGAAGACGGTTTAAAACAGTGGAAGCTTGACCGATCTTTGGTGGAGGAGACCCAAAGCACCGGCTCAGTAGGTGAGGGCCTGCATTCAGGCCGCGACAGTCGGTCGGAGGGTGGCACGACTGTCCCCGGTGGCCGTGGGCTGCGGGGGTGAATCTGCTTCGTCGACCATCTTCTCGCGCAGCTCACGCAACGTACGAGCGAGCAGCCGGCAGATGTGCATCTGGCTGACCTCGAGCTCCCGAGCGATCTCCTGCTGGGTCTTGCCCTCCACGAACCGGAGGAAAAGCACCCGGCGCTGGTCGTCGGTCAGGGAGCGGTACAGCGGACCGAGACTGACCAGTCCGTCCACCAGGGCGAACTCGTCGAGCTCATCCTCGCAGGTGTACGCCATCCCGTCGCCGCGGTCATTCAGCGGGGTATCGAGCGAGGCGAGCTGATAGCACGACCCTGCCAGCTGTGCCTCGCTGATCTCCTCCGCCGGATGGTTCAGGTAGTCGGCGATCTCCCGTACGGCGGGGGCGTGTCCCAAGGCCTGGGACAGCTCAGACCACGCCTGGTTCGTCTGCGCCTGCAGATCCTGCAGCCGCCTCGGGGGCCGGATGGTCCAACCGTGGTCGCGGAAGTGTCGCTTGATGTGACCGGTCATGGTGGGGATCGCGAAGGCGACGAAGGAGCCGCGGTCAGGGTCGAACCGCTGCGCTGCCTCCACCAGTCCGACGCGTGCCACCTGGATGAGGTCCTGCTCGTCCTCGCCCCGGTTGGCGTACCGCCGTGCCAGCGAGTCGGCCAGGCTCAGGTGAGCAATGACGACCTCGGCCAGCAGGTCGCGGCGCTGCTGGTCGGAGGCAAGCTTCGCGCGCTGGAGCAGCTCGGCCGTCTGCGCAGCGGAGCTGCTCCGCTCATCAGCGGAGTTGTGGGGGCGTCGTTCTGAGGAACCTGCGGTGGACATACACTGCCTCTGCTTCGATGACTCGAAGTGGCAGGATTCTCGACCACCCGTCTACTAGACCACGCTACGCACGGGTTGGCAAGAGGGCGCGTCGATGACTGAGCCGGATCGCTGAGGCGACGATCAGCCCTTCGTGCCGGTCGTGGCGATGCCCTCGACGAACTGCTTCTGCCCAATAAAGAACAAAATAATCATCGGGATGGTGGTGATGACTGAGGCAGTCACCACGATCTCCCAGTGCCACTCGCCCCCGAAGCCGTACTGGTCGAGCAGGGCCTTCAGCCCGCGCGGAACCGTGAACGTGGCTGAGTCTCGGAGGTAGATGAGGGGACGCATCAGGTCGGTCCACGCCGCCTGGCACTCGAACAGCACGGTCACCACAACGGCTGGCTTGCACAGCGGCACGGCGATGCGCCAAAACATCGACCAGTTGTTGGCACCGTCGATTTTCGCCGCCTCGAACAGCTCGCGCGGGAGGCCCAGGAAGAACTGGCGGAGCAGGAAGATGTAGAAGGCGGACCCGAACAGGTTGCCGGCCCACAGGGGGGTCAGCGTTCCCACCATCCCGAGGCTGTTCCAGATAAGAAAGGTAGGAACCATGGTCACTGCTCCCGGCAGCATCATGGTGGCGAGCACGAGCCCGAACAGCGGGCCGCGCAGCGGGAACCTGAAATAGGCGAAGCCCCAGGCCACCATCGCGCTAGAGACCGTGACCGTGGCAGCGGCCAGCACGGTAACGAGCAGCGTGTTGCCCAGCCACAGAGCCATCGGCGCTTCGCGCCAGACATTCAGATAGTTGTCGAAGGTGAACGTCTGGGGAATCAGCCGGTTGTCGAAGACCTCGCCGCGGGGCTTGAAGGACGCACTGATCAGCCAGATGAACGGATAGATGAAGATCACGGTGGAGATGACCAGGGCGATCATGACCGCGATCCGGGCCGGTCCCCAGCTGCGGCGGACGGGCCGCGGCCGCCCTGCGGTGGTCGGCACCGCCATCGGATTGTCGCCCGGGATGATGACACCGACGTCGTCCACCGCGGGTGGCGCGGACACGACGTCGTCCTTAGTCGATGCGGCGGCCAGGTGCCGGCGCCGGGGGAGACTGTGCGAGCTCATTGCTGGTCTCCCTCGAGATAGACGAACCGTTTCGACACCTTCATCTGGATCAAGGTGATCACCAAGATGATGACGAAGAGGATCCAGGCCATCGCCGACGCATAGCCCATATGCAGGTACTGGAAGGCCTGCTGGAACAGATAGATGGCATAGAACAGGGCGGCGTCGTTGCTGTA
This sequence comes from Propionibacteriaceae bacterium, assembly GCA_025965155.1. Lineage (GTDB taxonomy): Bacteria > Actinomycetota > Actinomycetes > Propionibacteriales > Propionibacteriaceae > Microlunatus. The sequence continues at coordinate 77,849 of JAOPXN010000017.1, forward strand.
GGTGGTGTTACCGGACCCGAAGTAGGCGGTGTAGGCCTCCGAGAAGGTCTGGAAGGCAGCGATGGAGTTCACCACAAAGATGAAGAAGATGCTCCCTGAGATCATCGGCACGGTCACCTTCATTGTCTGCTGCCACCAGTTGGCGCCGTCGACTCGAGCTGAGTCGTACAGCTCGGCAGGCACGTTGCGCAGCGCGGCAAGCAGGATGATGACCGACCCGCCGACCGACCACAGACTGATCAGGATCAGTCCGGGCTTCACCCAGTTGGGGTCCGTGGTCCAGGCAGGACCGGTGATGCCGAACCAGCCCAGCACCGTGTTGATCAATCCGCTCTGCCCGTTGAACAGCAGCAGCAGCAAGATGCCGACCGCGACCGGTGGAGTCATCTTCGGCAGAAAGAAAGCCGTGCGGAAGAAGCCCGAGCTGCGACCGGCACGGTTGAGCAGCAGCGCGAACGCCAACGACACAATCACGTAGAGCGGGACCTGGATGACTGTGTAGAAGAAGGTATTCCACAGCGAGGCGGCAATCTTGGGGTCAACCAGCAGCTCGCGGTAGTTGTCCAACCCGATGAAGTTCGGCGAATTGATCACGTCGTAGTCGGTCAGGGACAGGTACGCCGAGTAGATCACCGGCCAGGCAGTGAAGATCAAGAAGCCGAGGATCCAAGGGCTGATGAAGAGCAGCGCGGCGCGCGAATCCTGCTTCCGCATCGTGGACATCCGCCCCCGGCGCATGCGGGATGCGCCGGGAACGGTGGTGTAGGTCGGGGCAGTCATCTCGCCACCGTCACTCGTCCTTCAAGTTAGCCCACGCCTTGTCCAACGCGGCCTGAGCCTCCTTCTGTGCTTGGTCCATCGCGGCTTGCGGCTGCTGCTGGCCGTTTAGGACCCGGTTCACTGCGTCCTGCCAGGCGCTCTTAAACTCGGCGTCTGCAGGGTTGGCCGGCAGAGCGAAGGTGTGCTCGTTCGCTTCGTACGCAGCTGCCACACCGGAGTCCCATTTGCTGTCCCCGCTGGGTTTCACCAGGGTCTTGATCTGGGCATCGGCGGTCTTGTTGCCGGTCAGCACACCGGTGAACGGCTTCTTCTCCGCTGCCCGCTTGTCGGCACGAACCTTGGCCGCAGCCATCCAGCTGTCCACCATGGTCATGGTCTTGGCCAGCCGGCAGGCTCCCGCAGCGCTCGCGCTGCCCTTGGGGATCGCCCAGGCGGACCCGCTCGCGAAGGCCAGCGGCTCGCTCTGCGGCGTCCGGTAGGTGTCGAAGGCCATCGGGGCGTCCGGCGAGACATCGTTCAGGACGTTGATGTACCACTGCTCCATCGGCATGGCGCCGAGAGTGTTCGTGGCGAACTGGTTCTTGGCGCCGAAGAAGTCGGCGGAGTCGCGGTAGGCCTTGACCTTGCCGAAACCGCCTTGGGCCTTGTAGAGGTTGACGGCAAACTCCAGGGCCTGGACCACCTTGGGGTCATTCAGCTGAGCCGTCTTACCGTCCGCGGAGATCATGTCCACGCCGTTCGCCTTCGCCCACAGAGGAAGGAACTCCGGCATCTTGGGGTCGTACCCGATGGTTTTGATCTTGCCCTTTTCGGTCTTGGCCAGCTTTTCATTCGCCATGGCGAGCTTGTCCCAGTCGCTGCCGTTGACATCGTCGATCGTCAACCCTGCCTTCTTCAGCAGATCGCCATTGGCCTGGGTCACCTGGACCTGGTTGAACTCGGGAATGCCGTACACCTTGCCGTTGAAGGTCACCTGCGCCACCGCGGCCTCGTTGAAGTCTGCCATGGCGATGGCCTCTCCGGCGATGCACTTGTCCAGGCTGATGATGGCGCCGCGCGAGGCGAACGTACCGATCTGGTCGCGGTTGGCGTAGACGATGGCGGGCGGCTTGCCGGACGCGACCGCGGAAAGGAACTGTTGTACGTCCAAGTCGCCCTCGACCAGCTTGACTGTCGCCGGGCTAACCGCCTTCTTGGCCAGGTCGAGACGGGTGGTCGCGATCTCATCACCGGCACCGAACCCCATCACCTGAAGCTGGCCGCTGATCTGCGCGTTCGGACCGTACTCGCTGTCCGACGGCTCGGGAGTATCGGAGACACCCTTGGCGCAGGAAGATAAAAGGAGTGCCGCCACGGCGACGCCGGTGAGCCAGCGGAGGCCGGTCCGGGCGGGAGGGCGAGCGGCGGTGCGAGCCGCGCTAAATGCTTCCGCGTTCACACGGGGCATGGATATACCTCATCTCTGCCGGGCGCATGGGGGAAAATACCCACACGACAATTCATAGTCCACATACCCTGAGAAGCGACGCCAAAACGAGAACGTCTCAGGGTCGGAGTGGTGTGCTGGCTGGCGTTTCACCAGCTCGGGGATGGGAGGAAGGGTCGATGCGGATCCTGCTGTGGAAGGTGCACGGCTCCTACACGGAGTCGTTCGTGCAGGGCAACCACGAGTACCTGTTCCTGGATTCCTGGGTCCCGTCGGACGGCTTGCGGCTGGACGACCGCGAACGAATCGTGTCGTTCGCGGAGCTGCTCGCCGAACCGCCCGACCTGGTGCTGGTGCAGCGGCTGGAGGAGATCCGGTGGTGCGAGGACCTGGGCCTCAGGCTGGGTACCGACCTACCCGCCATCTTCTTGGAGCACAACACACCCGACCGGATGCCCGACGCCCGCCACCCGCTCGCTGACGCCGACGGCTGGCTGGTGGTACACGTCACGCATTTCAACCGGCTGGCCTGGGACTGCGGGCGGACCCCCACCACCGTCGTGGAGCACGGCATCATCGATCCGGGGCCGCTCTACAGCGGGGAGCAGGACCGGGCGGTCTTCGTGGTCAACGAGCCGGTACGTAGAGCGCGCGCCACTGGTGCCGACCTGCTACCCAGATTCTTCCCCGACGTCCGGGTCGACTGTTTCGGCATCGACGCAGACCGGCTGGCGCCCGGCCTCGGCGTCTCCGACGAACAGCTACGCTTCTGCGGAAACCTCAGGCCTGATGAGCTGCACGAAGCCATGGCGCGGCGGCGGGTGTATCTGCACCTGAACCGCTGGACCTCGCTGGGGCTGTCACTGCTCGAGGCGATGCACCTGGCCATGCCCGTCGTTGTGCTGGGCAGCACTGAGGCCTATCGTGCGGTACCGGCCGAGGCAGGGGTCATCTCAACGGACCCCGACGAGCTGCTCCGTGCTGTCCGGCTACTGGTCAGCGACCCCGAGCGGGCACGCCAGTGCGGTCTGGCTGCGCGCTCGTTCGCGCTGGAGCACTATGGCCTGCCACGGTTTCTTCAGCGCTGGGACGAGGTCTTGGAGGAGGCGGCCAGCTCGGTCGCGATCCGCGGCTCGTAGCTACTCCCCGGCCGGCGGTTCAGCGCGGCGAACGGGACCGCGCCTCCCGGACGGCGGCCTCGATCCCTTCCCGCCAGGCGCCGCCGTGGCCAGGCAGCGCGACGCTGGCGCGGGTGGCCGCCAGGGCGTCCAGGGTGTCCAGAGCCTGGGCACTGTTGGCCGTTGCCGCTCGAGAGACAATCTGGGGTCCCTCGATCCCGGTGTACGGGTCGAGGGTGACGATGGCATCCCCGGTGATGATCACATCGCGGTCTGGCCAGAACAGGGCGCAGTGGCCAAAGGTATGGCCCGGACAGAAGATGACCTGCGGCGAGCCCGGGATGACCGGAGCGTCCGGTTCCAAGCGGGCCACCTCTGGGACCCCCGGTACCCGCAGCGCGCCCGCTCGCGCCATCTCGAACAGGATCCGGGCCCCGCGAGGGTACCGGAGGGGATACATCAGCCGCGGTCTCTCATGCTTGTAGCGGTACGGGTGGCGGGCCAGGTAGTGGTCGGCCTCGTGGGCCCAGATCGTCAGCCCCAGCTCGGCATGGAGTCGTGCGGCGCAGCCGAGATGGTCGAAGTGGGCGTGGGTGAGTATCACTCCGGTCAGGTGCTCCGGCCGGCGTCCGAGATCGTGTAGCGCCTGGCTCAGCAGCGGCCACATCGCAGGCAGACCGGTGTCGACCAGCAGCAGTCCACGATCAACTTCGACCAGATAGCAGTTGACGTGGGCCGCGGTGATCATGTGGATGCCTTCGACAACATTCGCAGTCAACATGGTCTTCCTTCCAGGGGCCGTATGGCCACTACCCGCTCCGCAGTGGAGGAAACCTCAGGTGCCGCGGCTGGCGGGCTGTCGAATCTGGGGTGACGTTGAATCTGGGTGACGTTGGTACAGCCGAGCGACCGTGGGTAACAGACGTGACCAACGATGCGAACGCACGTTCGCTTGGAATGAGGAGGAACTCATGGCCGACTCGGCCAACGCGCGTACCCGAGGCGTACCTCGGACAGCAGTACAGAAGGCGGCACTCGCTGTCGGGATCGTCTTCCTCGCCGTGGGTGTGCTGGGCTTTATCCCCGGCATCACAAGCAACTACGACTCGATGACATTTGCATCCCACCACTCCGAGGCCAAGCTCCTCGGCGTGTTCCAAGTATCAATCTTGCACAACATCGTGCACCTGCTGTTCGGGGTGGCCGGCCTCGCACTAGCGAGGACCGTGTCCGGGGCCCGCAACTACCTCATCGCCGGCGGAGTCGTCTACCTGGTGCTCTTCTTCTACGGGCTGGTGATCTCAAAGGACTCCGCAGCCAACTTCGTGCCGGTGAACACCGCTGATGACTATCTACACCTGGTACTCGGTCTCGGCATGGTGGCGTTGGGGTTGCTGCTGACCCGACGGGCTGCGGTTGGCACCACCGCCGCCGGCTCCCGGCCCCGGTAGATCCAAGTCCGCTGCTTGATCTTGCCCTTGCTGGGTAAGAGACGTGTGTACAACGACAACACAGCAAAGCGGTGGCCGCATGACGGCCACCGCTGCAAGTTCGGCGCTGGGCAGGTGCGGCGACGCACCCACAGCGGAGACCTTGCACCAAATCCGTCTCAGATGAGGAGATGACATGACGAATCCATCCACGGCTCCCGATCCCCACGAAACTGATCGAGGGCTGCCGCTAGAGCCCGGTGTGCCGGTTGCAGGATCCACCACTGGGGTGGGGTCCGGCAGCGGAGGCTTCGATGACTTCTCCGGAGGAACGAGCTATACAGCCACCGGGTCGAGCACCGAAGGTGTCTACACCTCAGACTTCGACACCACCTCTGGTCAGAGCGATTCGACCAAGGACGTCGCCAAGGAGGAGGCTGCCAACGCGAAGGAGTCCGCCGTCGGCGCGGCTCAGCAGGTGGCCGGAACCGCCAAGCAGGAGATCAGTAACGTGACCTCCGAGGTGGGAGCACAGGCCAAGGATCTGCTGCACCAGACCCGCGGGCAGGTCCGTGAGACGATCGGCGCCCAGCAGAGCAAGCTGGCCGAAACGCTGCACTCGGTGGCCAAGGAGCTCGGCTCGATGGGCTCGAGCACCGAGAACCCGGGTGTGGCCTCCGACCTGGCCCAGCAGGCAGCACGCAAGGTGGGAGAGGTCGGCCACTGGCTGGAGAACCGCGAGCCCGCGGATGTCCTGGAGCAGGTGAAGGACTTCGCCCGCCGCAAGCCCGGTACCTTCCTGATCGGAGCAGCGCTGGCCGGCGTCATCGCAGGCCGGCTGACCCGGAACCTGAGTGCGGCAGCGAAGTCCGACAGCGGCCCGCGTCGGTCCATCGACAGCGGGGACGCTAACTACGCGACCGGCACCTACCCGGGCACCAGCTACGCGACGCCCGGCTACACCGGCACCGACTACACCGGCACCGACTACAAGACCACCGGCACCGGCTACACCGAGACAGGGTACGCATCGGAGCTGGGGACGTCTGAGGGGCTTGGCACGACGTCGGTGGACCCGCTGTCGCCGCAGGCGCCGGGCTACGGTCGAGGTGATGTGACGCCATGAGCGAGGCACTCCCCGACTCATCCAGGCACGACGTGTACGCCGATGCGGACAGCGCGGCTGGCCGCACTGAGTCTCGGTCCATCGGCGAGCTGATGGGCAATGTCACCCGTGACCTCTCCGAGCTGATGCGACAGGAGGTGACGCTGGCCAAGGCGGAGGCGAAGCAGTCCGCCACCCGGGCCGGCAAAGGCATCGGGATGTTCGTCGGAGCAGGCATCGGCGGCTTCATGGTGCTGCTGTTCTTGTCGATCTCACTCTGGTGGGCAATTGGCAACGCACTGGGGCGCGGCTGGGCGGCGCTGATCGTTGCCGTCATCTGGGCCATCATCGCCGCTGTGCTCGTCTCCCTCGGCAAGAAGGAGATGGAGCGGGTACGGGGCATCCCCGAGACCACCGACTCGCTGGGCAAGATTCCGAATGCATTGAAGGGCAACGAAGAGGAGAACCATGTCTGACAACCCCGATGAGATCCGCGCCGACATCGAGCGGACCCGGGCCGCGTTGAGCAACGACGTGAACGAGCTCGTGGATGAGGCGAACCCCAAGAACATCGCCAAGCGCAAGGTCAACCGGGTCAAGGAGGCGACGGTGGGAGTGAAGGACAAGATCATGGGCACCGCATCCGATGTCGGCCACTCCGCACAGTCGACCGTGGGAGACAAGGCGTCCTCGGCGCAGTCCGCGGTCAGCGGCGCGGCGTCGTCGGCGCAGTCCGCCGTCAGCGGCGCAGCATCGTCGGCGCAGTCCGCGGTGACGGGTGCCGCCTCCTCGGTGAGCGACGCAGTCTCCAACGCGCCGCAGCAGCTGAAGCGCCGCACCGAGGGCAACCCGCTGGCCGCGGGTCTGATCGCCTTCGGCGCGGGCCTGCTGATCTCCTCGCTGCTGCCTGCCTCCACCAAGGAGCAGGAGGCCGTAGAGGGAATCAAGGAGAACATCGAGCCGGTCAAGGAGCAGGTCACCGGTATCGCCCGGGAGGCAGCTCAGAGCCTGCAGGAGCCTCTGCAGGAAGCCGCGCAGTCGGTCAAGGAGACGGCGCAGGAGGCGGTCCAGAACGTCAAGGACGAGTCGACCTCGGCAGCGTCCGACGTCAAGGAGGATGTGCAGCAGAGCGGGGAGCGAGTCAAGGCCACCCGTCAGGACTGACGCCCTTCACTGACAACAACATCCCGTCACCCCAGCGAGCACAGGGTGGCGGGATGTTTGTCGTCGGGCATAGTCTCGAACTCAGGCCCGCTCGTACGCCGCGTACGTCCGGAGCAGGTCCCGCGCATGGCTGTTCCCTTCCTGTCCCAGACCGTCTTCAAAGCTCGACAGCTTGGACTCACCAGCCGGGAACGGTGGCAGCAGCGGGATATCCGGGTCGGTGATCACCTCCAGCACCACCGGACGGTCCGCGCTCAGCGCCTGCTGCCAGGCATTCGCGACCTGCTCCGGGTCCTTCACCGTAATACTGCCAAGCCCCAGCAGCTCGCCGTAGCGGGCGTACGGGAAGCTGGGCAGAGCCTGACTAGCGGCAAACCGAGGCTCGGACTCCATCTCGCGCTGTTCCCAGCTCACCTCGGCCAGGTCGCCGTTGTTGATCACACAGACGACGAAGCGCGGATCGGGCCACCGCGGCCACAGCCGGCTGACGGTGATCAGCTCATTCACACCCGCCATCTGCATGGCCCCGTCGCCGCTGAGCACCACCATCGGCCGTTCCGGATGCAGCAGCTTCGCGGCGATCGCGTACGGGATCGAACAGCCCATGGTGGCCAGCGTGCTGGACAGATGCGCTGGCACACCTGGAGGCAGCTGCAGCTGCCGGGCGTACCAGTAGACACAGCTCCCGACATCAACCGCGAGCTGGGCATCCGCCGGTAGCTGCTGGTTCAGCTCGTAAACGACGCGCTCGGGGTTCACCGGGTTCGCCGGAGTCAGGGCCCGCTGGGTGGTGATGCGCCGCCAGCGCTGCACCTGCCGCTCCACCTCCGGACGCCACGAGTCCAGCCCCGATGAATCTTGGCCTCTCTCGGTCAGCAGCGGCAGCAGTGCCTGCACCGTCGGAGCCGCGTCGCCCACCAGCGGCACCTCGACCGGGTACCGGTTGCCGATCGCTGCCGGGTCAGCGTCGATCTGCACCGCCCGGGCCGCTCCCGGTGGGGGATAGAACTCGGTCCACGGGTCGTTGGATCCGATGATCAGGAGCGTGTCACACTCGCCTAGGACGAAGGCGCTGGCCGTGGTGCCCAGATGTCCCATGGTCCCGGCGGCTATCGGCGAAGTCTCGTCCACGTAGGGTTTGCCGAGCAGGCTCGTGGTGATGCCGGCGCCGAGCTTCTCAGCGATCTGGACCACCTCTGGCTGGGCAGCACGCGCGCCCTGGCCGACCAGCAGCGCGACCCGGCGACCGGCGTTGAGAACCGCGGCCGCGGCGGCAAGATCATCCGGCAGCGGCACTGGGACCGCCGGCCGCCACACCGCCGCGGTGACATGGACTCCATGCTGCTGCTCCGGCTCGGGCGCCGGTTCCTGCTGCACATCGTGCGGGATGATGATCACCGTCGGGGCGCGGTCTGTGAGCGCGGCGCGGAACGCGCGGTCGATCACCATCGGCAGCTGGTCGGCCGACACGACCTCCTCGGCGAACGAGGAGGCGACGTCGGCGAACACCGCCGCCAGGTCGACCTCCTGCTGGTACTGCGATCCCAGCACACTGGTCTCCTGCTGCCCAACGATGGCGACCACGGGCACACTGTCCAGCTTGGCGTCGTACAAACCGTTCAGCAGATGCACAGCGCCCGGCCCCTGAGTCGACGTGACAACCCCGACGTGCCCTGAATACTTGGCATGCCCGACAGCCATCAGGGCCGCGTTCTCCTCGTGCCGTGCCTGGACGAACTCGATCTCCTCGGCTGCCCGTCGCAACGCGCCCATGAACGGGTTGATGCCGTCACCGCTGTAGCCGAAGACGCGATCAACACCCCAGGTCTTGAGCCGCCGCACCAGCAGGTCGGCCACAGTGGGCTGGGTCATGGCGCTCCTCGCCTCGTCCGGTGATATGTCGAGGACCTACCCATGCCCCGGAGCCGCAAAACCACGGTCCGGCGGAGCGGCACATCGGCGCGGATAGACCCAGCCGCTACGGGGTAAGGCTCAGTCGGGCGGCCGCCGGGACTTCTCCCGGTGCCGGTGGGATACGACACCAGGAGTAGCAGATGACGTCGCTATGGCTAGATCGAGTCGACCGAGCAGAGACAGACCCGTTCGTCCCGGACATGCACTACGACGACCTGGTCGTCGGGGCAGGGCTGACCGGACTGATCAGTGCGGTGCTGCTGGCTCGTGCCGGCCGGCGGGTCGGCGTGCTGGAGGCGCGTTTCGTCGGCGCTGTCACCACTGGCCACACCACCGCGAAGGTGAGCCTGCTCCAGGGCAGCCAATACTCCGCAGTGCTGTCCGCCCACTCCGAGGACGTCGGGCGGGCGTATCTGCAGGGCAACCGCGAGGGCCAGTTCTGGCTGCTGCGCTACTGTGCCGACCACGGCCTGCCGTACGAGCAGCGGGACGCCTTCACCTACGCCGGCGCCGAGTCTGGTGTCGGCGCGGTCCGCCGGGAGTTCGAAGCCTGCCAGCGGGTCGGCCTGGACGTTGCCCTGGATGACGCCGGCGAGCTGCCGTACCCCACCTATGGTGCGGTGAAGCTGGCCGACCAGGGACAGATAGACCCGATGGACGTCCTGCTGGCGCTGGCCAGGGAGCTACGGGGGCTGCGGGGCACCTTGGTGGAGAAGGTGAGGGTGCGCGACGTGGACGTAAAGAAGTCAGGCGCGACAGTCATCACCGACCATGGAAACGTCACCGCCGAGAACGTCGTGCTGGCCACCGGGATCCCGTTCCTGGACCGAGGTCTCTACTTCGCCAAGGTAACCCCGCAACGCTCCTACGCCCTGGCCTTCCGGGTGCCCAGTGCGATCCCGAGAGGCATGTACCTCTCCACCGACTCACCGACTCGGTCGCTACGCACCGCCACCTATCAGGGCGAGGAGGTGCTGCTGGTAGGTGGCAACGGCCACGAAGTCGGCAGGCACCCGTCGCCGCAGTCCATGGTCGACGACCTGACCGCGTGGACCGAGCAGCACTTTCCCGGCGCCGTGCGCACCCACGCCTGGTCGGCTCAGGACTACCAGTCCCACAACCACGTCCCGTTCGTCGGCCGGCTGCCCCGCGGCGGTGGCCATGTCTATGTCGCCACCGGCTACAGCAAGTGGGGGATGACCAACGCCGCCATGGCTTCGCTGCAGATCTCGGGGCAGATTCTCGGCGAGCACCTGAAGTGGGCCGACGTGCTCGAATCACGGCTGAGCAAGCCGCTGAGCGCGGTCCAGGCGGTTCAGGCGAACGCCGAGATGGGTGCCGCCGCGCTCCGGGGCTGGACAGCGGCCGAGCTGCACTCGCTGCCGGACCAGGTACCGGGCGAAGGAGCTGGTGTGGTCGGTCGGCGCCAGCTGAGGCCGGCGGCGATGTCCAACGTCGACGGCAGGACCTGCACAGTGTCCGCGGTGTGCACGCACCTCGGTGGTGTCGTGGGCTGGAACGATGCAGAGAAGTCCTGGGACTGCCCGCTGCACGGGTCCCGGTTCGCACCCGACGGCACCATTCTCGAGGGGCCCGCGACCCAGCCCCTGCACCGCTTGGACTAGGGCTGGGAGGATGCAGCGGTGACCCACACCTATCTGTGCCCGCTGCGTTGGGGCGACCTGGACGCCCAGGGACACGTCAACAATGCCTCGTACCTGGACTACCTCCAGGAGGCGAGGGTTGACTTCCTGCTGTCCGGGCCGCCGATCATGCAGCGGCTACTCGACACGGGTGTGCTCGTTGTCAGCCATCAGGTGGAGTACCTGCATCCGATCCACTTCAGCGAGGAGCCGATCAGGATCGAACTGTGGGTCGACAGCATCGGCGCCAGCCGGTTCTCGATCGGCTACGAGCTCTTCTCCGGTGAGCCGTTGGTGGCGCGCGCCCGGACCGGCGCTGCGCCGTTCGACCTGGCCAGTAACTCGCTGCGCCGGCTGCTGCCCGAGGAGCGGGTAGCGCTGGAGGCCGTACACGCACCCGGCCAACCGCTGTCGCCGCTGCCACGGGCGGGTCGGCACGAGTCGGGGCACAGCTATCCGCTGCGGGTCCGGTGGTCGGACCTGGACTCCTACGGTCACGTCAACAACGTCAAGTACTACGACTACATCCAAGAGGCCCGGATCGCCTTGATGTCACAGGTGCTGGAGTGGTCGGCGGAGGATGTCTGGGTGATCGTCCGGCAGGACATGGAGTACCTCAAGCCGATCGACTTCCGGACTGAACCGTACGAGGTGCGTACGGTGGTCGCAGCGATCGGCCAGCGGTCGTTCACCTTGGCCGTGGACATCAACGATCCCGGCAGCGGGACCGTATTCGCCACGGCTCGCACCGTTGTAGTGGGGCAGGCGCCGCTGAGCAACACTGCCCGGTCCCGGCTGGAGAGTTGGTCGCTACTGTGAGCACCATGACCTCCATCGCCACAGAACAGACCCAGGCCGTCCTGCTGCAGCCGGGTGTCGTCGCAATCCAGCAGGCCGCAGTACCGGAGCCCGGTCCGCACCAGGTGCTGATCGAGGTCGCAGTGGTCGGCATCTGCGGTTCCGATGTGCACTACTTCGATCATGGACGGATCGGTGACTTCGTCGTGGAGCAACCTCTGGTGCTCGGGCACGAGGCATCCGGCACCATCCGCGCACTCGGCTCCGCGGTGGTGGACCGGCAGGTCGGGCAGCGGGTGGCGATGGAGCCGCAGGAGACCTGCGGCCGGTGTACCCAGTGCCTCAGCGGCCGTTACAATCTCTGCGCCGACGTGCAGTTCTTCGCCACGCCGCCGGTGAACGGCGCCTTCGCCCAGTACGTGGTGCTCGAGTCCTACCGCGCCCATCCGGTTCCGGACTCCATGTCGGACGAGGCGGCCGCGCTGATCGAGCCGCTGTCGGTGGGGGTATGGGCTAACCAGAAGGCGGGCGTGCAACCGGGCGACCGGGTCCTGGTGACCGGAGCCGGACCTGTGGGTCTGGTGTGCGCCGATGTGGCCCGGGCCCGTGGCGCCGCCTGGGTCGGGGTCAGCGACACCAACGACTTCCGGCTGCAGACAGCCCTGCAGCGGGGCGCGAACCAGGTGATCAACGCCGCCGCCGGCCCCCTCACCGAGCAGATCGAGCCGGTTGACGTGATCTTGGAATGCAGCGGTGCGACTCCGGCCGTGCATGCTGCGTTCGCGGCCGCCGCGCCTGCCGCGCGGGTCGTGCTGGTGGGGATGGGCACACCGCAGATGGAGCTGCCGGTCGCCATGATCCAGATCAAGGAGCTGACGGTCACTGGCACGTTCCGCTACGCCAACTGCTATCCCGCCGCGATCTCGCTCGCCGCCTCCGGTGTGGTGGACCTGGACGGTCTGGTCACCGGCCAGTACGAGCTCTCCGAGGCGGCCGAGGCTCTGCAGGCGGCGAAGAAGAACCCCCAGACGCTGAAGCCGATGGTCTATCCAGGGCGCTAGATCTCGACCCGGTGGCCCACCTCGAACAGTGGGTGCACCGTGTCAGACGGAACATCGGGCCGCGACACCGCGACTGCCTCCATCGACCGGGGCGCCTCGAACGGAAGCCGGCCGCGCGGCTGGATCCGCTTCGTCAGCGCATCCAGCAGGGCGCGGTCGGACGAGCCGTAGGTGGCGACCAGGCCGGCCGCGATCTCGGTGATCGGCGTCATGATCGCGGGCCGGTCCAAGGTGACGTCGACCACCAGCGGCACCTGCTCGGCGATCTTGCCGAGCCGCTGGATGACGTCGGAGTGGAACTCCAGCGAACCGGCATGGAACCACTCCTCCAGGAAGTAGCTGTTGCGCTCCTCGTACGGCGCCTTGACCCGCACCAGGGCGAGGTCCGCGGCAGCCGGATCGTCCACCACGGTGCAGTACTCGGCTGCGACCGCACGGTCCACGCCTTCGACGTAGAGTGAGAGCTCCTGCCGCAGTGGCAGCACCGGACCCTGCCGGCCGTCGCCGTTGACCAGGACTGTCATCGACTCAGCCTGTGCCCGGTGCCCGGCGGCGACGAAGTCGGTGCGACCCACCACGTCGGTCGCCGCATCCTCATCCACATAAGGGTTGTCGAACAGTCCGAGCTGGAACTTGACTCTGAGCAGCCGGCGGACCGACTCGTCGATCCGCTGCAGGTCCACCCGTCCAGCCGCCAGCAGCTCCAGCACCAGCTCGGGGCACTCCTCGCCCCCGAACTGGTCGACGCCAGCGTCCAGCAGCTTCTCCAGCCGACCCAGCGGGTCCAGGTCCTCCACGCCCCACGCTCGGGCCGGCAGCACCAGATCACCGACCACGTTGTCGTTGATCAGCTCCCAGTCGGTGACCACCACACCGTCGAACCCGAGCTGCTCACGCAGCAGTCCGGTGACGATCTGCTTGTTGTAGCCGAACCCGACCTGCTCGATCGGTTCGCCGTCGAGCTCGAGCCCGACCGGCATGCCGTAGTAGGGCATCATCGCGCTGGTCCCGCGGGCAACGGCGCGGACGAACGGCTTGAGGTGATCAGCGAAGCGACCACCGGTGTAGGTCTGCTCCCGCCCGTACGGGAAGTGCGGGTCCTCCCCGTCCTTCTGCGGCCCGCCGCCGGGGAAGTGCTTGGTCGTACCGGCGACGCCGGTCGGGCCCAGCTCCTCACCCTGCAGGCCCTGGAGGAAGGCGTCGACCAGCTCGGTAACCAGGTCGCTGTCCTGGCCGAAGGTGGTGGACTGACGTCCCCACCGAGGTTCGGTGGCCAGGTCCGCAGTCGGGTGCAGAGCGGCCCGGATGCCGACAGCGAGGTACTCCTGCCGGGTGACGTCGCCGTGCAACCGGGCCAGCTCGACGTCGCCGATGGCGCCGAGCCCGATCGGTTCGGGCCACTGGGAGAACGAGCCCGCGACGAACGAGGCGCCCGGGTTCTCCTGGAAGCCGTGCCTCGGGTCGGAGGAGATGGTGACCGGGATGCCGTGCGGGGTCTGCTCCGCCAGCGCCTGCACCGCGTTGTGCCAGCGGGCGGCGGCGCTCGCAGTGCCGAGCGCGTGCACGTTGAAGTGGTTGAGCAGCTTGTCTCCGACCACGGCGGGCGTGGGCGACTTGCTGATCTGTCCGGGGGTCTGGAGCACAGACCCGTCCGGGCCGGCCTCGATCACGGTGTGGAAGAGCAGGCCCGCCTTTTCCTCGGGCGAGAGCCGGGCCAGCAGGTCAGCGACCCGAACCTCCACCGGGAGCGTCGGGTTCTCGTACGGGTCCATCGTCTCGTTGCCGTTGAGGTCGCGGTACTCGACGCCGTCTGGACTGGTCCTGGTCTGAGGCCTCACCGCTGGAGTCTCCCACTTACAGCTGGAAGCCCGTGATCGGGTGCGGATTTTCGTCGAGGGAGTTCACCATCGAGTGGGCTGCGCGTTCCATGTACGACCACAGCTCCGCCTCGTGCGCCGGTGCCAGGTTGAGAGAGTCAATGGCGTCCCGCATGTGCGTCAACCAGCGGTCGCGCGCCACCGGGGTGACCAGGAAGGGGCCATGCCGCATCCGCAGCCGGGGGTGGCCGCGCTGTTCACTGTAGGCGGTCGGGCCGCCCCAGTACTGCTCCAGGAACATCCGGAAGCGGACCTCGGCCGGCCCGAGGTCGTCCTCGGGGTAGAGAGCACGCAGTGGCGGGTCGTTCGCGACCCCCTCATAGAACCGCTTGACCAGCGCGACGAACGTGTCGTGGCCGCCGACTGCTTCGTAGAAGGTCTGTGGAGGTACTGGAGTAGACATCACCACCATTGTTCCTCACCTGAGAAGTGCCCCTGGCAGGATGGGGGCGGGTGGGACGATCCACCACCTGAAACACACAGACATCCACTGAGGAGAAGTTCATGGCTACCGTCCGTACCGCCAACGCACACTGGGAAGGCTCCCTGATGGAGGGCTCAGGCACCGTCAAGCTCGCCTCCTCCGGTATCGGCACCTTCGACGTCAACTGGCCCTCCCGCGCCGAGGAACCGAACGGCAAGACCAGCCCGGAGGAGCTGATCGCCGCCGCACACTCCACCTGCTTCTCGATGGCACTCTCCCACGGCCTCGCCGGCGCCGGCACTCCGCCGACCACCGTCGACACGACCGCCGACGTCACCTTCCAGCCTGGCCAGGGCATCACCGGGATCAAGCTCACCGTGAAGGCCGCCGTGCCTGGACTGACGGCGGAGCAGTTCGAGCAGGCCGCTCAGGATGCCAAGGCCAACTGCCCCGTGAGCAAGGCCCTGGCGGGCACCACCATCACCCTGGACGCCACCCTCGTCGACTGATGCGTGTCACGATCAGCTGCCGTCAGTGACGGCGGCGTCATCTGCCGTCAGTGACGGCCGCGCCTCGCTCACCATTCACTCCTGAGGGGTGGTGAGCGAGGCGTCCGGTACGGGCGGCCGGCCCGGGCCACCCTGGCTGAAGTTGCCAACCGCGAGCACCTCGCCGTTGCGCACGTACCAGACGACGCCGTGGTCGTCCCGCAGCTGGGTCACCCGCAGGCCCACCTCCTCGACGGTTCCCGAGGCCTTCTCCATGTTGACGAAGTCGCCGACACCGATCTGGTCCTCGATCAACATGAAGATCCCGGAGATGAAGTCCTTCACCACGTTCTGCAGCCCGAAGGCGATGGTGACTCCGACGATCGAGGTGCCGGCGATGATGGTGGAGACGTTGAAGCCCATCTCCGCCAAGATCATCACCAAGGTGGCGAGGAAGATCACCACGGTGACAACGCTGCGCGACAGCGAACCCAGCGCTGCGATCCGCTGATCGCGTCGGGCACGGGGCAGGCTGGTTACCGCCGCGAACGCTTGAGTGGCGCGGAATCGGGGGTTGGGCGGCCGCTTGATCGCCCGGCGAACCGCCCGGTCGATCAGCCGGTGCACCACAAAGCGGGCCACCACGGCGACCACGACGAGGAAGAAAATCCGCAGCGGCGGGAACAGCACCGCCTCGGCGAGACTGCTGGGAAACCAATCAGGCATCGGGCCAGCCTAAGCGAGAGCGCCCGCTTAGTCCCGCCGGTACGTCGGTCGGCCGGCCCAGAAGGTCGCGACCACCGGGTCGGGCAGCTCCCGGCCGTGCCACGGGTTGTTGCGTGACAGCGAGGCCGACTGGTTCCGGTCCACCACCGCGCGGGCCGCCGGGTCCACCAAGGTGATGTTGGCCGGTTCGCCGGGCTCCAGCGGCCGGCCCTGCCCGGACAGCCGGGCGATCTCGGCCGGAACCACCGACGTGCGCCGGGCCACGGCATACCAGGACAGCCGGTCGGTGTTCACCATCGTCTCGATCACGACCGCGAGCGCGGTCTCCAGGCCGAGCATGCCGGGTGCGGCCTCGGCGAAGGCGTGCTCCTTGTCGTGCCGGGCATGCGGGGCATGGTCGGTGGCCACTGCGTCGATAATGCCGTCGGCCAGCGCTTCGCGCAGCGCCTCGACGTGCTCGCTCGGTCGGAGCGGCGGGTTGACCTTGTACGTCGGGTCGTAACCCATCACCTCGTCGGTGGTGAGCAGCAGGTGGTGCGGCGCCACCTCGGCGGTGATCTTCACCCCGCGGGCCTTGGCCCATCGCAGCACGTCCACTGTCTCGGCCGTGGAGACGTGGCACACATGCACCCGGGAGCCAGTCAGCTCGGCCAGCTGGACGTCCCGCGCCACGATGGTGGACTCGGCTGCCGCGGGCCAGCCGGGCAGCCCCAGCCGGCCGGAGATGTCGCCCTCATGGCAGCAGGCTTGAGCTCCGGCGAGCCGCGGGTCTTGAGCATGCTGGGCGATGACACCGTCGAACGCGCGGACATACTCCAGGGCGCGCCGCATCAGCCGGGCGTCCGTCACGCAGTGCCCATCGTCGGAGAAGACCCTGACCCGGGCCGCGGACCTGGCCATCAGCCCGAGCTCGGCCAGCTCCTCACCGTTCAGACCCTTGGTCACCGCACCAACCGGTATCACCTCCGCATGACCGGCGCGTCGGCCGAGCGCGGCGACGTGGCTGGCGGCCTCGGCTGTGTCGGTGACCGGCACCGTGTTCGCCATGGCGAGCACCGCGGTGAACCCGCCGCGGGCTGCTGCCCGGGTGCCGCTGTCGTGCGTCTCGGCGTCCTCCCGCCCCGGCTCACGCAGGTGGGTGTGCAGGTCGACCAGACCCGGAAGTGCGATCAGCCCGGCCGCATCCAGCCGCTCCGCGTCCAGGCCCGCGTCGGCCGGATCGGCCAGCCGGCCGTCCCGGATCAGCAGGTCGGCCGGACCCTCGCCGGCCAGGTCTGCGCCGGTGATCAACAGGTCCCTCATCGCAGCGTTGCCTCTCGTACTGGGGACGAAGCGGGGTCGTCCGCCCCGCCGAGAATCTGGTAGAGCACACTCATCCGGACCGAGACCCCGGCGGCCACCTGGTCCAAGATCAACGAGTCCGCTGCGTCGGCGGCATCGGCTGAGATCTCGAGTCCTCGGTTCATCGGTCCGGGGTGGCAGATGGCCGTACCGGGCCGCAGCAGGTTCAGCCGGTCACGGGTCAACCCGTAGCCCACCGTGTACTCGCGGGCGCTCGGGAAGTACCCGCCGGACATCCGCTCACGCTGCACCCGCAGCATCATCACCGCGTCGCAGGCACCAAGGACGTCGTCGAAGTCGCTGGTGGCAGTCGCCGGCCAGGAGCCGACGCCGGACGGCATCAGGGTCGGCGGTGCGACCAGCACGACCTTCGCCCCCAGGGTCTGCAGCAGCAGCACATTGCTGCGGGCGACCCGGGAGTGGGTGAGATCGCCGACGATGGCGATGGTCTTGCCGGAGAAGTCGATCATCGTCGGGTCGGTCCGGCGGAAGTGGCGGCGCAGCGTGAAGGCATCAAGCAACGCCTGCGTCGGGTGCTCGTGGGTGCCGTCGCCCGCGTTCAGCACGTGCGCGTCGATCCACTGCGACGCCTGCCAGGGTGCCCCGGAGGCGTGGTGCCGGATCACCAGGGCGTCCACCCCCATAGCGGCCACCGTCAGGACGGTGTCACGCAGCGACTCCCCCTTGAACACCGAGGAGCCCTTGGCGCTGACGTTGATCACGTCCGCCGACAACCACTTGCCGGCGATCTCGAAGGACGAACGGGTCCGGGTGGAGTCCTCGAAGAAGAGGTTCACCACCGTGCGGCCGCGCAGGGCCGGGAGCTTCTTCACCGGTCGGTTCTGGACGGTCGACATCTCCTCGGCGAGATCCAGGATCTCGGTGATCTCGGGCAGGCTCAGGTCGGCGGCCGACAGCAGGTGACGCATCAGCGGTCCTCTCCGGTGAACGCGGTGTGGTCCACGGTGGCCGGTTCCTCATCGTTGCCGGCGGGTCTGGCGATCGTGACCTCGTTCACTCCGTCTGACTCCTCCAGCCGTACGCTGACCCGCTCGCTGGCCGCGGTCGGCAGGTTCTTGCCGACGTGGTCGGCCCTGATCGGGAGCTGTCGGTGACCACGGTCCACCAGCACTGCCAACCTGACCGCTCGTGGCCGTCCGATGTCCCCGAGGGCGTCCAGCGCCGCCCGGACCGTACGCCCGGAGAACAGTACGTCGTCCACCAACACCACCACGGCGTCGTCCACGGACACCGGCAGGTAGGTGTGCCCGACGACCCGGGTGGGGTTACGGCGGAGGTCATCGCGGTACAAGGTGATATCCAGCGAACCCACCGGGATCGTCTCGCCCTCGACCTCGCTCATCGCCGCCGCAAGGCGATGGGCCAGGTGGACTCCCCGGGTAGGGATGCCGAGCAGCACCAGGCCGTTGGCGCCACGGTTGGCTTCGAGGATCTGATGAGCCATCCGGGCGCAGGCGCGGGCGATCTGGTCGGCGTCGAGAACGACGCGCGACGCCTCGGGACCGCTGTCGGACACTGACCCTCCTCGGCTACCGTATGACAAGTGAGCGAACTGTTGAGCATGCTAGTGCCCCTGGAAACGCTGGTGGGTTGGCCGGTGGCGCCCGACCCGCCTCTGACGCACGTCCTCGGACTGTTGGTCGGTCTGCCGCTCCTCGTGGCCTTGATCATTACCCTGCTCGGCAAGGCCTCGTCGCTGGCCAAGGCGGGTCGGGGAAGCTCGTCGACCAGCACGGGGACCCCCAGCAGCGCTGGGGGTGCCACCGACCCGGTCTGGCTCGGCAGTGCGCCCGAGTCGAAGGAGCTGACCGAGGGCACCACCACCCAGGCCGAGACGGGAGGGGCTAGTGCCCGCTGGTAGGGCCGTGGTGCCGGGCGACCCGTTCAGTCCCAGTGAGCTGAGCCGGATCGACTGGGCCATCCGTAACGCCGAGACCTTGTCGGGCTTGGCCTTCTCGGTCTACGTCGGCGCCTCGGAGGCGGACCCTCGGAGGTACGCCATCCGGCTGCACGCCGCTCTGGACGACCCGGCCGGCTCGGTTCTGGTGATGTGCGACCCCGCCTTCCGCGCCCTGGAGGTCATCAGCGGTTCCCGCGCCAAGCGGACCTTGGACGACATCGAGTGTGGCTTAGCGGTTGCCTCGATGCAGTCGTCCTTCGTCGCGGGTGACCTGGTCGGCGGTCTGGTGCTCGGCATCCAGCAGCTCGGTGAGGCCGCCAGGTCTCCACGCACCTTGCATTCAACGGCGACTTGATCGTGCGGGTCCGCATGCGGAGAGCCGCGGGGATCTATTCTTGACCTATGGGCACGAGTCGGGCTAAGACGGTCACGTTCGCGCTCGACGACCACGTCTGTCTAGCGTTGTACACCGCATCGCGGGCCATGACGGCCATGTACAGACCCGTCCTCCAGCCGTTAGGCCTGACCTACCCGCAGTACCTGGTAATGATGGTTCTGTGGCAGGAGGGCGCGACCACCGTCGGTGGGATCGGCGCCCGCATCCACCTCGAGTCCAGCACACTTTCCCCGCTGATCAAGCGCTTGGAGGCGCTGGGCCTGGTGCGTCGGCAACGTGACACCGTTGACGAGCGCACGGTGCGGGTTCAGCTCACTGAACAGGGAGCTGCGATGGAGGAGCGCGCAGCCGATGTCCCGTGGGAGATGTGTGAGTCGGTGGGGCTGGACGAGCAGGAACGGACGGAGCTGGTGCGGCAGCTGCGGCAGCTGGCCAAGCGGCTCACCTCCTAGGGTGGAGTTCTGGCTAGAGCGCATAGTTCCAGGGATCAGTGACGACTGTCGAGATCACCGACGGCACCGGTGTGCCAGCGGCCACCAGTTGATCATCAACCAGACCCCGCACCACCGGCAGCCAGGTGGACTCCGCCGCCCAATGGGGGATGTCGATCAAGGCCGGGCCGTCAGGCCACTCGCGGGCCTCGCTGGCGGGATGGTGCCGCAGATCGGAGGTCACATAGACATCGGCGCGACGGCTCCGGGCGATGTCCAGCAGGTCGTCGCCGGCACCAGCCTGGACCGCGACCAGCTCAATGCGACGGTCGAGGTCGCCCGAGACCCGGATGCCGCCACCAGTGGGCGGCAGTGCCCGCTGGACGAGTTCGGCGAAGTCGCGCAGAGAGATCGGATCAGCCAGCCGTCCCAACCGGCCGAGGCCGCCGGCATCGGCTGGGGCAGCCGGGGCGAGCTCGACCAGATGAAAGGCGGGCGTCTCGTACGGGTGCGCTGCGAGCAACGCCTGCACCACCTGGGAGCGGCGATCCCGCGACAGCACCATCTCGACCCTGGTCTCGGCGACCTCGGTCAGCTCACCGACCTCACCGAGGTAGGGATCTGCTCCAGGTAGTGGCCGAAATGTCCCATGCCCGGTGCTGCGGAAGCTGCACCGGTCGTAGCTGCCGACCTCGCCGGCACCAGCATCGGCGAGCGCGTCGGTCACGGCGGCAGCCTGAGCGTCCGGAACGAAGGTGACGATCAGGTCCAAGGACGGTGACGGCTGCGGCACCAGCGCTTGGGTGCCGCTCAGACCGAACGCGTCCGCCAGCGCCGCCACCACGCCACCAGCCGGCTTGTCGGCGTTGGTGTGCGCCACGTAGAGGGCGATACCGCCTCTGATCAGCTCGGTGACGATCCGGCCCTTGGGGTGGTCGTCGGTGACCGCGTGAATTCCGCGCAGCAGCAAGGGGTGGTGGGCGACGATCAGGTCCGCACCCACGGAGACGGCCTCGGCTACCACCTCCGCCGTGCAGTCCACGGTGTAGAGGATCGTGGTCACCGGTGCGATCCTGCTGCCGACGGTCAGCCCAACCTGGTCCCAGGGCTCCGCCGTGCCGGGCGGATAGAGCTCCTCCAGCACGGCGACCAGGTCGGCCACGGCGGTCACGATGCGCCCGTTCGGCTCGCCTCCTGGCACCGCAGCGCCCGGACCGCGTCGTCGCGCCGCTCACTCACCAGCCGTCGGACCGGGTCGGTCAGCTGCGCGTTCGGCAGCCAGGCGTCGATCCGGTCGAGCACCCGCTGCTTGTCCGAGAGCTGCGGGAACAGCAGTGTCAGCACGTTGTCGCGCAGGCTGGTGGTCTTCTTCTGCCACACGCCGCGAGCCGCGGAGATGTCCTCGGCGGCGACCAGGTACTCCTCCAGGTAGGGGGCGAGCACGTGGTCCTGGCCGGGCTGCCAGAAGTGGCTGCAGATGGCGCGCTGGGTCGCGTTCGGGATGGAGTTCTCGCTGACCGCGAGGCGCCACGCGTCCGCCTTCGCCTCCGCCGTCGGGCGGGCGGCCCGGGCTCCGGCGGCGTTCTCAGCTCCAGCGATGGTCTTGTCCCGGGCATTCTCGGCTTCGATCGCGTCCTCGTCCGCCACCCCAAGCCGAGCCAGCGCGGTCAGCACGATCCAGCGAAGGTCGGTGTCGACGTGGAGCCCCTCCGGTACCTGCTCCCCGGTCAGCCAGCCCTGCAGCCGGGCGGTTCCCTCCGCGGACCGGACAGCGAGCGGGTACGCCTTGGCGAACGCCACCTGATGGTCCGAGCCGGGTACCGCCGCCGCCACGAGGTCCGCCAGCCCGTGCTCCCACTGCGCCACCACGTCGTCGCGGATCTCGGCATGTGTGTACGTTCCGGCTGCGGTCAGCCCCTGCCGCAGGATCGCCCCGACCGCGGTCAGGTCCGACTCGACCGCCACCCCACGCAGAACCAGCGGGACGTAGTCCTGGGCAGGCATCTCGGCGTCCCGGCACATGTCCCAGGCCGCACCCCAGCAGACTGCCCGTGCCAACGGGCTGGCGATGGCGTGGATGTTCTGGATCACCGTCTGCAGCGAGCGCTGGTCCAGCCGTACCTTGGCGTAGGTGAGGTCGTCATCGTTGATCAGGATCAGGTCGGGTCTGCGCCGGCCGACCAGCTCGGTGATCATGGTTGACGCACCGCTCACATCGGTCTCGATCCGCTCGGTCCGCTCCAGGGAGCCGCCGCGCAGGTTGTACAGGCCGATCGCGATCCGGTGGCTGCGCAGCGTCGGCCACTCCGGTGCCGCTGTCTGCACGATGCTGAAGGTGTCGAAGCGGCCCTCGGCGTCGGTGCTGAACTCGGCCCGCAGCGTATTCACGCCCGCCTGCTCCAGCCACTCACCGGACCAGCTGGAGAGATCCCGGCCGGACGCCTGCTCGAGCTCGGTCAGCAGATCGGTCAGCTGGGTGTTGCCGAACGCGTGTGCCGCGAAGTACCGACGTACCCCAGCCAGGAAGTCGTCACGGCCGACGTAGGCAACGAGCTGCCGCAACACCGACGCGCCCTTGGCGTAGGTGATGCCGTCATAGTTCAGCTCCACCGCCTCAAGGTCGACCATGTCGGCCGCGATCGGGTGCGTACTAGGAAGTTGATCTTGCCGGTAGGCCCAGGTTTTGCGGGCGTTGCAGAAGGTGGCCCAGGCGTGCGCCGGGTCCTCGTCCAGCGTGCTCTGCGCGAAGTGGGACGCCCACTCGGCGAAGGACTCCTTCAACCACAAGTCGTCCCACCACTTCATCGTCACCAGGTCGCCGAACCACATGTGTGCCAGCTCGTGCAGGATCGTGTTGTCCCGCGCATCGTAGGACGACGCCGTCACCCGACTGCGGAACAGGTACTCGTCACGCAGCGTGACGGCTCCGACGTTCTCCATCGCTCCCATGTTGTACTCAGGTACGAAGGCCTGGTCGTACTTGCCGAACGGGTACCCGTAGCCGAACTGGGTTTCGAAGACGTCGAAGCCACCTTGGGTGGTGGCGAAGATGCGGTCGCTGTCGAGGTGCTCCAGCACCGACTGGCGGCACAAGATCGACATCGGGATCTCACCGTTGACACCGGAGTAGACGGTCGGGCTGGTGACCGTGGCGTACTCGCCGGCGATGACGGCGCTCAGGTAGGTGGAGATCGGTTCGGTCTCGGAGAAGTCCCACCGGTCGAATCCCGGCGCCGCCGGACTCCGCTTGACGTCGGCGCCGTTGGAGATCACCGTCCAGCTCTCGAGGGCGACGACCGAGATCTGCATCCGGGCCTTCAGGTCCGGTTGTTCGAAGCAGGCGTACACCCGTCGAGCGTCGGACACCTCGAACTGGGAGTAGAGGTAGACGCGGTCGTCGGCCGGGTCGACGAACCGGTGCAGGCCGGCGCCACTCCGGCTGTAGTACATCACCGACTCGACCACCAGCTCGTGGTCCCCGGCGGTGACCTCGAACGGGAGCCGGGAGTCCGCGAAGGCGGCCGGATCGAGCTCGTTCCCGTCCAACGTGGCCGACAGCACGCTGCGTCCGATCAGGTCGATATGCAGCTGCCCGGAGCTCCGCGCGGTGAAGGTCGCAGTCGATGTCGACTTGAACGTCGCCTCCGGGTCGTCCAGATCGTCCGGCGTCAGGTCCACCAGTACGTGATAGCTGGAGGTCTGAATCAGCTCGGATCGAGCCAGGGCCTCATCGCGGCGCAGGTTGTCGGGAAACATGCATCGATCTTGTCACGCCCGGTCCTGCCGGCAGCCGCTGGCTCTCGTAGGCTGCCTTCATGGCGAAAGCGGGCAAGAAGAGCGGCAAGAACAAGGACAAGGGCAAGGCGAAGAAGGCCAAACCGAAGTCCGTCCCGGCCACGCCGTCCGACCCGGCTGCCGCGTCAACGGCCGCCGAACGCACCGTCGTCGACTTCTGGTTCGACCCGCTGTGCCCGTGGGCCTGGCTCACCTCGCGCTGGATGCTGGAGGTGGAGAAGGTACGTCCGGTGAAGACCGTGTTCCATGTGATGAGCCTGTCGGTGCTGAACGACGGGCGCGATCTCAGCGAGGACTACCGGCGCATGCTCGACAATGCGTGGGGGCCGGTCCGGGTCGCACTGGCAGTTGAGCGCGACTATGGGTCCGAGCAGCTGGCCGCCTTATACACCGCCGTCGGCACCCGGGTTCATGTTCGCAACGAGGAACTCACCCGGGAGACGGTCCAGGCGGCCCTGGCCGACGTCGGGCTGCCCGCGGAGCTGATCGAGGCGGCGGACACCGGCGACCACGACGACGCGCTGCGGGCGTCACATCGGGCCGGGATGGATCCGGTCGGTCTGGATGTCGGCACGCCGGTCATCCATGTCGGCGGCGTTGCCTTCTTCGGTCCGGTCATCTCGCCCATCCCGACCGGGGAGGAGGCCGGGCGGGTCTTCGACGGCGTACGCGAGCTCGCCGGCTACCCCGGCTTCTTCGAGCTGAAGCGGACCCGGACCGTCGGACCCATCATGGACGGGATCCCCGCGTAGGCGCCGAAACCTGATCAACCGGGCGACGCCGCGCTGGCCCTGAGGAAGGCATGCCAGTTCGGCGTCGACCCGTCCAGCTCGCCGCTCACGCCGATCCGTTCCAACACAGTACGGGCGGCCCGGCTGGTGGGGCCGTCCCAGCGGCCGGTGATCTCGACCGGGTCGGCCCAGACGTACCGGCAGATCGCCTGGACCGCCTGCACCTGCACGCGGGAACGGGTGCTGAGGGTCGATAGATCGGACCCCGACCGGCCGTTGTCGAGATGAATGTGGTTGTGGTGCGCGCCGTCGTACAGGTAGGTGAGGACATGCGCGAAGTGGAGATGCAGTCCGGCCGCCAGCCGCCAGTAGCTGCGCTGCGCGGCGTCGAGCTCACCGCCGGAGGCCAGCCGCCACTGGTCGTACCGGCAGGAGACGACCGTCCGGCCGGCGTTCAGCAGCCGGGCCAGGTCGAAGGCGCGGCCAGCATGATGCCAGGAGTCGCAGCGTGACCCTCCGTCAATCCAGCTGCCGTAGGTCCAGACCTGATCGACCTCGCCGATCCCTGGCAGCGCGCGGTAGAACGCCAACCAGGCCTGCACCTGCGCGAAGAACCCTGGCTCGAAGAAGAAACGGCTGGCGGACCGGTTGACTTCGTACACCAACGGGACCCCGTCCATCCGCCGGTGCGGATCCAGGCTGGCGCGTGCCACGCAGAAGGGACGCTCGGCTGCGCCACCGTAGAAGCTCTGGGGAAGTGAGCACCCGCCGAGCAGCGCCGCACCGGTGAGGCCGCCGAGAGCGAGCAAGCGACGCCGGTCCATGCGGGCCAGGGTAGGTCGTCGCACCAATCAGCTCGGACCTGAGATAGTGCTGCCATGCGCGTACACATTGGCAGCGACCACGCCGGCTTCGAGCTGAAGAACTACCTTGTCGCCGAACTGACGGCCGACGGCCACGACGTCGTCGATCATGGCCCGGCCTCCTACGACGCCGAGGACGACTACCCGACCTACTGCATCCCGGCGGCCGAAGCTGTCGTGGCAGAGCCCGGGTCGTTCGGTATCGTCGTCGGGGGGTCCGGCAACGGTGAGCAGATCGCCGCCAACAAGGTCAAGGGGACCAGGGCGGCACTCGCCTACAACTCAGAGACGGCCCGGTTGTCGCGACTCCACAACGACGCCAACGTGCTGTCGATCGGCGCGCGGATGCACACCGAGGCTGAAGCCCTCGAGCTGGTGCGGATCTACCTGAGCACCGACTTCAGCGGCGACCAGCGGCACGCGCGCCGGATCGCGCTGCTCGCCGAGTACGAACAGAAGTGCTCGAGCTAGCGGATCGTCCCTGGACTAGCGATATTGGGGTCGACGGCCATCGACACGTGCCATCAACTCGGCCAGCACACTCTCGGCCAGCCGCTCGTCCTCCGGCGTCGGCCGGGACACGTCCCGGGCACGGAGTGCACGGTCCACGGTGACGAGCCCCGACACACCGTCCCGGCCGAAGTCACGCGGCCACAGGTCACGCGGTTCGTGGCCGGGTGAGGCACTCTGTGAGGAGGATGCGCGGTCTTGCTGCGCCGGAGAAGGCGTGCCATGGGGCCGTGCCCCAGGCGACGTCGCACCTGTCATAGTGACAGCCTATGTCGTTTCGGCGATGCCGTCAGAGGAACGGAAGGTGACATGCCCGAGGGACACACCCTCCACCGGCTGGCTCTCGACCTGAACGGGGCCTTTGCGGGGCGAGTGGTGTTTGTGAGCAGCCCGCAGGGGCGTTTCGCCGAGTCGGCGGCGCTGCTGGATCGGACCGTGTTCGAGACGGCGAGTGCTCATGGCAAGCACCTCTTCGCCCAGTTCGAGAATGACCACTGGCTGCATGTGCATCTCGGTCTGATCGGAAAGCTCACCTTCATGGCGCCGGGGCGGCCGCGCGGAGAGGTCCGGCTGCGGATGGAGACGGCGGACCTGGTGGCGGACCTGCGCGGTCCGCAGCTGTGCACCATCCGCACTGCCGACGAGGTCTCGGCCCAGATGGCGCTGCTCGGTCCGGATCCGTTGCGCCCAGACGCTGACCCCGAGATTGCGTGGGCCCGCATCTCCCGGTCCGGCCGGCCGATCGCGGCCTTGCTGATGGACCAGTCAGTGCTGTCCGGCGTCGGAAACGTCTATCGGGCCGAGGTCTTGTTCCGGAACAGGGTCGACCCGCACCGCCCCGGGAAGCAGATCAGCCGGCGTAGCTGGGAGGCGATCTGGTCAGACCTGGTGACACTGATGCCGCAGGGCGTGATCGACAACCGCATCGACACTGTCCGGCCCGAGCACACTCCGGAGGAAATGGGTCGCCCGCCCCGCGAGGACGACCATGGCGGTGAGGTGTACGTCTACCGCCGTGCCGGGATGCAGTGCTGGGTCTGCGGCTCGAAGGTGCGGACCGAGGTTCTGGCCGGCCGCAACCTGTTCTGGTGCGGACGCTGTCAACGTCGCCGATGATGTTCTCCAGTGGTGCGACCCTGCTGGACCTCGACGCCGACGGTCAGGTCCGCTCGGTCAGCAATGCGTCGTTGCCTGACCAGTGCCGGCTGCGCGGCGCTGCAGTGTCTGAGGTGGTGATCGCCGGCCAGGTGTACGAAGTCGGCCCGCCGGAGCAGCAGGCCGACGCGGATGAGGTGGAGCTCAGCTACCTCGTCGCGGACCGGCTCCGGATCGTGGTCCGGCACACCTTCGCTGCGGGGTGGGGGCTGCGGATCGCGTTCAGCACCGTTGACCGGGCCCCGCTGGTGCTGGACGACGTCACGGTGACACTACGGCCCGGCCCGGATCAGGTGGGCTGGGCCCTCGCCGCCGGTGCCGAGGCGTCGTACGCGGCCCTGCCACCACCTGGCCGAGGACCGCTGCTGGCCGGCGTGCTCCAGCTCGGCTCCGTCGAGCGGGTCACCAGCGACGGGCTGCAGCTGGGCCGGATCGAGCTCGCCGGCACCGGGCGGTACGTGGTGCAGTGGCACTGGGACTGGTACGACACTCCGCTCGACTTCGCCCGATCGCGCCATCCGACCATCCCTGCGTCACTGTTCGCGGTTGTCGGTGAAATTCTGGAGATGGGCCGCGACGACGATGCTGCCCTGATCGTCTCCGGCGACCTGGAGATGACTGAGACCGATGAGCAGCTGGAGCTGGCCAGCGACCTGGCCGGCAGCTACGAGGTGGAGCAGCGGTCGGCGCGCGGTACCACCCGGGTGGCGCTTCGTTGGGTTCCGACAGTCGAAGAGATCATCTGCGACCGAGCGGAGGCCGCCCTGCTGCAACCGCGGACCGGCGCCGGGCTGGTCAGGCTGGCGCGGCTGCCGGACGCCATGGTGATGCAGTACGCCTTGGCCCAAGCCCTGGTAAGCGACACCGACGATGCTGCCGAAGCCTTGGACCTGTTCACCGCTCGGCTCACCGCGGACGAGCCGGCGGGCGAGACCGACGGGCAGCCGCTGCCGCTGGTGGCCGCATATCTGTCCGGTGAGTACGCCAGGACGGGCGAACAGGACCTGTTGGACCGGGCCGTGGAGATCATCCTGGGCGCCCGCTCAGCCGCCCCGGGACTGGGCATCGCGGCTCTCCAGGTCTGCCTGGCGCTGATGCTCACCGGCCGTCCGGTGGAGCCGATCCTGCGGCACCTCAGCAAGCTGTCCGAGGCCAGCGGCGAAGCACCCGGCGATGCGACGACCGAGCAGCAGATCGCCGCTCTGGAGCTGATTGCCGTCACCTGGGCTGCGGACAGCCCTCCGGCGAACACCCGGCCGGACCGGACTGCAGCGGACGCCGACGATCTCTCAGCCCGCGTCGAGTCGCTCGGTCGTTGGTTCGGCGCCGGACTGAAGGGCGGCGCGGTTGAGCCTCTCCCGCTGGAGCAGGCGGCGCAGCTGAGTACCGTCCTGCAGCTTCTGCCGGACGGCGCCGCCGGCGAGCTACGCAGCCGTTGGGGGTGCTCACCTCAGAGCCTCGCCGGACGGGTGGTGCCCGAGCTGGTGGCGCGGCTGGACTTCGACGGCGCCGACTGGGCTCACGTCTGGTTGATGCTCGGCCAACAGCCACGGTAGTGACATTGTTGATGTCGTGACGACCACGAAGACCGTTGCGACATCCGTCGCGACGCAGCCTGTCCCCGCTGCGGCCCGCGCCGAGCACCGCTGGGCCAAGCTGCCGTACCTGGTCTCGCGGCTGTTCTTCGTCGCCGCGGTCGCGCTGGTGCTGCAGGCGGTGTTCCCCGCGGTGCCCTTGTTCGGGGGCCTCGTCGACGTCATCTCCACCGTCTTCGTACCGATCGACAGCGGCACCATCGGTTTCGCCGCCTTCGCGGTCATCCTGGGTGGCGCGCTTGCCCGGCGGAAGCGGGTTGGGTGGGTTGTCGCCATGGTCATCTTCGGCGTCACGGTGCTGGTCGATCTGGCGTTGCTGATCGTCTTGGTAGTGACCACGCTGCGAGGGCCAGAACCGGACTTCGGGCTGACCGCGACGTTTGCCCGGTTCGCCTTCAACCTCGCCTCGTTGGGCTCGCTCTTCGTCGCAATGATCGTCTACCGGGCGGAGTTCTCCGCCCGCCGCCAACCCGGCAGTATCCGGAAGGCCCTGCTCACCCTGCTGGTCGGCGGCGCTCTGACAGCGGCGATCGGGATGCTGCTGGTGACCATCTACCCCGGCGAGCTGGGTGGGCCGCGGGGCCGGCTGGCCTGGGTGCTGAGGCGGATGACGGGTCAGGACCTGCTGGCCTCAGCGGCGGGCACCGGCAGCCCGCCCACCTGGATCAGCACAGTGGTGGGGCTGTTGGCCGGCGTGACGCTGGTGGCGGCGCTGATCGCACTGATGCGCTCGCAGCGCCAGGCTGCCTTGATGACCCCCGAGGACGAGCCGCTGGTTCGGGCTCTGGTCGCCGAGTCGGCAGAGGACTCGCTGGCCTACTTCGCCACCCGCCGGGACAAGTCGGTGGTGTTCTCCGCCAGCGGGCAGGCTGCCATCACCTATCGGGTCGAGCTGGGGGTCTGCCTGGCCAGTAGCGACCCGATCGGGCCGCCGGACCACTGGCCCGGGGCCATCAAGGCGTGGCAGGAGCTGGTCACGACCTACGGCTGGACGCCGGCCGTGATCGGGGCGAGCGAGGAAGGCGCCACGGCGTACGCCCGGGCTGGCCTGCGGGTTATCCGGTTGGGTGACGAAGCGATCCTGCCGGCCAAGGAGTTTCACCTCGACCGCCGCCAGCTGCGACCCGTCCGGCAGGCGGTCAACCGGCTGGAGAAGATCGGGTACCGGGCCCGGGTCAGGCGGCACCGCGAGATCGCAGCCGCCGAGATCACAGCCCTGGTCGCCAAGGTCGACGCCTGGCGCGACACCGAGACCGAGCGTGGTTTCTCGATGGCGCTGGGCCGCCTCGGCGACCCCGCCGACGGGGACTGTCTGATGGTGGAGGCTCTCTTCCCGTCCGGTGAGGTCGCCGGCATCCTGTCCTTCGTACCGTGGGGGAGCGACGGCTACTCCCTCGACGTGATGCGCCGTCATCCGGTTGCGGAGAACGGCGTGACCGAGCTCATGGTCGCCGGTCTGATGGCGTCGGCGCGGGAGAAAGGCATCCGCCGGGTATCGCTCAACTTTGCGGTGTTCCGGTCCGCCTTCGAGGAGGGCGCCCGGATCGGAGCGGGTCCGGTCCTGCGGCTCTGGCGGCGGCTGCTGCTGGTGGCGTCACGCTGGTGGCAGATCGAGTCGCTCTACCGCTCCAACGTCAAGTACGGTCCGGACTGGCGACCCCGCTTCCTCTGCTTCGCCGAGACCCGCGACATTGCTCTGGTCGGTGCGGCCTCGGGTGTCGCCGAAGGCTTCATCGACCTGCCGTCCTTCCTGCGTCGGCCGCTGACCCTGCCCGCCGCGCTTCCCGGCGGCCCGGACCTGGAGGCGCGGCTAGCCATCGCGTCGCTGCCACCCCCGAGGGCACGCTCCGCCGACCGGATCCCGGAGCAGACCCGGCTACGGCTGGACGTCCGGCAAGCTCTGCTGGACGAGGGTGTCGACCCGTACCCGACCAGCTTCAGCCCGGCCCGATCCTGCGCCGAGCTGCGGCTGGGTCTGCGGACCAGTGTCGCCGGCCGGGTGCTCGCGGTCCGTGACCATGGCGGCGTGATCTTCGTCCGGATCGCCGACTGGAGCGGTGAAGCCCAGCTGATGCTCACCCGCTCGCATACAGGTGCACCGGGGATGGACCGGTTGCGTCGGGTCGTCGATCTCGGTGACCACCTCGGCGCCGAGGGCCAGCTGGTGTTGTCGAGGACCGGTGAGCTGACGATGGAGGTGACCTGGTGGATGCTGACCGCCAAGTCACTGCGGCCGCTGCCCGACAAGCACCGCGGCATCAGTGACCCCGAGACCCGGGTCCGGCAGCGCTATCTCGACCTTGCGGTCAATCCGGAAACCCGGACCCGGCTGCGCGCGCGTTCGGCTGTGATCCGTGCCGTTCGTTCCGGACTGGACGACCGCGGCTTTCTGGAGGTCGAGACCCCCATCCTGCAAACGATCCACGGCGGCGCCAACGCCCGGCCGTTCCGTACCCACATCAACGCCTACGACCTGCCGCTCTATCTGCGGATCGCTCCCGAGCTCTATCTGAAACGGCTCATGGTGGGCGGGGTGGACCGGGTTTTCGAAATCGGCCGGAACTTCCGCAACGAAGGCAGCGATGCCACCCACAACCCCGAGTTCACCATGCTGGAGGCCTACCAGGCGTACGGGGACTACAACACGATGCGGGGGCTCGCGCACGACCTGATCATCCGGGCGGCCCGGGAGTCACTCGGTGGGCTGGTGGTTCGTGGAACCGACCACACCGGGGCCTGGCACGAGGTGGACCTCGGTCAGCCGTGGCCGGTGCGTACCGTCAACCAGGCGATCTGTGCCGCGGTCGGGGAGCCGGTCACCGCGGACACGTCGCAAGACGAGCTGGTCCGGATCGCGAACCGTTTCTCAATCCAGTGCGACCCTCAGTGGAGCCGCGGCGCGGTGCTGCTCGAGCTGTACGAGCACCTGGTGGAGGATCGGACGATCGAACCGACGTTCTACACCGACTTCCCGGCGGAGGTCTCGCCGCTGACCCGCCCGCACCGAGATGACCCGCGGTTGGCCGAACGTTGGGACCTGGTGGCGTTCGGCGCCGAGATCGGCACCGCCTACTCCGAGCTGGTCGACCCGGTCGAGCAACGAGCACGGTTGACCGCGCAGTCGCTGCTGGCGGCGGGAGGTGACCCGGAGGCGATGGAGCTGGACGAGGACTTCCTTACCGCGTTGGAGTACGCGATGCCGCCGACCGGTGGACTCGGGATGGGGATGGACCGGCTGGTGATGATGCTGACGTCGACCTCGATCCGGGAGACCATCGCGTTCCCGCTGGTCCGTCCCCGAGGAATCCGATGAGTACGGTCGTTCGTCCGCGGGTCTGGCACCTGTGGCGGATGCTCGGCATCGTGGTGATCTTCAGCTACAACACCTGGCTGCTGTGGCGACCGCTGAACGGCGATCGGATGATCTTCGACGGCTACCTGTCGGAGCTGTCGGCGTCGGACCAGCCCAACAACCTCTTCTTCCGCGGTGGGGATCTGGTCACGGCGCTGATCGTGCTAGCCATGGGCCTTCGCGCCGGCGTGCTGTGGTCCCGACGCCATCCGCACCGGCCACGGTGGTGGTTGGTGGCCGCGGCGGGGTTGGTCGGCTTCGGGCTGGCGACACTCTTCGACGCCGTCTTCGCGTTGGACTGCTCACCCACGCTGAGTTCAGTGTGCAAGGTTGCGGAGGAGGCGGGCCGGCTGTCGCTCGTGCACTACGTCCACACCTTCACCAGCGTGGCGGCCCAGATCGGCATCGTGGCCTCCATGATCGCCACCTACGTCGCCCTTCGCCGTACCGGGAGGTCGACCAGCCGGCACTGGGTGCTCGGTGTCGCTCTCGCCGAGGTGGTCGCCCTCTCGGTGATGATGATCATGTTGGTGCTGGGGGTGCCAGGCCTGGCTTATCCGCAGGCGGTTATGGTCGGTCTGGCCTCACTGTGGTTCGCAGCCATTGGCTTCGGCCTGATGGAGGACGAGGCACGTGACGCCGAAGATACTGGGTCGGAGGAGGTCTCGGATGACCAGCTCGTCCGCTGACGGCTCCACGCTCGGCTCCACGGTTCTGCCCGGACAAACGGCTCGGCTGGGTGGACGCACCGTGCACTGGGTCCACCAGACCGGTACCCAGCCGGCGGTGCTCTTCCTGGGCGGCTGCGGCGTCCCCTTCTACGCCTGGGACGACGTGGTCAGCCAGCTCCACGACCTGGAGATGGTCCGGCTGGACCGACCTGGACTGGCTGGAACGCGCTGGCCCGGAGTGCTGCCGCAGCTGCGGGACGAGGTTGCCACCTGCCGTGAGCTGATCCAGCGCCTCGGTGCTCCGGCCATCGTGGTGGGCCACTCGATGGGAGGCCTGCATGCCGAGGCCCTCGCCCGGCAACATCCGGAGCTGGTTGCCGGGCTGCTGCTGCTGGACTCGAGCTTCGAGATGACGCCGCGCCGGCCGTTGGGTGGCCGAGGCTGGCTGCTGGCGGCCAAGGCGGTCCGGGCATCGATGCGACTCCGCCCACTCCGGTCCCTCGGCCCGTTGGCCGACCGGGCGTTGGTGGCTCTGCAGAGCCGACGCCGTCGGATGCTGGACTCGACCCCGGCCTGGCAGCAGGAGGTCTACGCCGAGCCCGATGCGGCCGCCTCGGTGGTCGCGGAGCAGGCCGCGTACGGCTCTCAGGTTTGGGATCTGGCCCGGCTCCGGGCCCGGCTGCCGATGCCGGGCTGCCCGGTTCTGGTGCTGACCGCCGCCGCCGATGAGAACGAGTCCTGGGTAAGGAAGCAGGCGGCGCTGGCTGACCTGGTCGGCGGCCGGCAGATCGTCGTGGAAGACTCTCGGCACCTGATCATGATCGACCGGCCGGAGCTGGTGGCCGACGCCGTCCGGGCGTTACGAGGACAGGTGGGTGAGGATGACTGAGCCGGACGAACCGACCGCGCCACTACTGACAGCTGAGCTCTGGTACGAGTCGGTGCCGGACCTGAGCGACCCGGCGTTGCTGGACGCTCTGCGTAGGGTGTCCCAAGCCGCCGAGGCGCAGGACGGCTCGCTCCTGGTCCCGCATACCGATGTGGTGATGGAGCTGGAGCAGGGGCGGGTTCCGCTGCTCACCGCCGTGTTCGCTGGCTCGGAGCTGGACCACACCACCAAGACGCTGCCCAGCGTGGGTCAGACCTGGGACTGGGAGGAAGCCGAGGAGCGGCTTCGCAGCTGCACCGGGAGCGTGCTGGTGACGGAGATGCTGGCCACACAGTTCACGCCGCAGCAGCGGGTGCACGGGTTGACGGCCGTAGTCAGGGCCCTGGTTGAGCACACGTCGCCGGCTGCGGTCAGCTGGCCGCAGAGCCAACGCGTCACCGACCCTGCCTCCGTGCGGACCGGTGAGCTCAGCGGTGTGGTGAATGTCCGCTTCTTCACCGTCGACAATGACCCGGGCGCGATGGTGATGGACACGTTGGGCCTGCACATCTTCGATCTGCCCGACATCCAGTGTCACTACCGGGACTTCGACCCGGCTCAGGTGGCCGCCATGTTGTTCAGCGCGGCGGCGTACGTGTTCGACGCCGGTGACGTGATCGACGATGGCCACACGATCTCCGGCCCGCGCGGGGACGAGCACTTCGTCTGTCAGCACGAGCAGTCGCTGCTGGCGCCGGCGCGGATGGTGCTCGACGTCGACCTCGGGCCGCCGCATGCGGCCGGCCACCGGGACCGCACCGCTTGCTGAGTATTCGCGCACCGCGATGGGCCGGCTCAGTCGTCCTCGTTGGTCCGGA
The DNA here is from genome assembly GCA_025965155.1 of Propionibacteriaceae bacterium. Taxonomy (GTDB): domain Bacteria; phylum Actinomycetota; class Actinomycetes; order Propionibacteriales; family Propionibacteriaceae; genus Microlunatus. Next base: position 112,311 of record JAOPXN010000017.1, read on the forward strand.
CTGTGCGACGGACCGACAACAGCTCCAGCTCGGGCCTGCCAGCCACCGATCGCTCCACCGCATCCAGTAGTTCCACCAGATGCCGACTGTCCGGGGCGACTATCGACACCCCGACAGCCGCCCGCCGATGCAGCTCCAGATGATCGACCTCGGCCACGCTGACCGGGTGGTTGCGACGTAGGTCAGCCACCAGCGGACGTACCAGCGACCGCTTCTCCTTGAGCGAGTGGACGTCACCCAACAGCAGGTCGAACTCGAGTGTGCCGACCCACATCATGATCGCTCACCCATGCAGACGACCTTAGACCATCGACACGTAAAGGTATGAGGTCCAACCATTGACTTGAAACCGCCGGACTCGCCAAACTGAGCACCCTCACACCGACTCGGAGGACACCGATGAGCAACGACCAGCATCTCGACGCCGACTCCCAAGCCCTTGCCGAACTGGGCTACAAACAGGAGCTGCACCGCGGCATGTCAGGGTTCTCCAACTTCGCCGTCTCGTTCTCGATCATCTCGATCCTGGCCGGGTGCATCACGTCGTACAAGATTGCGCTGGTCTCCGGCGGCCCCTCCACCCTGGTGCTCGGCTGGGCCATCGTCGGCCTGATGGTGATGGCGGTGGCCCTGGCCATGGCGGAGGTGTGCTCCCGGTACCCGACCGCTGGCGGGCTGTACTTCTGGGCTGGCCGGTTGGCGCGCAGGAACAAGCGGGAGTGGGCCTGGTACGTCGGCTGGTTCAACTTCCTCGGCGAGGTCGCCGTGACGGCCGCGATCGACTTCGGCTGTGCCTCGACCTGGGTGGCCTTTGCCAATCTCGTCTGGGGCGTGGAGGCCACACCCCAGACCGTGTTTGCAGTCTTCGTGGTGATCGTCATTGCGCACGCCTTGCTGAACGTCTTCGGGGTCAACCTGGTGTCACTGCTGTCCAACATCTCAGCCTGGTGGCACGTCGGCGGCGTCCTGGTGATCGTTGGCGCCCTGTGGATCCTGCCGGAGAGGCACCAGTCGGTGTCCTGGACGCTGACCGGCTTCCACAACGAGACCGGGTGGACCTTCCTGCCGTACGTTTTCTTGATGGGGCTGCTGATGGCGCAGTACACCTACACCGGCTACGACGCCTCCGCTCACGTCGCGGAGGAGACCAAGTCGGCCAGCGTCGCCGCGCCGCGCGGGATCGTGATGAGCGTGCTGGTTTCGGTGATCGGCGGTTTCATCCTGCTGTACTCCATCACCGCCTCGATCACCGACAACTCCGAGCAGGGGCTGTCCGACCTGGCCGCCTCCGAGACGGGCCTGCCGCCGGCGCAAATCTTCCTGGACGCCTTGGGTAGCCCGACGGTGGCCAAGTTCTTGCTGTTCATCGTCTGCGTCGCCCAGTTCTTCTGCGGGATGGCGTCGGTCACAGCGAACTCGCGGATGGCCTACGCCTTCTCCCGCGACCACGCACTCCCCGGTTCCCGGATCTGGTCCAAGGTGAACCCCCGTACGGGTACTCCCACCAACTCCATCTGGCTGTGCGTCGGCCTGTCGATCCTGCTGGCAACGCCTGCACTGTTCAACTCCACGGCCTATCTTGCCGTCACCTCGATCGCTGTCATCGGCCTCTACATCGCCTACGTGGTCCCGGTGTTCCTGCGCCGGCGCAGCCCTGACTTCGTTCCCGGGCCGTGGAACCTCGGTCGGTGGAGCGCCCTGATCGGCTGGGTCGCCGTCGTCTGGGTGTCGATCATCTGCGTGCTGTTCGTGCTCCCTCCGGCCTCCCCGGTGACCGTCAGCACGTTCAACTACGCACCGATCGCGGTCATCGTGGTGTTGATCTTCGCCACCGTGGCCTGGCTGGTCTACGGCCGTGACACGTTCATGCAGGGTGCCAAGGGCGAGCAGACCACCAAGGCTCTCGACGAGGTACTGGACGACTAGATGTCCAACCAGGCGAGAGACCCGGCCTCGTCGAAGGACACCGAACTGCGGGCCGGCGTCCTCGGAGCGGTACGCGGCCGGCACGCCTTCGAGAGCTGCGTCGAGAGGCTGGCCACCGCCATCAGGCTCGGCGTGTACCCGGACGGGAGCACGCTGCCGCCGGAGCGCGAGCTGGCGGTCCGGATGGGGGTGTCCCGGGCCACCGTCCGGGAGGCCATTGCCGCTCTGCGCAGTGCCGGGATGGTACGCACCACCCGTGGACGTGGCGGCGGGACGGTGGTCGACCAGCGCCCTACCGTCCCGACCCGTGAGGATCCGGAGAGCTTTGCGGACCGGCGACTGGAGCTCCTCGACTCGCTGGTGTTCCGGCGGATCGTGGAGCCGGGTGCCTGCCACCTGGCTGCCTGCCGCACGCTGTCGACTGCGCAGACCGCGCTGCTGGCCGACGCACTGGCGACGGTCGGTGCGGCGACGTCGCCGGGGGAGCACCGCCAAGCCGACTCCCGTCTGCACCTGGCCATCGCGACGGTGACCGGTTCACCGCAGCTGATCGATGCAGTGACGACGGTGCAGGGCTCGCTGCATACGATGCTGATCGCCATCCCGATGCTGAAGGTCAACATCGAGCACTCCAACACCCAGCACAGTGCGATCGTTGATGCGATCGTCACCGGTGACGCAGCCAAGGCGCGACGGGTGATGGAGAACCACTGCGACGACACGGCCGCGCTGCTGCGTGGTCTGCTGGGATGAGCCAGGCTGCGAATGAGACGGAGGACACCACGATGACCCAGAGGCTGCGCAATGACCGCCACCTCAGCGAGCACGACCTGAAGCGGCGGATCAGCGAGAACGAGATCGACACAGTGGTGGTCGCGTTCACCGACATGCAGGGGCGGCTGCAGGGCAAGCGGATACACGCCGCCTACTTCGTCGACCACGTGCTCGGGCACGGCGTCGAGGGGTGCAACTACCTGCTCGCCGTCGACGTCGACATGAACACGGTCGACGGGTACGCCATGGCTTCCTGGGATCAGGGCTACGGCGATATGGAGTTTGCGCTCGATCTGGAGACCATCCGGCTGCTGCCCCATCTGCCCGGGACTGCGATGGTGCAGTGCGATCTTGTCTGGCTGGACCAGAGCCCCGTCGAGCAGTCGCCGCGGACCATCTTGAAGAAACAGCTGGATGCCGCTGCGGCTCGGGGCTTCGTCGCTCTCGCGGGGACCGAGCTGGAGTTCATCGCCTTCAACGACAGCTACGAGGATGCCTGGAACGGCAACTATCGCAACCTCACGCCCGTCAACCAGTACAACGTCGACTACTCGATCTTCGGTACCAGCCGGGTTGAGCCGCTGCTACGTACCATCCGCAACACCATGTACGGAGCAGGGATGGACGTCGAGTCGGCCAAGGGGGAGTGCAACTTCGGGCAGCATGAGATCGGCTTCCTCTACGCCGACGGTCTGACCACGGCCGACAACCATGTGGTGTACAAGACTGTTGCTAAGGAGATCGCCGCTCAGCAAGGTAAGTCGATCACCTTCATGGCGAAATACAACGAGCGGGAGGGAAACTCCTGCCACATCCACCTGTCGCTGCGTGGCGCCGACGGGTCGACTGTGTTCTGGAAGAACGGCGCCCGGACCAGTCTGTACGACCAGTTCGTAGCCGGCGTGCTGGCCACCATGGCCGACTTCACCCTGCTCTACGCGCCGAACATCAACTCCTACAAGCGTTTCGCGGCCGGCTCCTTCGCGCCGACCACCATCGCTTGGGGCCAGGACAACCGCACCTGCGCGGTGCGGCTGGTCGGCCAGGGCGCCGGGGCGCGGATGGAGAACCGGGTACCCGGCGGCGACGTCAACCCGTACCTGGCACTGGCCGCTATGCTCGCCGGAGGCCTGTACGGCATCGAGCACGAGCTGACGCTCGAGGCCGAGCTCGTGGGCAACGCCTACACGTCGGGACGGAGCACCGTGCCACGGACGCTACGGGATGCGCGGAACGCCTTTGTCACCTCCGATGTGGCGCGAAGCGCGTTCGGCGACACGGTCGTGGATCACTACGCCACCATGGCCGAGGTCGAGCTGGCCGCCTTTGACGCCGCGGTCACCGACTGGGAGCTGCGGCGCAGCTTCGAGAGGATGTGAGTCGAGATGTCCTCCTACACAGTGATCAACCCCGCCACCGCGGAGCGGGTCACCGACATCGAGCTTGCGTCCGAGGCGGAGACCGACGCCTTGATCGAACGGGCCTCCCGGTCTTTCCCTGCCTGGCGCGACGTGGCCCCCGGGGAGCGGGCCCGATTGCTGCGCCGCTTCGCGACCGTCGTAGACGACCATCTCGACGAGCTCGCCGAGCTTGAGGTGCTGAACTCTGGGCACACCCTGGGTAATGCCCGCTGGGAGGCCGGGAACGTGCGCGACGTGCTGAACTACTACTCAGCAACCCCGGAGCGGCTGTTCGGTCGGCAGATCCCGGTCCCGGGCGGTGTTGACCTGACGTTCCACGAGCCGCTCGGTGTGGTCGGCGTCATCGTGCCGTGGAACTTCCCGATGCCCATCGCTGGTTGGGGTTTCGCTCCTGCGCTCGCCGCCGGCAATACGGTGGTGCTTAAGCCGGCCGAGCTGACGCCGCTGACCGCTCTGCGGCTGGCCGAGCTGGCCATCGAGGCCGGCATCCCCGAGGGTGTGCTGACCGTCATCCCTGGTGCCGGACCGGTGGTGGGGAAGAGGTTCATCACCCACCCGCTGGTGCGCAAGGTCTGCTTCACCGGTTCCACCGCCGTCGGTAAGTCGATCATGGCGGGCTGTGCGGACCAGGTGAAGCGGTGCACGCTTGAGCTCGGGGGCAAGAGCGCGAACGTGATCTTCGCCGACGCGGACCTGGAGAAGGCCGCGGCCAGCGCCCCGTACGCGGTGTTCGACAATGCCGGCCAGGACTGCTGCGCCCGCTCCCGGATCCTTGTCCAGGATTCGGTGTACGAGCAGTTCCTGGCATTGCTGGAACCGGCCGTGAAGAACCTGCGGGTGCTCAGTCCGCAGGACCCGGCCTCGGAGATGGGGCCGCTGATCTCGGCGCGGCAACAGCTGCGGGTGCAGGGGTTCCTCGACGGAGTGGAGATCGCCTACACCGGATCGCACCCCGATGGTGCCGGCTTCTGGATGCCGCCGACGGTGGTGCTGGCCGAGTCCACCCGGCAACGGATCTGGCAGGAGGAGATCTTCGGCCCGGTGGTTGCGGTGCTGCCGTTCTCGGACGAGGCGGAAGCGATCGAGCTGGCCAACGACACCGTCTACGGGCTCTCGGGCTCGATCTTTACCTCAGACCTCGGCCGCGGTCTGCGCGTCTCGCGTGCCATCCAGGCCGGCAACCTCAGTGTTAACTCGCATTCTTCGGTGCGGTACTGGACGCCGTTCGGCGGTTTCAAGCAGTCGGGTCTGGGTCGCGAGCTGGGGCCGGACGCGCCGTACGCGTTCACCGAGGAGAAGAACGTCTTCATCGCCGACCAGTGATATTCCACCAGGGAAGAGAAAGTGAGTGACAAAGAACATGGCAGGACGAGTCGAGGGCCGGGTCGCAGTGATCACCGGAGGATGCTCCGGGATCGGCCTGGCCACCGCCAGGCGGTTGGCCGGCGAAGGTGCGAAGATCATCATCGGCGATGTCGACGACGCGCGCGGTCCCGAGGTCGCAGCAGCCGTAGACGGCACCTACGTGCACACCGACGTCACCGACAAGGACCAGGTGGATGCGCTGTTCGCGACCGCGCAGCAGCGGTACGGCTCGGTCGACATCGCCTTCAACAACGCCGGGATCTCCCCGCCCGAGGACGACTCGATCCTCGACACCGATCTCGAGGCATGGCGCCGGGTGCAGGACGTCAACCTGACCAGCGTCTACCTGTGCTGCAAGGCCGCACTGCCCTACATGCTCGAGCAGGGTCGCGGGTCGATCATAAACACGGCCTCGTTCGTGGCGGTGATGGGTGCCGCCACGTCGCAGATCTCCTACTCCGCCTCCAAAGGTGGTGTGTTGTCGATGAGCCGCGAGCTCGGTGTCCAGTTCGCCCGGCAGGGGGTTCGGGTGAACGCGTTGTGCCCCGGCCCGGTGAACACCCCGCTGCTGCAGGAGCTGTTCGCCTCGGACCCGGAGCGGGCAGCGCGGCGGCTGGTGCACGTACCGATGGGGCGCTTCGCCGAGCCGGAGGAGATGGCCAATGCGGTGCTGTTCCTGGCTTCCGACGAGTCGAGCTTCATCACCGCCAGCACGTTCCTTGTTGACGGCGGGATCTCCGGTGCGTACGTGACGCCGCTGTGACGACGACTCGACCGCTGATCGGGCTCAGCACGTACCGGGAGCAGTGCCGCTGGGGTGTCTGGGACGTGCGTGCCGACGTGCTGCCGTCGGACTACGCCAGCTCCATCGAGGCGGCGGGCGGAATCCCGGTACTGCTGCCGCCGGTGGACGATCCCGCCGCCGCAGCCTCGGTGCTGCGCCGGCTCGACGGGCTGGTCGTCTGCGGTGGTGCGGATGTCGACCCCGAGCGGTACGGCCAAGCAGCACACGAGCAGACCTCCGGCTGGCGACCGGACCGGGACACCTGGGAGCTCGCACTCCTCGAAGCTGCCGCACAGCGGCTGCTGCCGACGCTGGGGGTCTGTCGCGGCATGCAGCTGATGGCCGTACACGCGGGCGGGGCCTTGGAGCAGCATCTGCCCGACCGGGTGGGGCACTCCCGGCACTCACCCGGGGGCGCGGAGTACGGCTCGGTGCTGGTGCGAACCGTCGCCGAGTCAACGGTGCACCGGCTGGTGGGCGACGACTTCCTGGCCCGCTGCCACCATCACCAGGCGGTGGCCAGCCATCCCGGGTACGAGGTGGCGGCCCGCGCGGCTGACGGGACGGTCGAGGCGATGGAGGCGGTGGACCGGCCCTTCTGGCTAGCCGTGCAGTGGCATCCGGAGACCGAGCATGACCGCGGGCTGTTCCGTGGGTTGGTGGCTGCGGCCGCTCTGGCCGGGAGCTGATTAGTCGGCGTCGTCGGCCCACTCGGCCACGGGTCGCAGCTGCAGGGCCGGGTCGTCCTCGCTGAAGGTACGAACCGGGCCGGAAGGCGTGTCCCGGGTCTCGAACCGGACGGTCACCCGGCCGACGCCGGAGCCCCATACCCACCCGGGCCCGTACAGGGTGTGCACGACGTCGATGCCGGGTGGCCAGCTGCGGGCCGGCAGCGGCGACTGGTCGGGCTCCTCCGTCCTGGTCTGGATCACCTCATCCTCGGCGCCCGTAAGACCCTCGTCGGCGAACAGGTCTTCCTGAAGGACATCGGTCAGGCCGGCCACGCCTACTCCGAGCAGCCGTACACCGTTGGAGGTGTCCACTCCGTTCAGCAGCCCCCGGGCCACCTGGCCGATGAGGTCCGAGCGGTCGGTGGCCCCCGTCAGCGTCCGCGCCCGGGTCTGGGTGACGAAATCATGTTGGCGGACCTTGATGGTGACGGTGCGGGCGAACAGCTCGGCGGCCCGGAGCCGCCCGGCGACCTGGGCGGCGTGCCGGTCCAGGATCTCGGTCAGCCGCCGGATGTCGACCAGGTCTGTCTCAAAGGTGTCCTCCACCGAGATGGACTTCGCCTCACGCTCGGGTTCGACCGTCCGGTCGTCGCGGGCATGGGCGAGATCGACCAGCCCCTGACCGTGCGCCCTGCCCACGACCTGGACGAGCTCGTCCAACGAGATTCGCTGGAGGTCATCGACCGTGCTGACACCGATCCGGCGAAGCTTGTCCAGGGTGACCGGCCCGACACCCGGAAGGACCTTGACCGACATCGGTCGAAGCAGCTGCACCTCAGTCCCGGGTTGAACGATGAAGCTGCCATCGGGCTTGTTGATCTCGCTGGCCACCTTGGAGATGAACTTGCTGGTGCCGACGCCGACGGACGCGGTCAGGCCGCCGGTCACCTCGGCCACCTGGGCCTTGAGGTCGCGGACTATCGCCTCCAGCCCGGTCAGGCTCAGATCCAACCGATGCGGGCTGTCGGCCAGGTCGACGAAGGCCTCGTCGAGTGACAGCGGCTCAATCCGTGGTGAGAGGTCCCGCAGGACCGCCATCACGTTCCGGCTGGCGGCGCGATAGGCCGGGAAGCGGACTCCCAGGAAGGCCGCGTGCGGACACCGCCGCTTAGCCTCGTGTCCCGGCATTGCCGAATGCACTCCGAACAGGCGGGCCTCGTACGAGGCCGTTGCCACGACACCGCGGGAGCCCACGCCGCCGACGACTACCGGCTTACCGCGCAGCGACGGCTTGTCACGCTGCTCCACCGAGGCGAAGAAGGCATCCAGGTCCAGATGCAGGATCGAAGCCTCGTGTCGCACCAGGACATCTTCTCCTGTGTTCTGCGGAGTAGCGTCGGCTCATGCCCGACCGGACATCGCTACCCGTCAGCGTGCAAGCATGAGACGGGAGATCGCCGTAGTCGGCCCGGTGCGCGCCGACCACGCCTGGGAGCGGTACGCCGAGATCGACGGCTGGCCGTCGTGGGCGCCCCCGATCAGGTCGGTGGACGCTACCGCCCGACGGATCGCCGCGGGTGTCTCCGGTGTGGTGCACGGTCCGGCCGGGGTGCGGATCCTGTTCCTGATCGACTCAGTGGATGAGGCGGCGCGCAGCTGGACCTGGCGGGTGCGGCTCGGGCCGCTTCGGATGAGGCTGATCCACTCGGTCCGGGCGGGTGTCGAAGGGGGGTGCGTTGCCACGCTGACGGTGGAGGGACCTGCTCCGCTGGCGTTGCTGTACCCCGAGCTGGCAAAGGTGGCGCTCCAGCGGTTGGTCCACTGACCGCCTTCAGCGCGTGTCAGTACCGGCGCATAGTGTGGGGCAATGAGCGACAACACCAATGAGCAACGTCAGGACTCAGCCCCCGAGGAGCGCATCGGCGCTACGGATGGAGCCGCGGACAACACCTTGGAGAAGGACCCGAGCGACTGGGTCAGCGGGGGCGACCCGATGACGGAGGCCCAGAAGAGTTATCTGGACACCCTGGCGAAGCAGGCCGGCGAGGAGCTGCCGGCGGATCTCTCCAAGGCGGAGGCGTCCCAGCACATCGACCGTCTCCGGGCCGAGACCGGCTTGGAGCAGTAAGCCCCGGTCGCAGCGCGTCGCTACAGTGCCGAGATGGAACAACGCGTATCGCTGATCACGCTTGGTGTCCGGGACCTGGAGCGTGCTCAGGCGTTCTATCGGACGCTCGGCTGGCAGCCCGCTACTCCGGTAAATGAGGATGTGGTCTTCTTTCAGGCGGGCGGCCTGGTGCTGGCTCTTTGGGGCCGCTCTGAGTTGGCGGAGGACTCCGCCGTGACCGACTCGGGCGGCTGGGGCGGTGTGACGCTCGCCTATAACGTCCGGTCCGCGGCTGAGGTGGACTCGGTTCTGGCCGAGGCCGCGAGCGCAGGTGGGGTGATCGGGCGCCCGGGTGCCGCCACCTTCTGGGGTAGCTACTCCGGCGTCTTCATCGATCCGGAAGGCCATCCCTGGGAAGTGGCGCACAACCCCGGCTGGCGGATAGCCGCCGACGGATCCATCCAACTCGGCGCAAGCCCGGCGACGGACGCCGGTCCACCGGCGCCGGCATAGGCGCGGTCTTTTCGGCGCAGCCAGTCCACCGGCACCAAGAATTGTCAGACGGCCCGGTTAGTGTGAACGTATGTTCGATTTGGAGGGGTTGGCGGGGTTGTCGGGTGGTGCCGTCGCGGCGCTGGTCGCCGACAGCTACCGCGCCCAGGTGGAGGCGGAGACGGCG
>JAOPXN010000089.1 GCA_025965155.1 Propionibacteriaceae bacterium
AAGCGACGTAGCTCCCTGCTGCGCACCGCGGAATCCGCGGGGGCCCGCCATGGAGTCCAGCTACGACCCAGGCCAGCCGCAGTTTCGGGTTCCGCGCAAGGTGATCAAGGGCGGCTCGTTCCTCTGCGCGGACAGCTATTGCTTGCGCTACCGGCCGTCCGCACGCCGCCCGCAGATGATCGACACCGGCATGAGCCACATAGGATTCCGCTGCGTCAAGCGGGCCTAGACGCTCTAGGGTCCGTGTGCCATCCGATAGACCGGGCGCATGAAATCGCGCCTGTTGTGAATCGGCGCTTCCAGGCGTTTTCCCTGGTCAGCGGTTGTTGCCACAGGATCGATTGAGCGGCCGATCGACCATCTGATTACAAGGTCGGCGCAGATTGGCAACAACATCGTCCAAAGAAGGTGATGCCAGGGGCGGTGCCGCTCGCCAACGATAGGACTGCCAGCTCGGAAGCCGTTCGACGAAGGGAGTCCGACCGATGTCTCGAGAAGGATCTGGGGCTGCCGACCCCGCGGCTGATGGCAGAGCGCCGCAGCTTGATCCGATGGCAGTCATCCGTTCGAAGTCCTATATTGGGGCGCTGGTTCTCGCGGCCATCTTGGGCGCTCCGATCTCGGCTGTCGCGTACGGTTTCCTCGCGCTGGTCCGTGGAGTGCAGCAGTTCACTTTCGTTGATCTTCCTGGAGGGATGTTCAGCGGGTCGGCCCCGGCGTGGTGGCCGGTTCCGTTCTTGCTGCTGTGCGGGTTGTTGACTGCGTTGACGATCCGTTACTTGCCTGGCCGCGGAGGACATTCACCCGCTTTTGGCTTCGTCACCGGGGGCGGTCCACCGTCGGGACGGGAGCTGATCGGTGTCGCGATTGCCGCCTTGGCCACGCTGAGTCTCGGCGCCGTGCTGGGGCCGGAAGCACCGTTGATCGCGATCGGTGGCGGGCTGGCCGCGCTGACCGTGCGCCTGGTGAAGCCTGATGCGCCGCCGATGGCCGTGACGATGATGGCATCGGCGGGCAGTTTCGCGGCGATCAGCACCCTGCTCGGCTCCCCCATCCTCGGGGCGTTCCTGATCATGGAGATTGCCGGCATCGGCGGCATGACGCTGAGCCTTATTGCGTTGCCGGGTCTGCTCGCCTCCGGCATCGGTGCATTGGTCTTTATCGGACTTGACAATTGGACCGGTCTCGGCACCTTCTCCTTGGCACTCCCGTCGGTGCCGGCGACGATGCCACCCACGGTGGCGAGCCTAACCTGGGCACTTGTCCTTGGAGTGGTCTGTGCCTTGTTCGGATGGGTTATCCGCAAATCCGCACTGTCGCTGCGTCCGATCGTGCATTTGAATCGCGTTGTTGTCACGTCCGCATTGGGTCTGCTGATTGGCCTGACCGCGATGGCGTACCAGCTGCTGACCGGACGTAGCTTCACACAGGTCTTGTTCTCGGGTGAGAATGGCCTGCCAGATCTCGTAAGCCACGCTGCTGACTACCCGCTTGTGGTGCTAATCGTCCTTATCGTGTGTAAAGCCATCAGCTACGTGCTGTCGCTTAGCGCGCTTCGGGGCGGCCCGGTTTTCCCGGCACTCTTCATCGGCGGAGCGCTCGGTATCGCGGCCAGCGGGTTGCCTGGCCTCGATCTAGCCGCGGCAATTGGCATCGGGATAGGGGCGATGAGTGCGGCCATGCTTCGGCTGCCTTTGACCTCTACCCTCCTAGCGGTTGTGCTCATGGGCGCCGACGGTGTGGCCGTGACGCCGGAAATCGTGGTCGCGGTCACGGTGGCGTTCGTGGCCACCTGCGTCCTGCCCGTTCCAGGCCCGACAGGCCCGGAGCCACCGACGACCAGCGGCGATCCGGCCACTACGCGGACAGAACCGAGGCCTGCATGAGGCCTGAAGCCAACCACCAAGCCCGGCACAGTACGCCGGCATTGCCGACCATCCCGCGCCGCGTATTGGTCGCGGCCCTGCTCCGATCGTTCCTGTCGGTTCTCGTGGTCGTCACGATCTACTTCCTGATTCCACTGGGCCACTTGTCGGAAGCACGCTCTGTCGCCGGGTTCGTTCTCGGTGTACTCCTTGTCGTCATTGTCCTGGCCATTCAGCTCCGCGCGATCGTGCGTTCGCCATATCCGTTGGTCCGGACAGTGGAGGCCCTGGCCACAACAGGTCCGCTCTTTGTCATCGTGTTCGCCACCACCCAATTCGCGATCGGCAGCGCGCAGCCCGGGAGTTACTCGGAGCCGATGACCAGACTTGACGCTCTGTACTTCACGGTCACCACCTTCACGACCGTGGGATATGGCGACATCGCACCGGTCTCCCAGTCTGCCAGGCTGGTCGCCCTGCTCCAGATGTGCTCGGCCTCATCCTGTTGGGCGTCATCGCGCGCGTGATCACCGGAGCCGCGAAGTTGGGTATGGAGCAACACCGAAACGACAATGCGACCGCGGACGAATCATCCCAAGTGGGCGATGGCGTCCCGGGCCGAACCACCGGACCGTAGACAGTACGGAACTAGTTGCAAGGAAGGTGACCGGAAGTGGAACGTGACCCCCATCGACACCGGCCGGCGGCGGCGGATCGACACGAAATCAACAGCCCGTATCCCAGCAGAAGGGCGTCCCATGCCGAAGCTCGATAAGGTCACTCCGCAGTCGTTGCAGGGCTATGAACGGAGTTGGTTGCCGCGGGACATCATCGCGGGTGTGACGTTGGCGGCGATCGCCATCCCCGAGACTATGGGCTACACGTCCATCGCGCAGACTCCCGTGGTCACCGGTCTGTACACCATAATCTTTCCCACCCTGGTGTTCGCACTCCTCGGCTCGTCCCGCCTCCTGGTCGTGGGCGCTGACTCCGCGACCGCGGCCATTCTCGCAGCCGGACTTGCGGGTCTCGGGATCGCCGGACTCCAGCCGAATTCCACCGAGTGGCTGGCCTGGACCAGCCTGGTCGCCCTGGTGTGCGGGGGGCTGCTGGTCATAGCGAGGCTGCTCAAACTCGGCTTCCTGGGCGACTTCCTGAGCGCATCGGTTCTGATCGGCTTCCTCACCGGCGTCGGCATCCAGGTGTTCGCGGGTCAGATCCCGGACATGCTGGGCATCCCGAAGGGCAAGGGGAACTGGTTCGAGCAGCAGTGGTGGACGGTCACCCACGTCGGCGCCGCCAACCTCTGGACGGTCGCCTTCGCCGTCGGCGCGTTGGCCATCATCGTGGGGTTCAAACGATTCCTGCCCAAGGTCCCCGGCGCCGTCGTCGCGGTGGGCTTGTCGATCATCTTGTCCAGCACGCTGAACGCGTCGTCCCACGGTGTCGCGATCGTCGGCGCCGTCCAGGGTGGCTTCCCGCCAATCGGCCTGCCGGACGGGATCACCTGGAGCGACATCCCGAAGGTCCTCGGCATCGCGTTCTCCTGCTTCGTGCTGATCATCGCCCAGAGCGCGGCCACCTCCCGCAGCTTCGCCATGAAGCACAACCAGCGAGTCGACGTGAACCGCGACATCGTCGGTCTCAGCGGCGCGAACTTCGCGGCCGGGCTGACCGGCACCTTCGTCGTAAACGGCAGCCCGACCAAGACCCAGATCCTCGACGAGCAGAGAGGCCGTACGCAGGTCGCGAACATGACGATGTCGGTCGTCACCCTGATCGTGGTGCTCTTTCTCACCGGCCTGCTCACCGACATGCCCAAAGCGGTCCTGGCAGCGATCGTCTTTCTCATCGGCATCGGTCTGATCGACATCAAGGGACTTCGACGGATACTCGCGGCCCGGCGCAGCGAGTTCGTCATCGCGGCAATCACCGCCATCGTCGTCTTCGCAGTCGGCGTTGAGGAGGGCATCATCTTGGCGATCGTGTTGTCGATCCTCGAGATTGTCCGTCGCGCCTACGCTCCGAAGGACTTCCTGGTCGGAGTGGACCGTGAAGGCGACATGACCTATATCAGCGCCAAACCCGGACACCAGAGTCTTCCCGGCCTGCTCGTATTCCGATTCGACGCACGGCTCTTCTTCGCCAACGCCAGCCGGTTCTCCGACCAGGTCCTGGGACTTCTGTCGGCGGCACCGACCAAGGTGCGGTGGCTCGTCCTCGACTGCTCATCACTCGATGACATTGACTACTCGGCCGGCGTCACCCTGGCAGGCCTCATCAGATCCCTGCACGCCGACGGTCGCGTGTTCGTTATCGCCGAAGCCGATCCGGACCTGCTGGACAACCTGACGAAGTACGGAACCCTGACCGATTTCGACAACACCCACATCTACCGGACCGTCGCGGATGCGGTCGCCGCCTTCCGGACTCTGCCGACCGAACCAGCGTCACAACCCTTGTGACATTGGTGTACCGGGTGGAACACTCCCCCGGGTCGGAGGAAGACGCCGGCCGCGTCATTCCGACCACCATGAACGCATGGATGTAAGAGGCGGTCTGGAGATGCCACGGGGACCAACAGGGTTGACGGCGTCTACGCCCCTCGCCGACGGCCCCGTCGCGAAGGTATACCTATGCTGATCCCGGCTGTAAGCGGTCGCATGCTCCCTGGGGCGGCGCGTGCAGGCATCCGTCAGCATGCGCAGGCAGCCCGCAGGCATAAAGAGGACACGCTAATTTGGGGGCATCCCAAAGCAAAGGAGAGCCCCGTGGGCACGGTGGTCATGTACAGCTCGGTGTCGGTGGACGGCTTCGTCGCGGACGAGAATGACCAGCCCGGACCGCTGTTCGACTGGTTGTCCAGCGGTGACGTGCCGTTGGACGAGAGCGGCGAGTTGAAGGTGTCGCAGACGTCCTACGACTACACCCGGCCGTACTGGGACCAGATCGGGGCGACAATCGTCGGCCGCCACGTCTTCGACATGGCGGACGGCTGGGACGGGAAGCCTCCGGGCGGGATCGACCACGTGGTCGTCGTGACACACCGACCGAAGCCCGAGGGCTGGGACCCCGAGGCGCCGTTTCACTTCGTCGACGGCGTCGAGGCAGCCGTGGCCAAGGCGCAGGAGCTTGCGGGTGACCGCATGGTCGAGGTCGCTGCTGGCGACGTCGGTGGCCAGGTGCTTGCCGCGGGCCTGGTCGACGAGGTGCGCATGGACGTCGTACCCGTCGTGTTCGGGTCCGGCAAGCGCTACTTCGGGTCGGTCCACGCGCAGCACCTGTTGGAGGATCCTGACGTGGTGATTCAGGGCAACCGGGTGCTTCACCTGCGCTATCGGGTGCGCCGTTGACCGATCTGAGCGGGTACGCGAAGAAGTTCACTGCGCCCGGTGACACAAGATCGGGCCTCCGGCTGCGTTTGCGCATCGCTGTCCCTGGTCGGGCAGCCGACGCCGATCCGCCCCAGCACCTGACCTGCGGCAAGTTCAACTCAAGATCACTGGTTGCCGGTTTCCGTCGTATCTTTGGCCGACCCCCAGGAAGAGCGGCTCTTCACCAATGCAGGGTGTAGCCGGGGTCTGAATCCGCCTGTCTCGAGTAGGGATCGGGCGATGCAGTTGGTGAGGTTCCGGAAGCCGAGGGCGGAGCCGCGCAGGTGCTCCAGGCGGCCGTTGATCGCTTCGGTTGGACCGTTGCTGGTGCCGGGCCGGTCGAAGTAGGCCAGTACGGCAGCGGCTCGCTTGCTCAGGGTGCGGCCGAGTTTGGCGATCTCGACCAGCGGCCTGGGGACGCCGGCGCTGAGCGACTCGATCAGCTTGACCATCAGCTCGCGGCCCGCGGCTGGGTCGGGGTGCCGGTAGGGGGCGATCATCCGCTGGTAGATGCCCCCCAGGTGGCCTCGACCTCGACGTGCTCATCGATGGTGAACAGGGCCGTGAGTCGGGCGGCCTGCTTGTCGGTGAGCAGGTCGGCACCGGTGTGCAGGGTTCGCCGGGCACGGTAGAGCGGGTCATTCTTACGGCCGCGGCGGCCGCGGGTGGTCTGCTGAACGCGGCGGCGGCGGTCCAGTGGGAGCGAATGGGGGGCGAACGTGATGCCAACCACCGCTGATAGCACCAGTGGGTTTGTGCTGACGCGAGCGAGCGCCCAAGTCAAAAGACAGATTTGAGTGGTGGAGCTAAGGGGATTCGAACCCCTGACCTTCTCATTGCGAACGAGACGCGCTACCAACTGCGCCATAGCCCCTCACCGACCAACGGCTACGCCGTCGATCAACGCGGAAACTTTACCACTGTCTACGCACTAACCGCTGCCGGCAGGTCGCCCTCGGTAC
>JAOPXN010000121.1 GCA_025965155.1 Propionibacteriaceae bacterium
TTCCCCAAGGGCCCCGACCTGTCGATCCACCCCCAAGCCGAGCTCCAACGCGTCGCCAACCAGCTCAACGACCGACCCCGTGCCCGCCTTGGCTACGCTAAACCGATCGAACTCATGACCGAACTGGTGTTGCGCTGACGGTCAGACTCCGCCCACGTGTACGTGGGAATCCTGCACTCCACCCATGTTGCAACCTGGGTGAAGTGACAGTTTCGTGGGTGAAGCACGCCGGTGGTTGATGAGAGTGCGGGTTCGCCTTGAGGAGATCTTGAGCCAATCTTGAGATGACGCTGAGCAATTTCGGCCCTCGCCAAAAGGTCAAACGTTCAACATTTTCCTAGGCCGGAGCGGTCGAAGGCACGTCAGGGGAAGTTTTTGACTGCCGCCTGTGGTCACCTGGGGAGGTGATCCGAGGTAGAGGCCGGTGGGGGCGATGATGATGGGCGCCCCCACCGGCCCCTACGTTGCTGCCCCGGAACGGTGCCCGCACGGGGCATCACGGTCCCGGCTCCACACCACGCCATAGTCGGCCTTCAGCTCGATCCCAGCTCAGCCTGGTGCGATCTTGAGCAAATCTTGAGGGGACCCTAGCGAAACGAAGACCTGGCCTAGAGATCGAACCAGCAGGATCATTCGTGTCGGGATCGGGGGGTCTCGACTGCGGGGGAGGGTTTGTAGTCCGCGCATCGATCAAGGAGCCATCCATGCTCACTGCCCGCTCGAGGATCCGGTGCCGTACTGCGGCGGCGCTCCCCGGCGGCCGGTCATGGTGGCACCGGACAGGGACGCGTACACATGCTTTCGAACGCGGGAGTTGAGATGTCCACACCACCGGGGGGCGGTGTGGGCGACAGCACGCAGCAGTTCTCGGGGGGGAACGCTGGCGTCAGCGGAGATCAGGGCGAGGCTGTCCGGGGGGACGGACTCGCTCGCCGGACCGGCGAGCTATCGGGGAAGCGGTCCGGAGAGGGCAGGTCGGTCTCGACGCAGGCGTCGGGGCCGATCGGCCCGCAGCTGGCGAAGCTGTACGAGGAGGTCGGTCGCGACGAGCAGATCGTCGCACGGTTCGTCAGCGACTATCTGTCATTGTTGGACAGTAGGATCTCCACGATCTTCGCCGATCTGGCCGACGATGACGACGAGGCGCCGCTCATATCGCTACTCAGCCTGGAGACCACTAGCGTGATGATCGGGGCCGTCGGCGTGGTCGAGGCAGCTCGCGCGCTACGGCTGGCCGTCGAGGACAACCACCGGTCGGCAACGCACGCGCTTTTCGACGCCCTGCTTATTGAGGCGGCAGCCTTACGGGCCGACCTGGAACGGGCCGGCTACTCCGCGAGCGACCCACCCGCGGAAGCCCGGGAAGGTTGAGGCATCGCCAACCGGTAACCAACGCCACGGACGGTTTCCACGTACCGGGGCGAGCTGACCGAGTCCTTGAGCTTGCGCCGCAGGTTCGCCAGGTGGACCTCGACGGCCCTGCGGTCGGACTCGCTGACATAGCCGCCGGACACGTCATCGCCGCGAAGCTCAAGTGCCAGGGTGTTCTTGGAGATCACCCGTCGCTGCCCCTGGACGATGGTCAACAACAACTCGAACTCGCTCCGGGTCAGGTCCACCGGGCCGCTGTCGTTCTCGCACAGCCGCATCTCGGGATGGATTCGGAGGCCGTTGTGCTGCAGCCACCCTTCGTCCTCGTCGGCGTTGCCCTGGCCGCCCGGTTGGGACGTCGCTGACCAACCGACCGGTGGCGGGACGGTCTCCGGCGAACTTCCCGTTCCGGCTCCGATCGGAAATCCGACGGCCTCGGGGTAGCGCCGCAGCATCGCCTCGACGCGCGCCCGCAGCTCACGCGGACGGAACGGCTTGGTCAGGTAGTCATCGGCCCCGGCGTCGAGACCCATCAAGGTGTCGATCTCCTCCATCCTGGCGGAGAGCATGATGATGTAGGTCGAGGAGAAGGAGCGGATCCTGCGAGCCACCTCAAACCCGTCGATTCCAGGCAGGCTGATGTCGAGCGTGGTTAAAGTCGGCTGGTGCTCCCGGACGGCCTCGACGCCGTCGCTCCCGGTGGCCGCGGCGAAGCAGGTGAACCCCGCCTGCCCGAGAATGGCTTCCAGTAGGTTGCGGATGTCCGCATCATCCTCGATGACGACGGCGGTGCGTCGGGGAGCTTCTGTCATAGCAGTCACGTGTCCATTTAGGCCGGTCACCCGAAGGTGGCGTTGTAGTAGGTCTGGGTATCAATCTTCTCGACGGTGACGTCGGCTAACCGGTGCAGCATCATCTCGATGTGGTCCCCGAACCTGAACGTAGCGTTGTTGTAGGCGCACACGTCATAGGCGCAGACGGCCCTAGCCTCCACCAGCCGCTCCACCACTGCGGCGAGCATCTGCACGAACAGCCGAGACTGGCGCTGGCCCGGGTGAGCCAAGGTGAAACCCAGGTAGTACACGGCGTTCCGTGCGGCGGCTTCGGGGAAGTTTACCTCGAAATACTCCGGGCTGACCCAAGGTACCGACGCCAGCTCCCGGGTCAAGGTGGTCAGACCGATCGGCTCGCCATCTAAGTCCCATGCTACGTACTTCCAGATTCGCGGGTCGGCCATCTCGGCGATGAACTCGTCGTGATGCAGCACCTGCCGGGCAACCGCCCGGGAACGGAGCGGGCCGAAGGCAGTCAGGTAGAGCTCCCAGAACATCTCGGCATGCCACGGATCGATGCGGGTCTCGACGGTGATGCGGGTGTCTCCGTGGCTGGCTCGACGCGGCCGGACGATCTGATCGGTCATGACTGGTCCCAGGCCGACGATCGGTAGGTCGCGATCACAACGGCCGCCACCGGATGGTCCACGCAGGTCGCTGAGGTCAGGACGGTGCCGGCCGGGTGGTACATCCCGCCACGCCCCAGTGACAAGTCCTCCAGGCTGGCAGCCAGCTCACGTTGTACGGTGCTCTGGGTGCTGCCGTGGTGTTCCACGAACAGCCCGGCACAGGATCCGTCGTCGCGCTGGGACCATGCCACACCGGCCCACGCCTGCTCGCCCGGGGTACTGGCGTAGGCGTCGGCGTAGACGCAGTAGAGCGCATCGCCGTGGGCCCCCGGCAGCTGGTCTGGGCCCGCCACCTCGACCACATGACTTCCCGGGGGAATTACTGAGCTGAGCCGGATCAGGTTGAAGTCCGCCACCCCGGCGTCGCGGAGGGCAGCGTCGAAGGCCGACAGCCGGGTCCGGCCGAAGCCGGTACCGGAACTGACCCGAATCGTGAGGGCGTTCCGTCCGTTGATCGGAGCCATGTCGCCAGCCTTTCTGCCTTTGATCACAGTCAGCATGTGTTCCTTTCGTCCCGAGCAGGCGCCATACAGGTGCATTTCTTCCACACCCGGTCGAATGATCCGCAACCGGCCCCATTGCCTGGGCTGCGGATAGTTTCTCGCATCGCTAGCTTTGAACATGGACGGGGACCTGGGCGCTCGAGATCCCTCCGTCCTCTACATCCCGGCCGGTGGTCACGCCGAGCAGTTCGAGCACCCGATCCTCCAGCTGCTGCGGGCTGGCCCGTCCCTTGGTCAAGAAGGCAGTAGGGCCCAGCCTGAGGCTGTCCCTGGCCTTGTCGTCGATGTCGACGGCGCTGTAGACGACGACGGGCATCTGGGCCAGCCGCTGGTTGCGTCGGATCTCCGCTACCAGCTCGATGCCATCCCCGTCCGGCAGATGTAGGTCCAAGATCATGACCTGTGGCTGGATCGTTCGGAGGTGCCTGAGCGCCTCGACCTTGGTAGCAGCGTAGTAGACGGTCAAACCACGACGCTCGAACAGGGTGCGGATCACGTTGGCCAGGTCGCGGTCGTCCTCCACCAGCAGCACGGTGCCCCGGGCGGGGTGATCCGCGATGGCCGCCGCCACCGTCTGGCTCAGCCGCTCCTGGTCGACGGGCTTCACCAGCCAGCCGGCCGTCTGAGACTCGAGCCCAGCGTGACCGCCCGGGCTCAGGCCAGACACCACGACGACAGGGATGTCCTGCGTTTCTGGTCGACGCTTCAACGCGGCGACCACGTCGCCGCCCGAGGTGCCCGGCATGACCAGATCCAGCAGCACCGCGGCCGGCTGCTCGAGGGTGATCAGCTCCAACGCTTCGTGCCCGGTGCTCACGCCGACGGCACGATATCCCCGCTGCTGGAGGACCTCCGACAGCACCTCGACCACGTACTCGTCGTCGTCGCAGACGATCACCAGCGGTCCGTGGCTGCCGTCGTCGACGTGGTCGGACTCCGTGACCCGGGGAAGCGTGAAGCGGAAGGTGGTGCCCCCGTTAGGGTTCCTCTCAGCCCAGATGCGCCCGCCGAGCCGCTCGATCAGACTCCGGCTGATGGCCAGGCCGAGCCCGGTGCCGCCCTTCTCCCGCGCATCGGAGGAGTCGACCTGCTCGAAGCGGGTGAAGACGCTGTCCAGCTTGTCGGTGGGGATTCCACGACCTCGGTCGACGACGCTGAACTGCACAAAGGCCCCTCGGACGGCGGCAGCCACGATGACCTGGGAACCTGCTGGAGAGAACTTGATGGCGTTTCCCAGCAGATTGATGAGGGTCTGTACGACCCGGTCCGCATCGGCATGCACCCGCCCGTTCACCGAGCTGGTGACCACGGTGACTCCGGCCTCCGCAGCCAGCACCTGGACCTGAGCCATTGCGGCCTCGATCAGTACCTGGGCGGTATGGTCCCCAACCTCCATCGGCAACGCTCCGGACTCGATCCGTTCGATGTCGAGGATGTCGTTGATCAACCGGGTCAGCCGCTCGCTGCTGTCCA
Organism: Propionibacteriaceae bacterium; assembly: GCA_025965155.1. Lineage (GTDB taxonomy): Bacteria > Actinomycetota > Actinomycetes > Propionibacteriales > Propionibacteriaceae > Microlunatus. The sequence goes on from JAOPXN010000121.1 coordinate 4,810, forward strand.
GGGCGATGTCAATCATTCGAGTGGCTCCCGGCGGCAGCACGCCGAGCGCTCCTCCCGCGAGCAGCCCCAGCGAGCCCCTGATCGAGGTGAGCGGGGTACGAAGCTCGTGACTGACGATGGAGACGAACTCGGTTTTCAGCCGGTCCACCTCGCGGCGTTGGGTGACATCGCGGAAGACAACGACAGCACCCTCGACCGAGATGTCGCTCGTCAGTGGGCTAGCTGTGACCTCGACCGGGATCTCGCGCCCGTCGGCTCGGACATAGATGTCTTCCTCGGCGCTGCTGACGATGCCTTCGCGGATGGCCTCGGAGATGTAGCAGGACTCGGCAGGGAACGGGGTGCCGTCTTCCTGGTTGGCGTGGAAGATCACGTGGGCGTCTTTACCGATCAAGTCCTCCGGACCGTAACCAAGAGTCTTGGCCGCCACCGGGTTGACGGAGGTGATCAGCCCATCCCGGTTCACGCCGTAGATGCCGTCAGCGACCGAGCTGAGCAAGAGCTCACTGCGCCGGGTCAGGCGCCGCAGGTCGGCGGTCCGCTCGGACACCCGGCGCTCCAGGCCCTGGCGCAGGCGTTCGTTGTCGATGATCAACACCGTTTGCCGGGTGGCGACCGCGATCAGCACAAGGAGCCAGGCCACCGTGGTGGCCGTACCAAGTCCGGTGGGCCCCACCTGGACCAGCCGAGTGACACCCGCGCTCAAGAAGATGCTGAACATGACCACGGTGCCGAAGACGGGTGAGCCCTCCTTTGGCACCTCCGCGTGGTGCGCAACGGACGCGGCGTGGTGTCGGGCGGCGAGTGCGATCAGGACGTAGCCGGCGATCCAGCCGACGTCGACCGGGGTGCCGAAGGTGAACGGTCCCTGCGCCGTCAAGACGGCGAAGGCGATGTCGGAGAGGGCGTAGAGGGCAAAACCGGCACTCACCAGAGCCAGCGCGGGCCTGTCGTCGCGGCTGCTGCGCAGAATCAACAGTGCGGCGAGGGTGGCCACCACCACGTCGACGAGCGGCAGCACTAACGAGGTGAACCGTTGCCGGAAGGGAACGTCGCCGGTGGCCAGCACCTGCGGGTACACCGTCAGGCTCATCATCACCAGGGCGGATCCGCCGATGACTACGCCGTCCAGAACCATCCGCATCAGCTCCGTGCCGCGGCGCGGCACCGATGGGAACGCGATCAAGCCGACGATGCCGAGTAGCAGCGCGGCGATGAAACCGATGTCACCGATCTTCAACGTCTCATCGGAGGCACCGGCGAGACGGGCGATGATCACAAAGGTGTTGCCGAGTGCGGCGACTGCGCCAGCGGTGGCGAGGAACATCCAGGCGCGACGTCGACGACCGACGGACCGAAGAAAGCGGTGGCCGCAGCTCGCCGCTGCTGCGAGGCCGCCACCGAGCAGCCCGATATCACTGATCAGCCGGCGAGGCTCCGCTGGCAGGTCACTTGCCAGGAGCAGCGCAAATGTCGTCAGGACGACCGCAGCCGTCAGACACATTGATCGGAATCGCCAAGCCCCCGGTACTTGGGGACTGGACAGTCCCTTCATGACTGAGAAGATATCATCGACAGGCGATCCGCCGCATACCTGAGCACCGGCTAGCTCCGGTTGGACCGCCGCGGACCCCGGCTGAGCCCATTCGGGCTGCCTCGTCGGTACCCGAGAGGGGTGGATCCGAGTAGGATACCCCTGTTGGCTCGGGGGTCAGCTATCTACCTACGTCCCCGTGGTCCATGCCCCGGCTGCATGTTCCACGGTGTCCTTTCGGCCCCCAGCGAGACAGCCACGGTCGCCGCTTGGGATGCAAACCAGGAGAGCGAGGCGGTCCATGAGTGCCCTGCGGCGCGTACTCGTCGTTGACGACGACGACGCCATCCGAGAAGTGGCCCAGATGGCGCTGGAGATTGTCGGCGGGTGGGAAGTTCGGGCGGCGTCCTCAGGTGTCGAAGCCGTGCAACGAGCCACCGAAGAGGCCCCCGATGCAGTCCTGCTGGACGTGATGATGCCGGGGATGGACGGGCCCACGACCTTCAGCCGGCTACGGGAGTGCCCGCAGACCGCCGCCATTCCGGTCATCTTCTTGACCGCGAAGGTGCAAGCCGGCGACCGCCGCGCCTGGACCGAGCTGGACATCGCGGGCGTCATCGCCAAGCCCTTCGACCCGATGACGCTGGCGTCAGAGGTCTCCCACCTCCTTGGCTGGAACTGATGGCCGAGCCCGGACCCGGGTCATCGGCCGACCCGGAGGAGGTACGGGCCAAGGCCCTGGATGTCTTCCGCACCATCGGCGCCTCGGCGGTGCAGTCCAACCTGGAACGGATTGCTCGACTGGAAGAAGCAGTGACGGCCGCCGACGAGGGACGACTCGACCAGCCCGGTCGTGACCGTGCCGGCCAACTGGCCCACACCATCGCGGGCTCCGCCGGAACTTTCGGCTTCTCGGCAGCCACCGGCCCTGCACACCAGCTGGAGGACCTGTTCCGGATGGACCGGCGGGGCGTCGACGAGCTTGGGTCCGCGGAGCTGGGCACCGCGCGGCAGCTGCTTGCCGAGCTGCGAGCCGTTCTGGCCGCAGCCCCGGAGGAGGACGACTTCTAGACAGATACCGGCACCCGGCGCGGGCTGCGTCGATGCAGCAGCCAGGCTGCCAACACACCGCCGACCGCGCCGCCGAGGTGGGCTTGCCAGGAAATGCCCGCCTGGTTCGGCAGAATGCCCCAGATCATGCCGCCGTAGACGACCATGATCACCACCGCGAGCAGCACCTGCGCCGGCTTCCTGGACCACAGACCCCGGGCCAGCAGGTAGGTCAGCCAACCGAAGATCAGACCGCTGGCGCCAAGGATGATGGTGTTGGCGGGGGTCAGTACCCACGCTGTCAACCCGGAGGCGACGATGCTGATCAAGGAGGAGAGCAGCCAACGGGCCAGTCCGCCCAGTAGCACCAGGAACCCTAGAACCGCAAAGGGTACGGAGTTGCTGATCAGGTGGTCCCACCCGGCGTGCAAGAACGGTGCAGTGAAGATTTCGGGTAGTCCGTCCACGTCGCGCGCGTGGATGCCGTAGTAGTCCAGCCGGTTGCCGCTGAGCTGGTCCAGCGCCTCCAGCGCCCAGAGTCCCATCAGCAGCAGCACCATCACTGCCGCCGCCCCAACCGGCCTGTCCAACCCGCCTCGGTGGGTCGTTGACTTGGTCATGATCAGCACCTCTCTTCACACCGACCCGGTTTCCCTGTCGGTCTCGACTTCCAGGGTGCCTGCCCCACTCAAACCGGCGGTCACCCAGGCGGGGGTCAGACCAGGCCCGAGGTGCCGAGCGCCGACCCGACCAGGTACGTAGCGGCCAACGCGATCGCGCCGCCGATGACCACGCGCAGCGTCGGCCGCAGGAGCCGGCTTTGACCCAGGTAGGCCCCGGCCGCCCCGGTCAGCGCAAGCGCGACCAGCACCGCGACCATCGTGGCGGGCACTCGGAGGTCGGACGGCGCGATCAGGATGGCCAACAAGGGCAGCAGCGCACCGATGGTGAACGCGATGCCGGACGCGAAGGCGGCGCGCCAGGGGCTGACCACATCATCGGGGTCGATGTTCAGCTCGGCAGAGATATGCGCGCGCAATGCGTCCTTCGCGGTCAGCTCCTCGGCCACCTGACGGGCGGTTGCTGCGCTCAGCCCCTTCTGCTCGTAGATCCCGGCCAGCTCGAGCAGCTCCTGCTGCGGCATCTCGGCCAGCTCACGCTTCTCCTTGGCGATCAGCGCCCGCTCGCCGTCCCGCTGGCTGCTCACCGAGACGTACTCACCGAGCGCCATGGAGATGGCGCCACCGACCAGACCAGCGACTCCGGCAGTCAGCACCGGTCCGAGTGATGGTGTGGCGCTGGCCACACCGACCGTGATGGCGGCCACCGAGACGATGCCGTCATTGGCACCGAGCACGCCGGCGCGCAGAGCGTTGAGCTTGTTGTTGACCCCACCATTGTGTGGCTCGTCGGGATGGGCCTCGTCGGGATGGGCATTGTCGATGCTGCTCATGCGCCTGAGTGAAGCACGACCAGGTGCTGCCTCACCAGGCAGGGAAGCGTGCACCCGCGCAGGGTCCCATCGGATGATTGCCTAGGGTAGTCACCGGACGGCCGCCCCGGGCGGCCCGGACACCACACCACAACGAAGGGATTCGGTCTACGTGTCAGTCAGATCCGGCGGCAACTACACCATCGGGATGGTCGGAGCCGGGGGCATCGCCAACAGCCATCTCCCTTCCTGGCTTAGCCTCGGCGCAGACCTCGTGGTTTTCTCTCTTGAGGGCGCACCGGAGCTGGTCCGACGGCACGGTGGTGGCTCAGTTGTCGGCTCCCTCGACCAGCTCCTGGATGCCTGTGACGCGGTTGACGTCTGCACGCCGACCTACACTCACGCAGAGATCGTCTGCCGGGCCGCAGCCGCCGGCCGACAGGTCTTCTGCGAGAAGCCGCTGGCGCGGACCTCGGTGGACGCCCGCGCCGCGATCGATGCCTGCGTGCAGGCCGGAGTCCAGCTCTACCCCGGACACGTTGTGCGCTATTTCCCAGAGTTCGTGGCGATGCACGATGCCGTCCGCGCCGGGGCGGTGGGTGAGGTTGCGGTGCAACGGTTCTCCCGGACGGGCTCCGCCCCCTCCCAGCCCTGGTTTCTCGACGAGACGCTCTCCGGCGGACTGGTGATGGACCAGAGCATCCATGATCTCGACTTCGCCCGCTGGAACGCCGGCGAGGTGGCCACGGTTTTTGCCCGCCAGACCATTGCGCCTGGCCCGGACGTGGTCCGGAGCTGTCAGGTGATCTTGACCCACAGCAACGGCGCTCTGAGCTATGTCAGCGGAACCTGGGCACGCCCCGGCACCACCTTCCGTACCAGGTTCGAAGTCGCCGGCACCAACGGGCTGCTGCAGCACGACTCCCGTGATCATCAGCCGCTCATGGTTGACGGTGGCGTGGTCGACGACTCGGGAACCGGTCTGCTACCGGCGACGCCATTCGTGGAAAGTCCCTACCTGACGGAGATCCGCGAGATCTACACCGCCTTCCGGGGCGGGCCGCCACCACGCGTGACCGCCGAGGACGGATACCAGGCGGTCCGGATTGCCGAGGCGGCGGTGGCGTCCCTGAGCACCGGCCGCGCCATTCAGCTCGATCCTGAGGAGGGAGTCGTCCGATGAAGATCGCCATCATGTCCTTCGCCCATCTGCACGCGGTGTCCTACGTCCGTTGCCTGCAGGCGCTCGGCGTCGAGCTGACGGCATCCGATCCCGACCACGTGGACCGTCCCGCGGGCGAGGCGGGCGGTCCCGCGCTGGCCGCCGAGCTCGGGGTACCGTACGTGGACAGCTACGCCGAGCTGCTCGAGGGCAAGCCGGACGGAGTCGTGGTCTGCTCGGAGAATGCGAAGCACCGCGAGCTGGTGGAGCTTGCCGCGGCCGCCGGTGCACATGTGCTGTGCGAGAAGCCGATTGCCACCACCTTGGCCGATGCCCGCGCCATGATCGATGCCTGCGCCGCCAGCAACGTCAACCTGATGATCGCCTACCCGGTTCGCTTTTCGCCGGCGTTCGCCGCGTTGAAGGGCAGCCTTGAGTCCGGGGCGCTCGGGACGCCGGTGGCCGTCACCGGAACCAATAACGGGCAGATCCCACTTGATCAACGAGCCTGGTTCGTGGACCCGGAGCTGGCCGGCGGTGGATCGCTGACTGACCACACTGTGCACGTGGCCGACCTGTTGGACTCGCTGTTCGACTCCGCCCGAGCGAGCAGCGTGTACGCGACGACGAACAAGATCATGCACGCAGGCAAGGTCGAGGTGGAGACGGGTGGGCTGGTTTCCATCCGGTACGACAACGGCGTCTCGGCGACGATCGACTGCAGCTGGTCGAAGCCGCCGTCGTACCCCACCTGGGGTGGGCTGACCTTGCAGCTGGTGGGAACCCGCGGCATTGCCGACATGGACGCCTTCAGCCAGCGCGTGGACGGGCATTCGGAGTCGACAGGCAACGGCGTCTGGCTGTCGTACGGCACCAACAGCGACGCGGTCTTGGTGGCTGAGTTCGTGTCCTCGATCGCGGAGGGTCGGGCGCCGCAACCCGACGGCGAAGTGGGCTACCGCACCTTGCAGATCGTGGCGGCCGGTTACGAGTCGGTGCGGACGGGACAGCCGGTCAGCCTGGCGCCGATCAGATCGGAGACCTGAGGCGGAAACGGAACGGTCCCCGGAGGGTGCCTCCGGGGACCGCGGATGTCCGACATCATGTCCGGCGCATCGGTGAACGTCCCTCGTCTCCCCCTGTCAGGCGTTGTCTGGAGTGCCGGACTGACAGCGAGCCCCCCGATTGCCCGCGGCCCATGTCGGTGCACCGATGCCTGCCCACGGACACGTCCGTTAGCCGCCCCGAGTGCAGACCCATCCTGTCGCCGAAACGTGGCCGCATACCCACCGCGACACGTCTTATGCGGAGTTGCGGGAAACTCTGCGGACGCTGCGGTCAGGCTGACTCACCGTGGTGCGGCTTGTCGTCGAGGTAGCGAAGCAGCTGCGCCTTCGTGGAGACGCCGAACTTGCGGAAGATGCGGGTCAGGTGCGCCTCAACGGTCCGGAGCGAGACATACATGGCGTCGGCGATCTCGCGGTTCCGTCTGCCCTGCCTCACCAGAGCCAGCAGGCGGTGCTCGGTCTCGGTCAGCTCGGCGTCGGCGCGGCGCACCTCTTTGACGGAGGTCGTGAGCAGCCCCTGCGCGTGCCCGGCCCAGCCGTGCAGCTCATCGGCGCGGTAGATCTCGAGCGCCTCCTCCAGCACAGCGCGGGCATCGACAGTGCGGCCGCGGTGGGTCAGCACCCGACCGTACGCCGTCAGCGTGCGGGCTCGGTCAACCTCATGAGAGGCAACGTGCAGATCCAGCGCCTCAGCGAACGTTCGGTCCATCTCCTCGGCTGGCGCGGTCAGTGCGCGGCAACGGGCCAGCAGCGCCGGCGCCCGGTCGCCGTGCGCGTCCGGGAGCCAGACACTGTACCGGTCCAGGTCCCGGCGGGCACCTTCCAGATCGCCCATGGCCACCACCGCCTCGACCAGATCGGCCAAGGCGTCCGCCCGCCCCTGGGTCAGAGCCGCGTGCCCGCGGAGTGCCAGCGTGATGAGGTCGCGGCTTCTGCGGTACTGGCCCCGGATGAGCTGCTGGTAGCCCACGGCCGCCCAGTACGAGGCCCGGGCCTGCAGCGGCATGGTTGGCTGTACCCAGTTGTCGAGCCGGCGCTGGATGAGCTCGCCGCCTGGCAGGTCGCCGCACGCCGCGTTGACCCGGACCGCCTGACCGCGCACGGTGTGACCGGCCGCACCACTGAAGGGGCGCTCACGGTCGAGCTCGAGCAGAGACGCGCCGGCCCGCCGGAACATGCCGGCGGCGATCTCCAGCTCGATCCGTACCGTCAGGTACGCCGATCGCGCGGTGGCGTGTCGCAGACTCTCCATCGAGCCGCTCCGGACCAGCAGCGATCGGGCCTCAGCGAGTCGGCCTATCGTGAGCAGGTCGAACATCGCCACTACACAGTTGATGTCGAACGCCGGCGACGCCACTGCCCGCCAGCTCTGGATGGCCTCGAACAGCCGGTCGTCGGTGCCGGGCTGTTGGCTGGGAAGCCCGAGCTCTGCCTGCACCATCGCGAACACTCGCTGGATCTCTTCTGAGGACCGGCGGGCGTCCGCCTGCAGCATGTCCGCCAGCTGCTGCGCCTGCCCCAGGTCACCACGTTCCAGGTACGCCCGGCAGCGGTCGGCACCCGTTTGCAGCCATGGCTCGAGCAGGTCCTCCGACGGCGGGGCCGGCTGCTGGTCCGGTAGCAGGTCGGACTCGTCGCCGGTGATCACCGCCAGTGCGACCATTACGGATGCCCAGCCGAGGTCCATCGGGGCGTTCCTCGCCAGCAGCTGGCGTCCCTTCGAGCGGACCGGTTCGACGTAGCATTCGCGCAGCTGCAGACGGGCCAGCTGCAGCGCCGTCGAGGATGGCATCTCGGGCAGCGCATGCTCGGCGAGCACGGTGGCGGCCATTCCCAGCTCTACCTCACCGACCGCCAGCAGCTCCTGTGCCGTCTGGGGCAGCCGCTGCACCGCGTCGGGATCACCGGCGAGGGCCCGGTGAAGGTAGGCGTGCGCGGGATGGGTGCTCTCGATCGAGCCAGCGATCCAGCTGTCGAGCCGTTGCTGTGCGGTTGGCGGCAAGGAGCTCCAGGCGGCCAAGGCCTCGGACCGGTGTCGCGGGACCACACCGCCGTGCAAGATCAAGAGCTTTCCGGCGGCCACCAGCTGCTCAACGATCTGGGTGCAGCTGGTCGGTCCACCGTGCAGCAGCGGGCTGGGCAGGTGGTCGCAGCGGGCGAGAACCGCGAGCATCTCGGTCTGGTCGGTCGACAAACCAGCGATCGACCTCGAGATCCGCTGGAGCGCCGCCGGCGATGGCTCCAGTCCGGCCCCGATCGGCTGCTCTCCCGCGACCTGGGCCCGGCTCAGCCGATCCAGCAGATCACGAGCCAGCAGCGGGTTGCCGCCAGACCAGCTGTGCACGCTGCGGGCCACCCGGTGCGGGATGGACAGTCCTGTTCCCAGTTCGATCATCGACCGGACTGCCGTTACGTCCAGTGGCGGCAGCGCGAGCCGGTGGATCCCGGCGAGGTGGGACAGATCGACCGTCGCGTCGGCGCTGAGCACGCAGCGCAGGCCGACGCTGTGCGCATGGTGGGCCAGCAGGGTGATCAGGTCCTGGGACGTCGGGTCGTAGTAGTGCACGTCGTCCATGACGAACACCAGCGGAACCCCGACACGTGGGCGCTGACTGAGCAGGCTCAGCAGGTCGCTGGCCAGCTCAGGCGACGGCTGGCCGGCTGACTCGTCCAGCTGCTGCAGCACCCGGGGAAGCAGCGGGCCAAGATCGTGGTGGCCGCTGACCGCCCGGAGGCCATGGGTGATGCTGTCGTAGGGGCGGGAGGTGAGACCCGGCACACCGGGCATCCTGATCACGTCGACGTCGGCGCAGCTCGCTGCATAGTTGATCACCGTGGTGCGTCCCATGCCGGGCGCACTGGTAACCAGCAGAGCAGAACCCCCTGCGTCGGTGCCCTCCATCACCGACCTCGTCCGCGACGCCTCCGCGTCGCGGCCGACCACATCGGCCAGACGCAGACCAGAGTGCATACCCACCTCCGTCAACACGGCGTCATGGGTCCTTGGATGCGAAGTGCCCCGGACGTCCCCGCTCGTCGCACCACTGTATCCAGAATTGTTCACGACCAAGCCGATACGGGACCATTTTTCACCCAGCTCGGACGCGTGGATAGTCTGACTGGAACCGCCCGCGCTCAGTTGTGCGCGGACCGCACCCCAGACCCAACCGTGTGAGGAGAACGACCCAGCATGAAGATCGGTGTAATCGGAACAGGGCAGTTCGCGGGCAGCTTCATCGCCTTGTGGCAGCTGCATCCCGACGTGACCGAGATCGTTGTCACCGATCTCATCCCCGACCGCGCGATCGAGCACCAGCAGCGCTACGGGCTGGCCGGGACGTACGACTCGGTGGAGGACCTGCTCGCATCGGACTGCGACGCCGTTGCAGTGATGACGCAGCGCTGGACCCACGGCGAGCTGGTGCTCCGTGCGCTCGATGCCGGCAAGCATGTCTACTCCGCCGTTCCGATGTCGATCAGCGTTGAGGAGATCGAGCAGATCATCGCCAAGGTCGAGCAGACCGGTCTGGTCTACATGATGGGCGAGACCAGCTACTACAACCCGGCGGTTGTCTATGCCCGACGAAAGATCGCCGAGGGCGCGTTCGGTCGAGTCTTCTACTCCGAGGGCGACTATGTGCACGACATGGACAACGGCTTCTACGCCGCCTACCAGTTCAGCGGCGGTGAGGCGTGGAAGAGTACGGCCAGCTACCCGCCTATGCTGTACCCGACCCACGCCGTCGGCGGCGTGCTGGGTGCGGTCCCGTCCTACGCCACTTCGGTCAGCTGCATCGGCGTCGTGGATGACCGGGGTGATGGGGTCTTCGACCGCGAGGTTTCCATGTTCGGCAACGAGTTCTCCAACATGAGTGCACACTTCCACCTTGCTGACGGCGGAGTGATGCGCACCAACGAGTTCCGTCGGGTCGGTCACCCGGCTGGTGTGCATGAGTCCCGTTTCCGCTTCTACGGAACGGATGCGGTGATGGAACAAACCTCGACCGGCGCCTCCTGGAGCGACCGGCAGCACATCGAAGACATCAGCGAGCTGTTCTACACCAGCGAGGGGGAGATCGACAGCTCCGCTCCCGAGCTGGCGGGACTGGACCCGGCGCTGCTGCACAGCTTCGCTTCGGGCACGGCGAAGGTGCACGACCGCAGCCGGCTCCCGGTCGAGTTCGAGGGAGCCCGCAACGGGCACGAGGGCTCGCACCACTTCCTTGCCGACGACTTCGTCCGCGCGGTGACCAACAAGACCCAGCCGCCGGTCAACGCCTGGGTGGCTGCCCGGTTCACACTGCCCGGGATCATCGCTCAGCTGTCGGCGGAGAGGAACGGTGAACGGCTTCCGATCCCCGACTTCGGTGACGGGCCCGAGGTCGAGCTGGAGCTCTTCGGCGGCTGATCACCACTACGCGGTTGCCGCGAGCAGCGCGAAGCTGACCAACCAGTGAGTGGCCATGAAGTCGCCGAAGACCACGACCGTCGCCGTGGCCTGGTATTGCGCGGTGGCGGCGGTCTCCATCCGGCGCCGCCGACTTGACTGCGCTGGCAGCGTCCCGGCCAGCTCGGTGAGGAGCCAGGAGCGGGACAAGGCGAGCCCGTGCAGGTGGGCCAGCTGGCCGTCGGACTGGTCGCTCACACCGGGGACCTCCAGCAGGTGGTCGGAGGCCTGTGCGGCGGCGGAGTCGCCGCCCAGGTCCGGCAGCGCAGCCGCAAACCAGGTGTCGAACTCCGCCGCCGGCAGTACCCGGCGCATCAGCTCCGCCTCGCACAAGGCGGAGGAGAGGAAGTCGGTGCCCGACGGCTCGGTCCGGGTGTCGAGACGGGTGTCGGTCCCGAACCAGGACCGAGCCTTCGCCTCGATGGCGGCCACGACGTCGCGACGTCCCAGCTCGCCGAAGGCCTGATGGCACAGGATCATCGCGAAGGCGGTGTTGGAGTGCACTCCGTGCCGCACCGGATGGGTGAGCTTGGGCAGGAACCGCAGCAGGCGCTCGCCCACGGTCGCGGCCAGGTCAGCGGTGGCGTCCGCCCATGCGCTCGCGCCTTCCACCGGGCACTGCGCGGCGGCGGCGGCCAGCATCGCCGCCCACGCCCAGCCGTAGGGGCGCTCGAAGCCCGGATGCTGCTCCAGATAAGCGATCTCGGTGCCGATGGCCGCGCTGGTCAGCCGCTGGTCCAACAGGCCGCAGACCCGGCTGGTGAGACCGGCGGAGTCAAGATCGCTGCCGGCCAGAGTCAGCAGCCGAACCAGCGACCACTGCATGTGTGCACTGGAGTGCCAGTCCAGCGCTCCGTGGAACGAGGGGTGCAGCAACGCCGGCGTGACGTCGTTGTCGTCGCGGTGCAGGCTGGTGTGGCCGGAGCCGTACGGGTACTCAGTCGCCAAGACATCGAGCGCCACCGACGCCCAGGACGCTGCGTCGGGCAGGTCTTTGATGATCATCCGCGACCACCGCCGGCGCGTACCGTGAGGCTGAGGTGGGTGCTGATCGCCTCGTCCGGCGAGACCCACAGCGTTGCGGAAGACTCCCGCCGGGCGTCGTGCAGACCGTGCGCGGGCCAGCTGCTGCTCGGCGTCAGGGCGAGGAAGTAGCCGTCGCTGAACCACGGGAACCCCGACCGGCGGCCAGCTTCCAGCGAGTACCACAGGTACGGCCAAGCCTCGGAGTTCCACTCCAGGTCGACGGCAAGGTCGAGGCCCGGGTTGGTCAGGCTGACCAGCGGTCGGCTGAAGTCGGCGAGGTATGCCAGCCGGGTCTCGTAAGAGTCCGCGACCGGGAGAGTCCGTAAGTTGATCATGGACCCCGACATCAGGGTCCGTGGCCAGGGGGTGATGTCGTCGTAGCTGCTGCCACTGCTGACGCTGGGGTCGGGATGGACGATCGCGGCGGCGGCGTCGACCACTGTGCCGGCCGACAGCAATGGCGGTCCGAAGATCACCTGGTGGCCCCACATCGTCTCGATCGGCTCGCCGCCGACGTTGCGGATCGTCTCGCCGACAGTCACCTGTCCGCCTTTCAGCGAGATGATCTTGGTGATCTGGAACGGCGAGCGGACCAGCCGGGTCTTCATGATCACCGAGCTGCCGGCCTGCTCCCAGTCGAACGGGGCCACCCGCGCTTCGCCGTCGAAGCCCCATTCGGCTCCGTGCGCTGTGGCGGTGTCACCACCGTTGGGGAACAGTGACTGCCATCCTCCAGGGAAGCTGTCCATCATCGCTGCTTCGCTGTTGCCGGGAATCGATGCGGCGCCGCGCATGCGCAGTCCCCAAGGGGTCTGCCACAACAGCTCCAGGTCGTCACTGCGGCGACGCAGCGAGACGATGGTGCCACCCAAGCCCGGCACCACGTCGACGCTGATCTCATCGGTGGTCAGTCGCAGGAGCTGCCAGTCACGTACCGAAGTCAGCTCGAGGTCCACCATGGGCATGAAGCCTACGATGCTCCGACCGTCGCCGCCGCTCTGGGCGCCGTCGATCAGTCCCGGATCTTGATCGCCGTCACCGCTCCGGAGCTGTCACTGCTCATCAGCAACGTGACCTCGCCGCGAGGGATCTCGAACCCGATGAAGCCGCGAACGGACTGGCCGGCGTCCAGAGTCCCGATCCCGAGCTGCGGCTGGGCCGAGTCGGTGGGGGAGACGTCGTACAGGTCGCCCCGGGCGTCGAATGCCTGGAAGTGGTACGGGTCGTAGTCGATCTCGCCGTCGGTGCAGATGAGCTGGATCTCCAGACGAAGGTAGCTGCCCGGGATGGACTGGAGCCCGGACGGGTTCCACGAGTGGCTCAGCACGACCAGCCGGCCGGCACCGCCGATGGCGGTGAAGTCGATCGTGTCGGGGGACGGAGCTGTCTGCGAGCTGGAAGCGGCCGATGTTGGCGCGGGGGTAGTGACCTGGGAGTCGTTGCGGTACGCGATCAGCGTGCCCACAGCCGTTACGGTGGCGACCGCCAGTACCGCCAGCGCAGTCAGCACGCCCGGCAGCCGGGACTTGGGAGGGCCGTGGCGGGGTGGCAACGGCCGGGCACCGACGCTCGGGCCCGAGATCGGCGGCTGAGCGTAGAAGCCGCCCGGCGGTTGAGCGGGCTCGCCGAAGGTGAACGACGGACCCCTGGGCGTCCCGCCCATCCCCTCATCGTCTGGCGTGGGGCCCATGCCTTCAGCGGAGGGACCGTCGGGCTGGCTCACGGCGTCAACGTTACCCGCTGGTCCGGCTCCGAGCGCTTCCCGCGGCTGACGAAGTTCTCCCCAGGTCCAACGGTGGTACTACCACCGTCCACAGCCAGCTCGTTCAGGCGCACGATCTCGCCGCCGGCGCGGACCCTGCGGGCATGACTGCTTCTTCCAGACGCCGGGGCCGCAAAGCCCCCAGCCAGCCCCTTCCGGAGCCGGTCCGACTCCGCACCTCCGGTCCTGCCGACCTGCTCGAGCTGGTCCCGTATCTGCTCGGGTTCCATCCGACGGAGTCGGTGGTGCTGGTGGTGATCCGAGGACGCGAGGTTGCCCTGGCAGCGCGGGTCGACCTGCCGCCGATCGCCGCAGTGGACCAGCTCGTCGATCGGCTGTCCGAGATAGCCGACCGAAACGGCGCCTCGGCGGTGGTCGTGTTCACCTTCAGCGAGGACCCAGTGGCGGCCACAGAGCTGATGCTGCGACTGATCGAGGGCCTGCGCCCCTTCGGCCTGGTGGATGCCATCCATGCCGACGGCCGGCGTTGGTGGTCGATGATCTGCGCCGACAGATGCTGCCCCGAGGACGGCACTCCCTACGGCTCCGGGTCCGGCAGGCTGGCGGCGGAGGCAGTGTACGCCGGGTTGTCCACCCGCTCCAGCCGGCACGAGATCGAGGCCCTGGTGGCCGGCCCGGATGCCACCGAGGAGGCGGCCCTCCGTAACGTCGTGGAGCGAGTCGCTGACGACCTTGGACCCTCCAGCCGAGTTCAGCGACGGTCGGAGATGGCCGAGCTGGTCGATGGGTTCTTGGCCGAGCCACGCTCACTGGGTGATGCCGAGTGTTCACGGTTCGCGCTGCTGGCCGCCGACGTCGAGGTACGAGACGTCGCCTGGTCGCTGATGTCGCGCGACCGCGCGGAGGACCATGTGGACCTCTGGCAGCAGGTGGTGTCGCGAACTGTCTCACCGCTGGAGAGCGCACCGTTGTGCCTGCTCGGGATGGCGGCCTGGATCAGCGGCAACGGGGCGCTGATGGTGTGTTGTCTCGAGCGGGTGAGCACCCTCGATCCGGCCTACACGATGGCAGGGCTGCTGGAGGACATCAACCGGCGCGGCGTGCCGCCTAAAGCCTGGGACATGTTGGCGGAGTCAATGCGTGAGGTGGTGGGTCCGCTGGCTGGTGATGGGCAATCGATTCCCAGCCCGACTGGATGAGGCTAGGGTGCTGAGGCATGACGCGCTTTGTGGTGTGCGGGGAGACCCTTATAGACCTGGTCCGGTCGGCCGAGCCGGTCCAAGACAGTTTCAGCAGCTCGTGGCTGGCGCTCAGCGCCGGCGGCCCGATGAACTCGGCTGTGGCGCTGGGCAGGCTGGGGGCCGACAGCCACTTCCTCGGCCGTATCTCTCGAGACGCCTTCGGTGCGCAGCTGCGAGGCCACATCGCCGACGCCGGGGTCGAACTGGATCTGGCCACCGAGTCGTCGCAGGCGACCTCGATCGCGGTAGTGAGCCTGGACGAGCACGGCGTGGCTAGCTACACCTTCCACTTCGCGGAGACGGCGAACTTCGGTTGGCAGGAGGATGACCTCCCGATGCTGGAGAAGGACGACTGGCTGCACATCGCCTCGCTGGCTTGCGTTGTCAGTCCGGGGGCGGAGGTGCTGCTGGACTGGGTTAACCGGATCCCGAGCGGCGTGTCCTACGACATCAACGTCCGTCCGACGGTGATCACCGAGCCTACGATCTACTGGGAGCGGGTGAAGCCATGGCTGCGTGCCGTCGGCCGCCGGGGCGGAATCGTCAAGGCCAGCGACGAGGACCTGGGCTACCTGGCCAAGGCCGGAGCCAAGAGCAGCGACCCGATTGACGTCGCCCTCGACTGGGTGGAGCACTACGGCCTCGGCATGGTGGTGGTCACCCTTGGCCCGGGCGGCGGCGTTGCAGTCATGCCGGACGGTGAGGTCGTGCGCGCGCCCGGCTATCCCACCGAGGTGGTCGACACCGTCGGTGCCGGTGACACCTTTATGGCGGGTTTCCTCGACGGGTATGTGCAACAGGGCCTTGGCGTGCAGTCGTCCCTTCGACGCGGCGCTGCGGCAGCGTCCATCGTCTGTTCGCGTCGGGGTGCCCAGCCGCCCACCGCGGCCGAGGTCGACGCCCTCATCGCCTCCAGAAGCTGATACCGCCTAGCCCGTCAGGTGGTCGAGCCGACGCCGGTCGCGGCGGCCTCCGCCAAGGCGCGGGTCGCCACCTGACCGCGTTCGTGGCTCGGTCGGCTGCCGTCAGCCTCGGTCAGATAGAAGGTATCGATGGCCTGCCCGGCCAGGGTGGAGATGTGGGCTGACCTGATCGACAGCTTCTCCCTGGTCAGGCTCTGGCCGAGGGCGTAGAGCAGCCCGGACCGATCTCCGGTCCGCACTTCGATCACCAGGGCTGACTCGCTCGCGTCCGGGATCGGAGCCACATAGGGTTCGGGGGCGCCATTCACCCGCGACTCACGCCGGCGTACCCGGTTCAGCACAGTGATGTCGCCCTGCTCGAGTCGCTGTAGGTCCTTCACCAGAACCGCTGTGTCCGGCAGGTCCGCCGCCACCTGCTTGTCGACCCGCCAGGTGTTCACCGCAACATCATCGATGGTCCTCAGGACCGCCGAACGTACCGAGACGGCGTGGGAGGCGAGCAGACCTGCCGTCTCGCTGAACAGGCCGAGTCGGTCCCGGGCTGCAATCATCAGCTGAACACCGCCGGGCCGGATGTCGACCTTGATCCGCGGCCGGCCGTCGAGCTGGACCGAGCGGGCCAGCCCGATGTCGCTGAGCTCGGCGAACCGCTCGCGCCGGTCCTCCCCTACGAGCAGCCCTTCCACCCGGTCGGCCAGTGCGTTGATCAGCTGTGCCCGCCAGGGCGACCAGGCTGCCGGTCCCGCCGCCCGCGCATCGGCTTCGGTCAGTCGACGGAGCAGGTTGAGGATCTCCAGCCGGCCGTCCACGGCATCGACGAGCGCATTCTGAGTTGCCGGGTCGTCGTGATCGCGACGGGTAGCCAGCTCGGCCAGTGTCAGGTGGTGGTGAACCAGTCGTTCCACCACTGCGGCGTCCTCGTCAAAGAGCCCCATCGCTGTCACGGCTTGGCGGGCGATCGGTGCGCCGACCTCCGAATGGTTGACCCCCGCTCCAGGTACCTTCCCGATGTCGTGGAACAGGCAGGCGAGCAGCAGCAGGTCCGGTCGTTCGACCTGAGGAAGGTGCCGCTGGGCCTCCGCCACTGTCTGCACCGAATGCCGATCGACGGTGTGCTGATGCACCGGATTGTGCTGGGGCTGGGCACTGATCAGGTCCCACGCGGGGATCCACCGGCTGATGCAGCCGGCCAGGTCCAGCGCCTCCCAGACCGGTACCACGTTGGTGCCGGTCGACAACAGCTCCAGCAGCGCCTCCCGGGCTTCGGCCGGCCACGGGGTGCCGATCGGGGGTGCCTGGGTGCCGAGGTTGGCCGCGGTGACGGGGGAGAGAACCAGTCCCCGGGAGGCCGCCAACGCTCCGGCGCGCAGCCCGATCAGCGGCTCCGCGGCTGACGTAGTCCGATCCAGGCCGACCTCGCCGAGGTGGATGATGAGACCGTGCGGGGCCTGGGTGTAGACGGGCCTGCGCTCCTTGCGGGCGAATGACAGCACCCGCCGTTGCGGCAGCACCTGCCGGGCAGCCCGGCCGGTCACGTCCACTGCGTGCCCGATCCGACGTGCGGCCAGCGTGACCTCGCGATGCAGGGCATCGGTGTCAGGGAACTCGAGCAGTTTCGCCACATCCGCACTCTCGGCCGCCAGCAGCCGGTCCAGGGAACGGCCCGAGGTGACGTGGAGCGCGTCGCGCACGTCGAGCAACCGCTCGTACGGCTCGCGCACGCCCTGATGCGGCCGGTCGGTCAACCAGGTCGCAGCCAGCGCCCGGAGCATGACCATGTCGCGGAAGCCGCCGCGGGCCTCCTTCAGGTCCGGCTCCAGCAGATAGGCCGCATCACCATGGCTGCCCAGCCGGTCGTCCAGCGACTCGAGTAGCTCGGGCAGCCGCTTCCGGGCGTTGCTCCGCCAGGCCGACAGCAGGGCGGTACGTGCGCCTGCCACCAGCTCCTGGTCGCCGGCGATCACCCGCAGGTCCAACAAGCCGACGCCGGCGCTCAGCTCCCGGCCGGCCACGTCGGCGCACTCGGCCGGAGTCCGTACCGAGTGGTCCAGCCGGACTCCGCTGTCCCACAGCGGATACCAGAGCCCTTCCGCCACCGTGTTGACTGCGGACCGGTCCCGACCGTCGTGCAGCAGCACCAGGTCGATGTCGCTTCGCGGGCCCAGCTCGCGGCGCGCCAGGCTGCCGACTGCAGCCAGCGCCATCCCCGAGGCCGGGGCGGTCTGACCGTACAGCTCAACCAACGCCGCCTCGACCGTGTCAGTGACCAAACGCCGACGATCCGGCCCTGCCGTGGAAGACCACGCGGACCGGATCGCGACGTTGAGACGCTCGTTGGTTAGATCACGCTTCAGAGCGCGTCCAGCCCGCGCTCGCCGGTTCGTACGCGGACTACATCATCCACGGGAACCGTCCAGACCTTGCCGTCACCGATGCGGCCGGTCCGAGCGCTCTTCACCAGGACGTCGACGATGTCTTTCGCATCGGCGTCATCCACGAGCACCTCAAGTCTCACCTTGGGCACCAGATCGACTGTGTACTCCGCTCCGCGGTAGACCTCCGTGTGGCCTCGCTGACGCCCGAAGCCGCTTGCTTCGCTGACCGTCATTCCTTCGATGCCGAAGGACTCGAGCGCTGTCTTCACTTCATCCAACATGTGCGGCTTGATGATCGCAGTCACGAGCTTCATGCCGTCACCTCCTCATCGCTATGTGCACCGTTGTTTTTGTCAGAGTCGGCAGCGTGGCGGCCAACGGAAGTGCCCGAGACGAGTCCGCCCAGTCCTGCTCCTAAGGTACCCAGATCGTAGGCCGTCTCGGCGTGTTCTGATCCGTCCACACCGGAGAGCTCGTCGTCGGAGCTGACCCGGAAGCCAATCGTCTTGTGCAGCAGCAGACCGATCAGGTAGGTGAGGACGAAGCTGGTGATGAGGACCGCGAAGGCGCCGACCGCCTGCCGCCACAGCTGGTCCACTCCGCCGCCGTAGAACAGGCCGTCGACACCGGCCGGCGCGTCAGCTGTGGCCAGCAGGCCCACCGCGAGCGTTCCCCAGAGACCGCCGACGAGGTGAACGCCCACCACGTCGAGCGAGTCGTCATATCCGAGCTTGTACTTCAGGCCAACCGCCAGTGCGCAGAACACTCCGGCAAGAGCGCCGAGGATGATGGCTCCGATCGGACTGACCGAGGAGCAGGACGGGGTGATCGCAACCAGACCTGCGACGACTCCCGACGCTGCGCCGAGCGAGGTGGCGTGGCCGTCACGGATGCGCTCGGTGAGCAGCCAGCCCAGTGAAGCCGCTCCAGTCGCGACCATGGTGTTGACCCAGACCACCGAGGCGGTGTTGCCGGCCGAAAGAGCCGAGCCCGCGTTGAAGCCGAACCAGCCGAACCAGAGCAGACCGGCGCCGAGCATGACCAGGGTCAGGTTGTGGGGGCGCATCGGGTCCCGGCGGAAGCCGATCCGCTTGCCCAGCACGATGGCGAGGGCGAGGCCGGCTGCGCCGGCGTTGATGTGCACGGCGGTACCGCCGGCGAAGTCGATGGCGGCCAGGTTGTTGGCGATCCAACCACCCGTGTGGGTGACCACGTCGTTGTCATCGGTCAGAGTGAAGTCGAACACCCAGTGGGCGATCGGGAAGTAGACGATGGTGACCCAGATGGCGACGAAGATCATCCAGGTGCCGAACCTGGCCCGGTCGGCGATCGCGCCGGAGATAAGGGCGACGGTGATGATCGCGAACACTGCCTGGAAGGCGACGAAAGCCATCGTCGGGTAGGTGGCGTTGGGGTCGTCGGCCATCAGGCCCTTGAGGCCGATGAACTCGCCCGGGTTGCCGAGTAGGCCACTCCCGACGTCGTCGCCGAAGGCCATGGAGTAGCCATAGAGCACCCAGAGCACCGACACGAGTGCCAGTGCACCGAAGCTCATCATCATCATGTTGAGGACGCTCTTCGCGCGGACCATGCCGCCGTAGAAAAGCGCCAGACCTGGTGTCATCAACAACACCAGAGCTGCTGAGGTCAGAATCCAGGCGGTGTCGCCCGAATTAAGTTCGAGTGGGAGTGGCATGGGTGCTTCTTTCGGTGATGGGACTGGATGTGAGTGGCCGGCGCGGCTGGATTCTGGACACGCAGGTTAGGGAGAACTCTGCTCTGCGCGTGTTGCGCCGAGGACTCACCGAGTTACGGACCTGTGACACTTGTCGCCTGAATGTGACGACTGCGTTTCGACAGCCACATCTAGTCCCAGCCGACGCATCTGCGAGCTTGTGAGCACCAGAGCCGCCGACCGGTAGCCGGTCGGGCCCGAACTAGCCTGCCGAGGCAGGGAGCACGGCAGGCGCGCCGTGCACCGGTGCCCATGCCTCCCATGCGGAGTCGGTCATCTCCGCCAGACCGCGGGTGAACTTCCAGCCCAGCACGTCTTGGATCCTGGAGACGTCCGCCACCAGTGCGGCGGGGTCGCCCGGGCGCCTGCCGGCAATGGTTGGCTGAAGGTCGTACCCGGTGGAGGCAGCCAGCTGTTTGAGAACATCCAGCACCGAGGACCCGGTGCCCGTGCCGACGTTGAAGATGTCGTAGGGCCGATCGTCGCGGCCGAGATAGTCCAACGCCTTGAGGTGCGCCTCGGCCAGGTCGAGGACGTGGATGTAGTCCCGGATGCAGGTGCCGTCCTCGGTCGGGTAGTCCTGACCGAAGATGACCGGCTGCCGGCCGGAGGTGAGCGCCTTGAGCGCGATCGGGATCAGGTTCATGACGGCCGGGTCGCCGAGCTCGGGCCAGCCGGCGCCAGCCACGTTGAAGTAGCGCAACCCGACCCCGCGCAGGCCCCAGGCCTTGCCCGCCGCCCGCATCATCCACTCGCAGACCAGCTTGGTCTCCCCGTAGGGACTGATCGGATTAGGTGCGGTGTCCTCGGTCAGCAGTTGCCCTGGCGGCAGGTTGGGCAGGCCGTAGGTAGCGGCCGAGGACGAGAACATCATCTTGTCCACTCCGGCGTTCTGCATGGCCTGCAGCAGGTGGGAGAACCCGCCGACGTTCTGCGCGTAGTACCAGGCGGGGCGTTCTGCCGACTCGCCGACCTGTTTTTTGGCCGCAATATGGATGACCGCATCCACCGAGTACTCGTTCAGAATTCCCTCGAGCTTGTCCACCGCCTCCTGCGTGGACAGGTCCAGGTGCACCAGTGCTGCACTCCCGACATGCTCGGCTATGCCGCTGCTGAGGTCGTCCACGACCACCACCGAGTCCCCACGTTCCTGCAGGAGTCGAACTACGTGAGCACCGATGTAGCCGGCGCCTCCCGTCACCAGAACTGTCATGGCGGTCACTCTAGTGCCGCCGGACCTCAGGTAGGCGGCAGCCGGTGCGCCATTTGTAAAAGCATTGACTTATATAAGCCGAAGCCGTCACGATGGAGGCCCAGACAAATCGGGAGGCAGCAGATGAAGCTAGACGGAAGAGCGCAGGCCCGCGAAGTCACGCGGTCGGTCGCGACCACCGAGCATGAGGGAATCCCGGCTAGGGTCGCCGTAATTTCACAGACGTACGGAGCGCCGATTGCGCAGGTATGGGAGGCGTGTACGACCGCGGAACGGCTGCCGCGGTGGTTCCTGCCGGTGACCGGCGACCTCCGCCTGGGTGGCCGGTACCAGTTCGAGGGCAATGCCGGCGGAGAGATCCTGCGCTGCGAGGAGCCGGACCTGATCGCTGTCACCTGGGAGTACGGCGGCGAGGTGAGCTGGCTCACCGTGCGGTTGCGCGAGGTGGACGACGGCACCGAACTGGTGCTCGAACATATGGCTCACGTCGACGACGAGCGCTGGACGGAGTTTGGTCCCGGTGCGGTAGGGGTCGGCTGGGACATGGCGCTGTTGGGTCTGAGCGCACATCTGTCGGGTGCTGCCGCGGTGGATCCGGCCGAGGCTCAGCGCTGGTTCGCCTCCGACGAAGGGATCGGCTTCGTGATGGACAGCAGCGACGACTGGCGCCGAGCCGCCGTCGCTGACGGCGACGACCCCGACGCGGCCGCGGCGGCCGCAGCGCGGACGGCGGCCGCGTACACCGGTGGGGCCCCCGGTTAGGCGTCATGCAGACCTTCGAGGCGCTGTCTGACCCGGTCCGCCGGCGCATCCTGGAACTGCTCAACGACGGTGAGCAGACCTCCGGTGCGGTGACCGAGTCGATCCGGGCCGAGTTCGGGATCAGCCAGCCCGCGGTCTCACAGCATCTGCGAGTGCTCCGCGACACCGGGCTGACCGTGGTCCGAGTGGACGGGGCGCGCCGCATCTACACGGTCAACCGCGACGGGCTGGCGGAGGTCGACGCCTGGCTCGACCGGTTCAGGGCCAGCTGGCAACAACCCCTGGACGCTCTGGCCACCGAGCTGGCTCGGGGTCAGCGCCGTCAGGGCCGGGCCGACACTCCGGACAGCTCCTCCACCGCCCGGAGTGCCTGACGCCCTCTCAGGGGGAGTGGATCCGGAGTTCGGTGATCGTCAGACCGAGCGCGTGCTCGACGGCTCGCAGCTGAGGCTCGAACAGATCCTCGCTCAGCGGCGGCTCCTCGAGCATGCGTACCTCGATGTCGGTGCGTCTGCCCCGGGTGAGAGTGCGCCAGGTCGCCACCAGCCGGCCGTCGTGAAGTACCACCGGTGCGAAGAGCCCGTTGGTCTTCGCCCACACGCGGGGCAGCTGCTCCTCGCTGACGAACCGCAGCCGGTGCCGACCGGAGTAGCCGACCAGCAGCGCGTCGAACTCCGGCAGCAGCCGCAGGCCGGGATCGGCGCAGCCGTCACCCGGTGGCTCGGACAGGTCGAGGTACTCCACCGAGTCGGGGCCGGTCAGGCGACGCACCTGCTCACCGAGCGCGCGGACGGCGGCGTCCGCCTGTCCCAAGCCGACTCCGAAGAAGAACGCCAGATCCTCCCGGGTGAGCGGTCCGCACGCCCCGAGATGACCCAGGACCAGCTCGCGCAGGGCTGTCACCGGGTCCTTGGGCGCAAGTTGAGGCACGACCTCGCGCGCGGTCCGGTGGTAGCTGTCGGTCCGTCTTTCCCAGGCCTGGTCCCGCGGTCGTCGGATCAGGCCGCTGTGCCCCCAGATCAGGTTCTCGGCCATCGTGTTGTCGATGCTCGCGGCACTTTCCCAAGAGTCGTGCTCGCCCAGCCAGCCCCGGACGTGCGCGACGATGTCGCTCCGGGCTCGCCAGTCATCCGCGCAGAACGCTCGGACCTCCGCCATCACCTCCTCCGGCTGTAACCGGCGCAGCCTCAGCTGCCGCCTGATCAGCGCCTCGCGTTGCCGTCCGGCCACCGCGTCCAGCCGGCTGAACTGTTCTCGGGTACTGGTGTGAACCGTCCCCCGGATGCTTGTCGTCTTCACCAGCTGGTGAGTGTCGAAGAGCTGTCGGATGGTGGCCCGGGTGACACCGGGCAGCCGGGATGCGATGGTCAGGAATGGTGCTCGTGGCACCTGGGACTGAATCGGACCCAGCAGTCCGAACAGCCGCAGCACCGCCTCCCCGCCGAGGCCACGCACGGACGGGAACTGACGGCGCAGCGTCATCCGCCGCAGGTCGGAGAGCGTTAGCTGGGCCATGCCCTGACGTTAACCATGACCACCGACAGATCGACGTGGGCTAGACTGGCGCCATGCATCACGTTGCGCTCCTTACCTAGCCGCGTAGGTCTTCCTACGCGGCCGCCCCTCGTGCCTGAACGGCACCTCGCGAGGGGTTTTTTCATGCCCGCGATCACCCGCGGGTCAGGAGCGCACCAACGAGGAGAGAGACGATGACTCAGCAGGTCCAGCAGGTCGAACGCGACGAGGAAGCATCCCGAACCGGCCGGCCGCGGTACGACGCGGCAGCGGCACAGGAGCGCTGGCAGCAGTTCTGGGAGACCAACCAGACCTTCGTGCCGAGCGACGACGGCTCCAAGGAACGCAGATACGTACTGGACATGTTCCCGTACCCGTCCGGTGACCTGCACATGGGCCACGCCGAGGCATTCGTGATGGGTGACGTGGCCTCGCGGTTCCTGCGTCTGCAGGGTTACGACGTGCTGCACCCGATCGGCTGGGACTCCTTCGGGCTGCCGGCCGAGAATGCGGCCATCCAGCGGAACGCCCACCCGGCGGAGTGGACGTACGCCAACATCGACACCCAGGCGAACTCCTTCAAGCGGTACGGGCTGAGCCTGGACTGGTCACGACGGCTGCACACCTCCGACCCGGAGTACTACCGCTGGACCCAGTGGCTGTTCCTGCGGTTCCGTGAGCGCGGCTTGGCCTACCGGAAGGCGAGCTTCGTCAACTGGTGCCCGAAGGATCAGACGGTGCTGGCCAACGTGCAGGTCGTCGGGGGCATGTGTGAGCGGTGCGGTTCGCCCGTCACGAAGCGCCAGCTGACCCAGTGGTACTTCAAGACCACGGACTACGCGCAGCGGCTGCTGGACGACATGTCCGAGCTGGAGGGCGGCTGGCCGGACCGCGTGCTGGCCATGCAGCGCAACTGGATCGGCCGCTCCGAGGGTGCCTACGTCGACTTCGAGATCGACAACAAAGACGAGCCCGTCACCGTGTTCACCACCCGCCCGGACACGCTGTTCGGCGCCACCTTCTTCGTGGTGGCCCCGGAGGCTCCGCTGGCCGCCGAGATCGTCACCGAGGAGCAGCGTCCCGCTTTCGAGGCGTACCTGGAGCAGGTGAAGCAGGCGACCGAGATCGAGCGGCAGTCAACGGACCGGCCCAAGACCGGCGTGTTCTTGGGCGTACACGCCGTGAACCCGGTGAACGGGGAACGGATTCCGGTCTGGGCGGCGGACTACGTGCTGGCCGAGTACGGCACCGGCGCCGTGATGGCCGTGCCTGCACACGACCAGCGCGACCTGGACTTCGCCCGGACCTTCGGCCTGCCGGTGCGCGTCGTGGTCGCCACCGGTGACCCGGACCCGAACGAGACCGGCGCTGCCACCGCGGGCGACGGCAGCTACGTCAACTCTGGCCCGCTGGACGGGCTGAGCGACAAGGTAGCCGGGGTATCTCGGATCATCGATCAGCTGGAGGCCGACGGTGTTGGCAAGAGCGCGGTCACGTTCCGGCTGCGCGACTGGCTGCTGAGCCGGCAGCGTTACTGGGGCGCCCCGATCCCGATCATCCACTGCCCGTCCTGTGGCGAGGTGCCCGTTCCGGACGACCAGCTGCCGGTCGAGCTGCCGTACCTGCGCGGCGCGGACCTGGCCCCGAAGGGAACCTCCCCGCTGGCCGCAGCCGAGGACTGGGTCAACGTGGCCTGCCCGTCCTGTGGTGGACCCGCGAAGCGGGACACCGACACCATGGACACGTTCGTGGACTCCTCCTGGTACTTCTTCCGCTACTGCTCGCCCGGATATGCCGACGGGCCGTTCAACCCCGACGACGTCCAGCGCTGGATGCCGGTGGCTCAGTACGTCGGCGGGGTTGAGCACGCGATCCTGCACCTGTTGTATATGCGCTTCTTCACCAAGGTGCTGCATGACATGGGGATGGTCGACTTCGTCGAACCGATGCGACGGCTGCTGAACCAGGGGCAGGTGATCAACCAGGGCAAGTCGATGAGCAAGTCGCTGGGCAACGGCGTCGACCTGGGCGCGCAGATCGACGAGTTCGGTGTGGACGCGATCCGGTTGACCGTGGTGTTCGCCGGGCCGCCGGAGGAAGACATCGACTGGGCCGACGTGTCTCCGGCCGGTTCGCTGAAGTTCCTGCAGCGGGCTTGGCGGCTGGCCGACGACGTCACCAGCGAGGTCGGGGTGGATCCGACCGGTGGCGATATCAGCCTGCGCCGGCAGACGCACAAGCACGTCGCCGAGATCGGTGAGCTGCTGCAGGGCCAGCGGTTCAACGTGGCCGTCGCGCGGATCATGGAGCTGGTCAACGCCACCCGCAAGACGATCGACACCGGCGCCGGTCCGGCCGACCCCGCGGTGCGCGAGGCCGCCGAGGCGGTCACTGTGATGCTGAGCGTGGTCGCCCCGTATGTCTCGGAGGAGATGTGGGAGCGGCTGGGTCACCAGCCGTCGGTTGCCAACGCCTCCTGGCCGACGGTTGACCGGAGTCTGCTGGTCGCCGAGGAGGTGACCGCCGTGGTTCAGGTCCAGGGGAAGGTGCGGGCCCGCCTGCAGGTGTCGCCGACCGTGTCGGAGGAGGAGCTGAAGGCCTTGGCCCTGTCCGAACCGTCGGTGGTACGGGCCCTGGCCGGCCGTGGCATCCGTACCGTGATCGTGCGGGCGCCGAAGCTGGTCAGCATCGTTCCGGAGTAGCACAGCCAGCGCCGGCGATGGTCGCCATCAGTCCGAGATGGTCGGTCCCGCTCACCTCGAAGGTGGAGATGGAGGTTGCGGTCAGCCGGGAGTTGAGCAGGATGTGGTCGATCGGGATCATCGGCGGGACGAGCCTGTTGGCCGGGTAGGTGGGGAGCCAGCCGGCGCCGGTGATGTCGGTGGCGCTCTCCAGGCCGTCGCTGCGGAGCTGGCGGAGCGGCAGGTGGTCGTCGACGGCGTTGAAGTCGCCGGCCACCATCAGCGGAAGCGCCATGTTGGCCGCCGCGGTGGACCGGATCAGATCATGTTCGGCGCTCCACTTGCTGCCCCCACAGAAGGGGTTGCACGGGTGTACCGCCATGATCCGTACCTGACCGAGGCCGGGGATCGTCGCTGTGGCGGCTCGCTGTTCGAATGTGGTCGCCGGCAGCCGGAACTTGTCGCTCAACGGGAAGCGGGAGTAGATCGACGACCCGGTGCTGGTCTTCCCCGGGTTGCCGACGGCGTACGGGAACCGCTGGTTCCAGCCGAGCGCCTCCAGCCGCCGCAACGCGTTCGGGGTCGACTCGAGCAGCACCACCACATCGGCGGTGCCCGCCTGCCGGAAGACCTGGCCGCTGTCGGCTGAACCGCCCAGCATGTTCAGGCTCATCACGGTGAACGGCGGCGTGGTGGCCGGGCGGTGGTCGGGAACGAAGAAGGGCGCGAGCCAGACGATGTGGCAGGCCAGCAAGCCGATGCTGGCCGCCGACAGCACTGCCAGCACCCTCCGTCGCCGGGCCCGGACCAGGGCGATGCCGAAGAACAGCAACGAAACCGTGTACGCCACGGTGCCGTAGGCGGTGAACGAGGCGAGTAGAGCGGTGATGTTCGCGGTCGGTGAGAACACCCGGAGTGCGGTCGCGACGAGGCCGATCGGCAACACCAGGACGCCGATACCGACCCAGAGAGCCTGGAAACGACGGGATGGTATCGACGGACTCGAGTCCCAGCTCCGCTCAGAAGTCACGGTCCCTACACTGCCTGCTCGGTCAAGCCGCCGGCACTCACCGCACCCGGCTCCGGCGCGGCGCGGACGGATTCCGTTTGCGCAGTCGGACTTCCTCCGGGTACGGCGGAAACTCGCAGTCCCGCAGCTCGTCCGTGTCGGCCCATCCGTGGAAGCGGTAGAACGCCCGGGCTGTCTCGTTGGCTGTGAGCACCCACAACCGGGCCTCCGGAGCGCCGGAGTCGAAGATCTCGCGAGTGGCGTACTCGAGCAGGGCTGTGCCGTAACCGCGCCGGGTCTGCCCCGGCACCACACCGAGATGCCGAACGGTGTCGGCGTCGAACGCGACGAAACCGACCGGTTCACCAGACACCTCAAGGACGCGGACCCGGACCAGCCGGTCATGCAGGATGCGGGTCCAGCGATGCTGCACGTCCGCCGCCGGGTAGGCGTAGGTCTCCGGGCGGAAGACATGGCTCAGCTCGGCCTCGCCGGCGGATCGTTCCATCCGGGCCAGCAGCTCGCTCTCGTCGGGCCGCGCGCGCCTGATCCGGAGGCCGGTCGCTGGGTGTTCCACTCCAGGGTCGCGCTCGTCCAGCAGGTCCAGCAGCCGGTGGCTGATCGCGTCGGCGCGGGTCCGGTGGCCTCGTCTGGTGGCGTAGTTCGACTTCTGGATGCACCAGGCCTCAACCTGCTGCTCCTCGGTGCCGATGATCAGGCCGTTCTCACCCGGCGCGACCAAGGTCACGTCGTCCCAGTCAATCCGGCGGGTGCTGAAGGGGTTTCTGACCACCAGCCCGGAGTCGCTGACGATCAGCCTGGGATGCAGACCGAAGCGCCACGCGTAGACAAGGGCAACCAGAGTCAGCACGCCTAGCAGACTGGGGATGAGCGGGCTACGGTCCCGGAGGTAGACCAGGTACGCCAGGACCGGAACTGCAACGCCGGAGGCCAGCGCGAACGCAGTCACAACGGCCAGCGTTGCCGGCGCGGCGCGCCAGACACGCCTCTGGTGGTCGGGCATAGCGGAAACTCCTTGCACCTCACATACCGAACTCGGGTCCGCCACGAACCCCGCCGACACTGCGACCCACCGTGCCCCGCACCGTGTCCTACTCTTGCGCCATGGCAGGCGTCGCAGTGGTCACCGACTCTACGTCGTCGCTTCGACCGGATGAGGCCCAGCGCGCTGGGATCACCGTGATTCCACTCCAAGTCGTTATCGACGACGCCAGCGTGCCCGAAACCAACGACGGGTCCACCGCCGCCCGCGTCTCGCAGGCCTTGCGAGCCGGTGGTGTGGTGACGACGTCGCGACCAGCTCCAGAGGTCTTCGCGAGCGTCTACGCCGACCTGGCCGAGGCCGGCTATGACGAGGTGGTTTCGGTTCACCTGAGCCAGCGGATGTCGGGCACCTGCGAGGCTGCGGCTGTGGCGGCCGAGACGGCGCCAGTTCCGGTCACCGTGGTCGACACGCAGACCCTTGCGATGGCGGCCGGGTTCGCGGTACTCAGCGGAGTCGAGGCAGCCGACCGCGGTGCGAATGCTGCCGAGGTAGCCGAGATCATTCGTGCTCGTGCCGCCGCCGCCAGCACGTACTTCTACGTCGACAGTCTTGACTACCTGCGGCGGGGCGGTCGGATCGGCGCGGCTGCCGCCCTGCTCGGCTCGGCATTGTCCATGAAGCCGTTGTTGACCATTGCCGACGGCGAGGTCCGCCCGTACGAGCGAGTGCGCACCACCTCGAAGGCGCTCGCGCGGTTGGAACAGCTCGGCGTCCTGGCGCTGGCCCGCGCAGCCGGCTCCAGCGACCACGTCGACGTGGCCGTGCATCACCTGGACAGTGAGCTCGCCGCGCAACACCTGGTGGACCGGCTACGAATCCGGCTGCCGACTCTCAGCGAGGTGAGCGTTCGCCAGGTGAGCGCGGTGCTCGGCGTCCACGTCGGCCCCGGGACGCTCGGCATCGTGGTGTCCCCGAGGCCGTAGCTTCGGCTCCGATCCACAATCGGGGCTGCACCCGTCCCGTCCTCCACAGCCGCCGGCTGACAGCGGCCGGGCAGGCAGCTTCTCCTTAGGTTTGCGCCATGGTGGGACGTCGCAGACGGCTGGAGGCCGAACTGGGGGAGCAGGTGCGGGCGCGGTTGGCGCACCTACTGGCCGACGGCCGGTCGGAGGAGAACACCCTTCCCTCGCCCCTCGGCGCCCGACGACAGCTCGAACCCGCAGAGCCCGACCTCCATGCCCCGGCCCCTGCGCGGTTCAGGCGCGTTCACCTGCACCTGGTGGTCGGACTGCTCGTCCTCGGACTGGTGGGGGCCGGCTGGGGGCTGCTGCGGGCCAGACCTGTGGCGCTCGCGACGCCGGTAGGCCGGTCACCAACCGCGGAGTCCCCGGCTGGTGCCGCTGCCCCCTCGCCGGCTACTCCGGGGCCGACGCCGTCCGGCGGACCGTCGGCTCAGATCCTGGTGCATGTTCTCGGGGCGGTGGTCAGGCCCGGGGTGGTGTCGCTGCCGGCGCAGTCGCGGGTACTCGATGCCATCAACGCCGCGGGTGGTCTGCGTCGCCGCGCCAACCCGGGAGACCTCAACCTGGCCCAGGTCCTGTCGGACGGTGAGCAGGTGCTGATCGGTACCAAGGCGAAGCCGGCGGGTGAGGTCCGCCAAGGCGGCGGCGGTCCCGCTACTCGGCGTGGCACGGGAAGCGCGGCCACCCGTGGAGGGCAGGCGCAGGTCGACTTGAACGCGGCCACCGAGGCCGAGCTGGAAACCCTACCTGGGATTGGCCCGGTCACCGCCGCCAAGATCACCGCCTGGCGAGACCAGCACGGGCGGTTCACCCGGGTGGAGGAGCTGCAGGAGATCGACGGGATCGGGCCGAAGACGTTCGCGCAGCTCGCGGAACACGTACGGGTATGAGAGCCAGCGACCTGCGGCTGGTGCCGTTGAGCCTGGCGGTCTGGGCGGCCACCTGGGCTGGGACAGCGGGTACCGCGACGGCCGCCGTGGCCTGTGTCGTGGTAGCCGTCTCGGTCGCGGCGACCGCCTGGCTGCGTAGGTCCGTGGCCTGGGCCGCGGTGGCGCTGGGTCTGCTGCTCGGCCTGGGTATCGGCGGGCTGCACCACGCCCGCATCTCCACCGGACCGGTCGCAGATCTTGCCGAGAGGGCCGCGGTTGTGACCATCGAGGTGACCACCCGGACGGACCCGCAGGTTCACCCGGCTGCCGGGGTTCGGCCGGGGTACGTGCTGCTCCGGGCACGTGCCGTGGCGGTCACTGGACGCGGCAGCAGCTGGCGGGTGCGGGCGCCGGTGCTGGTCACGGCGAGCGGGAACCAGGTGCCGGCCTGGTCGCGAATGCCGGTCGGCGGCACCGTACGGGTTCAGGCCAGACTGCAGGCGCCGCAGCCTGGCTCAGATATCACTGCGATCGTGCGGGTGAGCGGCCCCACCGAAACCGTTGCGCCACCGCCGGCCGCGCTCCGCGCCGTTGAGCACGTTCGGCAGGGACTGCGGGACTCCGTCAGTCACCGCCGGCCAGAGCAGCGCGCGCTGGTGCCCGCGCTCGTGCTGGGCGACACCTCAGCCATCACCCCTGCCATCACCGACGACTTCCAGGCGACCGGGCTGACTCATCTGACCGCCGTTTCCGGGGCCAACCTCTCTCTCCTGCTCGCGTTGATGTTGATCATGGCGCGCTGGGCTGGCGTCCGTGGTGGCTGGCTACGGCTGGTTGGTCTGGGCGGCGTGGTCGTGTTCGTCGCGCTGTGCCGGACGGAGCCGAGCGTGCTGCGGGCCGCCGCCATGGGTCTGGTCGTGCTGGCTGCGTTGGGCGCCGCCAGAATCGGCACGGGTCTGCGCAACCTGGCGGTAGCCGCGCTGATGTTGTTGCTGGTCGACCCGTTCCTGAGCCGGTCAACCGGCTTCGCCCTGTCCGTGCTGGCGACCGCCGGCATCGTCTGGTGGGCCGGTCGCTGGGGCGGGGTGCTGGGTCGCTGGCTCCCCGGTGTCGTGGCAGAGTCGGTGACGGTTCCGCTGGCCGCCCATCTCGCCACGTTACCTCTGGTGGCGGCGGTGTCCGGCCGGGTCAGCGTCGTAGGGATCCTCGCCAACGCGGTCGCCGGCCCGTTCGTCGGTCCAGCGACCGTGCTCGGCTTCGCCGCAGCCGGGCTGTCGCTGCTCAGCCGTACCGCTGCAGCACTGGCCGGTTTCGGTGCGGCCTGGTCGGCACAGCTGATCCTCTGGGTGGCCCATCTCGGTGCCCGGCTGCCCGGTGCCTCCTGGCCGTGGCCGGCCGGCCCGGCCGGAGTTCTGGTGCTGGGCGTCTCGTCGATCACCTTGGCCTGGCTGATGCCGCGGATACTCCGGTCCCGCCTGGTCACCCTCGCGGTGGCGAGCGTGATGGTCATCGGGTTCGTCAGGCCGCCGACTCAGCCGGGTTGGCCGCCGAAGGACTGGGTTCTCGTCGCCTGCGACGTCGGCCAGGGTGACGGCCTGGTGCTCCGGGTCGCCGACCGCCAGGCGGTGGTGGTGGATGCCGGACCCGACCCGGCTTTGATTCGGCGCTGCCTGGATCAGCTGCAGATCGTCGCCGTGCCTGTTGTGGTGCTGACCCACTTCCACGCCGATCATGTCGACGGTCTGCTGGGTGTGCTGGACCACCGGCGGGTGGGGGAGATCTGGACGAGTCCGCTCGGCTCCCCGCTGCCGGAGACTGCGGAGGTCGGCGAGATCGCGGCGGCGCGGCGAATCCCGGTCCGGGTTCCCCCGGTCGGGCAGCACGGCACAGTCGGCGACGCGGCGTTCCAGGTGCTCGGACCGGTCGGCGCTGGTCCGCCGGCAGCCGGAGGAGACCCTGCCGAGGAGTCCTCGGAGGAGAATGACGCCAGCGTGGTGGTCATGGTGACGGTGGCGGGCCTGAGGCTGCTGTTGACCGGCGACGTTGAGCCGTCTGGACAGCAAGCCATCCTGGGCACCGGGGCGGATCTTCGCGCCGATGTGCTGAAGCTGCCGCATCACGGCTCGGGCCGGCAGGATCCAGCGTTCATCGGCGCGACCCACGCTCGGGTGGCGATAGCCAGTGCCGGCGCAGGAAACAGCTACGGCCACCCCGCCCCGAGAACGGTCCAGCTCGCTACCTCGCTCGGGATGACGGTGCTGCGCACCGACCTGCAGGGCTCGGTTGCCATCACCGCGCGGGCTGGGCGACTCGCGGCGGTGGCGCAACGATGACTCGGAAAGTGTCAGCAGCCGCCGATAGCCTCGCCCTATGAGCGCCAGTTACCTCCGCTATCCACATATCCACGACGACCTGGTCACCTTTGTCGCCGCCGACGACGTCTGGCTGGCACCCGTGACAGGCGGACGGGCGTGGCGGTTGACCGACGACTCCGCGCCGGTACGGAACCCGCGTTTCTCTCCCGACGGATCGAGGATCGCCTGGACGTCCACCCGGGACGGGCATTCCGAAGTCATGGTGGTCGAGCTCGCGACTGGTTCAGCCGAGCGGCTCACCTACTGGGCCAGCCCAAGCACCACCGTGCTCGGCTGGACCGCCGACGGCGCAGTGCTGGTGGCCTCCAGTGCCGGGGAAGCCAACGCGCGGCACACCATGGTCAAGGCGGTTGACTTGGACGGTCGGGTTCAGCGGCTGCCCTGGGGACCGGTCTCCGGAGTGGCGGTGCACCCGAACGGCCCACTGGTCATCTCGACCCCGGGCAGCCGCCCTCCCGCCTTGTGGAAGAGGTACCGCGGAGGTACCGCCTCGAAGCTGTGGCTGGACCGACCGGGCGACGGCTCGTCTTGGCAACAGCTGCTGCCCGACGACACCGCCGGCCTGGTGTCGCCGGTGTGGGTGGGGGACGAGCTCGTGTTCGCCAGCGACCGGGAGGCCACCTTCCCTGACTCCGCCGACGGGCAGTCCAACCTGTGGGCCCTCGACCCGCTGGCTGAGGGGGAACCGCGACGGATCACCGCACACACGGCCGCCCAGGGGTACGTCCGCGACCCGAGCGGGGACGGCAGCCGGATCGTGTACCACGCGCGCGGCCAGCTCTACCTGCTCGAGTCGTTGGCAGCCGACGCACAGCCGCTGTCGATCACGTTGTCCTCGACGGTACGCGGCCGACGGCCACGTCTGCTGGACCCGAAGCAGAACCTGATCGCGGTCCGGCCGGACCAGGGGGGCGATGCCAGCCTGGTGGAGTGGCGGGGCAAGGCGTTCCATCTCACCCATCGTGAAGGTCCGGCCCGGGCGGTTGCGGCCGACTCGGGCGTCCGGGTGCGGCAGGCGCGGCTGCTCGGTGCCGGCGGCAGCGTCGTGATGGCTACCGACGCCGACGGTGCGGCCTCGCTGGAGGTTCGCTCGCTGAACGGCGGCGGCGTCCGCCGGCTTGCGACCGGACAGCTGGGACGCATCCTGCATCTGGCATCCGACCCCAGCGGCGAGTCGGTCGCCGTGGTCTCCCACGACGGCCGGATCAGCCGGGTGCTGCTGGACAGCGGTGAGATCCGACTACTTGCGGAGAGCCAGCACGGGGAGGCGACAGGCCTGACCTTCACCCCGGATGGGCGTTGGCTGGCATGGAGCCAGCCCGTCGGACCCTTCGGGCACCACCAGCTGATGACCACCGACCTGCACAGCGACTCCGAGCCCGTCGCCCTGACGACCGGACGGTTCGATGACACCAATCCCTCCTTCACCCTCGATGGGCGGTACCTGGCCTTCCTGTCCGGCCGTACCTTCGATCCACGGTACGACCAGCACTCGTTCGACCTGATGTTCAGCTCCGCCACGCGTCCGTACCTGGTGCCGCTCTCGGCGACCGACCCGGCGCCGTTCGGTCCCAGCGCGGATGGGTGGCGAATCAGCAAGCCGCCCACCGCAGCGGCGGAGCCGGCTACGGAGAAGCTGCCAGAGCCGGGACCCGGCGTCCACTTCGACACCGAGAACTTCGAGGAGCGGCTGGTGCCCTTCCCCGTGCCTTCGGGGGACTATCGGGATCTGCAGACCGCGAAGGATGCAGTCGTGTGGATCCACGAGTCAGCCGACCAGGGGGCCATCGGGTCGGCACGGGCGGGTGTCACCGACGGGGAGCCGGCCGACGTGGTGGAGTGCTGGTCGTTCACCCGCCGCGAGCTGGAGGTCCTGGTCGACAAGGCCGACTCCGTCGCGGTGTCCGGGGACGGGGAGCGCATCGTCGTGCTCAACGACGGCGCGGTGACGGTCCGCCCGGCCGACCGCAAGGTCGCCGACGATGACAAGGAGCGGGTCGAGGTGGACCTGAGCCGGCTCCGGTTCGAGCTCGACCCGGTGGCCGAGTGGCGGCAGATGTTCGACGAGAACGCCCAGATCATGGCGGACCACTACTGGCGCGCGGACATGAACGGCGTCGACTGGAACGCGGCGGTAGCTCGCTACCGCCCGCTGGTCAGCACGCTGGGCTCGCACGATGACCTTGTCGACCTGCTGTGGGAGACGGTCGCCGAGCTCAACACCTCCCATGCCTACGTGCAGCCGCGTGAGCCTGCGGGCGACAAGGCTCGCCGTCTCGGCCTGCTGGGGGCCGACCTGTCACCCGCAGAGGGAGGTTGGCGGATCGACCGCATCCTCCCCGGGGAGTCCAGCGACCCGGAGGCACGGTCACCGCTGCGGGCTGCCGGCGTCGGGGCAAAGGAAGGTGACCTGGTGGTGGCCGTCGGAGGGTTCCCGGTCGACCCCCGCTTCGGGCCCGCCGCCTCGCTGATCGGCGCGGTCGACAAGCCGGTCGAGCTGACGTTGCGCACCGACGGTGACCCGAAACAGGATCGCCGCGTCGTGGTTGTGCCGATCGGCAGCGAGGAGACGCTTCGCTACCAGGCCTGGGTGGCCTCACGCCGCCGGTACGTGGCCGAACATGGGCGCGGCCGGATCGGCTACCTCCACATCCCCGACATGATGAGTGTCGGTTGGGCACAGCTGCACCGGGACCTGGAGACAGCGACCCGCGCCGAGGGGCTGATCGTCGACGTCCGCTACAACCGGGGCGGCCACACCTCGCAACTGGTGCTCGAACGGCTGGCCCGGAAGGTCATCGGCTGGAACGTCGCCCGGCATGTCGCACTCGCCGAGCCGTATCCGCACCAGTCGCCCCGCGGTCCGCTGGTGTTCGTCACCAACGAGTTCGCCGGATCCGACGGCGACATTGTCAATGCCGGCGCTCAGGCCATGGGTCTGGGCCCGGTGATCGGCAGCCGCACCTGGGGCGGCGTGGTCGGCATCGACGGCCGGTTCGACCTGGTGGACGGCACCGGCGTGACTCAGCCGCGCTACGCGTTCTGGCTTCAGGGCAAGCAGTGGGGAGTGGAGAACTACGGGGTCGATCCGGACATCGAGGTGGTGGTCAGTCCAGCGGAGTGGCACGGCGAGCCGGACCTGCACCTGGATCGGGCGATCAGCGAGCTGCTGCAGCGGCTGGAGTCGCAGCCTGCCGCCGAACCGCCGCCGATGCCGGAACCGCGGGTCCGATCGGCGGGCCCTATCGTGTGACACCACACCGTCCTCCCGACCACCTCACTGGAGCGTGCAGCATGGCCTTGACCCCTACCCGTGACGACAAGTTCTCCTTCGGACTCTGGACCATCGGTTGGGTCGGCCAAGATCAGTTCGGTGGACCAAGCCGGGCACCGCTCGACGTTGTCACGGCGGTGGAGAAGCTGTCGGAGCTCGGCGCGTACGGGCTGACCTTCCACGACAACGACCTGTTCCCGATCGACGCTTCCGACGCCGAGCGGACCGCACAGATCGGCCGGTTGCAGAAGGCGCTGGCCGATACCGGCCTGGTCATCCCCATGGTCACTACGAACCTGTTCAGCCATCCCGTGTTCAAGGACGGCGGCTTCACCTCCAACGACCGGGCGGTACGCCGGTACTCGATCCGTAAGGTGCTCCGGAACATCGACCTGGCCGCCGAGCTGGGGGCGCGGACCTTCGTCATGTGGGGCGGTCGGGAAGGAAGCGAGTACGACTCCGCCAAGGACGTCCGGGCGGCGCTGGAACGCTACCGCGAGGCGGTGGACCTGCTCTGCGACTACGTCACCGACCGTGGCTACGACCTGCGGTTCGCCATCGAGCCGAAGCCGAACGAGCCGCGAGGTGACATCCTGCTGCCGACGTTGGGGCATGCGCTGGCGTTCATCGAGACCCTCGCGCGTCCGGAGCTGGTCGGCATCAACCCCGAGACCGGCCACGAGCAGATGGCCGGTCTGAACTTCACCCACGGCATCGCGCAGGCGCTGTACCAGGGCAAGCTGTTCCACATCGACCTCAACGGCCAACGAAGCATCAAGTTCGACCAGGACCTGGTGTTCGGTCACGGAGACCTGCAGAACGCCTTCTCCGTGGTGGACCTGCTGGAGAACGGTGGCCCGAACGGTGGCCCGAGCTACGACGGACCGCGGCACTTCGACTACAAGCCCTCCCGCACCGAGGACTACGACGGCGTCTGGGAGTCCGCGAAGGCGAACATGCGGATGTACCTGCTGCTGAAGGAACGGGCTGCTGCCTTCCGCGCCGACTCAGAGGTGCAGGAGGCTTTGGCTGCAGCCCGGGTGGCCGAGCTGTCGGAGCCGACGCTGAACCCGGGGGAGAGCTACGACGACCTGATGGCTGACCGGACCAGCTTCGAGGACTTCGACATCGCCCCGTACTTCAACGGCAAGGGTTTCGGGTTCGTCCGGCTGCAGCAGCTGGCTCTTGAGCACCTGATCGGCGCCCGGTGAGTGACCGAACTCGGTCCCCCGCCTCGCCACTTGGCCGGGTGACCCTGGTCAGCGGGCCGGAGTCGCTGCTGGCTGACCGAGCAGTGCAGCGGCTGCTGGCTGAGCTCCGCCGTTCCGACCCCGCCATCGAGATCTCTGAGATCGAGGCAATCCGCCTGGACGCGGGGAAGCTGGCCGAGATGACGAGCGCCTCGCTGTTCTCCAGCCAGCGCGCGGCGGTCATCTGGGACCTCGCCAACCTGCCTCCCGAAGTCGTCGACCCAGTCCAGGCCCTCGCCGCGGAGCCGGTCGCTGACCTGGCCCTGATCCTGGTGCACGGCGGGGGAGTCAAGGGCAAAGGCGTGCTGGACAAGCTGAAGAAGGCCCGGGTCGAGGTGGTCGACTGCCCGCCGGTCAAGACGTGGGAGCTCCCCCAGTTCGTCACGGCGGAGGTGAAGCGGGCCAAGGGGACGGTCGACCCCGCGGCAGCCCAACTGCTGGTCGACGCGGTCGGCCACGATCTGCGGTCACTGGCGTCCGCAGTAGCCCAGCTGCTGTCCGATGCGGAGGATCGATCGATCTCAGTCGGCTTAGTCAAGCAGTACTTCGGTGGCCGCTCAGAGGTGACCAGCTTTGCCGTGGCCGATGCTGCGCTGTCCGGCCGAACCGGGGTTGCGATGGAGCAGCTCAGGTGGGCCATCTCGACCGGCGTCGCACCGGTGCTGGTGACGAGCGCGCTGGCCGCGGGGCTTCGCGGGCTGGGGAAGCTGATCACCGCCGGCAGTGGCCTGCGGGAGACGGACCTGGCGCGCGAGGTCGGTGTGCCCTCGTGGAGGCTCAAGTCGATGCGCGCCCAGGCGCGGGGATGGGATCAGGCGGGGCTCGCGAGCGCCCTGAAGGCGGTTGCGGTTGCCGATGCGCAGGTCAAGGGTGCCGCCGGCGACGCGGCGTACGCGCTGGAACGTGCGTTGATCGCGATTGCCGGCGCCCGGCAGAGCTAACGCGGGAACGCACAACGTCCCGATCACCGCGAGGCGATCGGGACGATCTACGGACTTCGCCGGCTGGGGTGTGCGCCGGGCGTTGTCTGGCTACGGAGCCGGGCGGTCAGCCCAGCGTTGCAGCCTTGGCTGCGATCGCGGATTTGCGGTTCGCAGCCTGGTTCTTGTGGATGACTCCCTTGGACGCGGCCTTGTCGAGGTTGCGCGCCGCGACCCGAGCGAGCTCCTGCGCCTTGGCGGCGTCGCCGGACTCGAAAGCCTCGCGGAAGCGACGGATCGACGTCTTGAGCACCGACTTGGCAGCCTTGTTGCGCTGACGAGCCTTCTCGTTGGTCTTGATCCGCTTGATCTGGGACTTGATATTCGCCACTGGGCAAGCCTCTAAACTCTGGTTACTGTCATCGGGTTGGTGCGACCGAGAGCACGTTTGAAGGCGCTCGCCGACGCGACCGTTAACTTTAGCAGCACGGGCCGACGTGCCCAAATCGTGCCGGCCGTTCCGGCACGGAGAAAGTGGGACCCACGTTGACCGACTACAAGCACGACCTGCTCTTCGGATCGTTCATTACCCCCAGTAGCCAGGCCGCCGAGCAGGTCGTCAAACTTGCCCAGCTCTCCGAGCGGGCCGGCCTGGACCTGGTCACGTTCCAGGACCATCCCTATCAGCCGGGCTTCCTGGACACCTGGACCCTGCTGTCCTGGGTGGCCGCGCAGACCCGGTCCATCACCGTCTCCGGCAACGTCTTGAACCTGCCACTGCGGCCACCCGCGGTGCTGGCCCGCAGTGCGGCCAGCCTCGACCTCCTCAGCGGTGGGCGCTTCGAGCTCGGGCTCGGCGCCGGCGGGTTCTGGGACGCGATCGAGGCGATGGGCGGCCGCCGACTCGGTCCCGGCCAGGCGGTCGCTGCGCTGGAGGAGGCCATCACGGTGATGCGCCAGCTGTGGGACACCGACGAGCGCGGCGGGGTGCGCTTCGACGGCCAGTACTACCAGGCGCACGGGGCCAAGCGAGGCCCGGCGCCCGCTCACGACATCAGCATCTGGCTCGGCGCGTACAAGCCCAAGATGTTGGGCCTGGTGGGTCGTCAGGCCGACGGCTGGCTGCCGTCGCTCGGGTATCTGCAGGCGGGCGACCTAGCGGCCGGCAACAAGCTGATCGACGAGGCCGCAGCCGAAGCGGGGCGCCACCCGGCGGACATCCGCCGACTGCTGAACGTGAGCGGCGCGTTCTCCCGGGCCAGCCAGGGTCACCTTCATGGCCCGGTCGAGCAGTGGGTTGAGGAACTGGCCGAGCTCGCACTGACCGACGGCATCAGCGCGTTCATCGTGATGGCCGATGACGCCGACACCATCGCCCGGATCGGACAGGAGGTGGCCCCGGCGGTCCGCGAGCTTGTCGACTCCGAAAGAACCGCCAGCATCCTGCCCCGCGAGGCAGCACCGATCATGGTGAGCGACGGGGCGGACGAGTGGAGCCGGCTGGGCCTGCGGCCCACGCCCGATCCTGGCGTGCGGCTGGCCGCGGCTCAGCCGTGGGACGAGACCTCACGACCGAGGCGGGTACCGACCGGTCCCAACGTGAGCTAC
This sequence comes from Propionibacteriaceae bacterium, assembly GCA_025965155.1. Lineage (GTDB taxonomy): Bacteria > Actinomycetota > Actinomycetes > Propionibacteriales > Propionibacteriaceae > Microlunatus. The sequence continues at coordinate 44,029 of JAOPXN010000121.1, forward strand.
AGCGACCATGGCCGTGCCGTCGGTCGGCACCTGATCGATGTACACGACCACCTGCGCGCCGAGCTGGAGTCGGTCCGCGACGTGCTGTCCCAGGTGCGGCGTGGAGCTGTGGACGCCGGGGCTGCCCGGTCGGTGATCAACGAGCTGACTATGCGGCAGAACGACTGGACGCTGGGTGCCTACTGCGCCTCGTACTGCCGGACCGTCACCCAGCATCATTCGATGGAGGATGCGTCGATCTTCCCGCACCTGCGGCGCTCCGACCAGGACCTGGGGGCCGTTCTCGACCGGCTGACCGAGGAGCACCACGTCATCCACGAGGTGCTGGAGCTGCTGGACGAGCGGCTGGTGGAGTTCATCGCGGCGCCGGACGACTTCACCGGCCTGCAGGACGCGATTGACCTGCTGACCGACACGCTGCTGTCCCACCTTGCCTATGAGGAGGATCAGCTCGTTGAGCCCCTTGCCCGGCTCGGCTTCTATCCCAACCAGGTATGAGTGCCCAACCAGGTGTAAGGGATTGGGGCGCCGACGTACGGTCGTGGAATGATGGCGTGTCGGGTAGCCCGACCCCGAGCGCCCGACACCGAACACCACCGGACTGGAAGATGACGTGAGTTCTCCGACCGTGCCCCAACCAGGGCGAACCGATCCTGCGATCATCCGAAACTTCAGCATCATTGCCCATATCGATCACGGCAAGTCGACGCTGGCCGACCGGATGCTCCAGCTGACCGGTGTAGTCGACGGGCGCGCCATGCGGGCGCAGTACCTGGACCGGATGGACATCGAGCGTGAGCGGGGCATCACCATCAAGTCCCAGGCAGTACGGATGCCCTGGACGCCCGAGGGTGGCGCGCAGACGTACGTGCTGAACATGATCGACACCCCTGGCCACGTCGACTTCACCTACGAGGTGTCCCGGTCGCTGGCCGCGTGTGAGGGTGCAGTTCTGCTGGTGGACGCGGCGCAGGGGATCGAGGCACAGACGCTGGCGAACCTGTACCTGGCGCTGGAAGCCGACCTGCAAATCATTCCGGTCCTCAACAAGATCGACTTGCCGGGCGCCCAGCCTGACAAGTACGCGGCCGAACTGGCGGGGATCATCGGCTGCGACCCGTCGGACGTGCTCCGGGTCTCGGCGAAGACAGGTGAGGGCGTCCAGCAGCTGCTGGACGAGATCGTCAAGCAGATCCCGGCCCCGGTGGGGAACCCGGACGGTCCCGCCCGGGCACTGATCTTCGACTCGGTCTACGACACCTACCGCGGAGTGGTCACCTACGTTCGGGTGATCGACGGTGAGCTGTCGCATCGCGAGAAGGTCCTGATGATGTCGACCAAGGCAACCCACGAGACCTTGGAAGTCGGCGTCATCTCACCCGACCCGGTCAAGTCGGGCTCGCTCCGGGTCGGTGAGGTGGGCTACATCATTACCGGGGTCAAGGAGGTGCGGCAGTCCCGCGTCGGAGACACGGTGACGTCGTCCTCGAAACCTGCCACCGAGTCGCTGGGCGGCTACCGGCACCCCAACCCGATGGTGTTCGCCGGTCTCTTCCCCATCGACGGCGCGGACTATCCCGAGCTGCGGGAGGCACTGGACAAGCTCCAGCTCAACGACGCAGCGCTGGTGTACGAGCCGGAGACCTCCGGAGCCCTCGGCTTCGGGTTCCGGATCGGCTTCCTGGGGCTGCTGCACATGGAGATCGTCCGGGAACGGCTCGAACGCGAGTTCAACCTCGACCTCATCTCCACGGCCCCCAGCGTGGTCTACCGGGTGGTGATGGAGGACGGCACCGAGCGCGTCGTCACCAACCCGTCGGAGTACCCGACCGGCGGCAAGATCGCCGAGGTCTACGAACCCGTGGTCAAGGCCACCCTGCTGGCTCCGGCCGAGTACATCGGGACCATCCTCGAGCTCTGCCAGGCTCGCCGCGGCGTCCAGCACGGGCTGGACTACCTGTCGGAGGATCGGGTCGAGATCCGCTACACCCTTCCGCTGGCGGAGATCGTCTTCGACTTCTTCGACGCGCTGAAGTCCCGGACCAAGGGTTACGCCAGCCTCGACTACGAGCCCTCAGGTGAGCAGCCGGCCGACCTGGTGAAGGTGGACATCCTGCTCCACGGCGAACCCGTGGACGCCTTCTCCTCGATCGTGCACAAGGACAAGGCTTACGGCTATGGCCTGATGATGGCCGGCAAGCTCAAGGACCTGATCCCGCGACAGCAGTTCGAGGTTCCGATCCAGGCAGCCATCGGGGCCCGGGTGATCGCCCGGGAAACCATCCGCGCCATTCGCAAGGACGTCCTCTCAACGTGCTACGGCGGCGACATCACCCGTAAGCGCAAGCTGCTGGAGAAGCAGAAGGAAGGCAAGAAGCGGATGAAGATGGTCGGCCGGGTCGAGGTTCCGCAGGAGGCCTTCATCGCCGCGCTGTCCTCGGACGCCGCCCCCGCCGCCGACAAAGCCCGGAAGTAGCGCCACGTGGGTAG
>JAOPXN010000125.1 GCA_025965155.1 Propionibacteriaceae bacterium
TGCACGCATACGATCACGATCGTCCATCATGCCTGGAGTGTCAACCAGCGGCCGATGGCGTCTTGCCATCTGGAAGAACCCTCGGGTGTCCTACCTTCTGGCCTCCGACGTGGCGCCGAGGAAATGGGGCGGTTCGCGACGGCAGCGGCGCTGGCGCTGGCCCTGGCCGGCTGTGCGCCCGCACCGAGCGCCGTTGGGCGGTTGGGCGGTAGCCCGATCGGTCAGTCCGCAAGCCGCTCGGCGACGTCCAGGAAACGCATCCCCAGCTCGGTACCGCCGAAGGACAGCAGATAGAGCCCGGTGGACACCCGCTCCAGGTAGCCCCACTGCCAGATCCGGGTCAGGTCCACCCCGGACCGCTCAGCCAACAGCCCGGCGAAACGCTCCGCGGTGCGTCGTGCGTCCGGGCCGCTCAAGTGGGCGCCCCAGTCCCGCAGCGCCACCCCCAGGTCGTACGCCCGGTCGGCGACGAAGGCGTCCGGGTCGACGAAGCAGTACCCGGTCTCGGCCCCCGGCCGCGTCGCCGGCACCGCGAGAGCGTTGGCCGGGTGCGGGTCGCCGTGCACGATCACCAGCTCCGCCGGATCGGGGCTGCGCAGCCGGTCGGCGTAGTCGAGCGCCTGCCGCACCACCCGTTCCGGACAGGGATGACCAAGCTGCGGCCAGAGGTCGCTGATCAGCCCATGCAGGCCGCTGGCCTTGTCCTGCCCCGGTTCGGGCGGCGGCTTGTCACCGACCGGCTGCCAGGCGATCGCGAGGGTGTCGACCAGGGTGTCCAGCTGCTGCTCCACGGACAGGCCGGAGCGTTCCAGCGGGGCGCCGAGGGCCTCCAGCAGCAGCGCGTTCCGGGTCGGGTCGAAGTTCAGCAGCCGGGCGTAGCCACGGCCGTCGGCCCGCTCCAAGGCTGCGGCCTGGTCGAGCAGCCCACCCGTACCGAGAGCCAGCTTGAGGACGACGGGCTGACCGTCCCGGTCCGTCGCCCGGGCGACGTAGGAGGCGCTGCCACCTGGCAGCGGGCGGCCGACCGTGATCGACCATTCCCGCTCCAGGTCCGTGATCATCCCCGGCAGCGCCGCCAGCCAGGCCGCACCTTCGTCGCCGAGCGAGGCGACCTTGGCGCGGGTCAGCGGCTGCAGCCGGATGGTGCTCAAACGCAGATCGCGCCGGTGTTCGCCGACTGCACCAGCTTGGCGTACTTGGCCAGCACCCCGCGCGGGGCCGGCCTCGGGGTCGGTGTCCACGACTCACGCCTACGCTGCAGCTCGTCAGGGTCGACGCCCAGGTCCAACCGCCCGTTCGCGACGTCGAGGGTGATGGGGTCGCCGTCGTGCACCAGCGCGATCGGCCCGCCGTCGGTGGCCTCCGGGGCGATGTGGCCGACACACAGGCCGGTGGTGCCGCCGGAGAAGCGGCCGTCGGTGATCAGCATCACGTCCTTGCCGAGCCCGGCCCCCTTGATGGCGCCGGTGATGGCCAGCATCTCCCGCATGCCGGGACCGCCCTTGGGGCCCTCGTACCGGATCACCACGACGTCACCGGCGGTGATGGTGCCGTCCTCGAGCGCGTCCATCGCGGCCCGCTCGCCGTCGAACACCCGGGCGGTGCCCTCGATCACCTCACGGTCGAACCCTGCGCTCTTCACCACCGCACCCTCGGGCGCCAGTGAGCCGTGCAGGATGGTGATGCCACCGGTCGGGTGCATCGGGTTGCTGAGCGCCCGGATGATGGTGCCGTCCACGTCCGGCGGTGCGATGTCGGCCAGGTTCTCCGCCATCGTCTTGCCGGTAACGGTGAGGCAGTCGCCGTTGATCAGGCCGGCGTCCAGCAGCGCCTTCATCACCACCGGGACACCGCCGACCCGGTCGACGTCGTTCATCACGTACCGGCCGAAGGGCTTCAGGTCGCCTAGGTGCGGGACCGTCTTGCCGACCCGGATGAAGTCGTCCAGGGTGAGGTCGACCTGGGCCTCGTTGGCGATGGCCAGCAGGTGCAGCACCGCGTTGGTGGAGCCACCGAACGCCATCACCACCGCGATGGCGTTCTCGAAGGCCTCCTTGGTCATGATCTGGCGGGCGGTGATGCCGCGGCGCAGGAGCTCAACCACCGCGGCGCCACTGCGACGCGCGTACCCGTCGCGGCGGCGGTCAACGGCCGGCGGGGCCGACGACCCGGGGAGCGCCATGCCGAGCGCCTCGGCGGCGCTGGCCATGGTGTTGGCGGTGTACATGCCGCCGCAGGCCCCCTCACCGGGACAGATCGCCTTCTCGATCTCGGTCACCTGATCGCGGGTGATCAGCCCCTTCAGGCAGGCCCCGACCGCCTCGAAGGCGTCGATGATGGTGACGTCCTTGTCCCCGACCCGGCCCGGCATGATGGAGCCGGCGTACAGGAACACAGACGACAGGTCCAGGCGAGCCGCGGCCATCAGCATGCCGGGCAGCGACTTGTCACAGCCGGCCAGCAGCACCGAACCGTCCAGTGCCTCCGCCATCATCACCGTCTCCACCGAGTCGGCGATGATCTCCCGGGACACCAGCGAGTAATGCATGCCGTTGTGGCCCATCGAGATGCCGTCGGAGACCGAGATGGTGCCGAACTCCAGCGGGTACCCGCCGGCCGAGTGCACGCCGTCCTTGACCGCCTTGGCCAGCCGGTCCAGCGACAGGTTGCAGGGGGTGATCTCATTCCAGCTGGAGGCGACCCCGATCTGCGGCTTGGCGAAGTCCTCGTCGCCCAGGCCGACCGCACGCAGCATGCCGCGAGAGGCTGTGGCTTCCAGCCCGTCGGTGACCACCCGGGAGCGGGGCTTGATGTCGATGTCGGGCGTGGCTGGCTGCTCCGACCCTGCTTCGGGCGTGGCTGAGTCAGCGGTGAGGGTCTCCGGCGTCATGGGCGCAAATCTACGCTGCCGCCTGCACGGCTCGTAGCCGAGATCTGGATTGCGAGATCACGCCCCAGGCGAGCCCGACGACGAGCACCACCCCGAGCATTGGCCCGAGGTTCGCGACCAGCTGCTGACCGAAGGTGTACGTACGCTCCCGGTTCCCGCCGTACGGCAGCAGGGCCAGCGGCAGGCAGACGGAGACCCAGACCACCCAGAAGCCGGCCAGCACCCGCACCCAGCGCGGCAGCCTGGTCCTGAAGACCGCGACGGCCATCGGCAGGATCCAGACGTAGTGGTGGGTCCACGACAGCGGCGATGCCAGGCAGGTGGCCAGCCCGACCAGGGCAACGGCGAACACCTTCTCCCCTCGCCGCCACCAGTAGGACGCGACGACCACGGCGAGCAGGGCCACGATGCCGGCCACCGCGAGGCCGAGCAGGGTGGTGGTGCGGGAGGAGTCGCCGAGGCGGAAGAAGACCCCGAGCAGCGACTGGTTCCCGGTGTACAGCGGGGACGCGGTCCGGGTGTCGCCGCCCGAGAGACCGAACCAGAACGTCAGCGTCTCCCGCCAGAGGAAGATGGCCCCGATCCCGGTGAACACGGCGAAGGAGATCGTCGCGGTGACAGCGGTACGGACCTTGCCGATGCTGAAGGCGAACAGCACGAACAACGCGGGCGTGAGCTTGATCGCCGCCGCCAGCCCGATCAGGGTGCCTTGCGGAATCCGGCGCCGCTCCCCCGGCGCGTCCGGCAGCAGGTCGGCCACCACCAGCGCCATCAGCAGCGTGTTCACCTGGCCGTAGCCGAGGGTGGTCCTGATCGGCTCCATGGCCACCACCACAGCCACGCCGATCAGACCGAGCTTCCAGCCGCGCGGGACACCACATCGTCGTAGCACCGACTGCTGGGCGAGGACGAGCAGGAACGTCCAGACCAGCTGCCAGAGGATGTACGGCCCAAAGGCCAGCGGCACCATCAGCACCGCAGCGATCGGCGGGTAGATGAAGTACAGGTTCCAGAACGGCGTCGTGGTGGCGAAGATGTCCTTGCCGGCCAGCATGTCCTTGACTGCGTAGACGTACACCTGGAGGTCGATGGTGGACGGCTGCCACGGCCAGAACTTCCCGTGCGCGATGACGAACGGCAGGATCAGCAACGCCACCACAAACGGCGGCAGCAGTTCGACCGCGAGCAGCCGGGCGGTCCGGGCGCGCGAGGAGGTCACCGTCCTCGCCGGTGTCGTGACTGTCACCGGGAACCGGTGATCTGCGCGTGCACCGCGTCCAGCTCGGCCGCGCTGACCTCCTGAGGTTCGACCAGGTGGGCCAATCCGGGCCGGTCGGCGTACCGCGGGACCAGGTGGACGTGCAGGTGGTGGACGGTCTGTCCGGCCGCCTCCCCCGCCGACGAGACCAGGTTCAGCCCGTCGGCGCCGAGCCGGTCCACCAGCAACCTGGCCGTGGCCTCGATGGCGGGCGCGATGTCGGCCAGCAGCGACGGCCCGGTCAGCAGGTTCGGCGTGTGCCGCTTCGGGATCACCAGGGTGTGTCCGCGCTGCCAGGCGGTGAGGTCCAGAAACGACAGCGCGTGGTCGTCTTCGTACACCGTCCTGGCGCCGATGGTGCCGGCCACGATCAGGCAGAACGGGCAGTCCGGGTCAGCGGTGAAATCGGTCATCGGACGATGTTCTCCAGTTTTTGTCCGGCGGCGAAGCGGGCAAGCTGCGCCGCGATCAGCCGGTCGGCCCGCGGGAAGAACGCCGATGACGCCCCGCCTACGTGGGGCGAGATGAGCACGCCGGGAGTGGTCCATAGCGGATGGTCGCTCGGCAGCGGTTCAGGCTCGGTCACGTCGAGCGCGGCCCGGAGCCGGCCGGACGAGGTCTCGGCCAGCAGGGCTTCGGTGTCGACCAGCTTGCCGCGGGCCACGTTCACCAGCAGGGCGCCGTCAGGCAGCAGCGCGAGCGCCTCGCCGTCCAGCAGGTTCTCGGTGTCCGGGGTGAGGGGGGCGATCACGAAGACCACGTCGGCCTCGGGAAGCAGGTCGTGCAGCTCCTCGATGGAATGGACGGCCACCTCGCCGGTGCGGGCCCGACGCGCCACCCGGGTGACGGACGCCACCTCAAAGCCGGCCAGACGGCGGTCGATCGCCTCCCCGATCCGGCCGTAGCCGATGATCAGCACCCGCCGGTCGGCCAGCGCCTGACCCATCGCCGGCGCCCACCGGCCGGACGTCTGGTTCCGGGCGAAATCGTCGAGATGGCGGCCGTTGGCCAGCGCCAGCGCGATGGCCAGCTCGGCGGTGCTGGCGTCGTGCACACCGGCCGCGTTGCACAGCGTGACGCCGTCGGGGACATGCGGGAGGAAGTTCTCGAACCCGGCGGTGAGGGTCTGGATCACTTTCAGGTTGCTCATCTCCGCGGCCCGGGACAGCACCTCCTCGCCCCGCATGTACGGCAGCACGTAGAACTCGACCTGGTCGATCGAGCTCGGCAGCGGGTCGCCGTCGGCCCGGTAGCAGTCCACCTCCACCCCGTCGGGCAGACCGCCGAGCCGCCGCTCGGCCTCGTCCGTGTCGGCGTACGGCAGCCACACCCGCATCTTCGCTCTCCTTGTATGTGTCGTGCGATCGTCGACCGCTGTCATCTCAGTGCCGTCGCGGTCAGCGGGCCTGCAGAACGTCGACCGCGTCCCGGACGGGATACCCGGCGGCCGCGAGCGATGCCTTCACCTCGGCCACCCGCAAGGTACCGAAGTGGAACACGCTGGCGGCCAGCACCGCGTCCGCGCCCGCGTCGATTGCCGGCGGGAAGTCCTCGGCCCGACCGGCGCCACCCGAGGCGATCAGCGGCACATCCACCACCTGTCGGACGGCGTTGATCAGCTCCAGGTCGAACCCTGCCTTGGTCCCGTCGGCGTCCATCGAGTTCAGCAAGATCTCGCCAACGCCCAGCTCGAAGCCACGGCGGGCCCAGGCGACGGCGTCCAGGCCGGCGCTTTTTCGGCCACCGTGAGTGGTCACCTCGAACCCCGAGGGCTGCCCGGGTGCCCGGCGCGCGTCCACCGAGAGGACCAGCACCTGGTTGCCGAACTGGCGGGTGATCTCGGTGATCACCTCGGGCCGGCGGATCGCGCCGGTGTTGATCGCCACCTTGTCCGCGCCGGCCCGGAGCAGCACGTCCACGTCCCGCACCGTGCTTACCCCGCCACCGACGGTGAGCGGGATGAAGACCGTCTCGGCGGTCCGCCGGACCACCTCCAACGTGGTCTCCCGGCCCTCGACCGAGGCGGAGATGTCCAGGAAGGTCAGCTCGTCGGCCCCTTCGGCGTCGTACACCGATCCCAGCTCCACCGGGTCGCCGGCATCGCGGAGGTCGACGAAGTTGATCCCCTTCACGACTCGGCCGGCGTGTACGTCCAGGCACGGGATGACCCGAACTGCAACAGTCATGGCGACCACTGTAGCCAGATGCCCCGAGCTCGATTCCAGAAAGCGGCCGCTCGTCGGCGGCTGAGCAGGCGACACGCGGTTCGGGCGGGTTTCGATCGCGACGAGAGGCCGGTTTGTGGACGCTGCCCGGCTATCCCGGCTGCCCCGTCCCGGTGAGGGGGTGGTTGGTTACCCTTCTCGGGTGCACACCGTGGACGTCAGCTTCCTCGCCATCGGACTGTCCAGGATGGCGGATGCGGCGCTGAGCCGGGCTCGCCAGCTCGGCGTGAGCCACGCCGACGTCCGGATTGAGCGGATCCGGCAGGCCACCCGTACCTTCCGCGACCGGTCGCTGGACAGCACCAATGACTCCGAGTCCCTGGGCCTGAGCGTCCGGGTGGTCTCCGACGGTGCCTGGGGGTTCGCCTCCGGCATCACGGTCACGCCCGAGGCTGCGGCGTTGCTGGCCGAGCAGGCGGTGGCCACGGCGCGGGTGTCCCGGCCGCTGGTCCGTACCCCGGTCGAGCTGGCACCCGAACCGACCTACCCCGACGCCACCTGGGTCTCCAGCTACGAGATCAACCCCTTCGACGTCGCCGAGGCGGAGAAGCAGGCACGGATGTTGGACTTGTCCGACCGGCTGCTGAGGTCAGCCGGCGTCAGCCACACCGGCGCCACCCTCTGGTACGTCCAGGAGAACAAGTTCTACGCCGACCTGGACGGCACCTCCACCACTCAGCAGCGGGTCCGGATCCTTCCCGGGTTCACCGCCATCTGTGTGGACGAGCACGGCTACTCCTCGATGCGTACGCTGGCGCCGCCGGCCGGCCGGGGCTGGGAGTACCTCATCGGGACCGGCTGGGACTTCGACGCCGAGATCGCCGAGCTGCCGGGCCACCTGGCCGGCCACGTCCAGGCCGAGTCGGTCGATGCCGGCCGCTACGACCTGGTGATCGACCCCAGCAACCTGTGGCTGACCATCCACGAGTCAGTCGGCCATGCCACCGAGCTGGACCGGGCGCTGGGCTACGAGGCGGCCTATGCCGGGACCTCGTTCGCCACCGTGGACCAGCTGGGCACGCTGCGGTACGGCAGTCCGGTGATGACCGTGACCGGGGACCGGGAGACCCGGCACGGGCTTGCCACCATCGGCTACGACGACGAGGGAGTCCAGGCCCAGACCTTCGACATCATCCAAGACGGCACCCTGGTCGGTTACCAGCTGAACCGGCAGATGGCAGCTGCCCAAGGCCTGGACCGCTCCAACGGCTGCGGCTACGCCGACGCGGCCGGCCACATCCCGATGCAGCGGATGCCGAACGTCTCCCTGCAGCCAGCGGTCGGCGGTCCGTCCACCGAGGAGCTGATCGCCGGTGTCGACCGCGGCATCTACATCGTCGGCGACAAGTCCTGGTCGATCGACATGCAACGCTACAACTTCCAGTTCACCGGTCAGCGGTTCTTCAAGATCGACAACGGGGTCATCACCGGGCAGCTCCGCGACGTCGCCTACCAGGCCACCACAACCGACTTCTGGCGGTCGATGGAGGCGGTGGGCAACGAGGACACGTACGTGCTGGGGGGCGCCTTCAACTGCGGCAAGGGCCAACCCGGCCAGAGCGCGCCGGTGTCCCACGGTTCACCGTCCGCGCTGTTCCGCAACATCAACATCTTGAACACTGTTGCGGAGGGTGGCCAATGATTGAAGCCGAGGTCCTCACGGTCCAGGACCTGGTCGAGCAGGCGCTGGACGCGGCCACCCTGCCGACCGTGGTGATCCTGCAGGAGCGGACTGAGGCAAACCTGCGCTGGGCCGGGAACGAGCTCACCACCAACGGGCAGATGCACACCCGCAGGCTGACGGTCATCGCCACCGCCGAGGTCGAGGGTGGGACCGCCGTCGGCAGCATCAGCCGGGAGCTCAGCGGCTCCGACGGGCTGCTCGAGGTGGTAGCCGCCGCGGAGCGGCTGGCCAGGTCCGGCCCGCCGGCCGAGGACGCGATGCCGCTGGTCGGCGACTACCCGCATCAGGACCCGTGGCAGGACCCGCCCGCCGGGACCGACATCACCGTCTTCGCTGACCTCGCCCCGGCCCTCGGGGCGGCCTTCGAGGCCGCGGCCGCCCAGGGACACCTGCTGTTCGGGTTTGCCGAGCTGACCGTCACCACTACCTACCTCGGCAGCAGCACCGGGCTGCGCCGGCGCGCGGTCCAGCCCAGCGGGCGGTTGGAGCTCAACGCCAAGACGCCCGACTTCGCGGCCTCCGCCTGGGTCGGGGCCGCCACCCGCGACTTCTCCGACGTCGACATCGCCGCCCTGCATGCCGAGGCCAGCACCCGGCTGGGCTGGTCGGCGACCAGGATTGAGCTGCCGGCCGGTCGGTACGAGACCCTGCTGCCGCCCTCGGCGGTGGCGGACCTGATGATCTACACCTACTGGACCGCGAGCGCCCGGGACGCCGAAGAGGGCCGCACGGTCTTCGCCGGCCCCGCCGGCACCTCGCGGATCGGCGAGCGGCTGTCCCCGCTGCCGATCACGCTGAGCTCCGACCCGGTACGCCCGGGCGCGGAGTGCGTGCCTTTCGTGGTGGCGGAGTCCTCCCAGGGAAGCGACACGTCGGTCTTCGACAACGGGCTGCCACTGACCGAGACCGACTGGATCAGCGACGGCACCCTGACCGAGCTGATGCGGAACCGGGCCTGGGCCGAACGCACCTCCACGTCCCCCGCCCCACCGGTCGACAACCTGATCATGGAGGCCGGCGGCACGGCCAGCCTCGCGGAGATGATCGCCTCCACCGAGCGCGGGCTGCTGCTGACCTGCCTGTGGTACATCCGCGAGGTTGACCCCGAGAAGCTGCTGGTGACCGGGCTGACCCGCGACGGCGTCTACCTGATCGAAGATGGCCGGGTCGTCGGTGCGGTCAACAACTTCCGCTTCAACGAGTCGCCGGTGGACCTGCTGCAGCGGATCACCGAGGTGGGCCGCAGCGAACACACGTTGTGCCGGGAGTGGAACGACTTCTTCAACCGGACGATCATGCCGCCGATCCGTGTCCCCGACTTCCACATGTCGACGGTCAGCCAGGCGTCCTGACCAGCGGCTTGGACGCTGAGCGCCCGCTGCGCCGCTGGTTCAGCGGCCGCGCTGGCGACGACGCCAGTCCAGTGTGACCTCGATCCGGCCTTCGTCGAACCGGGCCGCGAGGCCGTGCTGCCGCAGCATCTCCAGCACCATGGCCAGCTCGGGGTCGGCGGCGACGACGTTGGAGGTGTCGGCATGCCACACCTTCA
>JAOPXN010000015.1 GCA_025965155.1 Propionibacteriaceae bacterium
GGGGAACATTTGGTGAGCGTTGTCGATGTTGAAATCGGTGAGATCGAACCCGGTGTAGTCCAGCAGCGGCGCCAACCCGTAGGTGCGGAAGAAGCGGTAGTCGTTGGCCGATCCACAGGCGGCCTCCATGACCGCCAAGCGGCGCATCGGCGGTCTCCGCAAAGCCTCACTCCACAGGGCCGCGAACTTGGCTTGGTCAGCCATGACCTCGGCATAGGCCTCCCGCCAATCTTTTGTCTTCTTGACATGGCTGTAGTCCTGCCCCATTTGCTTTTGAAGTGCATGCTGGCGCGCCCGCAGCGCACGATGCCTGTCCGCCGCCCACTGCAGTTCGGCGTCCATCATCGCGTCGTGGGCATCGCCGTACAGCTCTCGGATGAGCTCGTGTCTGGCCAGAATGCTCTGGACGTTGATCACGGGATTCTGGTAGCCGCGCACCAGATACCCCTTCAACCGCTCAGGGTCGAAATGCTGCCACGCACGCCGCAGGAGACGTCGCTCGATCTCCCGTTCGATCGGTCCACCTAGAGCTGAGCCGACCCGTCGAGCGAGCCGGCTGTTACGCTCCCAGCGCCGCTCCTGCTTATCCGTTGCACTCACTTTCCGAGCCATCTTGGTTGCTCCTGAACTGCGGTGATCCGCTATTCGGGGACGATACGAATTCAGTTTGCCCAACAATGTCGACAGTTCGCGAGGAGGCACTCGGCACCCTGTGACGATGGTCCCACCAGGCGCTGATCGTGTCTGCTCGTCCGGCGAGGTTCGCAGCGACAGCGAAGCCACGGAAGCGATGGGCAACTCGCCTCGCAACCCCACCATGCGGCAGTGGCGGTCCGTAGGTGTCCGCAGATGTTGAGCATGAGCCCTCCAGGCGGGCATCGGCACCGGCCTCCTCACGCCGCCACGGTGCTGTCGCCGTTCACGCTGATCGCGCTCGTATGCGGGCTCGGGCGCCGGGTGGGCTACGTAGTGACACTCGCCGGTGGTTCCAATCGCGGCGCCACGGCTATTGTCGGGGCATGTTAGGGTCTGCCCGGTGACTTCCCTCATTCACTTGAACGGCCCTCCGGGAATTGGGAAATCTACGCTCTCCGCTATTTATGTGGAGAGACATCCCGGTACTCTCAACTTAGACATCGACCGTCTCCACGAGTTAGTTGGTGGCTGGCGGGACGTAGATAATCACACGCACGAAGTCTTGCGACCGGTCGCTTTAGCCATGGCGTCGACTCATCTTGGAGGAGGGCGAAATGTAATCCTCCCTCAGTACTTGGCTCGTTTAGATGAGATTGATGCCTTCGAGAAGGTTGCTCATGACCAGGGCGCAGATTTTCGCGAGGTCGTTCTTCTTGACCACAAGGCAGAATCAATCGCTCGCTTTGACCGCCGCAGGGATGACAGCGCGTGGGGTAAGCACAACCGCCGGCTGGTGGCGCTCCAGGGAGGGCCGGTGATGCTTGCTGCCATGTACGACCAGTTATTGGAGATTTCACAACTCCGTCCCTCGGCCGTGGTCGTCCGCAGCGAACTCGAGGCGGTTGAAGATACTTATGCGGCGCTTATGCACGTACTGCGTTAGTCGAAACGGTCAGCCGCTTGGGCCATTTTCACCGAGTAACCGCTCCGCCGGACGCCGGCAGTATGCAGCCCCACGCCCCGCGGACCTGAGTCAGACTTCACAGTGGGAGCCGATCTGGGAGTCAGACCCAGCTCGGCGTCACAGACAGGACCTTACGAAGCATCGCGGACAACCATGAGGTTCCGCGCGTCCATATCGCGCTCGCCTGGCTGTTACAGAAGAGGCCGGTGACAGCGCCGCCCATCATCGGGGCAACGAAGATCATGCATTTGGAAACTGCCGTCGGCGCCCTCTCCGTCACCCTGGTCGAGGACGAGGCCGCATACCTGGAGGAGCCCTCTACGCCGCATCCCATCGTGGGTCATCAGTGAATCAGCTGGGCGACCATGGGATCTTTGGAGACTGAGTCAGGGGCTGGTTAGCTCTACAGTCGCCGCAGCGAGAATGGCTCGCCGGGCGCCAGGATCTGGACCCGTTCCGGATTTTCGACCCGGCCCAGCAACGAGTCTGGGTCGGCGTTGAACGGTGGAAAGTCGGGAGCATCCACGCTCCCCCAGTGGTACAGCAGCAATGGCGTGTGCGGGTAGGCATTCGCCATCGTGATCGCGCCGTCGAGGGTGAAGTGCCACTCGCTGTCGGAGAAGTCGAACAGCATGGCATCGGCGGTCGGCATGCGCAGATGATGGTCGGGGATGAGCCGTGAGTCGCCGGGCGCCCAGATGGTGCCGTCGGGTGTTTCGATCCAAAATCCGCAGCAGTCCTCCGGTTGGAAGATGCGGTCGCTCGTGCCTGGGGATGCGTTCTGCCACGCGTGGTCGGCGGGCGTGACCCCCACGCCCACCGGTCCGATCGAGAAATGCTCGCCGATGTCGTGACCGTACGCCGGCAAGCCGTCCTGCTTCATCAGCGAAGCCACGTACTGCGTCGAGTGGTACTCACCGGTCACGCGAGCCAGATCACGACACGTGGGCACGCTGAAGTGGTCGTTGTCGCTGTGCGTGACAAGCACGGCGTCCAACCTCGGCACCTCGTCGGCGGCGATCGGAAACTGGATCATCACCGGCATGTCGAACCCGCCCAGCAGAGGATCGATCATCACCGTCCTGCCGCGACTGTTGATCAAGAACCCAGCCATGCCTAGCCACCGCAAAACGGTCGCGTCGCTGGGCTCAAAAGCTTCCGCGCCGAACGGTTGCGTCTCGGGCGCTCGGGCTTGAGGTTGCATGGCTGAACACTATCGCGGAGGTGGACTCCGAGTTCCGACCGAGGCTCGGAGGGAACACGAGGGTTGGGAAGATCAACGTGTACAGCCCGGTGCGCTGGTGACGAGAACCTCACAGGCACTGCCGAGCCGAGCCGTCACGTTCCGGCGGCGGTAATGCCTACCATGCCCCGGTCATCACCCGAATCGGGTGACGGCCCATCTAGAGCGTTGGTCCTGCGTCGGTGCGGCGCTCGGAATTCTTGATACATCCTGTTGAACGCTGGCCTGCACGTGACCGGACGTCGTGCCAGCCCAGCCATGCTGGGCATGACGAGGCGTGGATGGGTTCAGCCGCACAATCGCGTCCGAGGCGAATCTCTTTTTCATGCGTTCTGTATGAAGATCGCCGTGGCCAGAGCCGAAAGATTTATCCATGTCGCTGGGCGAGCCAAATCTGTAAGGAGGCAAGATGCCTGGTTCGAAGCCGAACATCCTGGTGATTTGGGGTGACGACATCGGTATCACCAACCTGAGCTGCTACAGCGACGGGTTGATGGGCTACCGCACCCCGAACATCGACCGGATCGCGGAGGAAGGGATGCGGTTCACCGACTCCTACGGCGAGCAGAGCTGCACGGCCGGCCGGGCGTCGTTCATCACCGGGCAGAGCGTGTTCCGGACGGGATTGAGCAAGGTCGGTATGCCGGGTGCCGATGTCGGCCTGCGGGCCCAGGACCCCACCATCGCCGAGGTGTTGAGGCCGCACGGTTACGCGACCGGGCAGTTCGGGAAGAACCACTTGGGTGACAAGAACGAGTTCCTGCCCACGGCGCACGGGTTCGACGAGTTCTACGGCAACCTGTATCACCTCAATGCCGAGGAGGAGCCGGAGCTGCCCAACTGGCCATCGGTCGAGGAGTTCCCGGAGTTCAACGAGCGGGCCCGTCCGCGGGGGGTAATTCATTCCTGGGCAACCGAGGTCGATGACGACACCGACGACGGACGCTTCGGCCGGCGGGGCAAGCAACGGGTCGAGGACACCGGTCCGCTGACCAAAAAGCGGATGGAGACCATCGATGACGACACCGCGGCAGCGTGCAAGGACTTCATCGCCCGCGCGCACGGCTCCGATACGCCGTTCTTCGTGTGGATGAACACCACCCACATGCATTTCAAGACTCACCCGAAGCCGGAGAGCGTCGGCCAGGCCGGGCGGTGGCAGTCCCCCTACCACGACACGATGATCGATCACGACAAGCTTGTCGGGGAGCTGCTCGACCAGCTGGACGAGCTGGGCATCGCCGAGGACACGATAGTGGTCTACTCGACCGACAACGGCCCGCACATGAACACCTGGCCCGACGGTGGCATGACGCCGTTCCGCAGCGAGAAGAACACCAACTGGGAGGGCGCGTTCCGGGTTCCGGAGATGGTCCGCTGGCCCGGTCACATCCCGGCTGGTGTGGTGTCGAATGAGATCCTCCAGCACCACGACTGGCTGCCGACCTTCCTGGCCGCCGCCGGGGACACCGACACGGTCGATGAGCTCAGAGCCGGGAAGACGATCGGCGACACGACGTACAAGGTGCACATCGACGGATACGACCTGCTGCCATACCTGACCGGTGAGGTCGACAAGAGCCCGCGCAAGGGGATGGTCTACATCTCCGACGACGGCGACGTGCTGGCACTCCGGTTCGACAACTGGAAAGTCGTCTTCATGGAACAGCGGGTCCAGGGCACCTTGCAGGTGTGGGCCGAGCCGTTCGTGCCGCTGCGGGTGCCGAAGCTGTTCAACCTGCGAACCGATCCATTCGAGCGAGCCGACATCACCTCCAACACCTATTGGGACTGGCTCTTCGACAACGACTATTTGATCTTGGCCGCTCAGGCGATCATTGTGCAGTTCCTGGCCACGTTCAGGGAGTTTCCACCCCGGCAGCGAGCGGCCAGCTTCGGCATCGACCAGGCAGTGGAGAAGCTGGAGGCCTTCCTTAGCCGAGACTAAGGTTGGACGAGCGATGCGCCGACCTGGACGAGCAACCAGGTCGGGCAGGAGTTCGACTCCATTGCGAGCGGCCGATCAGCGGCCTAGAGATTGTCAGCGAGGATGGGACCGTGATGATGACCGAGAGCGGTTCGGCCCAGGTCGTCGCGGGACCCGTCCGTGACTAGGTCGGGCCCGCAGGGCCTGATCCGAAGCGCCGCGACCGAGGGCCTGCAGTGGGTCCCGGGCCAGACGTACACAATGGGCTCGGACAGGCACTATCGGGAGGAAAGCCCGGCCCACCTCGTAGCGGTCGACGGGTTCTGGCTGGAGTCCCACCCGGTCACTAACGCCCGGTTCGCCGCCTTCGTCGACGCGACCGGGTACCTCACTGTGGCCGAGCGACCGCTGGATCCGGCCGACTTCCCCGGCGCCCCCGTCGAGAACCTGCAGCCGGGTTCGATGGTCTTCACCCAGACAGCCGGTCCGGTAGATCTTCGTCACCTCAGCCAGTGGTGGACCTGGACTCCGGGCGCATCGTGGCGACACCCGGAGGGCGCCGGCTCTTCACTAATCGATCGCGACGATCATCCTGTCGTACACGTCGCGAACGAGGACGCCGAGGCTTACGCTGCCTGGGCCGGGCGGGAACTGCCGAGCGAGGCCGAATGGGAGGCGGCCGCCCGCGGCGGCCTGGACCAGACCACGTACACCTGGGGCAACGAGCCGGAGACCACCGGTGAGCGGCTGGCCAATTACTGGCACGGGGATTTTCCGTGGCGGCCCGCCCAGGGCTACGGGAGGACATCCGTCGTCGGCTCCTTCCCAGCCAATCCCTACGGACTCTTCGACATGGCCGGGAACGTCTGGGAGTGGACCTCAGACTGGTACGCGACCTCGCACGAAGGCGTAAGCGACGTAGCTCCCTGCTGCGCACCGCGGAATCCGCGGGGGCCCGCCGTGGAAGCCAGCTACGACCCGCGCCAGCCGCAGTTTCGGGTACCGCGCAAAGTGATCAAGGGCGGCTCCTTTCTCTGTGCGGACAGCTATTGTTTGCGCTACCGGCCGGCCGCACGCCGCCCGCAGATGATCGACACCGGCATGAGCCACATAGGGTTCCGCTGCGTCAAGCGGGCCTAGACGGTTAGGGTCCGTGTGCAATCCGATAGACCGGGCGCATGGCGTCGCGCCTGTTGTGAATCGGCGCCTCCAGGAGTTTTCCCTGGTCAGCGGGTGTTTGGGTGTGGTGGAGCTAAGGGGATTCGAACCCCGGACCTTCTCATTGCGGACGCGGCGCAACGTTTGCGCCAGCCGTTGCAGCGGTTACAGCCGACGTCAGCGTGACTGGATCGACTCCCTTGTACATCTTGGGGTGCACAACATCGTCCGAAAAAGGTGATGCCAGGGGCGGTGCCGCTCGCCAACGATAGGACTGCCAGTTCGGAAGCCGTTCGAC
>JAOPXN010000047.1 GCA_025965155.1 Propionibacteriaceae bacterium
CGAACCCGTGGACGCCTTCTCCTCGATCGTGCACAAGGACAAGGCTTACGGCTATGGCCTGATGATGGCCGGCAAGCTCAAGGACCTGATCCCGCGACAGCAGGTCGAGGTTCCGATCCAGGCAGCCATCGGGGCCCGGGTGATCGCCCGGGAAACCATCCGCGCCATTCGCAAGGACGTCCTCTCAATGTGCTACGGCGGCAACATCACCCGTAAGCGCAAGCTGCTGGAGAAGCAGAAGGAAGGCAAGAAGCGGATGAAGATGGTCGGCCGGGTCGAGGTTCCGCAGGAGGCGTTCGTGGCCGCGCTGTCGACGACGGAACCGACCAAGGGCGAGAAGAAGTAGCTCAGGGCCTCCGGCCCGCCCGCGGCCGGGTAGTCCGGACGCGTCCCACGACGATCAGAACGCCGCCCAGCAGCAGGGCGGCGACGCCGCCGACCAGCAAGATGCGAGGGGGACCGCCGGTGAACGGCAGGGCGTCGGCAGCGACCGGCGTTGCGGACGCCGATCCGAGCGTCGACGAAGTGGGAGTCGGTGTGCTCGACGCCGTCGGGTCGGACCCGCGACTGCCTGCTGAGACTGTGAACGCCAGCGTGTCGACATCGCGGCCGGTGATGTCGAAGCGAAGCTCGTTGCGGCCCCGGAGCGAGGAGCGTTCGGGCGGCTTCACCGTTGCCGTGTAGCCCGCGCCCGCAGCCAGGTCAGGAAAGGCGAAGGTGCCGTCACCGGCCGTCGTCGCGGAGATCTCCCGCCCCTGTGGCGTAGTCAGCACCACCGTCACGTCTGCCACCCCGACCCGGCCAGTGTCTGTCACGGCCCCGCTGACCGTGTACGAGACGGCGGCCGCTCGCTGCAGCCGAAAGTCCTCGCCGTTGATGTCGTTGCCGCCGCCGGCGATGGTGAACGTCGCGTCGGCGTCCCCGACCACCTCGGTCCCGGTCGGCGGCTCGACACTGATCCGATAGGCGCCCGGCGGCAGGCCCGACAAGCGATAGCTGCCGTTGGGTGCTGTTCGGGCGATCCGCTGGAGGCCGTCAGGCCCGGTCACTGAGACTCCGACGTTGCCTACTCCAGCGTTGGGTCCGCGACTACGGACTGTGCCGCTGACCGACCCGGCCGGTGCCGGTGTCATCTCGAAGTCGAGACCGCCGACCGGTGCTTCGGAGTTTGCCGGAACGTTGAACGAGCGCCCCGCCGGCGATCCGCTGAAACCGGTGGGAACCTCAACGGTGACGAGGTAGTTCTGCCCGACCGGGACATTGTCGAACAGGTAGTTCCCATCCGCGTCGGTCACTCCGGTCCGACGCAAGTCAGTGGGGCCAATCAACATCACCTTGACCCCAGGCATCGGAGCTTTAGTCTCGGTGTCGGTGACCGTCCCGCTCGCCTGCACCGGCATCATGGCGCGGAGCGTGAAGTCAACGCCGGTCTGGTCGCCCGAGCTGAGGTCCACCAGACGGGCCAGCGGTCCGTCGGAGGCCAGTCCGTTCGGACGGAGCACCTCCGCCCGGTACCCGTTGTACGTCGCCTGGCCGGGGAATATGTAGCTGCCGTCCGCTGCGGTCTGCGTTTGGCTCACCATCTCCCCGGAGGGGTCGAACAACCGGACGGTGATCCCGGAGCGCTGTCCCGCGGGTGCGCTGACTGTGCCGCTGATGTTGTAGGCGAGGGCGGAGAACCAGGTTTGGTAGACCGGGTTACCGGACCGCTGCGCGTAGCGGAGCGTGAGGCTCGACAGGGGGGCCGTCGGCTCGAACCACGCGCTGGCTCCGGCGGTGTCGTCAGCCTCGCTGTCGCCGAGCAGGGTCCCGCTGACCGCGTCCCAGGACGGCAGTGCGCTGCCGTCGTTCTTCGCCGGGGGACACTCGGGCCTCGGGATCATGTCGGCTGTGCAGTAGTTGAACACGCCGCGGAAACCCAGGCCGGCCGGCGGCACCGGTGTGCCGTCGGGTCCAGTGCCGCTGATCGTCACCTGGTCGGCATCGATGTCGCCCAAGACGAAGGTCCAGCCGCTGGTGGGGGTGGGGCGCTCGAAGCTGTACGTGGTGACCGACGGCGGTGGACCGTTGACCCGGTTCGGTCGCAGGGTGAGGTACGGCTGGCTGTGGCTCGAGCCGTACTTCTGGCCAACCGGAGTCTGGGCCGGCAGAAAAGTGCTGCTGCCGTTCTGGACACCGACCGAGCTGCCGCCGACCGAGTCGGTGGTCACGAGCGCCACCGGGAAACCGCCTGGCCGCTGCGACATCGTGGTGGTGAACATGCGGGAGGTTCCGTTGAGATCGGCGAAATCGGCCCAACCGGTGGACGCAGCGGCGGCAGGGTTCATTCCGGCGATCGCAAGAGTCCCCACCAGACTGGTGGTCACGAGCCCGAGAAGGAGCCGCCGAATCACTGTGCCTCATTCGGGTAGACGATTTAGGACTTCCGCGGGGCCCCCCTCCGCCTGGAACGGTAGCCAGCCTACGGAAGTCTGCATAGCGTGACAACGCGTCGATACCGGAGCGTGACCTAAGCCGACTCAGAGCCGCGCTCGTCTAGTCGATGCCTGATCGCTCGACGCCTTGGACCAGATACCGCTGAAGGAAGATGAACACCATGAGTACGGGGAAGATCGCCACCGCCGCGCCGACGAAGAGCTGCGGCAGGTTGATCCGCTGCGACGTCATGAACTGGCTCAGCGCCACCTGCACGGTGCGGAAGTCTCGGTCCTGACCGATCAGCAACGGCCATAGGAATGCGTTCCACGATCCGATGAAGGTGATGGTGCCGATCGCCGCGCAGATTCCGTACGTGTTGGGCATCACCACCCTCCAGAAGGTCCGCCAGTAGCCTGCGCCGTCGATGAAAGCGGCTTCCTCCAGCTCCTTGGGGAAACCCATGAAGTACTGCCGGAACAGGAATGTGGCGAAGGCAGAGAAGAGGACCGGGATGATCAGGCCCCGCAGGGTAGAGATCCAGCCCAGCGTTGACACCATCACAAAGCTTGGGATGAACGTAACGGCGGCCGGCACCATCAAGGTGAGCAGCGTCATCCCGAGGATGATCTTGGCAAGCCGGTTGTCGATTCGGGCCAACCCGTAGCCCGCCATCGCGGAGATCGCCACCGTGCCTACCGTCTGGACGACCGCCACCACCGCGGAGTTGATCAGGCTACGGCCCATCCGGACGCTGTCGTTGGCGAACAGGGCACGCAGGTTGTCCCAGGTCAGGTTGTCGGGGATCCACTGCCACTGCGCCGACGCCATCTCCTGCTGGGTGGAGAAAGCGTTGCGCAGCAGGACGTAGAAGGGCAGCAGGAACAGCGCCGCCAAAAGAATCAAGACGACATACCGGGTCACAACGACGCCGCGCGAAGACTTCATGAGCGCTCCTCCCGCGAACCCAGCGCGGAGATCCTAAGCTGGGCCAGCCCGACCACGGCGATCACCAGGGTCAAGATGATGGTGCCGGCGCTGCCCAACCCCAGGTCCTGGGTACCGCCGCCGAGCGAGATGAGATAGAGGTACACCAGAGGTGGGCGGGCGAAGGGTGGATAGCCGCCGACCGAGATCAACGTGTTGTAGAACTCGTCGAAGGCCTGGAACGCCGAGATCAGCAGCAGCAACATCACGGCTACCGAGGTGGCTCGCAGCTGCGGGAAGGTGATGTACCGGAACACCTTCCAGCCGACGGCGCCGTCAATCGCGGCCGCCTCGTAGGTGTCGGTGGGGATCCGCTGCAGCCCGGCGATGAACAAGATCATGTAGAACCCGACCTGCAGCCACAGCCGGAGCGTCACCAGTACAACCCAGTAGAAGTAGTTCCCGCCACCCAGCCAGTTGACGTTCTCGAATCCCAACGACCGCAGCATCGTGTTCATCAGGCCGAACCGCGCGCCGTTGAAGAACGACAACCGCCAGATCATCGCGGCGATCACGTACGAGCACGCCGTCGGCAGGAAGAACGCGGACCGGAAGAACGCCTGCGCAACCTTGATCCTGTTGACCAGCAGGGCCAACCCCAACGACCCGGCGAACGTGACCGGCACGATGAAGGCAGCGAACACCGTGAAGGTGCCCATGCTGGTAAGGAAAGCAGGGTCTCGCAGCAGGTAGATGTAGTTACTCAGGCCGACGAACTTTGTCGGCGTCACCGTGTTGCGGGCGTCGAAGAACGACAGGTACACGCTCCACACGATCGGGATGTAGACGAAGATCAACAGCCCCACGAAGAACGGACCGACGAACACCCAGAACCAGATGTTGCGGTCCTGGCGGCCGCGAAGCTGAGCGGCAAGGCTGGTCACCGGCTCAGCCGTTGACGCGCTTGATCTCCGCCTGCGCGGTGCGGGCGACCTTGGCGATCTCTGCCTTGGGGTCCGCCTTCTTCTTGACCACGTTGCTCAAAGCGGCGGTGTAGGCCTGCTGGATCGCGGGCGTCCACAACAGGTCGGGTCCGTGCCCGTACTCGGCGACAAACGTGGCCGCCTCGGCGCCGGCCCCGGTGGCGAGTTTGTCGGCGCGGGGGGCCAGTGACGTCTTGGCCGGGATGTGGGTCCCGTAGGAGTTGGAGAAGTCGACCTGGAAGTCCTCGCGCTCCACCCACAGCCATCGCACGAACTCCTTGGCTGCCTCCGGGTCGACGCCTTTGGCAGCGACGACGGAGCTGAAGGCGCCGGTTGGCACCGCCAGCCGACCGCTGGTCCCGATCTTGGGGAACGGGATCACACCGAAGTCGTCACCGAGACTGTCCTGCACCTCCGGCAGCACCCACAGGCCCGTCCACTGCATCGCCGTCTCACCATTGATCAGCGGAGACGCGTCGAACCAGTCCGCGGACGCACTTTCCAGCAGTCCGTTGTCTGTGTTGAAGCTCTGGAACTGCTTCAGCCCGTTGTACATCGCCGGGTCGTCGAACCCGATGTTGGTCTTGTCGGCGTTCAGGTACTCCAGTCCGGCCGACCAGATGAGCAGCGACCCGAGGACCCCGAGGCCGCCGTCGTTGCCCGCGAAGAAGCCGCCCATGTCCTTGGTCTTGACCGCCTTGGCGGCGTTGATCAACTCCTCCAAGGTCTGTGGGGGCTGCACTCCCGCCTTCTCCAGAGCCGACTTGCGGTAGTAGAGCATCTGCATGTCGACGGTCTGGGGGATCGCCCAGACCTTGTCCTCCCAGATCATCGGTGCGATCACCGGCGCAGAGAACTGGCTGCGGGCATCACCAAGAGTCTCGGTCAGGTCGACCACCTGGCCGGCTTTGATCATGTCAAGGGTGGGACCGTTCCCGTACTCGAAGACGTCGGGCACCTTGTCAGTCAACAGGGCCGCTGCCACCAGCTTCTCGTACTCACCGGCGTTCCACTTGACGTTCACCGTGGCCTTGTCGTAGGCCGCCGCGTAGCGCTTGACCGCATCCTGCACGCCGTCCTCGCCGTACTCGTGGTACCACTGCGACAAGGTCGGTTTGTTGGCCGAGCCGCCGGATGTGCTGGCGGCCGGATCCGGCCGACCGGTGTTGGAACCGCAGGCACTCAGCCCGACGGCCGCGGCGGCCAGGCCGCCTGTGAGGGAGAGGAACCGACGACGAGGAAGCGACATGTACCCGGACTATAGTTGACGCTTCGCAGGCAATCGGCCGCAGGCCGTCGGCAGCAGGAGGGCGTTGTATGCGAGCGATCCAGTTCAACCAGTACGGCGGTCCGGAGGTGCTGGAATGGGCGGAGGCGCCCGAACCGCATGCCACGGCCAACACGGTCAGGATTAGTGTGCGAGCCGCCAGTCTGAACGCGATCGACTGGAAGATCCGCCGTGGGCTGATGAGGGGGCAGGGCCCGGACACCTTTCCGGCCTTCCTCGGCTTCGATGCCGCCGGCGTGGTGAACGAGGTGGGTCAAGGGGTCACCGGTTTCGAGGTCGGGGATGAGGTGTTCGGTCTGGGCCATCCGACCCATGCCGAGTACGCGGTGCTGAAGAGCTTCGTGAACAAGCCGGCGGAGGTCAGCTGGTCGGAGGCGGCCGCCGCCGGTGTTGCCGGTGAGACCTCGGTTCGTGCCCTCAACCTGCTGGGAGTGACCCGCGGGACCACGGTGGTGATCGACGGTGCTGCGGGTGGCGTGGGTGCCGTAGCGGTCCAGGTTGCGGTCGCCAGGGGCGCGACGGTGATCGCCACCGCCAGTGAGCGCAACCACGAGTACCTGGCCTCGCTGGGTGCAACCCCGGTCCAGTACGGCGATGGTGTGACGGACCGAATCAGGCAGGTCGCTCCCGGCGGTGTCGACGCGGTCCTTGACGTGGTGGGGAAGACGCCGATGGAGGAGCTGGTCTCCCTGGTGGCTGATCCGCAGCAGGTGGTCAGCATAGCCAACTTCTCCGCTCCCGAGCACGGTGCCCGGGTCACCGGGGGCGGCGGGGATGCCACCGCCGCGCTGCGCGAGATCGCCGACCTGCTTGCCGACGGCCGGCTCAAGATCGAGGTGGCCAGCTACCCGATGCAGGAGGCAACCGAGGCCCACCGGCTTCTGGAGCAGGGCCACGTCCGAGGCAAGCTCGTACTCATTCCGTGAGCCCGGACGACGACACGGCAGACATCGGGATCATCGGTGGGACCGGCTTCTACTCCTTCCTCAGCGACGCCCGCACCGTACGCATCGAGACACCGTTCGGTCAGCCGAGCGCCGACCTGGCGATCGGCACGGTCGGAGACCGCCGGGTCGCGTTCCTGCCGCGGCACGGCGCCCACCACGAGTTCGCGCCGCACCGGGTGAACTACCGGGCGAACCTCTGGGCGCTGCGGTCGGTGGGTGTTCGTCAGGTCCTGGCGCCCTGCGCGGTCGGGTCACTCCAGCCTGAGCTGGGCCCGGGCACGTTCGTGGTGCCCGACCAGGTAGTCGACCGCAGCTGGGGCCGGGCGCACACCGTGTTCGACCAGCAAGGGCCGGTCGCTCACGTCTCCTTCGCCGATCCTTACTGCCCGAGGGGACGCCGAGTGGTGTTGTCCAGAGCCGATCCCGCCGACGGCCTGGTGGACGGCGGCACCCTCGTGGTCGTGAACGGCCCCCGATTCTCCAGCCGGGCGGAGTCGGTCTGGCACGCCGCCCAGGGGTGGTCGCTGGTCGGGATGACCGGAATGCCGGAAGCGTCGATCGCGAGGGAGCTTGCGCTCTGCTACACCTGCGTGGCCCTGGTCACCGACCATGACGCCGGGGTCGCGGCGGGCCAGGTCGTCACCCACGCGGAGGTGCTGGAGACGTTCGCTCGGAACATCGACCGGCTGAAGGCGCTGCTGCGCCGGGTGGTTGCCGGACTGCCGGACCCGGAGCCGGACGACAACGCCGTCTGCACCTGCCGGCGGTCCTTGGACGGACTCCCGCTTCCGTTTTCGCTGCCCGGCTAGTCTTGGCCGGTGCCATCTGCTCTACCTGACGGGGAAGCTGCCCCGGTCGACGGCACCCTTCCCGAAGCCGCGCTCGCCGAGGTCAGCGCCGCCGCGCTGAGCATCTATGTCCACGTCCCGTTCTGCTCGACCCGGTGCGGCTACTGCGACTTCAACACCTACACCGCGGACGAGCTCGGTACGGCCCCGGGCGCGAGCCGGGCCAGCTATGTCGACGCAGCCATCACCGAGCTTGATCAGGCGGTTCGCGTGCTCGGCGACCAGGCGCCGCCCGTCTCCACCATCTTCGTCGGAGGTGGCACGCCCACCCTGTTGCCGCCGGCTGACTTGGGGCGCCTGGTTCAGGCGGTCGACCAGCGGTTCGGCCTGACCCCTGACGCCGAGATCACCACCGAGTCCAACCCCGAGTCGATCGACGCTGCAGGGTTGGAGAGGTTGGTGGCCGCCGGCTTCAACCGGATCTCCTTCGGCATGCAGTCGGCAGTCCCGCACGTACTCGCCACCCTTGACCGGGTGCACTCCCCGGGCCGGCCGCAGCAAGCGGTGGCCGAGGCCAAGGCGGCTGGGTTCGCCAGCACCAGCCTTGACCTGATCTATGGCACACCCGGCGAGTCGGCGGACGACTGGGCGGCCAGCCTGAACGCTGCACTGGCCGCCGAACCCGACCACCTCAGTGCCTACTCCCTGATCGTGGAGGAAGGCACGCGGCTCGCCGCTAAGGTCCGCCGCGGGTCGCTGCCGATGACCGACGAGGACGATCTTGCCGACAAGTACCTGATGGCGGAGGACGCCCTCACCGCCGCCGGCTTCGCCGCCTACGAGGTCAGCAACTGGTCAACGAGCCGTCGGCATCGGTGCCGGCACAATTTGGCCTACTGGCTCGGACACAACTGGTGGGGCATTGGCCCGGGCGCGCACAGCCACGTCGGTGGTACTCGCTGGTGGAACGTCAAGCATCCTGCGGCCTATGCCTCCCGGCTGAGCGCGGACGTGTCACCTGCTCACTCCCGCGAGGTGCTGGACGCCGGCGACCGCCGAGTCGAGCGGGTCCTGCTGGAGCTTCGGCTCTCCGACGGCCTCGACCGCGCCGTGTTGACGGCCACCGAGCTCCGACGGGTACCAGACCTGGTGGCGCGCGGCTTGGTCGAGCCGGTCGAAGATCAGCTGCGACTGACGCTGAAGGGCCGGCTGCTGGCCGACGGGGTGGTCCGGGACCTCCTCGACTAAGCCCTCCTTGACTGGGCCGTCAGTCGGCTGGGCCCTCATCCATTGGTGTCGATGTGGTCCTGGGTGACGAAGTCGATGAGCTCCTCCACCGTGGTGAGCAGGGTCGGTTGCAGGTCCGACCAGGAGTTCACGTGTCCGAGGATCCTGCGCCACGCGGCCGCGATGTCGGCCTGATCGGCGTGCGGCCAGCCCAGTGCCGCGCAGATGCCGTGCTTCCAGTCGGTGCCGCGAGGGATGGTCGGCCAGGCGGACAGGCCGACCCGTTCCGGCCGGACGGCTTCCCAGATGTCGATGAAGGGGTGCCCGGTGACGTACACGAACTCACCGCCTGAGCCTCTGGACACGTCGGCCGCAATCCGGGACTCCTTGCTGCCGGGCACCAGATGGTCGACCAGCACGCCCAGCCGCCGGCCGCGTTCGGGGGCGAACTCGTGCACGATGGCCGGCAGGTCGTCGATGCCGCCGAGGAACTCCACGACGACACCGGAGTGCCGCAGGTCCTCGCCCCATACCTTCTCGACCAGCTCGGCGTCGTGCCGGCCCTCCACGTAGATCCGGCTCGGCAAGGCAACGCGGGCCCGTTGCAGCGGGGTGGCCACCGACCCCGACGCCGTCCGGGTGTGCCGAGTGGTCATCGACTTCGTCGGGGTCTTCAGGGTGACCGGCTTGCCCTCGTACCAGAAGCCGGCGCCGACCGGGAAGCTGCGTCGTTTGCCGCGCCGGTCCTCCAGGACCACCACTCCGTTCTCCCAGCGGATCACGGCGCCGCAGAATCCGGTGGTCACGTCCTCCACCACCATCCCGGCGGCCATCACCAGGTCCGTGCTGGCGACCTTGCGGGGCTGCTGCCAGCCAGGGGAGAGGACGTCTCCGGCGTACCTGTCGTGAGGGGAAGTCACCTGCGCACTCTAGGTCACCATCGAGGTGTGGTTTGGTGGGGGGATGGCGACGATGCCGATGTTCCCGCTGGGATCTGTGCTCTTTCCCCACATGCCACTCCGACTCCGGGTTTTCGAGCCCCGCTATCTGATGATGCTGTCCGAGCTGGTGAACTCCGAAGCCGCCGAGTTCGGGGTGGTGCTGATCGAACGCGGCCAGGAGGTGGGCGGCGGCGAGCAGCGGTTCGGGGTAGGGACGGTGGCCAGGATCGTCGAGGTGGGGGTGAGTGACGGTTTCATCGGGCTCGTCGCTCAGGGTGACGACCGGATCGAGGTTGCGGAGTGGCTCAAGGAGGATCCGCACCCGAGGGCAGACGTACGGAGGCTGCCCGAGCTCGACTGGGATCCCGAGCTGCAGCCGCTGCTGGATCAGGCCGAGCGAGTGGTCCGTCGATCCCTGGCGGTCGCGAGCGAGTTTGAGGAGCCGGTCTGGACGGCCGACGTCGAGCTCGCCGCGGAGCCGTTGCCGCTCGCCTGGCAGCTGGCCGGGATCGCACCGCTGGGGCCTCTGGACCAGCTGGCACTGCTGCGCTCCACCTCGATCGGACTGCTGCTGGAGAACCTGATCCGCCTCACTCAGGAGGCCGCCGACACCTGGTCGGCCACGTGGGGTGACGAGCTCGGCTGACTACCGGGCGGCTGGGCCGGTGGTCTGCCGAACCTCGAGCCGGATCGGCAGCAGGATCTGCTGCCGATCCGCGTCCGGGTCGAGCAGTAGCTCACCGACCAGCCGGCCCTTCTCGCTGATCGGTTGGTGCAGTGTCGTCAAGCCGGCGTCCTTGGCGACGGGGATGTCGTCGAACCCGCACACCGACATCTCACCGGGTACGTCGACACCCGCCGAGCGCAACGCCCGTAGAGCGCCCAGCGCCAGCACATCGCTCAGCCCGATAACTGCGGTGGGGCGCTGCGCCATGTCGAGGACCCAGCGGGCCGCCGCGGCTCCGGACTCGATCGCATTGTGTCCGGCCGAGACCAGGGTGAAGTGCGCGTTGGGCAGGGCCCTACGCAGTCCGCGGAGCCGGGCCTTGTAGTCGATCGGGGTGACCTCGCTGATGTCGATCATCTGTGGGGTCGAGCCGGCGGGCTGACTCTGCTCGACGAGCACTGCGACGTTGCAGTGACCCAGCTCGGCCAGATGCCGACCGACCAGCGCGCCCGCTTCCTCGTCATCGATCGCCACCCAGGACGAGGTCGGGTCCGGCTTCTGGTCGGTGGACACCACGCGAATGCCTCGGACCTTTGCCAGCGCCGCCGCTGGGTGTTGGTCCGGCAGGCACAGGGTGGTGAGCGCGTCGATGTTGGCGTTGCGGACCGAGGTGATGTTGGTGTCGGAGCCGCCGCCTGCGCCGACGGGGAGCAGGACAATGCTGGTCCCGCTCTGCTCGACCACCTCGCTGAGACCCGTCAGGAACCCGACGGCGAACGGGTCGGAAAAGGCGTACGAGAGCCGTTCGGTCAGGAGCACCCCGACGGCGCCGGCGCGTCCGCTCCGGAGGCTCCGGCCAGCCGCGTCCGGTCCGGCGTACCCGATCTCGGCGGCGGTAGCCAAGATCTTGTCCCGGAGCTCGGTGGAGAGCTGGTCGGGGCGGTTGTAGGCGTTGGAGACCGTCGACGGTGACACCCCGACCAGCGAAGCCAGGGTCTTGACGGTCACACGGGCCAACGGAAAACTCCAGTCGCAGCATCGGGTACTAGAACGTTGCAGTAACTCTAGCCGACCGCTGCTCCGGCTGCGCCAAGTCGGTCAGCGCTTCCTGCGCTTCTGGGTGTCCCAGGTGTCGCTGCCGGGGGTCCAGTTCAGGACGCTGGCTCGTTCCAGGAACTCGTCGGAGGAGATCTCTCCGCGAGCGAACCGGTCCGCTAGCACCCGCCTTGCCTCCGACTCGGGGGAACGGCGTGCGTTCATCCACGGGGGACCAGCGATGCGTCCGCAGCGGTGCAGCAGAAACAGGGCTGAGAAGACCAGGAGCAAGAACAGCAGGAACATGGGGAATCCTAGGAGGAATGCGAACGGCGGGCCCTCTTCGTGCGCGAAGTCGCCTGCGTCCAGCGGGATGAGTAGTGGTGTCGGCATGGATCCAACGATCTCCTGCGTGGCCGCGCCGCACATCGGGCGCGGAGCGACACTTTCGCTACGTCCGCCGACGTAGAGCCGCTACGTCCCTTGACCGACGTACCCGTAGTGACCTGCGTCTAGGCTCGGGCCGACAGCAGTGCGATGGGGCAAGGCGTGCCGGAAGGGGTGGTGCTGGTGCAGCCGGTGAGGCGTCGTCTGCTGCTCAATGCCCTCGTCGCGGTCCTGGTCGGGGCGTTGTCGTTCGCGGCCGCGGCCTTCTCTGTCGTACCCGAGCGGATCGGCGGCGACTTCGGCGAGCATGACGACGGCGTCCGGCGGGGTGGGCCCTGGAGTGCTGGACCGCGGCTAGAGCCGGGAGGCGCCGCCGAGCTGCCTTGGTTGCTGCTGCCGGTGATCCTGCTGCTGGTTGCGGCGCTGACGGCGCGTCGGCTGCGGCCGCGGGCTGCATTCGTCGGGGTGGTCATCGCGGTGGCCGGATACCTGGCCCTGGGATTTCCGTACGGACCGGTGTTGCTCGCGCCGGCGCTCGCGGTGCTCTCGCTGGCGTCGGCTCTGCCGATGCGCAGCTGGCTCCCGCTGGCTGCGCTCTTGGTGCCGATGCTGATGGCCGGTTATTGGAGTCAGCCGTACCTGGGACTGCTTGACCCCGGGCTGTACGCCGGCGTGGTGCTCGGTGTGGCCGTGTCGGTGGTGCCGGCGATGTTCGGGCTGCTGCGGCGTAGTCGACGTGAGTCAGACCGGTTGGAACGTGAGCAAGAGCTGCGCCAGGTGGCCGTGGAAGAGCGGTTGAAGATGGCCCGGGAGGTGCACGACGTGGTCGGTCATAGCCTGTCGGTGATCAGCCTGCAGGCCGGCGTTGCGCTGCATGTGCTGAAGAAGCGGCCTGACCAGGTTGCCGCGTCGCTGGAGGCGATCAAGCGGACCAGCAAGGATGCCCTGCTGGAGCTTCGCACGACTCTAGAGGTCTACCGAGACCCCGGGAGCGAAGGACCTCGGTCTCCGCTGCCAGGGCTGGAGCGACTCGACGATCTGGTGGACGCACTGCGCGCGGCGGGACGAACCGTATCGGTGGTCCGTCAGAACCATGATCAGTCACCACTACCGGCGACCGTCGACCAAGCCGCGTACCGGATCGTCCAGGAGGCGTTGACCAACGTCGTTCGGCATGCGAATGGTGCTGCGGCGCAGGTCCGGCTGAGTCGGGAGGTGGACAGGCTGCTGGTAGAGGTGATCGACAACGGACCTGTGGTGGCAGGCGCGTCGTATCGGGAGGGCAACGGCATTGCTGGAATGAGCGAGCGGGCAAGGGCTCTGGGTGGGTCCTTGACGGCGGATCCGTTGCCTGCTGGAGGTTTCGCGGTTCGGGGCACGCTGCCGATCACGGACGACGCTGAGGTGTTGTCGTGAGTATCACGGTCGCCATCGCTGACGACCAGCCGTTGGTGAGGATGGGTCTGCGCGTTCTGGTGGAGTCTGAAGATGATCTTGAACTGGTCGGCGAGGCGGAGGATGGGCGGCAGGCGGTTGAGCTGGCCCGGCGCACCCGGCCAAGCGTGATCTTGATGGATATCCGGATGCCGGTGCTGGACGGGCTGCAGGCGCTCCGGCAGATCAGTGCAGACGAGGAGTTGCGCGCGGTGTCGGTGGTGATGCTGACCACGTTTGAGCTGGATGAGTACGTCTTCGATGCGCTGCGGGCGGGAGCGGCCGGGTTCTTGATCAAGGACAGTGAGCCCGCGGACATGTTGCGTGCCATCCGGCTGGCGTCAGCGGGGGAGTCGCTGCTGTCTCCGTCGGTCACCCGACGGGTCATCGAGTCCTTCACGAACCGAGCGGGGCCGCTCCGGCGGGCTCATCCACGGCTGGGGGATCTAACCGATCGGGAACGCGAGGTGCTCTCGCTCATTGGTGCCGGCCTCAGCAACGATGAGATCGCGGCTCGCCTTGTGGTCAGCCCCGCCACTGCGCGCACACACGTGAGTAGGGCGATGATCAAGCTCAGTGCCCGTGATCGAGCCCAGATGGTGGTGATCGCATACCAGTCCGGTTTGGTCGACTGACGACACAGGCACCCGGTCCGGGGTTCCCCGGTCGTGGTCGGCACTGGGAGCGCTCAGCCTCCCGCCGAAGCGGCCCCCCATAGCCCGAGCAGGACTCCTGGCACTTTCCGCATCAACGAGAAATTGTCAGACGGCCCGGTTAGTGTGAACGTATGTTCGATTTGGAGGGGTTGGCGGGGTTGTCGGGTGGTGCCGTCGCGGCGCTGGTCGCCGACAGCTACCGCGCCCAGGTGGAGGCGGAGACGGCG
>JAOPXN010000085.1 GCA_025965155.1 Propionibacteriaceae bacterium
GACCCGCCTAGGTGTCGACATGAATGACATCGGACTGTCCGGGGGGGGCCTTCGATCCCGAAAGTGAAGATTGAAAGCACTTTGAGAGGACATCCCGGAGGTATCCGCCTAAGCTGGGTCAGCGGTCCGCCCGGACCTTCGTGGGAGTCACCATGTCAGCGCGAGTCGGGGGCGCGTCGCTTCCAAGGACAGCTATCCGCAGGTCCCCGGGCCGGGGAGGGCCTCCCCAGTTCCCGCCGCCACCATCCGAAGGTTCCGCGCCCCATACGCCGAGGAGTCCCTCACGGCTGCACCTCCAGGGTCTTCACCGCTTCCATGGCCTTCGCCCCGGTTTCGCGGGCTCGGCACTCCCTGCACCCACCGCGGAAGGGTGGACCTATAACGACGCCGCAGGCTTCGCTTCATGCTACGGACCGCTCAGTCGCTTCCCCTGCAAGGGCTTTCGACACTGGGCTTCGACGCCGGGCGTTTCCCCCCGACGCCGCCAGTCTGCTACGGGCCTCATGGCAGCTACCCGGACCGGACTTCCACCGGCAGGTGACGACGAGCTGACAACAACAGATCACCGACTCATGGCGGCGACCTCCTGTCTCCTGGGTGCACGAAAGATCCGGGCTAGGCCGGGGTTAGCGCCGCGCATGCCAGGTAGGCGTCGGGGTGCCGGGAGGTAGCCGCCCCAAGCAGCCGGCACGAGTGCAAGTTGATCGCGCATGCTGGGCAAGAAGGCCTGAACCAGGCGCAACATTCCAAGGACGTTGGTTGCGGGACGGTAATTTGCCACCCAAAGTGGACACCAGAAAAGGGCTGAACATTCGCCCTTGACAGCTCGTGCATTCGCTGCCACAGTCGAAGTGAGAATGGGATAGCGCTTGTGTGAGGCGTGGGGCCAGGTGGACGGATCGGCGCGCTCGGCCGCATCGATCCCTGAGTTGCTGTATCTGGCTGGGCTCGGGGTCGTGTCGCCACGTGCGCGAGTCAAACATCTGCACTGGGGTCCACTCAACGCGGTGAGCCGCACGAGCCATCGGCGACTTCGACATACCGGTCGTGATGCTGGCACGGCTGGCGAGGGGTGGGTTATGCCTGGTCACTTCACGCACATCTATACGGCCCGTCGGGTGGCCGACCTGTTGTCGAGTGGGAAGTTCACCGACTGGCCCGACCTCGGCGATGGGGCAGATGCGGTTGCCGGCTTGGATCCCGCGACCTGCGGCGACCTGATGGCGAAGTGGGAGAAGTTCACCGCTATCGGGGCGATCGGGCCAGACCTGTTCTTCTTCTCGCAGGACTGGAACCAACCGGACCTGGAGCCGCACTCCGACGACATCATGCTGGCGTTGGCGATCTACTACTACTACGACTTCGCCAAGGAGAACGACTGGGAGCCGCTGATCGCGATCCTGCGCAACGTCGACAGCACCCTGGCCAACTTGCTGGAGCTGGTCATCAAGCTGCAGAAGATCTGGGACAAGTTCGTCAAGGTCTGGAACCAGACGATCGGCCCGATCGTGGAGGTGGTCGGCGACCTGACCAACGACCTGAGCGGCGACGTCCTCAACGAGCTGCGTGTCTACCTGACCGAGTATGTCAACGAGCTGATCGCCCTCGGTGTCGAGGACGTCTCCCAGTGGGCGCACATCTGGGATCGGATGAACACCGTTGTCGCGAAAGGGTATCCGGAGGGCGCCTTCCTATGGAGCGACATGACGCACTACCGGCGTACTAGTGCAACCTGTCAGGCGCTGGTCCACCAGGCGCAGCTTTTGCGGGATGGTTCGGAGGGCAGCGAGGACCGGTACGAACAGTTCCTGGCCTTCGCGATGGGCTGGATCGTGCACGTGGGTACTGACACGATCGCGCACTCGTTCGTCAACGAGCAGTGCGGCGGCCCCTACCGGGTGCACCCTACGCGGCACCACCTGATCGAGAACCACATCGACGCCTGGAACTACCAGCAGTCTGGTCCTGGAGGAACGATCAGTACGGACCCCTGGGGCCGGACCGAGGACTATCCGGACCTGTCTTCCTCGGCGCTGTGGTTCGCCGTGCAACAGACGCCCGACGAACCAAACGGAAAGCAGCGGCCGTCGCCTCTCTCGGACGACCCCGACACCCGGACCGAGCAGCTCGATGTCGACGGCGAGATGCCGGGATGGATGTCCAACGCCATCGTCGCGGCCTTGCTCGAGACATTCGACGAGCACCCGCACCCACTGATCTACCAGGGAAGTGAGTACCAGACGCAGATCGACCAGAGCCGGCTCGCGGATGCGGTCCGGACGGTGACCGGCCATGGGCTAGACAAGCCGTTCCAGGAGCTGCTCGACGGGATCGCGCCTCCGCCGCCGTTCGAGGTGCCGAAGGGGTTCCCCCTGCCGTGGGAGGTGGGCACCGCATACCGGTTGATGATTACCGCCTACAAGCTGTTCTTCAAGGGCGCATGGCAGCTGCCAAAGCCTCGGCATCCTGACTTCATCATCGTCCCGCCCGCGTCGGACTTCACCAATCTGTTCCAGCCGCCGGACTTCTCGGGAGTGGACAGCAGCAACCCGATCGTCGACGCCTGCGAGGCACTGCTTGCGGTGATCCAGTGGGTGATCAAGGAGGTGGCCGCCGTCATTAAGCTCCTCGGCGACATCATCAAGATGCTGCTGTCACCTATCACCTACCTGCTACGAGAGAAGATCTACGAGGCAGCGCTAGCTCTCTGGGACCAGGCGACCAAGATCCACGAGGTCCTCGCGCACACTGGGCTGTTGATGCCGCATGCCGAGGCGCGATACGACGACAACGGCGAGCTGAAGTGGCCCAACGAGATCGACCTGCCGTTGATCACCCTCGGCGGCACCGTAGACGGCGCGTTCCGTCAGGCGCTGGCCGACAACTCGGACGTCTTCGGCGTCGACACCAACCAGTCCTTCATCGTCGGGCACTCCGTCCGTGACGAGCGGATGCCGTTCTACCCGGTGCTCGAGTACCACACTGACGGCTCCATCCCTGACGGATGGGAGTACCGGCGGCCATGGGCCTATCCGGAGACCAGCGAAGTGCTTGTTGACGGAGTGGACTTTCCCACGCCAACGCCGACCGAGCTGTACGAGCCGCACGCCACCGATCCGTCCGCCCCGCCAGGCCCGTACGCCCCCATGCGGCCCGGGCCCTACCCAGAAGGCGCCACCCCGGACGAGGTGTTCTTCCGCACCGCGTCACCCGCAGACGTCGGAGCACGGATGGGGTACGAGCAGGCGCAGACGCCTTGGCAGACCGACGAGCTCAACGAAGCGAACATCGCCAGAGCCGAGGGAGGCAAGCGGGTAAGCCCGCTGGGGGACCCGATTCCTTTCTCCTCGTACCTGATCGGTCGGCTCGTCAACGACACCGGGTACGACACGCAGTTCAACCTCGACGCCGACCGAGCGTATGGGTACCTCACCTGGGACTGGATACGCACTACTGACGAGGGGCACACCGACTACACCGAGTTCCACCTGAAGTACCACCTGCCGGTGGTGGCACCGTGGGCCGACCTCCCTCGATGGGACAAGCAGTCAGCCATGCAGTTGTACTACGTCGACCCGCCCAACCCCATCATCATCGAGGCCAGAGCCGGCGGAGCCGACGCATCCGCCGCCGATGCGACGGGAGCACCGTCATGACCGACACGTGGGCGGCCGCGGCAGCGGACTGGGGATACCGATCGGGCATCAAGGTGCCGGCGCTTGATGGGCTGGACTGCCCGCCCGACGGCGGGGGGTCCGGCGGCGGCGGTGGAGGTAGTGGAGGCGGGTCGGGCGGGGGGTCCGGCGGCAGTGGTGGAGGTAGTGGCTGTAGCTGGGGCGGTGGGTGCTGTTGCGGCACCTGCATGTGCGGCGCTCACGGTCACAGTCCTGGCTGTCAGCAGGACTGCTCATGCGACTGCCACCACTGCCATGAGCACCGGCATAACGAGCATCAATGTTCTTGCCACGACGGCAAACTCGGCTCGGAAAGGGGCGCAACCTCGTACGGCAAGGGTTCGCATCCGGATCGTGGCGCATCCGGACGTCATCGCCCGGGCGTGAGGTTGGGATGGATGAACCCGAACCGCCCCGGCCGACACTATGGCGTCTCGACCGGCCGGCTGCCTGGCGCGGTGGTCGATCCGTGCGACTTCCAGGTGCCCCCTTGGAACACCTGGCCCGGCACGCGCGGCGAGCTGTACCTGCCGTACCTGCTGATGCGGGCCAACGCCGGCGACCTCGGCGCTCGGCCGGTCGTCGGCCCCTTCTGGGAGAGCCCGGACATCCTCCTCCTGGCCGGTGTCGATCCTGCGCAGGCGCCGGACCAGCCGCCGGACCTCGGCCAGACCGCGAGCGCTGGCAAGGCGAACACGCTGTATGCGCACGTGTGGAACTTCGGGCGGTCCAGCGCCCCGAACGTCGTGGTCGAGTTCTCGTGGTGCGACCCATCGCTGGGAATCGGGCCGAGTGGCGTGCACCTGATCGGGGTCACCGTCATCTCGCTCGGGGATCGCAGCAGCGGCCGGAGCCATCGGATCGTGAAGTGCCCGGCCGCCTGGGTGCCCACGTTCGTCAACGGTGGTCACGAGTGCCTGCTGGTCCGCGTGTGGGACGAGTCAAGCGACGGCCTCGGTGCGCCGCCGTGGGACGCCGCGCTGAACCGACACGTCGCGCAACGGAACATCCACGTGGTCGCCGCCGGAGAACAACCACACGCCCACCTGCTCCTGCACGGAGGCATACCCGCTGTGACCACGCCCGTCCCACCGATCTCTTTCGCGGTCGGGCCGCTCTACGGTGAGGCAGCCGCCGTCTCCGTCGAACGAGCCGCACCGCACTCGATGCCCTGGCTGCAGTTGCGCACGGGTGTTCGTGGGCAGTTCCCCAACCAGGCGATGCCCACCGGAGATGTCCAGCTGAGTGCGCCAACCGGGCTGGGCGGGGGCCCCAGCACCGGTAACGCGGCAACCAGCCACTCCGTGGTCGGCGACGACCAGCAGGTGACGTTCAGCACCGGAGACACCATCCCCCCACCAGGGCAGGCGCACGTCTACCGCGTCACCGCAACCCAACAAGGCCAGGTCTTCGGCGGCTACACCGTCGTACTCCTCGGCTGACCGCCGTCCTTCATCCGAGGCGGCGAAGCTAACCCGGAGATTTCATGGGCGGGGGCGGGGGGCCAGGGTCGGTAACCGCGACGCGTTCGGCGTCATCAGGTGCTGCGACCATCAATCGTGCGGTATGTCGCAACCAAGGTCTCTGCGCGATCGGATGTCCGTTGAGATTGAGCCAACTTCTGCCGAAAGTGCCACCGCAAAAGCTGGATCTGAGTAGGTTCGCGTCTCCCGGCCGACGCGCACGACGAGCTTGCAGAGGCTTTCGTGCTCCACAAGTGCTGCCATCTCAACGCTCCGACGGTCTCTTCCGCAAAGGGCAAGACTAAAGATGGCAACCTCCCAGAGCCGCCGGCCACTGCTCTCGGTATCTTCCCGGGCGATCTGCTCGAGCCGGTGGGACCGAAATATTCTCAAGTAGCCGAGGCAACGACATATCGATAGTCTCAACTACGTCACGGGCCGCGAGGTATTCGCATATCGAAAAGATGTAGAGATCGTAAACTCTCATTTGGTCGCTCCTCTGAGAAGATGCCGGTTTCTACCGAAAGCCTCGGAGTCGGCGATCCGCCAGGGCCGCGGATTCGATATTCCACTCTACTTTGAGCGAGTCGACCGCATCCGCCCAATTCAGTGAATTGGCATTCTGATTGGCATCCATAAGGTGAGCCAGGGCGATTTGGCCAAGGATTCTTTGCCGAACCTTTTTGAGCTCGCTCCCGAGCGACGTTCGATCCCCCGTTTGTGCATCCCGGCGATAGAGCAAAAGCTCTTCGACAATCTTCTCATAGAATGCAGGCCGCGTGTCGGGCAGTCGCACCGACGCAGAAGGTCCTGAGCCTACGGCCTCTTGATCATGAGCAACGTACATCGCCAAAATCAACGGATTCGTGCTGGGCCGCCGTCGGCTGGTCCCGGTTGCGGCGCTCGCGGAGTATGTCGCTGGGTTGGAGCCGGTCGCGTGATGCGGCGGTCGAACGGCGAGGGTGGTCTGCACTGGGACGAGGGCAGGCAACGCTGGATCGCATCGTCACGACTGGCTACGACGGCCGAGGGAAGCGGGTCGTGCGCAAGGCCGCTGGTCGGACCAAGACCGAGGCGAAGACCAAGTTGCGGGACCTGCTGCATGACCGCGACTAAGGACTGAGCGAGAGCAGCTGCACTGTGGGGCAGGCGGTCGAGGACTGGTTGTCCTATGGTCTCGGCAGCAGGGGCCGAGCACGGTTTCGAAGTACCGAAATCTGTGGGCGACGCACATTGATCCGTTCCTCGGGGAGCGGAAGTTGCGGGACCTGAAGGCGGGAGAGGTGGAGAAGTGGCTGGCCGGCCGCGCGCAGCGCTTGAGCACGAGCAGTCTTCGCAGCCTGTACGGGCGCCTCAACCGGTCGGTCCGTCGGGCGATGGCTCGGGATCTGGTGCGGCGCAACGTCGTCGAGCTGGTCGGCGTGCCGACCGGCCGGCCCGGGCGGCTGTCGAAGTCGTTGACGCCGCAGAACGTCGACGACGTGCTAACAAAGACGGCGCCGGACCGGTTGCACCACTACATCGTCGTGTCGTTGCTCACCGGCGCTCGAACGGAGGAGCTGCGTGCGCTGCGGTGGGAGCACGTGCATCTCGACGGTGTGCCTGACGCTCGCCCTCCGGTGCCGCCGTACATGGAGGTCTGGCGCCCGGTGCGGGAAGGCGGCGACACGAAGACTCGGCGGTCTCGTCGGATGCTGGCACTCCCGGCTCGGTGTGTTGAGGCGTTCCGCAGGCAGCGGGTGCAGCAGGCCGCAGAACGGTTGGTGTGCCCGGTCTGGGAGGAGTCGGGCTTGGTGTTCACCACTGCTGTTGGCTCGGAGATGGACGCGGCGAACGTTCGGCGAGATCTGCGCCGCGCATTGGGTCTGGTTCCTAGACTAGTCCCGGGCGATTGGACGCCGCGCGAGCTGCGGCATTCGTTTGTCTCGGTCCTGGCTGACGCCGGGTCGCCGGTGGAGCAAATCTCGCAGCTGGTTGGCCACCGAGGCACGACGGTGACGGAGCCGGTCTACCGGCACCAGCTGCGGCCGGTGCTGCAGACGGGCGCGACGGTCATGGATCGGCTGTTCAACCAATCCGACGGCA
>JAOPXN010000105.1 GCA_025965155.1 Propionibacteriaceae bacterium
ACCTGCCAGACATCGTTCTGGCCCCGCGGCAGCTCCATGTCAGGTCCGGCGTCGAGGTGGTAGCTCGCGCCTCCGAGATCAACCTCGTAGCGGCAGCCGAGGTCTAGGTTGCGCCGCAACCGATCCGCCTGGATCAAGGTCATCGGGACATCGGTGACGACGCACCCATCCACGCCCGCCAGCACTCCGGCCACCGAGCGGCCCGGGAAGGATCGGCCGAGGCGCAACTGTGTCAGCGGTAGCGCACTGATCAGCACCGCCACAGCCGTTCCTGCCGCCAGGGCGGCGCCCGGTAACCGGCTCCTGACCTTCCCGGCCCACTGCAGCAGCGTCGCCAGCGCGCCCCCTAGGACCAGCACAAGCGGCGCGGCAGTGAAGCCGGCGTAGTGCCGGAACCACATCGGGCTGACCGCGAGTACGACCCCGTGGCTGATCAGCAGCGCAGCAAGAAGGCGGAGCTGGGGGCGGATGATGCACACCGCGAGTGCGGCGACTAGGAGCGCGGCCGCGGCGCCGGTTGCCAGGAGGTGCAGTCGCGGCTCGCCGGTCCACAAGGAGAGCCCGAGGATGCCGTCGATACGGTTGCCGGCTTCGTACTCACCGCGGCGGCGTCCGACCTGGTCCACCACCACCATCTGCCACATGGACGCGGGTGCGCTGACGAAGAACGGCAGGCACAGGACCGCACAGGATCCCATCGCACTGAGCAGCACCGTCATGCCGTTCCTGACTCCGCGGCGGTAGGCCAGCCACACTACGACGACCAGGACCGTGATGACGCCCCAGATCTTCATCAGGGGCGATAGCCCGAGCAGCAGACCTGCGGATACGTAGTGCCTCGTGCTGGTTCCGACGGAGTCGCCGAGCGCCCGGGTGATCACCAACGCAGCCAGCGTCACCGTGGTAGCGGGCGGCTCGAGGGACACGGTCTGCTCAACGTAGATCGCGCCGAAGATCACCGCGTACATTAGCCCTGTCACGAGAGCGGCCAGGCGCCCCAGCGGGCGCAGCACGAGGCCGCAGAGAACGGCGTTCACCCCACCGAGTGCCATCCAACACAGCCGCGCGACGGCCATGGCGTCCGGCTCCCCGAGTACTTGTGCGAGCCCAGCGAACGGGGCCAGGGCCAAGACCACTCCGGGTGGATGCAGCAGGAGGAAGTCCCGGTAAGGCATCAAGCCGTGAGCCAGACCCATGGCAGCGGCGTAGTACACCCCATCGTCGTAGTTCCCGATGGCATGCAGTCCACCGCCTCGGAGGACCGGGACCAGCCTGGCGCCGAACGCGACGAGGAATATCAGGCTCATTCCGACCGGATAGGCCCACGAACCGGCCGCCCGGTGGACGCTCCGGGCATTCGACACGACGCTCTCCTCCGAAGTCGCGCTGTTCTCCGGTCACCGACCAGCAGCACAGTAGTCCAGCAGTCAGCCTCTCACTAGAAATGCCGCCGCATCGACGATTTGACAGCGTGCGGGGGCGTTGGCCGCAGCCCCAATCAGACCTTGACTGACTCGCCGTGCCGGAGGACATGAACGCTGGTGGCTGGCGCCAGGCGAGCGACGTGCTCGGCGAAGGCCGCGGCCGGGAGATCGATCCTCTCGGGGCGCTGGGGAAGGCCGATGGGCCACCAAGTTCCCCAGTGCACGGGGACGGCTCGAACTGGGTGAGTGCGGCGAACAACCTGTGCCGCTTGCTCGGCGTCGAGATGGCCCTGACCAACGGTAGGTCCCCAGCCTCCGACGGGAAGCAGCGCGATGTCGACGTCCGCCACTTCCTCCAACGGAAGCTGCGGACCCGTGTCCCCCGGATACCAACACCGGCGGGAGCCGTCGACGAGATAGCCGAGCGCGGGTCCGCGATGACGGCTCCCAGGATGACGGCGGCCGTCGTGGTCGGCGGCCAGGACGCGTATCTGCAGGCCGCCAAAGTCCAGCTGGTCACCCGGCTCGACCTCATGGAGTCTCAGACCGCGGGCCGCGATTGGCTTGAGCAGGCTGCGCGAGCCTGCTGGGGCGAGAAGAACTGCGGGGGCTGGGATGAGTCGAAGCGAGGGCAGGTGGGTGTGGTCGGCGTGCAGGTGAGAGAGCAGGACGATGTCCGCGTGCGCAGCTTGCGGCGGCGGAACCGGCCCCCGGACTCGACGGAGATGGCCGAGGCGCGCAGTCAGGACGGGGTCGAACAGTGCCGTGGTGCCGCGATCCTGCCACGTGCTCGTGCTGTGCCCCCACCATGAAAGGTCTCCCGTCACAGCGCGGCCTTCGCGCCCGGCGGTATGAACACAGGAACTCCTGAGCGGCGAGCCAGCCGATCAACTGGGCATGCAGTGCAATCGTCCACTCTAGATAGGCACAGTGGAGGGGGCGTCCGGACGGATGTAGCCAGGTCAGCTGTTTCATCTCAGTAGTCGTGAAGGTTCCGGTATGGGTCACGCCGCTATCATTGCTCCGCCGTAGCACGTCCGACTTATTTCTGGCCCAGCTGCTGCCGTCTGTGTCCGCGGGCACGTTCGGTGCAAGTCCGAGCGTCCGACTGTCCCGTCCATTCTCCAGGTTCGTATCGGCGCAGGCGGATCCGGAGCCGTCGCGATTACTTCGATGATCTATACAGATAGCACCGTCTCTAAGCCAGTCATCAAGCCTTTTTGTCGGCGCCGTCTTCACAACATGATTAACGCGCAGTACCATTCTGTTGGATACTACACACGAAGTGCGACATGACCCCCCTTTCTGCGCACTCCTGGCGCATGCCACAAAAGCGCAAACCTAGGAAAGAGGGAAACAATGAGCACTTTGCGGACCGGCAGGGTCAACTTCCTACGAACAACATTCGTTGCACTCTTCAGTTTGCTGATAGTCGGGCCAGCAGGCTTCACGCCAGTTGCAGCAGGGGTTCCACCCACCAAAGACCCCAACCCAATCGATTCGCGCATCCTCATCGACACAAATGGAAAAAATCCCTGCGCCTTCCCGGTACTCATGCAAGTAGCCACAAACAAGGAGACCGTTACAACCTTCTTTCGGCGAAGCGGTGTCATTACGATCCATGTCACGGGTGCCCTCAAGGTGACGTTGACGAACAACGACACGAGAAAATCGATCGTGGTGAACATTCCCGGGCCCACCTTCTTGACCTTCAACGACGACGGGTCGATCACGCAGAAAGCTACTGGGCCAGCGTTGTGGGTCTTCGATCAGGGAATCGCCCCAGAGTTACCCCGCTTGGCCCTCCTGAACGGGAAATCTGAATCGATTATTGGCCCGGCAGAACGTCAGTTCAGATTCATTAGCCGACAAGGCAACTACCAGGACCTCTGCGTCGCTCTGGCTCCTTAGGTGGTGTCAGCGACCCTTCGGGCGTGCAGGTAGTAGTTGAGTGCGCACTCTGATGCGTGCGGCGCGGTCCGCCTGGGCCAGGAGCAGGGGGCACGCCAGGCTGACTGGGAATGTCTGCGCCTCCTGTAGCCCTCCGCATGAGTTGACGTCCGTGTGTAAGGTCGTGAGCCGCTCGTCTCGAGTGGAGAAGGAATCTCAGCGGCCTCCACCGGGGGGCAGGGGCTGGAAGCGGTAGCCCATGCCGGGCTCGGTGATCAGGTGCTGGGGACGGGCTGGGTCAGCCTCCAGCTTTCGGCGCAGCTGTCCCATGTAGAACCGTAGGTTGCCTTGAGCGGTCTCGTAGCCCGGGCCCCAAACCTCCTGCAGCAGCTGTGACTGGGAGATGAGCTTGCCGGGATGCCGCAGCAGCACCTCGACGAGATGCCATTCCGTCGGGGTGAGACGTACCTCGTGCCGGACGCCCTGGTCTCCGGCCGTCACGCGCCTGTTGGCAAGATCAACAGTGGCGGTCTGGAGCTCGACGATGGGCGCCTCCAGTATCTGGTCGGATCGGCGGAGCAGCGCGCGCATGCGGGCGAGCAGCTCGTCGATGCCGAACGGTTTGGTCACGTAGTCATCCGCCCCGGCGTCCAGCGCCTGCACCTTGTCGTAGCTGTCGACGCGGCCGGACAAGACGATGATCGGCACGGCGGTCCATCCACGCAGGCCCTGGATGACCTCGACGCCGTCAAGGTCGGGCAGACCCAGGTCGAGGATGACGAGGTCGGGAGGGTGCGACGCAGCGGTGGAGAGGGCGTCCCGGCCGGTGACGGCGGTGCGCACGCCGTAGTGCCGCGCCTTGAGGTTGATCTGGAGGGCTCGTACCAGGGTCGGCTCGTCGTCGACGACCAGCACCTCAGTCACGGGTCACCCCTTGGGTGCCGTCCCGCTCCCGGCTGCCCGGCACCAAATCCGGACTTTCCTGCTCCGACGCCGCGGTCAGTACGGTGACCATCGTCAAGCCACCGCCCGGTGTGTCCTCGGCCTC
The DNA here is from genome assembly GCA_025965155.1 of Propionibacteriaceae bacterium. GTDB lineage: Bacteria > Actinomycetota > Actinomycetes > Propionibacteriales > Propionibacteriaceae > Microlunatus. The sequence goes on from JAOPXN010000105.1 coordinate 4,363, forward strand.
CAGCGTGCCCCCCATCGCCTCCGTCAACCCGCGGGCAAGGGCCAGGCCCAGGCCGACGCCGGTCGTGTTGTCGGTATCCCCAAGTCGCTGGAACGGGACAAACAGCCGGTCTCGATGGTCACGCGGGATGCCGGTTCCCCGGTCGACGACCCGCAGCTGCACCTGGTCACCGAACGCGCTTGCCGTCAGCATCGGCGGTAGGTCGACGGGGGCATGCCGGATCGCATTGCCGACGAGGTTCGCCACGACGCGCTCCAGCAGGACTGGATCGGCGTGAACCAGTGGAAGGGTGTGTGGGATGTCGACCAGGACACGTGCGCTGTCCGCCCCGAGTTCTCCGAGCGCCACCGGCACCACCTCGTCCAGCGCGGTGGGCCGGATGAACACCGGCAGCACACCAGCCTCCAGGCGGCTGAGGTCCAGCAGGTTGTCGACCAGTCGGGACAGCCGGTCGAGCGCCTCGTCCGCGGTCTGCAGCAGCTCATCCCGCTCTGCCACCTCCCACTCGATATCGGCGCTACGCAGGCTGTTGACCGAGGCCTTCGCCGCCGCCAGCGGGGTCCGCAGATCGTGACCGACCGCACGCAGTAACGCCGTACGCAGCCGGTCGGCCTCGGCTAGCGGCTTAACCTCGGCGGCGGCTTCGGCCAGCCGGGCGCGGTCCACCAGTGCGGCGGCGTGGTCGGCGAAGGCGCCGACGATGCGGTGCTCGTCAGCGGCCAGGTTCCGACCTCGGAGCACTAGGACCAGATCCTCACGCGCCGGCACGGCGGCATCGGCGTCTTCCGGGCGTCGGAAGTCGGCGGACCCGGTGCTGGCGATCTGTTGCCACCCCGACTCGCTGCGTTCCAGAAGTGCGGCCGCCCTCATCCCGAAGGACTCGCGGACCCGCTCCAGCAGCACGGGCAGGCCGGTCTCCCCGCGCAGTACCGTGCCGGCCAGGGTGGCGAGCGTTTCGGCTTCAGCCGAGGCTCGGGCCGCCTGACGGGTCCGCCGGGCGGCTCGGTCGACGACGGAGCTCACCAAAAAGGCCACCAGTACAAAGACCCCGAGCGCCAGCGCGTTGTTCCTCTCCGCAATCGTGAGAGTTCGAAACGGCGGGGTGAAGAAGTAGTTCAGGAGGACGGACCCGCCGACGCCCGCGAGGATCGCCGGCCACAGCCCGCCGACTAGCGCGACGACGATGACGGCTAGAAGAAAAACCAGCACGTTGCTGGTCAGGTTGAATGCCTCACCGGTTGCCGACAACGCGACGGTAAGGAAAAGCGGGATGACGATCGCCAGTAGAAAGCCCTGGAGCCGTCGTCGTCTGCTGAGTGCGCCCTGGCGCCGGGGGAGCCGGTGCCCCCGACCCATCTGTGAATGGGTGACGATGTGCACGTCGATGTCGCCCGAGTCGCGGATGGTGTTTTCCTCGATGCCGGAGCCCCCGAGGAGGTTGCCGAGTCGCGACCGTCGACTGCCGCCGAGCACGAGCTGGGTGGCGTTCTGGGCACGGGCGAAGGACAGCAAGGCGTCCGGTACGTCATCGCCGACGATCTGGTGGTACGAGCCGCCGAGGTCTTCGGCGAGCTGGCGCTGTTGTCCAAGCCGCCTGGGATCTGCTCCGGTCAGGCCGTCGGAGCGGCTGACGTGGACGGCGAGAAGGTCGCCGGTAGACCGGGCGGCGATGCGGGCCGCGCGCCGGATCAGCGTGTCCCCCTCGGGGCCGCCGGTGAGTCCGACTACGACACGCTCGCGGGCCTCCCAGGTGCCGATAATGTCGTGCTGTTGCCGGTACGCCTGCAACCCTGCGTCGACGCGATCGGCGAGCCAGAGCAGCGCCAGCTCGCGCAGAGCAGCGAGGTTGCCAGGACGGAAGTAGTTGCTGAGTGCGGCGTCTACCTTGTCGGCGGAGTAGACGTTGCCGTGGGCCATTCGCCGGCGTAGGGCCTCGGGAGTCATGTCGACCAGCTCGATCTGGTCGGCCCGGCGCACCACCACGTCGGGCACTGTCTCCCGCTGCGCCACGCCGGTGATCTTCTGCACCACGTCGTTGACCGACTCGAGGTGCTGGATGTTGACGGTGGAGATGACATCGATCCCGGCATCCAGCAGGTAGTCGATGTCCTGCCAGCGCTTGGTGTTCGGGCCGCTGTCCGGCACGTTGGTGTGGGCGAGCTCGTCAACCAGCGCTACCTCCGGCTTACGGGCGAGCACGGCGGCCAAATCCATCTCCGTGAAGGTGCAGTCGCGGTACTCCACGACCTTGCGTGGGACGGTCTCCAGGCCACCGGTCAGGTCCGCGGTGTGCGTCCGGTCGTGTGTCTCGATGAAGCCGATGACGACGTCGGTGCCGCGTTCCAGCCGTCGGTGTCCCTCACAGAGCATGGAGTAGGTTTTGCCGACTCCAGGCGCAGCGCCAAGGTAGATCCGCAGGTGCCCGCGTGCCATGTCGATGCCGTCCTGTCCCGAGCCCGGAGCCGCTGCTCATTCAGTTCCGGCGAGAGCACGGTTGAGCTCGACGACGTTTACCCGTGGTTCGCCGAGGAACCCCAGCGTACGACCCTTAGTGTGCGCCCGGACCAGTTTTCGCACCTGGTCGGCGGCAACTCCGCGGGTCCGCGCCACTCTGGGCACCTGGATGGCGGCGTAGGCGACGCTGATGTGGGGATCCAGGCCGCTGCCGCTGCTGGTCAGCGCGTCGGCGGGGACCGCGGCCGCCGGGACACCCTCGAACGCCGCCACGGCGGCACGGCGCGCGGCGATGGTTGCGACCAGGTCGGGGTTGTTGGGTCCGAGCTGTGATGCCGAACTACCCAGCCCGTCGTAGTCGACGGCCGAGGGGCGAGTCTGGAACCACGCCGGGTCAGGCTCCAGTATCGGCTGGCCGTCCGCATCCACCTGGGGCCGGCCATGTGTGACGACCTGGCGCAGGTATGCCTGCCCGATCAGACTCGAGGCGATGTTGCGGCCATCCGCCTGCACTAGGGAGCCGTCGGCACGGTTCGGAAACAGCGCCTGTGCGGCCCCGGTCATCGCAAGCGGATAGAGAAGGCCCAGGAGCGCCGTAAAAACCACGACGGCGCGAACGGCCGCGCCCAGCTGCCGAGCCGATGCCCATCCCTGACTAACCATGATCATTCCTTCTTCTGCGTTGGGCGAACACTCAACCAATGCCTGGGATTGCGGAGATCAGCAGGTCGATGATCTTGATCCCGATGAACGGCGCCACCAGTCCGCCCACCCCGTAGACCATTAGGTTTCGGCGCAGCAGCGCGGAGGCCGACGACGGCCGGTAGCGAACACCACGCAGCGCCAGCGGAACCAGCGCAACAATGATGAGGGCGTTGAAGATCACTGCCGACAAGATCGCCGACTCGGCCGATCCCAGCCGCATGATGTTCAAGGCGGCGAGGCCCGGGTACGCACCGGCGAACAGCGCTGGCAAGATCGCGAAGTACTTGGCCACATCGTTGGCGATCGAGAACGTGGTCAGTGAGCCGCGAGTGATCAACAGCTGCTTGCCGATCTCCACGATCTCGATCAGCTTGGTCGGGTTGGAGTCAAGGTCAACCATGTTGCCGGCTTCCTTCGCCGCGGACGTACCGCTGTTCATTGCCACGCCCACGTCGGCCTGGGCAAGCGCCGGCGCGTCATTGGTGCCGTCCCCGGTCATGGCCACCAGCCGGCCACCCTGCTGTTCGGTCTTGATCAGCACCATCTTCTCCTCCGGTGTGGCCTCCGCCAAGAAGTCGTCGACGCCGGCCTCGTCCGCGATTGCCTTCGCGGTGAGGGGATTGTCGCCGGTGATCATCACCGTTCGGATGCCCATGCGCCGCATCTCGTCGAAGCGTTCGCGTATCCCCTCCTTGATCACGTCCTTGAGGTGAACCGCCCCGAGCGTGCGAGCTTCCGCACCCTCTCGCTCTGCCACGAGTAGGGGGGTTCCGCCGGAGGCGGAGATGGCGTCCATGACACTGGCCAAATGCCGGTCTACCTCGCCGCCGTGCGCGCTGACCCAGGCCATCACCGCTCCGGCGGCGCCCTTACGGACCTGCCGGGTGCCGATGTCGACGCCACTCATCCGGGTCTGCGCCGTGAATCCGACGAAGTGTGCCTGCGGGAGCTCGCCCGGGTGCCGCTCCCGCAGTCCGTAGCGAGACTTGGCGAGGACGACGATCGACCGGCCTTCAAGTGTCTCGTCGGCGAGGCTGGCCAGTTGGGCGGCGTCCGCGAGCTGCGCGTCGGTGATCCCCGCGGACGGGATGAACTCGGCGGCCTGTCGGTTGCCGAGGGTGATCGTGCCGGTCTTGTCCAACAGCAGGGTGTTGACGTCGCCCGCGGCCTCCACGGCACGCCCCGACATGGCAAGCACGTTGCGCTGCACCAGCCGATCCATGCCCGCGATCCCGATCGCCGACAGCAAGGCCCCGATGGTCGTCGGAATGAGACAGACCAGCAAGGCAACCAGGAGCACCAGGCTCGGCTGTGAGCCTGCATAGTGCGCGAACGGCGGCAGCGTGGCCGTGGCCAGCAAGAAGATGATGGTCAGGCTCGCCAGCAGAATGTTCAGGGCGATCTCGTTCGGCGTCTTCTGCCGGGAGGCCCCTTCCACCAGCGTGATCATCCTGTCCACGAAGCTTTCGCCCGGCTTGGCGGTGATCTGTACCACGATGCGGTCCGTCAGCACCTTCGTGCCGCCGGTCACCGCGCTCCGGTCACCGCCGGATTCACGGATCACCGGAGCCGACTCGCCCGTGATGGCCGACTCGTCGACGCTGGCGACTCCCTCGACCACATCTCCGTCACCAGGAATCGTCTCGCCCGCCTCCACCACTACACGGTCACCGAGCCGGAGCGCCGATGCCGCCACCTGCTCCTCGCTGCTGTCGGCCAGCAGACGGCGCGCCGTGGTTTCCGTCCTTGCAAGGCGCAGGGTGTCGGCCTGCGCCTTGCCGCGGCCTTCCGCGACTGCCTCCGCGAGGTTGGCGAAGACGACAGTCAGCCAGAGCCAGACCACAATCGACCACACGAACACCGTCGGACCGATCACTGCCAACACCGTGGACGCCGCGGCACCGATCTCCACCACGAACATCACCGGGTTCTTCACCATCACCCGCGGATCGAGCTTGCGGACCGCGCCAGGCAAGGAGGCAAGCAACATCCGCGGCTCGAACAGCCCTGACCGTAGCCGGGTGGCGGCCGGCAAACCGTAGGCGGCCTTAGGTCTTGGCCGCTTCTGCAGCAAGATGCTCATGTTCACAGTCCTTCGGCCAGCGGTCCGAGAGTAAGAGAGGGGAAGTAGGTGAGGCCGGTCACCACCAGCACGACACCGACCAGCATCGAGACGAAGAGCATGCGGTGGGTCGGTAGCGTGCCCGCGGTCACCGGGACCGGCTGTTGCTGTGCCAACGATCCGGCGAGGGCGAGCACCAAGATCATCGGCACAAAGCGTCCGAGCAGCATGCCCAGGCCGAGCGCGACGTTGAAGAACGGCGTGTTCCCAGTGAGTCCGCCGAAGGCGCTGCCATTGTTGTTCGCGGCAGAAGTGAACGCGTACAACACCTCAGAGAAGCCGTGCGGGCCGGGATTGAGAATCGAGGACCGTGCCGTGGACAGGCCCATGGCGATCGCCGTGCCTACCAGGGCGAGGGCCGGGGTGGTCAGGATGTACAGCGAGACCAACTTCATCTCCCGCACGGTGATCTTCTTGCGCAGATACTCCGGGGTGCGCCCGACCATAAGACCGGCGACGAAGACGGCCAGGACAGCCAGTACCAGCATCCCGTACAGTCCGGAGCCGGTACCGCCCGGCGTCACCTCACCGAGCATCATGTGGAACAGGGCCAACCCGCCGCTCAGCGGCGTCAGAGAGTCGTGCGCCGCGTTGACGGCCCCGGTCGAGGTCCCGGTGGTGGAGATGGCCCACAGCGTCGATGCCCACACCCCGAACCGGGTCTCCTTGCCCTCCATCGCGCCCCCTGCTGCCGCGGCAGCCACCGAGCCCGAGCCTCTGGTCTCGAAGAACGTTGCTCCAACCAAGAACAGGCCCCAGATTGTGCCCATCACGGCAAGCAGCGCGTAGCCCTGCCTCCGGTCGCGCACCATCAGCCCGAAGGCCCGGGTCAGGCTCACCGGGAGCACCAGCATCAGAAAATTGGTGAACAGATTCGACGTAGGACTGGGGTTTTCGAAGGGATGGGCAGAGTTGGCGTTGTAGAAGCCGCCGCCGTTCGTGCCCAGTTCCTTGATTACTTCCTGTGAGGCGACCGGGCCGCCCGGCACCGTCTGCGCCTGGCCCACCAACGAGATCACGTGGTGCCCCGCGGACAGGTTCTGGACAACTCCCATCGCCACCAGCGCGAGTGTTCCCAGAACCGCCATCGGCAGCAGCACACGCCCGCAGCAACGGACAAGGTCGACCCAGAAGTTGCCGAGCAGTGTCGTCTGACTGCGGGCAAAGGATCGAACCAGGGCCACTGCGACCGCAATGCCCACCGCCGCAGACACGAAGTTCTGTACCGCCAGTCCCGCCATCTGCACCAGGTGGCCCATCACCACCTCGGGGACATAGTTCTGCCAGTTGGTGTTCGAGACAAACGATGCCGCCGTGTTGAATGCCAGCGCCGACTCAACAGCCGGCAAACCGTTGGACAGCGGCAGGGCTGCCTGCGCCCGCTGCATCCCGAACAGGAGCAGAACCGAGACCGCCGAGAACGCCAGCACGGCGCGTGCGTACGTCTGCCAGCTCTGCTGGGTGTCACCGTCGACCCCGAGTACCCGGTAGACCGCCTTCTCGGCGCGGTAGTGCCGCTCGGAGGTAAAAACCCATGCCAGGTACGCACCCAACGGGCGGTAGCAGGCGGCCAACAGCAGCAACAGCAAGCCGACCTGAAGCAGACCCGCAACCGTGTCCGACATCAGAACCGCTCCGGGAACAACAAGGCGGCCAACAGGTACACGACTAGAGCGGCGACGATCACCAAGCCCACCGCGTACTCAACACTCACAGCTGCTCCACTCCGCGCAGCACCAGCCAGATCACGGCGAACACGGCCAGGATCACTGCGACCAACACGACGTCCAACATGATCAAAGCCCACACCGGCATTGGCCCAAGAGAGCGATTTCTCACAGACCTCTAACGGCACTGGCACTTTTTCAAACGCCGTTCCAGCGGTCGCACTGGTGAACTGGAGACATGGCGAAGCCAACATCAGCTCCAGAACCGTTCTCTCAAGCCGCAGAGCACCCCATCGGCCGCGAAGCGGCCCTCATTGGCGCCTTCCTCGCCCCCATGGTCAGCAGTGGACTCCTCAGTCTGTTCCGCGGTTCCCTGGCCAACACCAGCGCAGCACTCATCTTGGCGCTGGTGATTGTCGCAGCCGCCTGCACCGGCTACCGCACTGCCGGCATCATCGCGGGGATCTCCGGTGGGCTCTGGTTCGACTTCTTCCTGACGGCGCCCTACCTGACCTTCCGCGTGACGAGCGCCGACGATGTGGAGACCATCATCGTGCTGGTCCTCCTCGGAGTCGCCATCAACGAGATCATCCAGTGGGGGCGGCGATACCGGACCAAGTTGCGGGAGCGCGACATCTATCTTCACGCCCTGCTGTCGACTGCAGACGTCAACCGCGGTGCAGGACGCGCATGGATCGACGCCATCTGCAGATACCTGGTGAGCAGCCTCGACCTCGATGAGTGCGCCTGGGTGAACGGGGTCGACCCGGCGCTGCCCCGGTTGGACAGGGATGGGCAGGTGCGCCACCGCGGCCGGCAGCTGCCCGTGGACACCGACGGGCTGCCTACCGTGACAACAGTGGTGTTGCCGATACGAACGGACGACCCTACGTCCCCAGCGTTCATCCTCACCGCTGCCGCCCACATCTCCCGCCCCGGGCTCCAAGACCGGCGCCTTGCGGGGGTACTAGCGGACCACGTCGGCTGGGCACTCAGCCGTCTGCCGGTCGAACCAGCCTCCGGCGGACCGCGAGCCATCGTGCCTGCGCACGAAGCCCAGGCCGCCCGTCGAGCGCAGAACGAGCGAAGCTGAGGCCCGTGAGTATCCACAGGCCCCCTCAAATGCGACGCTGGAGCACATGACTATGGAGGAGATCGTCAGCTTCGTCGGTGGGCTCGACGGCGTACTCACCCAACGTGCACGCTCCGGTGACGGAAGCCCGGAGATCGCGTGGGGCGACACATTCTTCTACTACGCTCCCGACGGTGTTCTACCGCAAGCGACCCAACCTTTCGCCACCATCGTGACCAAGAACTACCCCGGCGACGATAGTTCGCGGCTCGATCGTCCCGGTGTGTTCCGCGTCAACATCGCCGCGGGCAAGGAGGAGTTCATCGCCCACACAGGCCGGACGCCTCGCGACAGCGACGTCGACGTGGATGCCGGTGCGCCCGCCCCCGACGCGCTGGATGCGGTGATCCCGCACCCCGGCTACGGTTCGTTGGGGTGGCTCGCCGTCAACAATCCCGGCCCCGCAACCGGAGTGGAAGTACGACGGCTCCTCCAACAGGCCTACCGGCTGGCGCGGGCCCGGTACCTGCGCCGTAACTAGCTCGCACGCCCGGCGGACGCTGCCATCCGGGATGCGCACGGCGCTGCGTAGACGTCCGATTGCTAGTCGATGAGGCGGAGCAGCCGTCCGCGCGAACGAGGACTCCACAGCACGTCCCTGACTTGGTCCACTCCGCCGGTGGGCCACTCTTCGGCGATGCGCTTCACGGCTGGATCCTGGATCCGCGCCTGGAGCATGCCTGGAAAGTCGCCCCAGACGACCTTGAACGGGCGGTTCCACATCTGCTGCACCTGTAGTTGGACGGGCCCGGTGATCTCCAGGGCGTTGTGCATGGCAGCAAGCTGTTCGTAGGCCGCCATCAGGGCATCCTCCCGCTCGGGCCAGGTCTCAGCTCTTAGAGCGCTCCACAACACTGGTGATAATGCGGTGGCGCAGTGGAGCCGAGAGAATGCAGTCCCGTACCACTTCGAATATGGTGCGTACTGCTTTTCCATCAGGAAGCACAGCTGCATGAGGTCATGTACCAGCTGCGACCCGATGAGCGCCGATCCGAGCTCGTCTCCCACGTAGCCGGTCCGCCCCACCAGGTTGACCTCCGGGTGGACGCGCCACCATGCGGCGCTGAGTAGGTAGAGCCACACGTCGTGCGGATAATGGGCAAACTGGTCACGGACAGCCTGCAGGCCGACCTGATCATGATAAACGGCTCCGGCAGTAATCATACGGAGTCGCTGTTCGGGGAACGTCAGCCAGTCGCGTGCTTCGATCACCCGGTCAATGTCAATATCGAGGTGTTGTTGGAAAAAATCCCGCAGCGTGAAGATCGAGTAATCGGTCGCGTAACCCTGGAACCGATGCGGCAGTGCTTTGCCCAAGGACGCGTTAATGGCTTCGCCGTGCGCGGTGTGGTCCTCGTCTCGCAGAAAGAGCAGAACCCGAGGCTCCCAGTTGTGGTCGCTCGACATCTCATCGTCGAAGCCGAGCACCTCAGAGCCGCGGCCCAGAAGCGCCGCGCTGTAACGCAGTCCGGGGTAGCCGGCCTCCAGCGCTGGGCGGACCTCTTCTTCGTAGAACCGCCTGCTCAGCTCTTGACCGGGAATGAAATCAGCCACTGCTCAGCGCTCGGATCCGACAGCGCAAACTGCACATGGGCAGGACTGTTGCACACTTGCGGCGCGAGATTCAACTACTTGCGACTGATAATTTCGTAGAGCGACCAGGAAAGTGAAAATTATGCTCCGCGGTTCGCTGAACCTGATTATACGGCGATAGTGACGCCATTTCTGCTGATCTTGTTCAGCACTACCGAGAATGGGCTAGCGTCGAACCACACTGCCTGATGGGACTGAAGGGGCTTTCCATGCTGAACACTCCTGTATGTCGCTACCTTGCGCTGCTAGTCCTCTCGCTCACGCTCGCCATGGGGCCGACCGCCGCGACCCATGCGCCGCAGCTCGTGGTGGCCCGCGGGGGCACACCAGCCGGAACACTGCGCACCGGCGCCTACTACTACCCGTGGTACGGGGCCAATGGCCGGCACTGGCGGGACGGCTACCTGCGCCGCACGCTCACCACGCCGCAGCGGCCGGTGCTCGGTGAGTACGACAGCCGAAACCCGCAGACGATCGCGCGCCACTTCCAGTGGGCGCAGCAATATGGCATCAACACGTTCATTACGAGCTGGTCCGGCGTCGGCAGCTATGAGGACGGCACCCTCCACGACCATCTACTGACCTCGCCTGCGATCGGCAGTACGACGGTAGCCATCTTCTACGAGTCGCTCGCGCTGCTGCCCAGGTCCAACGGACTGGTCGACTTCAATGACGGCCGGACGGGCCAGAAGCTGGTCAGTGACGCCGACTATCTCGCGCGGAGGTATTTCGCGAACCCGCACTACCAGCGGGTCGGCGGGCGGCCGGTGCTGTACTTCTACGTCACCCGGACCTGGCGCGGCAACTATGTCCAGGCGATCGCAAATCTGCGCTCGACGATCAAGCAGAGGTACGGCTACGACCTGTTCCTCGTCGGTGATGAGGTCGACCCCGACAGCGACGTCACACCGCAACGGATTCGGCTGTTCGATGCGATCACGCCCTACACGATGTACAGCGGCCTGCAGAGGCAGGGATGGCCGGACGACACTCGATGGCTGGCAAACCTGCGCCAGCGTTATGACGCGTTCAAGCGGGTGGCTGACCAATATGGAGTGGTCTTCATCCCGAACGCAACGCCGGGCTTCAACGACCGCGGCGTGCGGCTAGCTGCCAATCACTACGCACTCCCACGCGAGGTGAGCCGGACCAGCCGCGCCGGGACCGACACCCTGTTCACCCGGATGCTCGACCTCGACGTCGCCTACCTCGACCCGAAGCTCCGCGCTGTGAACGTCACCTCGTTCAACGAGTGGCACGAGGACACCCAGCTTGAGCCGGTCGGGCCGGCGGTGGCGAGCTCGAGGCCCACCAGCTACACCCAGGGGTACACCTATCCCTCTGACGGCCTCCGCCCACTCGAGCTGCTCCGTGCCTGGCGCGCACGCAACGGTGGCTAAGGTCAATGTCCTTGGGGCGGTCAGCCGGTCTCCTGCGCTGCGGCGTGCCAGCGACCGGACGACGACCGCCCCGAGTACCAGCCATGCTGAGTATCGGGGCGGCCGTGGAGTCATCTCTTGACTTTCCGTGACGGCTGGTTATCCGTGTCGGTCGGTCATGGCTGATGGCTGTCCCAGTCGCCGTCGGCCGCGTCTCGGAGGTTGCGGACGGCCGTGTCGAAGTACGGACCTCGGTTAACTCCGTCGCCGTCCAGCGTCGTCATCACCGAACGGGCGTAGCCCTGCCCGGTGTTGTTGTCGTAGTCCCACAGCCATGGACCACCCGAGGCGCCATGGCTGAAGTTGCAGCCGATCTTGGACTGGTTGTCGAACCAGCTGCTGTCGGTCGCCTCGCCCCAGCAGGCCCACATCTTGTTGCCGTCGTCGCGGTT
>JAOPXN010000131.1 GCA_025965155.1 Propionibacteriaceae bacterium
GCACCGCGCATGCCGTACGGCTCGCGCAGGCGGTACCGGAGTGTTGGTCACGCTGGCGCTGCCGCACCAGCGCAAGGAGGTCGGCCGGCTCGCCTCCCAGGCAGGCGTCAAATCGGCTCCGCTTGAAGCTCGTCCAGGCGACGAGACGCTGGCTCGGGTCACCGGTGCCCGGCAGCCCAGCGGGGTGGCTGTCAGCACCGCCGAGTTTGAGCGGCTGATCGCACCGCCGTCGCGTGGTGGCGGTCGTCCTCGGAACAAGAAGGACTTCTCCCGACGTGACGCCGGAAGCCGTGGCTTCGGTGGTCGTGGCCAGGGTCGTTCCCGCTACTGAGCGCCGCCCTGCAGCCTGACGAGGTCGCCCTTCATCCGTAGGTCCAGCAGAACCCGGCTTCGGCCGGGTTCTGCTGCGTCTCGGGCCTGACGGTGATCGGCCTCGAGAAGTACGCAGTGTCCACGGGAGGCCGCGGATTCTCCGAGCCTGGTCAGGGCCACTACCATTACCGCTGGTGAGCGTGTCAGTTTCGGACCTGGTCTTGTCGGTCGCATCCCTCGATGATGCCGCCGGCATGGTCGAGGTCATCCATGCAGCCTTCGGAGCACGTCCGGCGCTTGACCCGCCGTCGACAGCCATCGACGAGACACCCGAGAGCGTCGCCGCCGCGCTGGCGTCCGGCGGAGGCATCTACGCGACCGTCGACGGCCGTCCGGCCGGGGCGATGTTGATCAAGGGCCTGGGGGAGGCGCTGGCGACCTTCCAGCGTGTCTCGGTACACCCCGCCTTCCAGCGCCACGGGATCGCGTCGGCGATGGTGGCCGCGGCACAGGACTTCGCCGCCGAGCTTGGTTTCGAGCGGGTGGAGCTGTTCGCCCGGGCCGAGTTCGACCAGCTGATCGGGTTCTGGCAGCACCGCGGCTACGCCATCGACCGGCCCGAGTCACACGGGGTGATCTTGAGCAGGGACCTGCCGGTTGCGCTCGAGGTGCCGACCGGCGAGGTCATGCAGCAGGTCGGCGCTGAGCTCGCCTCGGTGCTCCGGCAGGGTGACCTCATCATTGCCAGCGGAGAGCTCGGAGCCGGAAAGACCACTCTCACCCAGGGCATTGGCCGCGGCCTCGGCAGTCGGGGACCGATCATCTCGCCGACCTTCGTGATCTCCCGCATCCACCCGTCCGCCGGCGACCGTCCCGATCTTGTCCACGTCGACGCCTACCGGTTGGGCAGCGGAGCCGAGGTCGACGATCTCGACCTGGACGCCAGCCTGGACCGTTCGGTCACCGTGGTCGAGTGGGGCGAGGGTCTGGCGGAGTCGCTGGCCGAGTCCCGGCTGGAGATCGACATCCGGCGGCAGACCGGCACCGACGGCGACACCCGCACTGTGCTGCTCCGCCCGGTCGGGCAACGTTGGGACGATGTGGATCTGCGCTTTCTCCGGCAGGTGGTCCGATGAGCGAGCCAGTGGTGCTCGCCCTGGACACCTCGACCGTGGTAGCGGCCGGACTGGCCCGCGGCCCAGAGGTGCTGGCCTCGGTCACCGTTGCGGACCGGATGCAGCACGTGGAACAGCTGATGCCGTTGGTCGGACAGGCGCTCGACCAGGCTGGGCTGTCGCTGCGAGACGTCGACAAGATCGTTGTCGGCCTAGGACCGGGTCCATTCACCGGCCTACGGGTGGGCGTGGCCACCGCCCAGGTGCTGGCTGCCGCAACCTCGATAGAGCTGCGCGGAGTCTGCACCCTGGACGTCATCGCGGCGCAGTACAGCGCCGAGGGCCGCTCGGACGCCAACGGCTTCGTGGTAGCCACGGACGCTCGCCGCAAGGAGGTCTACTGGGCCCGCTACGACAGCTCCGGTACCCGGCTGGACGGACCGAAGGTCGGGCCGCCCGAAGAGGTCCCGGCGCTGCCGACGGTCGGACCGGCCGCCGACCTGTACCCGGACCGGCTGCAAGCGGTATCAGGCCCGCGTCGCCTGGACCCCGGTGTGATGGCTGCCGTCGGGGCGACCCTGCCGGATGCCGGTACGGAGCCGCTCTACCTGCGACGGCCCGATGCCGCCGAGCCCGCCCGGCCGAAGTCGGTCCTGACGAACCGGCCTGAGCCGGGCCCGCGACTCCGGCGGCGGGACCGATGATCGCAGGTCGGATCAATGTCGTACCCGCGCGGCAGGACGATCTGGACGCGATCATGAACCTGGAACGTTCGGGCTTCGAGCCGGCGGAGCAGTGGAGCGAGCGAAGCTGGCAAGGCGAGCTGCTCGGTGAGGGGCGCACAGTGCTGATCGCCCGGTCGCATCAGCCGTTGGGCGTGATCGCCCTGCAGACCGTGGACCACACGGCTGACCTGCACCGCCTGGTTGTTGCCCCGCAGCACCGGCGTTCGCGGGTCGCCACCCAGCTGGTGCAGGCAGGTGTCGAGGCGGTGCGCCATCTCGGCGCTCGGTCGGTGATCTTGGAGGTCCATTGGACCAACGAGCCGGCGATCGCGCTGTACCAGCGGCTGGGTTTCGAGCAGCTCGCTGCACGGAACGACTACTACGGCCCCGGCCAGCACGCGTTGATCTTGAAGCTGTGGGATCTCCAGGTTCCGGTGACGTTAACGGAGGTGGAGCAATGAGCGGACCGTTGATCTTGGGCATCGAGTCCTCGTGCGACGAGACCGGTGTCGGTATCGTCCGTGGGCACGAGCTGCTGGCGAACGAGGTGGCCTCCAGCGTCGACCTGCACGTGCGGTTCGGTGGCGTTGTCCCGGAGGTCGCCAGCCGTGCGCACCTGGAGGCGATGGTGCCGACGCTGCAGCGTGCCTGCGCCACGGCCGATATCGATCTGTCCGAGATCGATGCGGTGGCGGTCACGGCCGGTCCGGGTTTGATGGGCGCGCTGGTAGTCGGCCTGGCCAGTGCCAAGGCGCTGGCGTTTGCGCTGAACAAGCCGCTCTACGGGGTGAACCACCTCGCCGGGCACGTTGCCGTGGACCTGCTTGAGCACGGACCGCTACCGGAGCCGTGCGCGGCCCTGCTGGTCTCCGGAGGTCACACCTCCCTGCTGCTGGTCGAGGACGTGGCGCAGACGATCACCGAGCTCGGCTCGACCATCGACGACGCTGCCGGTGAGGCGTACGACAAGGTGGCGCGGGTACTCGGCCTGCCGTACCCGGGCGGGCCCTACATCGACAAGGCCGCCACCGGAGACCCGAGGATGGCCACGTTCCCGCGCGGGCTGACCGCGCGCAAGGATCTGGTCGACCACCGGTTCGACTTCTCCTTCTCCGGCCTGAAGACAGCGGTCGCCCGCTGGGTGGAGGCGCGGCAGCGCGACGGGAAAGACGTCCCGGTCGCCGACGTCGCCGCCAGCTTCCAGGAGGCGGTCTGTGACGTGCTCAGCGCCAAGGCGATGGATGCCTGCCGGGTGACCGGTGTCACCAGCCTGCTGATCGGTGGCGGAGTGGCGGCCAACAGCAGGCTCCGCGCGCTGCTGGCCGAGCGCGCTGCCGAGAACAAGATCACCCTTCGTACGCCGCGTCCGGGCCTGTGTACCGACAACGGGGCGATGATCGCGGTTCTGGGGTCTGAGATCGTCTCCCGCGGCGGCAAGCCGTCCGCGATCGACATCGGAGCCGACTCGTCCCTGCCGGTCTCGCGCATCCTGGTGTGAACGCGGACCTGGTCCAGCGGCTCACCTCCCCGGCGGGGGTGGAGGCGTTGCTGCTGGCGGACCGGCAGTCCGACCCGTCCAGCCTGGCCGCAGCCGCCGCGCTGCGGGCCGCATTCCCGCCGGAGCTTGCCTCGGCTGCACTGTCCCAGACGGAGCTGCGGCGCCGCGCCCAGACCAAGTTCGGCCCGTCGGCGGCAGGGATGCTATTCACCCGGGACGGGCTGGAACAGGCCACCCGGCCCGCTGTTGCGGGCCACCACGCCTCCCGGCTGGTGGCCGCCGGGGCGAAGCGGGTAGTGGATTTCGGCTGCGGCATCGGCGCCGACGCGATGGCTTTTGCCGCCGCCGGTCTGGATCTGGTTGCGGTCGAGCGGGATCCGGCGACGGCCGCCATCGCGCGCCACAACCTCACCTCCGCGGGTACGGCGGTGGGATCGGTCGAGGTGGTCGTCGGCGATGCCGAAGAGCTGGCTGCCGCCCTGCTGACCCCGGGCACAGCCGTGTTCTGCGACCCCGCCCGGCGAACCGCTAACCGACGCCTGTGGCGGGTCCAGGACTTCACGCCGTCCTGGCCGTTCGTCCTGGGGCTGCTGGACGGCACCCGGTCGGCCGGGGTCAAGCTGGGGCCGGCGTTGCCGCACTCGTTCATCCCGGCCGGCGTCCACGCCGAGTGGGTCAGCCACCGTTCCGACACCATCGAGGTGTGCCTCTGGTCGGGCACCGACGACCCCCCCGACAGCCGGGCGGCGATGCTGCTGCCCGGCCACCGGCTGCTGGTTCGGCAAACACCACCGGCGCTGGAAGTTTCAGACTTGCGGCGCTATCTGTACGAGCCGGACGGCGCAGTGATCCGCGCTGGGGCGATCGGCGTGCTGGGACGGTTGCTCGACGCGTCGCTGGTTGACGCCCAGATTGCCTATCTGACCGGTGACCGGCTGCTCGCAACGCCGTACGCGGAGCCCTTCGAGATTGTGGACCGCCTTCCGTACAACGAAAAGGTGCTACGCCGCTGGGTGTCCACCGCCGACATCGGCACCCTGGAGATCAAGAAACGGGGGATCGACGTCGACCCGGCCGAGCTGCGGAAGAGGCTGAGACCGCGCGGTTCGCAGGCGGCCACGCTGGTCATCACCCGGACGCCGCACGGCGCGCAGGTGCTGGTGGTGCGCCGGGCCGCCCTCCCGGCGGAGCCCCGATAGGGCTCGAAGCCGGCGCAGCGGGGGTGTAGCCCGGCTCATCCCAGGTAGAGCTCCACCGCCAGGGCGAGCCCCGCGACGCCGATTCCAACCCGCAGTGGCGTCTCCGGGAGCCGCCGGACAATCGGCGGCGCGACAGCTGAGCCCACGATGCAGCCGATGGCGAGCGGGATGACCTTCGCCCAGTCGATCGGTGTCCAGAAGACGAAGACGGCTGACGCAGCCAGGTTCGCAGCGCCAACCACGAGGGTCCGCAGTGCGTTGACCCGGGCGTAGGCGTCCTCCATGAAGGCGCCCAGCGTCGCCACCACCAGGACACCTGCGGCAGCCCCGAAATAACCGCCGTAGACGGCGATCAGGCCCACCAACAGCAGCACACCGAGATGGTGCTCCGAGATGCGGCCGGCGTGCAGCGACCGGAGCCAGGGCCGCAGGATCAGCACCACCGAAGCAAAAGCCACAAGCCACGGCACGATCCGTTCGAAGGTCCCCGGCGGCTGAGTCAGCAGCAGCAAGCCACCGACCGCACCACCGACCACGCCGGCCATGCCGAACCGGATGATCCTGTTACGCTGCCCGACAAGGTCGGGCTGCGCGGAGATGACACTGCCCACGGTCGTACCCAGCAGCGCGATGCTGTTGGTGATGTTGGCGGTCAGCGGCGGTAACCCAAGGGCCAGCAAGGTCGGGAAGGACACCAGCGAGGCCAGTCCGGCACCAAACCCGACCACTCCGGCGCCCACCCCGGCGAGCAGCAGGACCGCTACCTCTGCCCAGTCCACTACGTCTCCTCATCTGCTCGATCCGGCGCTGCGGATCCCGGTCGGCAGGCGACGCCTGCGCCGACGCTCGGCGGCCATTCTGGCCTGCTCGACGACGCCGCCGGCACCGGTCTCACCGCTGCTCAGCGGCGGTCCGGTAGCGTGGCCGACCAGCGGAGACGGTTTCGGTCCGACCCGCCGGAGTCGGTTCCGGACAAGAAAGGGGAGGTCGTGTACGACGTCTTGCTGGTGCTTCTCTACGTGGCGGCCGGCATCGCCGCATCCTGGGAGGCTCGGCGCAAGGGGTACAACGAGTGGCTGTTCCTGGTTCTCGGCATCGTGCTGGGTCCGATCCTGTTGATCATCATGTGGTTGTTGAAGCCGCGCCGGCTCGAGATCGGGACACCGGTGCGTCCGGCCGCACGGATCCAGCTTGAGGACGGCCGGGTGATCCCGGTCTCGCACGTCTCGGTGGTACGGGAGGTCACCGTCATCGACGGTGCCACGGTGTGCCGGATCACGGCGCCCGGCGGCAGCAGCCACTGGGTGGCCCAAGAGGCGTTGACCAGGCTCGGCAAGCCCGAGTAGGGCCGATCCGGCTACCGGTTCTAGCACTCACCCGGCCCGAGTGCTAATGTCGTTTCTGGCACTCTCGGTACGAGTGTGCCAACGGTTGGGTCGGCACCGCGACGACGCCCCGACCGTCACATCCCATTGAACACATCACCTGTGAAAGGGGTTTGACGTGGCAGTCACGATCAAGCCGCTCGAGGACCGAGTCCTCGTAGAGCCGCTCGAAGCAGAGCAGACCACTGCATCCGGTCTGGTCATTCCCGACACCGCCAAGGAGAAGCCGCAGGAGGACAAGGTCCTCTCGACCGGTCCCGGCCGCGTCGACGACAACGGCAACCGTGTCCCGCTCGACGTCTCCGAAGGCGACGTCGTCATCTTCAGCAAGTACGGCGGTACCGAAGTGAAGTACGACGGTAAGGATCTGTTGCTGCTGAACGCCCGCGACATCCTCGCCGTCGTCAGCAAGTAAGGGGTTCACCGATGGCAAAGATCCTTCAGTTCAACGAGGAGGCACGTCGCTCACTTGAGCGTGGCGTCGACATCCTCGCCAACACCGTGAAGGTGACGCTCGGCCCGAAGGGCCGCTACGTCGTGCTTGACAAGAAGTGGGGTGCGCCGACCATCACCAACGATGGCGTGACCGTTGCCCGCGAGGTCGACCTGGACGACCCGTACGAAAACCTCGGCGCTCAGCTGGCCAAGGAAGTCGCCACCAAGACCAACGACGTAGCCGGCGACGGTACGACGACTGCAACGGTGCTTGCTCAGGCGCTCGTCCACGAGGGCCTGAAGGCTGTCGCCTCCGGCGCCAACCCGATCGCCCTCAAGCGGGGTATCGACGCAGCCGTTGAGGCTGTGGTGGAGCGGCTGCGCGAGATCTCCCGGGACGTCGAGACCACCGAGGACATGGCCCACGTCGCGACCATCTCCGCCCGCGACGAGGTCATCGGCGCGTTGATCGCCGACGCCTTCGACAAGGTCGGCAAGGATGGCGTCATCACCGTCGACGAGTCCAACACCTTCGGCACCGAGCTGGAGTTCACCGAAGGCATGCAGTTCGACAAGGGCTACCTGTCTCCGTACTTCGTCACGGACCCGGAGCGGATGGAAGCAGTCCTGGATGACCCGTACATCCTGATTCACTCCGGCAAGATCAGCTCGATGAGCGATCTGCTGCCGCTGCTGGAGAAGATCATCGGCGCGTCCGGCACGCTGTTCATTGTTGCCGAGGACGTGGACGGAGAAGCCCTCTCCACTCTGGTGGTGAACAAGATCCGCGGTACCTTCACGTCGGTGGCCGTCAAGGCGCCGGCCTTCGGTGACCGTCGCAAGGCCCAGCTCGAGGACATCGCCATCCTGACCGGTGGCCAGGTCGTCGCGCCGGAGGTCGGGCTGAAGCTGGACCAGGTTGGCCTTGAGGTGCTGGGTCGCGCTCGCCGTGTCGTCGTCACCAAGGACAACACCACCATCGTCGATGGGGCGGGCTCTTCCGATGCAGTTAAGGACAGGGTTGCCCAGCTCAACGCCGAGATCGCTCGGACCGACTCCGACTGGGATCGGGAGAAGCTCCAGGAGCGGGTCGCCAAGCTGGCCGGCGGCGTCTGCGTGATCAAGGTCGGCGCAGCCACCGAGGTCGAGCTCAAGGAGACGAAGCACCGCATCGAAGATGCTGTTTCGGCTACCCGGGCTGCGATCGAGGAGGGCATCGTCGCTGGTGGCGGTTCCGCACTCGTGCACGCTTCGACGGTGCTCGCCGATGGCCTGGGCCTGGTCGGTGACGAGCGCGTCGGTGTCACGATCGTGAAGAAGGCGGCCGTCGAGCCGCTGCGCTGGATCGCTGAGAACGGTGGCGACCCGGGTTACGTCGTGACCGCCAGGGTGGCGGAGCTGGAGCCGGGCCACGGCTTCAACGCTGCGACCGGCGAGTACGTCGACCTGCTGGCTGCGGGCGTCATCGACCCGGTCAAGGTCACGCGTTCCGCGTTGGCCAACGCCGCCTCGATCGCCTCGCTGCTGTTGACCACCGAGACCTTGGTGGTTGAGAAGCCGGAGGCAGAAGAGCCGGCGGCTGGACACAGCCACTCGCACTGAGCGCGTGGCGCTCCGCCGTCTAGCGCAAGCGCCTTGCTCAACGAAAGGCCCCTCCCTGGTGGAGGGGCCTTTCGTGTTCCGATCTGGACAGGGCTCCGCGAGGGATCGGTTCAGCCGATAGGGTCGGGCGTCGTGACTGCGGACCGGATCCAGGCGATGAACCCGTTCTTCGCACCCAGCGAGCTGCCGTACCAGCTGCCGCCATTTCAACAGATTCAGGTGTCGCACTACCGGGAAGCAATTGAGAAGGGGATGGCCGACCAGCTGGCTGAGGTCACCGCCATTACGGAGTCCGACCAGCCACCTACGTTCCAGAACACCATCGAGGCGCTGGAGCGGTCGGGCCGCCTGCTGAACCGCGTCTCCCGTGTGTTCTCCAACCAGACGTCTGCGGACACCAACCCCGAACTCCAACAGATCGAGCGTGAGTACGCGCCCCGTTTCTCCGCCCACAGTGACGCCCTGCTGCTCAACCGCCGCCTCTTCGCCCGGATTGACCAGCTGTGGTCCGACCGTGAGGCACTCGACCTGAATGCCGAACAGCTGCGGGTGCTTGAGCGCTACCACCTGGACTACGTACGCGCGGGTGCTGCCCTGGACGCCGAGGAGCAGCATCGGCTGCGTGAGCTCAACTCGGCCCTGGCCACCCTCTCCACGGAGTTCGGTGCCCGGCTGCTGGCCGACACCAACGACTCCGCGGTCTCGGTGACGGATCTGGACGAGCTCGACGGCCTCTCCGAGGACGCCGTCGCGGCCGCGCGCGAGGCGGCCCTGTCCCGGGGCCTGGAGGGCTATCTGCTGACCCTGGTGTTGCCGACCCACCAGCCCGCGCTGGAGGTTCTGCGCAACCGCAAGGTGCGGCAGCGGCTGCTTGAGGCCTCGGTCACGCGTGGTCGACGCGGCAACGCCTACGACACCCGTCAGCTGGTGCGGCAGATCGTCGCCCTCCGCGCCGACCGCGCCGAACTCCTCGGCTACCCAACCCACGCCGACTACATCCTGGCTGACCGCACCGCCGAGTCCAACGAGACCTTGGACGCGCTCCTGGAACAGCTGTTCGCGCCTGCCGTGCGCAATGCCCGGGAGGAGGAGCGCGCTCTTGCCGAGGCCATGGCGGCGGACGGTGACACAGCGGAGTTCGCTGCCTGGGACTGGGCCTACTACGCACAGAGAGTGAAGCGAGAGCGCTACTGCTTCGACACCAACACGCTCAAGCCGTACTTCGAGGTTGACCGCACGCTGCTGCACGGTGTCTTCTACGCCGCCGAACAGCTCTACGGGATCACCTTCACCCCACGACCCGACCTCGTCGCCTACCATCCGGACGCGCGCGTCTTTGAGGTACGCGAGCCCGGATCCGGGGACCACGGATCCGGGCTCGGGTTGTTCATCGCCGACTACTTCACCCGGGATTCCAAGCGGGGCGGGGCCTGGATGAACTCACTGGTCAGCCAGTCCGGACTGTTGGGTCAGCAGAGC
>JAOPXN010000132.1 GCA_025965155.1 Propionibacteriaceae bacterium
ACCGCCAGCCCAAGCGGGATGAGCCAACCGGCCAGCCCAAGCGGGGCGGATCTGAACCAGGCGTTCATGAAGGGCAGGTAGACGAATAGCAGCTGCAGACCGAGCAGCACCCCGAGCACAATCCAGACCACCTTGTTGCCGGTCAGGGTCCGCACGTTCAGGCTCGATTGGCGCAGGTGGCGGGCGTTGAACAGGTAGAGCGCCTGGGTCAGCACCAACGTGTTCACCGCCATCGTCTGGGTCACGGCCAAGTCCAGCCCCAAGGACTGGCCGTACAGGAAGACGCCGATGGTGGCGCCGGCGATCAACAGAGAGGCCAGGACGATCGGCGGCACGTAGATGAGCTCCAGGATGTGGTTCTTCGCCGAGCGAGGCGGCCGGTCCATCAGGTCGGGCTCGCCAGGCTCGTAGGCCAGGGCCAGGGCCAGTGTGACCGCCGTGACCAGGTTGACCCACAGGATCTGGACCGGATCCAGCGGCAGGGCCAACCCGAACAGCACGGCGACCAGGATCACCAGGGACTGGGCGCCGTTGGTGGGGATCAAGAACACGATCGACTTCTGCAGGTTGTCGAAGATCCGGCGCCCCTGCTCCACCGCCCGCTCGATGGTGGCGAAGTTGTCGTCGGCGAGCACCATCCCGGCCACCTGTTTGGTGGCCTCGGTGCCCTTGATCCCCATCGCCACGCCGATGTCGGCCTGCTTCAGCGCCGGTGCGTCGTTGACCCCATCACCAGTCATGGCCACGACCTCGCCGTTGTGCTGCAGGGCGCGTACCAGCCGAATCTTGTGCTCCGGGCTGGTCCGGGCGAACACGTCGGCGGACTCGACAAGAATTCTCAGCTGCTCGTCGGTGGCCTTCTCCAGATCGGCTCCGGTGACCGCCGGCGCCGCGTCGGCTGCGACGATCCCCATCTCCCGGGCGATCGCGGTCGCAGTAGCCGCGTGGTCACCGGTGATCATCTTCACCCGGATGCCGGCGTTGTGGCAGGAACCAATGGCTGCGATCGCCTCCGGTCGCGGCGGGTCGGCGATGCCGACCAGACCGACGAACTCCAACCCGTCGGCCAGGTCGTCCAGTCCGAGCGTCGTGGTGTCAAGTGCGACGGGTTGCCAGGCCGCCGCGAGCACCCGCAGCCCCCGGCCGCCGAGGTCGGCGATCCGCCGCTCCCAGGCCGCCCGGTCCAGCGGCTCGGAGCCGCCGTCGGCTGTGAGCTGGGTCCGGCAGCGCTCCAGCAACCGGTCCGGCGCCCCCTTGACCAGCACCATCCGGGAGCCGTCCAGTCCGGAGTTCAGGGTCGCCATCAGCTTGTAGTCGGAGTCGAACGGGACCACCGCCAACCGGGCGTACCGCAGGTGCTCCACGCCAGCCTTCATCCCGAGCGTGCGCAGCGCTCCTTCGGTCGGCTCGCCCACCAGCTGCCAGTGCCCGGCCCCGCCGTCCTCATCGGCGACAGAGGTCACGTCGGCGTCGTTGGCGACGGCCATCACCCTCACCAGCAGGGCCAGGTCCGGTATTGCTCTCACCTCGACCGGGCTGCCGCCCTGCTCGATCCGGCCGTCCGGCTCGTAGCCAATCCCGCTGACCTCGTACGTGCCGCCGCCGACCACCACTTGTCGGGCCGTCATCTCGTTCCGGGTCAGGGTTCCGGTCTTGTCCGAGCAGATCGTGGTCACCGAGCCGAGCGCCTCCACTACCGGCAACCGGCGTACGATCGCCTGCTGTCTGGCCATCTGCTGGACACCGAGCGCGAGCGTAATGGTGACCAGCGCGGGCAGTCCCTCGGGGATCGCAGCCACGGCGAAACCGATGGTCGCGGAGACCAGGTCGGTCACGGAGAAGGAGTGGAGCACGCGACCGACGACCACCATGAGCACGGCCATCACCAGGACGGCGATAGCGACGACCTTGCCAAAGGCGGTCAGCTGACGGGTCAGCGGCGTGTCGAACTGCTCGACCTCAGCCATCAGCTGCTGTATCCGTCCGATCTCGGCCCGGGTACCGGTCCCGGTCACCACGGCGATGCCTTGGCCGGCGGTGACGATGGTTGAGGAGAACACCATGCTGGACCGGTCGCCCACCCCCGAGTCGGCCGCCACCGGCTCGACCCGCTTCGTGGCGCTGACCGACTCCCCCGTCAGCGCCGACTCCTCCACTTGCAGGTTCGCGGCCTCCAGCAGCCGCGCATCGGCCGGGACCCGGTCACCGGCCCGCACCCGGATCACGTCACCGGGGACGAGGTCCTCGGCCGGCACCACCTGCCAGTCGCCATCTCGCCGCACCGCGGCAGCAGCGGACAGCATCCTCGCAATGCCCTCCAGTGCCTTCTCCGCACGACCCTCCTGGATGAAGCCGATCACCCCGTTGAGCACAGCGACGGCCAGGATCACGCCGAAGTCCACCCAGTCGCCGATGATGGCCTTCAGCGCCGCCGAGCCGAGCAAAATGTAGATCAGCACGTCGTCCATCTGGCGCAGGAACCGCCGCACCGGTGACTCCGACTTGGCCTGCGGCAGGGCGTTGGGCCCGACCTCAACCAGCCGTCGCGTCGCGACGTCGCCGGGCAGTCCCTGCCCGCTGCTCCCGTAGGCGACCAGCACGTCGGTACCGGGAGAGGCGTAGGGCAGCTCGAGGACGTCGTCCGGGGTCACGGCGGAGGGCGGCAGAGCGGGCACAGACATCCTCAGGTGAACCTCTCGACCGGCAAGGACTTCGACCATACAGGCGACGCGCCAACGAGTCGCCGGGGGTGATCGAACGGGGGGCAGTCTCGCGTCGAACCGTTTGGCTTGGCAGCATGGTGCGATGACCGAAAGCCCATCGACCTCGACCAGCCCCGACCCGTCAGGCGACGCCAGGGAGACGATCATCGTCGGCTTGGACCAGTCCAACTCTGCCAGAGCGGCCCTGAACTGGGCGGCCGAGTACGCTCGCCTCACGGGAAACTCCCTGCGGGCGATATCGATCGTGGACTGGCCGACCGGCCTAGTCGGCGCCGCGGACGGCGGGCTGCCTCTGGAGACGCTGCTGCTTTTCCCGAACGAGGAGCAGAGTGAAGATCTGCAGCGCGCGACCCGACGCATCTTCGACCAGGCCAGTCCAGAGACCGGCTGGGACTTGCAGTTCAGGGTGGGGCACGTGGGCCGGATCCTCGCCCAGGAGTCTCGAGGTGCGCAACTGTTGGTCATCGGCACAGGTGAACATGTCGGCCTCGGTCGCGTCCTCATCGGATCAACAAGCCACTACTGCCTAAGCCACGCCTCCTGCCCAGTCGTGGCGGTCCCCGGCGACGAAACCGAAGCAACCTGAGGGGCATTAACCCCCGGGCCGATCACCGAGGAGACCGTGCTCGCTCACGCCGCCGAGCAGTTGACGACCGGCTGCCGCGGGACCGTCCGCTGTGGGCGGCCACCGCTCCGCCACCATCTTGTCTGAAGCCTGGTGGCCGACACGCGCGGGTGGATCGGGTCGAGGTGAAGCGCTGCTGGGCGGGACGTTCGGCACTACTGGCCAGTCCGCAGCTGGTGCAATCTGAGACATATGAGTTCGCATCCCGGCCCTGAATCGTTGCCCGGGACCGACGCCGCCCTCGATCTCCGCCGCGTGCTCCTCTACGCGGCTGGGCTCGTCGCGACATACCTGGTCGGGGTCGGGGCGATCATCGCGACACACACCCAGACCGGTTTGCAGCTCGGCATCCTCGTCATCATGTTTGCCCCGCTGGCCGGAGCGCTGGTAGCCCGCTTCGTCGGGTCAGGAGTGATCCGGTGGGGACGACTCTCGTGGTGGATGCTTGCGGGCCTGATTCCTGTGGTGACCGTGTTCGTGGCTTATGCGGTCGGCTCATCGTTCGGCTTCGACGTAGCCAACTACGGTGTGTTGGGTAGGGCCCTGTTGCTGTCCCCGATCATCATCTTGATCGCGTCATTCGAGGCGGTGGGTGAGGAGAGCGGCTGGCGCGGGTTTCTCTGGCCGCTGATGCGCCGGCGCTGGTCGTTTCTCGTTTCCGCGCTCGTGATCGGGGCCGTGTGGTGGACCTACCATGCCCCACTGATCATTTTCGGCTGGTACGGCTCCCTGCCGGGCCTGCCCGCATTCACCGTGGCCATCGCCGGACTCACCCTGTTCATCGGAGTCCTCACGGATCGTTCGAGGGCGGTCTGGCCGAGCGTGATCGCTCACGGCGCCTGGAACGCTCTCGTGGCCACAGGGTTCGCGGTGGGGGGAACGCAAGCCTCGTCGTCTTTGCGGGGAGCACCCTCTGGGTCGGCGAGTTCGGATGGCTCGCAGCCATCGCCTCACTCGCGACCGGCACCGTCGCGGCCTGGTGGCACCTGAGCCGGCCGATGCCTGATCCGCCGATGGCCCGGCCCCGAAGCCTGCTGAGCAGGCACCGGCGAGCTCACATCAACTGACCGTTCCCGCGATAGGGCTCAAGCCATGAGAGCAGACCTTGTACGAGCCGACGGCTCCACGTCTCCGCACAACCCAGAGGTCGCCCGTTGCGGCGGGACCTAAGACTCCGCCGGGCATGACGTTTGGTCCTAGTGACCCCTCCGAAGGCGGATCAGGATCAGATCAGGACAAACTCAGAAGGAAATGACTATGACCGTGACAGATGTC
>JAOPXN010000029.1 GCA_025965155.1 Propionibacteriaceae bacterium
CTCCTTAGCGTCCTCACCCGGTGGTTCAGAACGAACGGCCGCGGGCGACGACTCGCGCAGGCGGCTCCCGAACGTCTGGAGCGCGGCGCCGATGTCCTCAGCCAGCCCAGCCCAAGCTTCGATCCTCGAGGTCATCCACCTATGATAGGCGCCTATCACACTGATAGGTTTTGGCGGACACGCAACCGTAAGGTCGCCGCGACGAAACTCGACAGCTGACGTCGAGTTGCATGGTTCCGGCGTGCCGGCAGTTGCGTCACGCCAGAACCGATGACCAATGACGATCACCGCCATAGGTGATAGTGCCAACGTCGGCCCGGTGCCCTCGTGGGACCGGGCCGGTGCCCGTCAGCATCCGTGCTGAGAAGGAGTGAGGGATGAGCAAGACGGACGTCCCACGTCACTCCACGGCAGGACGGCGTCGAGTTCAACCTGCACGGCCGTAACGGCCAGACCAGGGAGAAGGACAGCTACGGAAACGACCCGAACGCGCCCATCGAGTGAGGTCGGGATCTCAGTAGGAGAAGGACCGCATCAGGGGCCGCTTGGCCGTCCTCACCGCGACGCTCAGACCGAGCCAGTGACAGGGAAGTAGACGGAGTAGCTCTCCTCACGGACCTCGCTCAGCGGGATGAAGCGGAACCCGACCTGCTGGCCGGTGGTGCGGTACTCGCCGGTGTTCCACCAGCTGTGCAGTCGCTCCTGGTCCGGGATCAGCATGGTCCCAGGCTGGGCGGGGTCACCGATCAGCCGCTGCTCGTGGTCGATGAGCCCGGCGAGCACGATCGGGCCGTCCATGAAAGCGACGGTCTCGGGAAGATCCGGCAGCGGCTCGACGGAGAGAGCCTTGGGCAGAACCACTCGGACGTGGTCGTCGCTCCACTGCCGCCGCAGCGAGACGAACCCGCCGTCACGCTCGGGCGCCGCCGCCTGCCCGTTCACCAGGATGCTCGGCTCGCCCTGCACCCACCAGGGAACCCGCAACCTCAGCTCGAACTCGGCGGGATCGTCGCAAGCGACGTGAATGTCGTAGATGAACGCGTCCGGTCGAGTCGTGGGTAGCGGGGGGACGGAGGCATGGCTGAGGTTCCTGGTCTGGGGCTTGGCCGCCATCTGCCCGAGCGCGACGCCGAAGAGCGTGTCCTGGGTGATAGTTACCGTGACGCCTGTCCCGAACAGCTGGTCCCAACGGGTGGTGGACGGCAGGTACTGCACGATGCGGAGTGCTGCGTCGTCCGTGGCCAGGGCGGCGTTGGCGTAGCTCGTGTGCACCTGCATCAGAGTTCCGTGGCAGCACCAGAAGTCGTCGGTCGGGGTGCCCCACATCTTGGTGCTCCCTGCCGCCAGTGGCAGGAAATAGCTGACCATGCCGGTGTCGGGATGCTGCTGAGCGAGCACTCCGTTGACCAGGTTGCGCTCCCAGTAGTCGGCGTAGACCACGTCGCCGGTCCACCGGTAGAGGGTCTGGGCGAGCCGCATCATGTTGTAGACGGTGCAGTGCTCCTGGGCGTGGTTCAGCCGGGCCGCGAGCTGGAAGGGCGGTTGCCAGAACTCCCCGGACGAGGCGCCGCCGGTGCAGAAGGAGCCACGCTCGGTCACGGCCGAACGCCAGAACGCCTCGACGATGCGTCGCCACCGGACGTCCCCGGTGACTTCCCAAGCGCGCGCCGCCCCCAGAATCTCGGGGATCTGGGTGTTGGCGTGCCGGTTGGTCAGCACGTCCGCGCCGGCCAGCAGCTGGTCGAAGAACCGCGGCCTGTCATAACGGCGGATGAGCTCGGCATGCTCCTCGTCCCCGGTGACCGAGTAGAGGTTGGCCCACACCTCGAGCATCCCGCCGGTCTCGAAGTCGAGCACGTCGTCGAGCTGCTCGCGGGTGAAGGGTGCGGTCCAGCGGGAGAACCATCCAGCGAACCGGACCAGGACCGTCAGCGCGAGCTCACTGCCGGCCACGGCGTACATGTCGAACAGGCCCATCAAAAGCTTGTGCAGCGTGTACTGCGGAGCCCACACGTTCGTTCCGGCCGCGATGCGGTGAAGGAACTTCTCGGGGAACGGCCCGGCCCATTCCCCGCCGTTGGCCTGCTGGCAGCGCGCCAGCTCCGAGACGACGTGGGCAGCCTTGGCCGACAGCTCGGCGTCGGTCGCGGACAGGTGCGCCGCTGCCGACAGCCAGTGGCCCAAGGTGTGGCCGCGCAGCTCGCAGGTCAACAGCTCCCACCCGCCGTGCCAGGTCGACGGATCCTCGCCCCGCCCACTGCCGCTGCCCGGGCTGCCCGGTCCTGAATAGCTCCACAGCCCGGCCTCCACCAGGTAGGGGCGCAGCAGGTTCACCGTCGTCAGACTTCCCAGGTACTGCTGATTTAGCCCGCAGCGCTCCTGGAAGACGCTGGGCAGCAGGACGGTCTGGCCTGGCTGCGGGTATGCCAGCAGGTTCTCGGTCACCACGGTGGTTCCTGTCGTAGGGTCGGCGCTCTTGACCGTCTGACGGAAACACGGCAGACGTTTTCCGAAAGTTACCAGAAGTCCTCGACTTCAGGTGCTGCCGAGCTTCTTTGTGCCGCGACACGTGGGGTAGGAGCGGCATCCGAGGAAGTCGCCATAGCGGCCCGTGCGTTTGATCATGCGGCTTGTTCCGCAGGTGGGACACATGACCAGGCTGATCGGCTCTCCTGTCGCCGACTCAAGGGCGATTCCCGTGTCCTGGATGAGTTCTAGCAGGAAGGGCGACTCCCGCGCCGTAACGGTGAGTAGCAGGACGGAGCGCTTCGCTCTGGTGACTGCGACGTAGAACAGTCGCCGTTCTTCCGCCTGGGGGAAGGTCTCGCGCGCCGGCATGGCGAGGCCGAGTAGTGGGTCGTCCGCCACCTTGCTGGGGAAGGCGCCGGCGACCATGTCAGGCACGATGATGTAGTCGGCCTCTTTGCCTTTGGAGGCGTGGATCGTGCTGAACTCCACCGTGAGGTGCCTCCAGCGCCTCTGCAGCACTGGTTGCACGGCCTCTCGAACTTTCCGGTAGCGGCCCAGGATGTAGACCGTGATGGGCTTGCTCCTGCCCTGGTGTGCGGCATCGGTGTTGGCCTTGGCATCGAGTCCGGCCAGGTAGTCGATGATGACCGAGCTGTACTCCGCCGCGGATTCGACCGCCACGGCTCGTACCGGAGGCGGGTGTTCGGTCCCGGCCGAGCGGACCAGCTTGATCAGTTGGGCGGGGTTCTTGGTGACGAAGGTGCTGGAGATGTCGCAGATCGACTGGGGGCTACGGAAGGTGCGCTGAAGCCGAACGACCTCGCCCGCGCCAAACCAGTCCTCGAACCGGGTCATGACCGACAGGTCTGCGCCGGCGAACCGGTTGATCGACTGCCAGTCGTCGCCGACCGCAAAGAGGTGCTGGCCGGCCGGCCTCACCAGGGCACGGATCAGCCGGGCGCGAGCGTAGCTACTGTCCTGCATCTCATCGACCATCACCACCGTGAAAGGGCTCTGCCAGCGGCCCGCCTCGATGAGGTCGGTGGCCTGGTTCAGCATGTCCTCGAAGTCGATGTGACCTGCAGCCCTGAGGCGTCGCTCCCACTCGGCCCGGATAGGGCGGAAGAGACTGAGGAACATCTCGATGCGGATCTGGGAGGCGCCAGTCGAGGTGCGCCTGGTCAGGTCTGCGTCGGAGAGGCGATTGCTCTTGGCGTGTATCAGGAAGGTGCGGATGGTCTTGACCAACTCGGGGTCTTCGATCGGCGCCTTGCCGGGGACGGACCGGTAGGGGTTCTCGTCGAGGACGATGCCTCGGCGGGTGAGCTCGCCGGCCAGATAGTCGAACGCGGTCACGTCCCGAACGGTGGCCGACCGGGTTTCCAGCAGGGTGGTCTGTCGTTCCCGGTGCAGTTGCCGTTTCCACCGGACGCCGTCCAGGTAGTCAGTGAACTCGGGTGGCGGCTTGCCTTTCGCGTCCAGCGCCCAATGCTCGTGGTAGACGTCAATGTCGGGGTAGTAGAAGTCGGGCCGGTACTGGCCGTGGGCCGAGTCAACAGTGTCGTGCTCGTAGTCGCGTTCATACTCGTATCGCACACCGTTGTAGAACAGCCAGTTCGCGATGAGCCGCTCCTCCTGGCTCTTCACGACTTCTCCGCGGAGCGTGCGGAAACCGGCGCGCCTGGTGTCGTGGTCCACGTCCTCGGGGATCGCCTCTTCGCCGAACGGCGGGAGCTCCTGGCCAAAAACCAGCCGGAAGAGGTCCCACGTGGTCCGGAAAGAGGCATCCTTCTCTCGAAGAGCGTCGACGATGTCCTGGACGCGTCGCTCCCCGTTGTCAAGTGCCAGATCATCGGCTAGCCGCGGCTTGCGGCCCGTTGCTTGGCCGATCACTGAGAGGCCGAACGAGTGGAACGTTTGAGCGACCACTCCACGGCCGTCAGCGCCGAGCCGTTCCTGGATCCGGCTCTGAAGCTCCTGGGCCGCCTTGCTGTTGAATGCCAGCATCAGGATCTGGTCCGCTGATGCGATCTCGCGCCGAAGCCCGTACCCCGCTCGGGCCACCATCGTCGACGTCTTTCCGGAGCCGGCCGCAGCGACGACCTGGACCCGGTTGTCGAAGCACACGACGGCCCGGATCTGTTCGTCGGTGAGCGGTGATTTCTCCACCTTCTGAAAGAACTCGGCCAGATCCACCCGCTCACGCTCCAGTAGGGCCTCGTTCCACTGCCGGACCTGGGCTGAAAGGTCGCCCCGCCACGTGGCAATCGCCTCGACCAACGCCGACGGTTGGGACGCAATGAACGGCCTCAGCCGCGGGATGTCAAAGGCGTCGAGGAATCCTTGATCAAGCTTGGGTCGACGTGCCACCCATTGAGCCACGAGCTCCCGCGGCACCCAACGTTGACTCAGAGCGGCCCGTTCGGCACAGACACCCTGCCACCACCGCAGGATCACCTCCCCGCTCGTGATGAACTCGGCGGCCAGCCTGCTGACCCTGTCATGCTCTGCCACCAGGGCCTGTAGCTCGGACTGCAGGGCTCGAGCCGCCGCTTTCGGGATTCCGGTCAATGGCGGTGGAACCTGGCCGCCGGGCCATGAGATGGCCGCCCACCACCAGCCAGCCCGTATCTGAGTGTGGCGAGCCACCTCGATGCCGTAATGGCCCACGCCTTCAGCCGTTATGAGCCAGAATCCGTCGTCACCGACACGCAGCTGCCAAGGCCCGGCTCCGAGCATGGTCCTTCCCCACCGAGAGGGACCCCACTCGGACATATGCACTCCTGGGTATTGCGGCGAACCGGGCGACTACTGAGAACAATGTGATCGGAAGCTCAAACTTGCAGGTGCGGCTTATCGACACCTGAGACGGCCTTCGCGTGTCCCCGGTTGCACGCCCACATGATCCAAAGTCTAGAGTTTCACAGACCCGATACAGGAAATCCCCCCGCTATCGGCACCTCCGTCTCCCAGCTAACGGCCGCTCGGGCAGACCACGCCCGCTGCACCCCCACCACGACGGACCGGCTCAGCAACCGCCTGGACCCGCCCGTCCCGGAAGAACTCCAGGGCGGCCGCCGCACCGATCTCCGCAGCGCTGCTGAAGGTATCGCCACTCTTGGTGAACGTGTAGCCATATGGCTTCAGCGACGGGCCATAGGCGTCGATAAAGGCAGGCTCAGCGCTCACCGTCGCATTGTTGCGATGCGAGGCGCGCGGAGCGGCGACGGCTTGGGGGAGTGTCATTCCCAGGTCGATGCGGTTGACCAGGGTCTGCAGCACAGTGGTGATGATGGTCGCCCCGCCCGGAGAACCGAGAGCCAGCAGTGGCTTTCCGTGCCGGGTGACGATGGTCGGCGACATGGAGCTACGCGGACGCTTGCCGCCCTGGATGCGGTTCGGGTCGGTGGCCACATAGACGGTGGAGAAGTCGGTCAGCTCATTGTTGAGCAGGAACCCTCGACCAGGAACCACGATGCCGCTGCCGCCGGTTTGCTCAATGGTCAGGGTGTAGGACACCACGTTGCCCCAGCGGTCCGACGCGACCAGATGGGTGGTCGACCTGCCGTTGTCCTCCAACTTCCGCCCGGTGGCCCGCGCGCAGCCTCTCGCGTCGAGATCACCCGCTGCGGTCGGGGTCGCCAGCGCCCGGTCCGGGGCGATCTGGCAGGCGCGGGAACGAGCGAACCGATCGGACAGCAGCGTCCTCAGCGGCACGTGGACATAGGCCGGATCCCCCACGTAGGCGCCACGGTCGGCGAAGGCCAGAGCGCTGGCATCGAGGTAGTAGTGCAGAGCCTTGTCCCGGGGCATCCGGGACAGCCTCTTGGTTTCGAGGATGTTGAGTGCTTCGCCCACAGTAGAGCCGCCGCTGGAAGACGGTGCCATCCCGTATACCTTCAACCCGCGATAGTTGATCTTGGTGGGCCGCCGCTTGATGACGCTGTAGCCGGCCAGATCGGACTTCTCCAGATAGCCGGCGGGGACCGGCAGCTTGGTCGAGGGAACCTTCGGCGGATTCCGCACCGTCTTGACGATGTCGTCCGCGATCCTCCCCTTGTAGAGCACCGAGGTGCCCTGCCCAGCAAGCAGTCGATAGGTCGCGGCCAGATCGGGGTTGCGGAACACGGAGCCGACCGCGGGAGCGTCGCCGCCCGGGAGGAACAGGGCTGCCGTGGGCTTGATCGCGGCGAACCGGATCTGATTGTCCAGCGTCTGGTCACGGAAGGTCTGGTCCACCAGGAACCCCCTGCTCGCGATGGTGATCGCGGGCTTCAGCGCCTGTCCGAGGGTTAGCGTGCCCCACTTGTCCAGCGCAGTCGTCCAGGTAGCGGGAGTCCCCGGCACACCCACCGACACCCCGCTGGTGACCAGATCCGGGGTGAAGGGGTACGGCTTGCCGGTCTTCTTGTCGATGAAGGCGTCTCGCGGCATCGACTGCGGCGCGGTCTCGCGTCCGTCCAGCGTGGATACCTTCCGCTTCTTGGCGTCGTAGTAGACGAAGTAGCCGCCGCCACCGATGCCGGCCGAGTACGGCTCGGTGACACCCAGTGCTGCGGCGGTGGCGATGGCCGCGTCGACGGCGTTGCCTCCGGCCCTCAGCACACGCAGACCGGCCTCGGTCGCTTCCGGATCGACACTGGAGACGGCACCACCGTAGCCAACCGCGGTCGGCGTCTTGTCGGTATAACGAACCTCAGTCTCGGGACGAATCTTGGCGTCGGCGACCCCGGGAACGAGCAGCGACAGGGCCGAGGCTGCTGCCGCGAGAGCCACGACTCCCCGACGCCTCCGGTGGCCGAACGAGCTGAGGGGGCGGCGCGCGGCTGTGGGCGACATGGGAGCGGTCCTTCCGGTATTCGGGCACGGGACTTGTCCTGCTTACCGCACCCGCTGCCCACTGCACAACAGCCCTCTGTCCAGCCCTCAGTAGACCGGCAGCACCCGGACGGGTACCTCACCGCTTCGGCCAAACGGCTTTCGGCATCATTCGCTGTGGCGTTAGGATGGTCGCCGCAGTTGACCGATGGAAGACAGGCATGGCAGGTGGGGGCGGCCCAACCCTCGAGAGGTATCTGTGTACAGCCGAAATCCTCTAAGCGTTCCTGACGCAGCGCCAGCCCGCGGGCATTGGACTGTCGCTCTGCGGGTCCTCGCCGTGGCGACCGGCATGGTGGTGGTCGGTGCAATGGCCCCGGCTACGCGCGGATACGCAGCCCCGGGCTCAGCTGAGCCGATTCGTGCGGCGTTCTACTACCCGTGGTATCCCGAAACCGAAGCATGGGCGACCAAGTACACGCCCACGCTCTCCAAGTACGACAGCAGCAACCCCGCGGTTCTGGCCAAGCACGTGTCGCAGGCCAAGTACGCCGGTCTGAACGCCTTCATCTCCTCCTACTGGGGTAAGGGAACCAGGACCGCGAACCGGCTTCCGGCCTTGCTCAAGGCGGCAGGCGCGCAGAACTTCCAGGTCGCTCCGTACTACGAACCAGCGTCGTTGTCTCCGGCGCCGACCGCGGCGGCCATGAAGGCGGACTTCGATGCGTTGGCGACGCTGTCGACCGACAAGGCCTGGCTGAGGGTCGACGGCAAGCCGGTCCTGTTCGTCTACAACACCGGCACCGAGGCATCCTGCGCTGGTATCGCACGTCTGGCGAAGGCGAGCGCCGGGCGGTTCTACCTCAACGCCAAGGTCTTCTTCGGGTATCGGAACTGCTCCACGAGACCAAACTCCTGGCACCAGTACGGCCCCGCCGTCGCTTACGACCAGCAAGGCTCCTACGCCTCGGCCGTGTCTCCCGGATTCTTCAAGTTCAGCGAGAAGGACCCACGGCTGCCCAGGAACCTCGCCAGGTTCAAAGCCGACCTCAAGCGTCAGGTCGCCTCCGGGGCACGGTGGCAGCTGCTGACCACGTTCAACGAGTGGGGAGAGGGATCTTCGGTCGAGCCGGCCACGCAATGGAAGTCAGGGTCGGGCGCAGGAATCTACCTCGATGCGATGCGCGCCGCCTACACCGGTCAGGCGCCGACACCCACCTGAGCCTGGCGGCCCAGATACCGACCAACGTGCGCCGAAGCCAGGCGTACGCCGGGACAGTTTTGCGCGGGGCGCGGGCTCAGTTGAACAGCCAGTAGGCGGAGACCGCCATGGGTAGCAGTCCGAGGAGCGCCCAGGGGGAGTAGGGCTTGTGACGGTTGATGACCAGGACCGCAACCGCCGCGATCAGGCCAAGCACACCGCTCATCAGCCACAACCCAACGGCATCATTATGCGAGACGTCCTGCTGAGGACCTGCTACGTAGGCCCCTAGAACGGCCGAGAGAGAGCCGAAGACCACAACGACGAGGGACGAGATGATCACCCGTTGCACCAGGTCGAGGCTCTGCTCCTCATCCTCCGCGTCAGTCATCTCGGTACCTCGATCGTGCTCGGGTGACGCCGGGGCAGCGCCGCCGATGGCGAGCTCCTTGGCCCAGTCGGCATGGATGGCACAACGATCACCTCTGCTGCTTAGTTAGTGTACTAATAGTTAGGCTAATCCAGGCTGGCAGGCATGTCCACTGGGGGCTCTGCTGGTGGCCGGTTCGGACTACAGGCTCTATACCCGGCGGTCGGGCGGCCCTACCGTATTCGGGGTGAGGTGGTTGCAACTGTGGAGACGGTGACGCTCATCGCCGCTGTGGTAGCGGCACTCGGTGGGTTAGGTGCCGCCTGGATCGCCGCGAGGGCCTCCAGCAAGCAGATCGAGGCAGCCAAAGACGAGGGCGAGCTGACACGTCGGCACGCCGACGAGCTGGCCCGACGAGCCCAGTTGCAGGCCAACATTGACCGGTACACCGAGCGTGCCCTCAGTGGCAATCATGAGCAGGCGCTGCATGCGGTCCTCCAGCTCGAGTCCATGGCGGAGAACGCCGAGCTGGACGAGATGCAGGAGTCAGCCATCTATGCTGCGCTGGACATCGCGCACCAACGCAAGTTCGCCGAGCTTGATAGCGATAACCCGCCGCAGCTACCGGGCCACGCGGAACCGCTTGAGCAGCGGGAGGATAGTGCTTGACCGGCGGGAGGATACTGAGAGCAAGGAGGTGCAGCAATGAGCGATGAAACGGTGCACGTGACCGAGCTAGATGTCAGACGGGCACGGTTGATGGAGACTCTCGCGAAGCGCCTTGGCAAGACGCCGCCAGAGAGCGTTACCAAGGTAGCAAGGGTCCAGCTGCCTGAGGGCAGTCCATCGGACTCGATGGGTACGTCGTCTTAGCCACCGCCTCGGTGACCGCCCGCTAGTTCTGGGCTCCTAGGCTTAGGTACGCCCCACTCTCTAGCGAGCACCGCATAGTCCACCTCGCTGGTCAGTTCGCCCTTGATCCACTCGTTCTCCACCAGATGCGCCTCGAGGCGGGCTCCGAGCCGCTCCAACAGGGCGCGCGAGCGCGCGTTCCGCTCGTCCACTCTGGCCATCACCCGACGAGCCCCGAGAGGGCCGAAGGCAAGGTCCAGCAGGGCCCGGACCGCCTCAGTCGCGTAGCCTCGGCCAGCGTAAGCCGGGGAGAAGATATAGCCGACCTCGAGGGTCTCGTTCGGGAGTGACCGCAGCGCCAACAGCACGTCTCCGACAAGTGTGCCCTCCTTCCGGAGGGCTACCGCCAGCTCGATCAGGTCACCTTCGCGTCGTAGCGCAAAGTTCGATGTCTTGCGCTCCAGCACGGAAGCCACGGCGGCCCGGTCGCGTGGTGGAAATGGTACGTACCGCACAGAGTCGGCATCGGAGTGGAACGCCAGCAGCGGCTCGAGGTCTCCCGGTCCGAAGCGTCGGAGTACCAGCCGCTCGGTATGCAGTGGCAGTGCGGGAAGAACAGGCAGTTCCACGTCAGCAATCCTTGCAGGACCGACGCCTGAGGGCATCACATTCTCGGCTGAGGAGTCTCATGGTGCCAGTCGGCCAGACCGGGTCAGCCCATCTGATGTTGCCCGGCGGCTCGCCAACCGCGATGAAGGAAGCAGCCTCCGACCAGACCGATGACGATGGCGCAGCAGTGACCGACCGGTCCTACGTCCAGCCGGCCGAGCCCGCCGAACAGGTGTGGTGCGAGCAGCGCGAACGCGACTCCGCTGGGAATGCGCGTGGGCCAGTTCCCGTACGCCATCGCGGCACTCAGCGCGGCCACGACGACATAGGACGGCCCGATGTCGAGAGAGACGCGCTCCGAAGGCGGGACTGATCCGAGCGCGATCCGGACCGCGAGCACGCCTTCACTGACGGCCGTAGCGACGACATGCGCGACCGTCACCAAAACGGCGCAGCGGAGGTTACCCAGAGTATGACCGGCTGCGACCAGCCCAATGAGGCCCAGCCCGATCCAGGCCAGAAAGCCGCTGTCGTCAACGAAGGCCGAGATGATCATGGACGCCACGGGGTGGTCTCCAAGGTTCACCAGGTCGGTACTTGCCCAGTCGAGCCACGCCTGTCGAACGGGCAGCGGTTGGATCTGGATGACGACGTTCGCCACCGCGAACAGTGCAACGTAGATTACTGCCGTGATCGCTGTCCGCAACGGTGATCGCCAGCGGCCCGGCCGCGTCGAGGTGCCAATAAGCCCAGTATGAACCTGCGCGCTCTGAGTTCAGCCGACGCCGGGGACGGTGACCGGCACGCTGAGCACTACGCCAGTGCGCTCGGGACCACCCGAGGCCTCAGCACCGTTCCACTGCATGGCGATCATGAAAAGCGTTCGCCGGTCCGCGCCACCAAGTGCGCAGGAGAAGCAACCGCGGTCAAGTTGCACCGTCTGCAGCACCTCGCCGCCTTCGCGGACCCGGACGCATCGCTGGCCCGGAACGTCGGCGTACCAGACGGCCGCCTCTGCGTCGATGCAGATACCGTCGGGCGTACCGTCACCGAGGTCCGCCCAGACCCGCCGGTGCGCCAATCCACCGTCCTCAGTGACGTCGAACGCGGTGATCTGGTGCCCGTAGGACTCAGCGACGAGCAGCGTCGACCCGTCCGGGGCGAGGACCATTCCGTTGGGGAACCAGAGGTCCTC
Organism: Propionibacteriaceae bacterium; assembly: GCA_025965155.1. GTDB lineage: Bacteria > Actinomycetota > Actinomycetes > Propionibacteriales > Propionibacteriaceae > Microlunatus. Next base: position 11,515 of record JAOPXN010000029.1, read on the forward strand.
GGCAACCTTCGAGGCGATGCCCTGCGCCGTCACCAAGGCGACGAAGCCAGGTGCTGGATCCTCGGCAGGGAAGTCGAACCCGATGTTGTTGACGTAGGCATTGTCCCGGCTGTCAGCGACGACCTCGTTCCAGGGCGACGAACCCAAGAAGCTGAGGTCTGCGTGCCTCACCAGTGAACCGTCCTGCTCACGCCGCAGCAGTTGGCCCCCGGCCGAGTCGACGATCAGCAGCCGGCCATCCCGTAGAAAATCGATACACATCGGGAAGGAGCTCACCCTGGCCACTACATCGCTGGTACCGGATGGATCCACGGTCAGCACCTCACCCGCACCCCAGTCGGAGACCCACAACTGGCCGTCATGCCATCGCGGAGACTCGCCGAATGCAAGCCCCGACAGAACCACCTGTGGCTGGTTGGTGATCATGGTGATCCCTCCTTCTCGACCTGGCCACGTTCCAGGGGAGCTCCCCGGCGGCCATCGGGGCGCGATCTGTCTACTCGACAGACTGCGCAAGCAGCCGGAACTCATCGGGGGAGGCGCCGTTCCCGGCACGTAAGGTGTCATGATCCGTGGGTGACTAACGAACGGGCCGTGCTGTCCCACGGTCGGCCTGAGCCCACCTCGCTGGGTCGTCGTGGGGCGGCGGCCCTCGTCTTCGGCGCTTCCGCCAGCGTGCTGGTCGTGGAGCTGGTGTCGCTGCGACTGCTGGCGCCCTACCTCGGCCTCACCCTGGAGACCAACACACTGGTAATCGGCGTCGCCCTGGCCGCCATCGCGATCGGCTCCTGGGCCGGCGGTAGGGCGGCCGACGTGGTACCGCCGCGCCGGGCGCTGGGTCCGCTGCTGGCTGTCTCCGGGGTCGCCGTGGCGGTGACTCCGTTCGCCGTCCGTGGCGCGGGTGCCATCAGCGACGCCACGCTGCTGATGCTCGTCGCCTCGCTGGCCATCATCGTGCCAGGCACCCTGCTTGCGGCCGTGACGCCGATGGTCACCAAGCTGCGCTTGACTGACCTGCACAAGACCGGCACCGTCGTCGGGCAGCTATCCGGGATTGGTACCGCGGGCGCGATCGTCGGTACCGTCCTTACCGGTTTCGTGCTGATCTCACGAGTGCCGGTCAGCGGCATCATGATTGGTCTGGGGGCCGCGCTGGTCATCGCCGCAGCACTGGTCGAGCTGCGCGTCCGAGGCTTGCGGTCAGTGGGCGCAGCGGCGCTGCTCGTCGTCGCGGGTGGGGGCGCCGTCGCGGTCGCTCCCGGTGGCTGCGACGCGGAGACGACCTACCACTGCGCCGTCATCGTTACCGACCCCGACCGGGCGGCGGGGCGGGTGCTGCTGCTCGACAGTGCCCCCCACTCCTACGTCGACCTTGCGGACCCGACCTATCTGAGGTTCGACTACGCGAAGGCGATGGTGTCGGTAATCGAGACCGCCTACCCCGCAGGTCAGGCCCTGCAGGCCTACCACATCGGCGGTGGCGGGCTGACGGTGCCGCGCTATCTCGACCGGGTACGCCCAGGCACGGTAAGCCTGGTGTCCGAGATCGACTCCGGTGTTGTCAGGATCGACACCGAGCGGTTGGGGCTCAAGACCGGAGACGGCATCGACATCCGGGTGGAAGACGCACGGCTGGGCCTGGGCCGGCTCGCCGACGACAGCCGGAACCTCATCATCGGCGACGCCTTCGGCGGAGTGAGCGTGCCCTGGCACCTCACCACGCGGGAAGCCGTGCAGCAGGTGGATCGGGTGCTGACCGAGGACGGGGTTTACCTGGTGAATCTGCTCGACTTCGGGCCGCTTGCCTTCGCACGTGCCGAAGTTGCAACCCTGACAGAGGCATTCGCCCATGTCGCGCTCGCCACCGAGACCGACACCCTGACCGACGGCGACGGGGCCGGCGGCAACCTGGTCGTGATCGCATCCAACCGCCCGATCAATGTTGATGCTGCCGTCGACCGGCTGACGCAACGCGGGGCGAAATGGGACGTGATCACCGGTGCGGAGCTCACCGAGTGGACCGGTGACGCCCCCGTACTGACCGACGACTACGCGCCCGTCGACCAGCTGCTCACGCCCTACTCGGTGCGGTGAGACTAGCGAAAGTGCGACTTGCTGATCACGCCGTGCACGCCAACCGTCCGGTCGACGACCTGGGAGACAACGAAGTCAGCGGCCGCGGACAGGTAGGCATACGCGACCGGGCGCTCCATGCCGAGGTCATTCTCCAGAAAGTCCAGTGCGTTCACTGTGGCTCGTCGCATGGCGATGTCGAGATCGTTGATCTGACCGTCGATGCTTCCGTTCGGGTCGGAGAGCCCGATCGGCACCCACGCCTTCGATGTTTCGGCGAATGGGTAGTCGAAGGCAACGGACGGAACGCCGCTTTGTCCGCGCTTGCACACCGTCAGCCGGAAGGTTGCTCGCAGTGATCCTTCCATTGCCGTCAGGGCTACCTCGCCATCGCCCATCGCCATGTGCGGGTCGCCAACGTAGAACAGCGCGCCGTCGTCGAAGACCGGCAGATAGAACGTCGAACCCGGGCCGAGCAGGCTGATATCGATGTTGCCACCGCCAAGGGTCGGTGGGATTGAGTTGACCTGCGGCTCGTTGAGGTTCTTGGCCGCGGCCGAGGCGACGCCCATCATGCCCATGAACGGGTTGAGCGGAAACTGAACCGAGCCGCCAGCTCTGGCCATGACACCGTACAAGTCGCCCCGGTGGCTCTCCACCGGGGTGAAGACGGAGACATTGCCGTAGCGGGTGGGGTCGCCGGTGGACCGCCCGTCGGCTTCGATCGGCGGCATGACCTCGGCGCGGGTGATCCCGGGCGGCGCCGTTCTTCCGGCGGCTTGGGCGAGGGCGCCCTTGCCGTGTCGGCTGGAGACCACCCCGTACGGGACGCGCGGCCGAGCAGATATCGTCTCGACCTTCAGCACGTCGCCCGGACGGGCGCCCTGTACGTAGATTGGCCCCACCACCACGTGTGGGCCGTCGACGTCGAAGTTGCGAGGGGTGCGGGTGTAGTGCTCCGCGACGTCGACCGCGTCCCGCAGGACCTCGCTACGGCGGACCCCCTTCGTGGCGAAGTACGAGACTGGGTCGCGTCCCTGGTCCTCCAGGATGCCTTCGTGGGACAGCGAGTCAATGGTGACGGTCCGTCCGGAACGCATCTCCAACACAGGCGTCGCACCGAATGCGGGGACGTAGCCCCAGAGCACCTCGTTTGCCTGTGGGGAAAGGTAGTAATCACCGCTGATGTCACCCGATCCGGGCTGAACGATGTCCAGCCGTTTGCCATGCCGGCGGCGGCCCGGAGCGGCCGCGGCTGCGATCGGACCACCGGCGACGGTCTCGGCGGCACTCAGGACGCCCACCGCCGCAGCGACCCTGAGTAGGTTGCGCCGGCCCAGTGCACCCTGGATGATGTCTGCCGCTTCGCGGCCCTGTGGTGTTGGCATGGCTAGCCCCTCTCGTCAGCAACTCGGTCGATTCGTCGATGACGCTACGAGGGTGTCGTTACGGTGCGGTGACGCTGGCGTCTCAGCGTGGTAACCCGGGTCGCGCCCGGTCCGCTGCGCCAGCCCGCCGTCGAATCTGCGTGCTCTGGCCCCTAATCTTTTAGGTTTTGGGCGTCATCGTGCAGGAAATTGTCTGTAGTCGAATCTTGCCGTCGGCGAACACGAAGGTGTCGACCCCGTCGGACACTGAGTTCGCGGCCGAGTCCGCACTCCAACGTAGAAACAGCGCATCGTCGGCGAAGGCGGCAACCTTGGCTTCGAGAGTCGGTTCCGGCAGGGCCTGCATGAGCGGCGTGAACACTTCCCGTACTCCAGCCTGGCCGCGAAACTCTCCGTCGGAAGTGATGATCAACGCATCCTCGGAATAGTCGGCGGCCAATGAGTCAAGGTCGCCAGCCATCAGCGCTGCCACATGCCGTTCAAACACTGCCTCTGGGCTATCGGTCATGTCCCCTCCCTCGGACCAGGTCTCGGTCAGGCCGCTGAGTCGGGCGAACAACTCAGCGGCTGCCGCTCTCAGCAGAGTACTGCTCTGCTTCGCTCAGGTGAGTCGGTGAGCGAGTTATTACCTCGACCATGTGGGCGGTGCAATGGAACACTTATTGGGTCATCAGCAGCAGTTCCGCTGGATCGTGCTGATTGGGAGCGATATATGCCCGAATCGGAACCCCGTGCCGCTGCGATCCCGGGGGCGCCGCTGCCTCTGACCCAGTTCATCGGCCGTACCACCGAACGGGTCAGCGTCTTGTCGCTGCTCGAGCAGCACCGGCTGGTCACGCTCACTGGGCCCGGGGGTTGTGGCAAGACCAGGCTTGCCCTTGCCGTCGCGCAGCAAATCGGGGGACGGCGGCACTGGGTGGCACTGTCCAACCTCGACTCGGCAGAGCTCGTCGCGCCCACCGTGGCCCGATCACTGGGTCTTCTAGACGCCAACAGCGCCGTGTCCACTGACGCGATCGCGTCCGCACTTGCCGACCAGCCGGTGCTGCTGATCCTGGACACCTGTGAGCACGTCCGCCACACCGCAGCGGACCTGGCCGAATCGTTGCTAGTCCGCTGCCCCGATCTGACCATCGTGACGACAAGTCGGACTCCGCTCCGGGTTCCCGGAGAGATGCTGTGGCCCGTCCCGCCACTTGCCACACAGGCGGGCGCCCATCCGACGGCCACCCAGCACGTCGATGCGGTGGAGCTCTTCGTCGAGCGGGCCCTCGCCGTACGGCCCGACTTCATGGTGGACGACGATGGCGTAGCCGGGGTCTTGGCGATCTGCCGGCGGCTGGACGGCAACCCACTGGCCATCGAGCTCTGCGCAGCCCGCGCGCAGGTGCTGTCCGTTGAACAGATCGTTGAGGCCCTGGACGACTCGCTGCGCCTCCTGGTTCAGCGCTCCAGCTCGGCCCCGGAGCGACAGCAGACACTGCGAGCCACCCTGGACTGGAGCCATCGGCTGCTGTCGGCCGAGGAGGCGCAACTGTTTCGCCGGTGCGCCGTGTTCGCCGGAGGGGCGACTTTGAGCGGCGTGGTCGCCGTCGCCGGGAACGACCTGACATCAGGCGCGGTGCTGGACCTGCTGACCGGTCTAGCCGACAGCTCGCTGCTCCGGGTAGACCTGAGCTCTGGGACCGCACGGTATGAGCTGCCCGATCCCGTCCGTCAGTACGCCAACGAACGGTTGGTTGTGGCGGCGGAGGAGACGAGCTGCCGCGACCGACATCTCGACTGGTGTCTCGACCAGCTCACTGCCGCCGACCACGTCTTTGGGCCAGCTCGGAAAATGGCGTTCGCGAAACTGGAGACCGAGCTGCCGAACCTGCGTGCAGCATTCGCCTGGAGCCGGCAGGTCACAGACGCTGGTCGAGCACTCCAGTTGGCGGCCGGATTTGCCGGTTTCGGTGTGGCGCACGGCCATTACCGTGAAGGACGCCAGTGGCTTGAGCTGGCTCTGGCGGGGGATGGCTCCACCGACAACAGCCGTTTCGAGCCGTCGTTGCTGGCGCGGGCGCTGAACGCGACCGGTGTACTGGCTTTCCTGCAATGTGACTACGCGGCCGCATCAGCGCGGCTCCAGGAGGGCCGAGCCGTCTTCGACGCGCTCGGTGACCGAAGAGGCGCGGCGATGGCCATGCAGTCGATGGGAAGCATCGCCCGGGAACGGGGGGACTACCGGCATGCCGAGGAGCTGCTGACGGCGAACTTGGAGCTCTGGAGATCCATGGACGATCAGCAGGCGGTTGGTGAAACTCTGGCCAGACTCGCGTTTAATGCCGTGCTCCAGGGCAACCAGGAGGCGGCCCGGACGTCAGCACGGGCCTGCCTGGGGATCGGACGCAGGCTCGCAGACTCCGGCATCGTCGCCTCGGCGCTTCTGATGCTGGGCGGCGCTGCTCGGCTGGCCGATGACCTTGGTGCAGCGACGGCGTACTTCGAGGAGGCTTACGCCTGTGCCGCGGAGGACCAGCTCGCCGAAGCAACCGCGTACGCGGAGGAGGGTTTGGGGATGGTAGCGCTTGCGAAAGGTGATCTTGCTGGCGCCGCCACTCTGCTTTCCTCCAGCCTGCAACGTCAGCACGAGCTGGGCGACCACTGGCGTACCTCATCGCTGCTGGTCGAGATGGCTACCTGCCAGCGGCTCCGTGGCCGGCCGCGGGAAGCCGCACAGCTGCTGGGAGCGGCCGAGGCGCTGTTGGAGCAGATCGGAGCGGCGCTGCCGCCGATCGAGCGGACCGACCGGGAGCAGACAGGCGTATTTGTCACAGCCAGCCTCTCCAAGGACGAGCGCGAGGCTGCCTGGATGGCTGGCGCGTCGGCACCGTTGGCTGCAACGGTGGCTGCAGCCATCTCCGATCTGCGTTCCAGGCCTGCACTCACGCCCATTTCCGGGCCGGCGCCCAGGACCACCCGAAGGATGGCCAGTGCGAGTGTGAATGCCAGTGCCAGTGCCGGGCCTCGTCAGGCACCCGACCTCGTGTCAACGGCCAGCATGACCATCCAGGCGCTGGGCCGCGAGGTCGTGCACCTGCAGGGGCAGACACTCACGGCGGCCGACTTCTCCTACGCGAAGCCGCGCGAGCTGCTGTTCTATCTTGCGGACCTCGAATTTGCCACCAAGGGGGACATCGGCCTGGCGCTCTGGCCCGAGGCAACCGGTACCGAGCTGCGGAGCGCCTTCCACACCACCCTGTATCACCTCCGCCGGGCGGTCGGAGCGGCCCGAATCGTCTTCGACCAAGGCGGCTACCGGCTCGACCGTGACGGCGTGGAGTACGACGTCGCCTCGTTCGGGAGCGCGCTGTCCGATGCCCGAGCCTCGACCAGCCGGGCGGAGGAGCTGAGACACCTGCGGCGAGCGACTGAGCTCTACGCGGGTGACTTCCTGCCTTCCAGTTCGCCGGAGTGGGCGCTCCAGACCCGAGATGAGCTGCGACACCGCTACCAGCGTGCGCTGCTGGCGATGGGTCGGATCCTGCTGGCGGGCGGGGGTCACGCCGCAGCGGTCGAGGCCTATCGGCGCGTGATCGTCAGCGACCCGCTCAATGAGACGGCCTACCGCGAGCTAATGCGTTGCTATCAGGCACTGGGTGAGCCGTCTCGCGCCATTCAGCAGTACGAGCTGCTCACCAACGCCCTACGCGACGAACTGGGTACGTCGCCTGATGAGAGCACCATCGAGCTCTACCAGAAAATCCGAGCCTCGTTCAGCGCCTAGGCGCCGGACCACCTAGCAATTCACCAAGCGCACCATGCAGGCCCCCGAGCGGCCCTTCGGCATCGTGATGGGTGTACACAATCCATCCTTAGAAGGGATTCTCTTATGTTTGGTAAGACTCTGGCGGTGGCCTCAGTGCTCGGTTCAGCTGCTCTGGCCGCCGTGGCCGTAGCTGGTCCGCACGCCTCAGCCCTACCCTTGCCCGCGGGTGACGCCACGGCTGTGAAGACGACAGTAAAGGCGGCGAACAAGGTCACATCGTTCCAGATGGTCCGTAGTGAAGGTGCGGTCAAAGCCGACTGCATCCCGAAGGCAAAGGCCAAGGTATGGGTCGAGCAGACGGGCCCGGTCGAGGTCATGAAGGTCGAGGCGTCGGGCCTGCCGAAGAACACCGAGTTCGATTTCTTCGTTCTGCAGGTTCCGGACTTTCCATTCGGCCTGGCCTGGTACCAGGGTGACCTGGAGACCGATCATCGCGGCGTCGCCCGTGGCACCTTCGTTGGTCGCTTCAACGAGGAGACCTTCAGCGTGGCGGTCGGTCAAGCTCCGGCTCCGGTGTTGCACAAGTCACCCTTCCCTGATGCCAAGAGGAACCCGGCCACTGCTCCGGTCCATCAGTTCCACCTGGGTTTCTGGTTCAACTCGCCGGAGGACGCAGACAAGGCCGGCTGCGGTGACCTGGTCACTCCGTTCAACGGGGAGCACAACGCGGGGGCTCAGGCAATGAGCACCCGGCAGTTCGATGACGAGGAAGGTCCGCTCGGCCAGATCGAGTCCTGACAGCTAACTGCTGCAGATGGCTCGGCAAGGGGGGACGGTGGGCACGTTGATGTGGTGGTCTTTGGCCGGCTTGCGCCGGTCTGGGCCTTGATCACGTGGCCCTGGATGCGAAGCCCGCGCGCGGCAGTCCGTCGCTCAGCCGGGGCGGATGGCTACTAGCTCCCCGATCTTGTCGATCCGGTGCTCGGGGTTGCCGAACTCGTCGGACCAGTAGTTGCCCTCCGCGCGGTCTTCGGGGGTTCGGCAGGTGGACAGGGTGATCATGGCCTTGGTGGCCCGGACACCAGTTCGGCCCGGTACCTCCGCCACCTGCGCGGCCAGTGACTTCTTCGACCGGAACGAGATCATCTGCGTCCCGATAATCCGGTACGTGTAGCGCTGGCCGCCGGCGACAACGTGCACCTTCGCGCCAACGCGGAGCTTCGGCAGATTCAAGAAGGCGCGCGTGGAGGAAAGCCGATGAGCGGTGACGATGTGGTTGCCGGTGCCACCTGGTCCGACACCGCCGTCCGGTCCATACGGACTGGCCGCGATCCCGCGATTCTGGATCCGGGTGCCACCTGCGTCGTCGGGTGACCCACGGTGTGGCTTGACCCGGAGATTCTTAATGCCGAGGGACGGGATCGACAGCCGGGAGACCCGCGGCTTCCCGTCGCTAGCCAGCACCGGCGGCCGGGGCGCAGGGGGAGTCGTCGTCGAGCCTGGTAGCAAAGTCGACCGGTCGGTTGGCGACGGCGGTGACGTGCTGGTGCTGGTGCTTGGTGCGGTCGTCGGGTTTTCGCTCACGGCCCGTCCGGTGGCCGTCGGCGCGGCACCGGTCGCGCCCTGGACCGCGCAGCCGGACACCAATGCGCATCCGACAGCGACGGCGAGCACCAGCGTGGTGCGCAGCCGTGGCATCGCTTCGCGGTAGGGGGTCATCGCCGCCCACTGTAGTTCGCTCGGGTCTTCCCCGCGGCCGTCCAGGAATCGGCCGCTCATCGATGGGAAATCCGCGACACACCGGCTATGGGCTTCGGCTGGCACGACGAGCGGTCGATTTCTGCCAGACGTGCCACACCTAGCCGCTTCCGGCGACCCTCGGGAATCCAGGATGATACGCCTATGGGTGTGGTCATCGTCCGGTCAGCCGAGGCAGCGGATGCAGCGGGGGTGGCGCAGGTGCACACCGTGGTGTGGCGACAGGCGTATCTGGACCTCCTCCCCGATGAGTTTCTTGCGGCCCGCACGATCACGGGCGACTTCTGGCTGCCGCTGATCACCGCTCCTGACCCTCGCACGGCGATCATGGTCGCCGTGGAGGGCGACGTTGTGATCGGTTTCGCCGCGGTGGGCCCCGCCTCACCGCCGGCAGAGGTCGACAGCGGAGTTGGCCAGCTGTATGCGATTTATCTCCTAGCCGACTACTGGGGCACCGGGATCGGTTACCAGCTTCACTCCGCCGCCATCGACGAGCTAAGGCGGTTCGCCTTCCCGGAGGCGGTCCTCTGCGTGCTTTTCGACAACCTGCGAGCGATCGAGTTCTACCAAAGGCAGGGCTGGATCGACCAAGGCATCACGTTCGAGGACGAGCGCGAGGGGCTGGTCGCACGAGAGCGTCTGATGCGACTCAACCTCACGCCGTGACCGGTGGCGGCAACTCGTCGACGAGGTGACCACCTCAGCGTGGGTCGGAGCCCCCAGCAACGACATACGACCACACCTCACTGTGAGTGGCGACCGGCTTCGGCGCCGCTTCGCCGTGCCGTTCGGCCGCCGAGCGGTGGCCATGGGCAAAGGACTCCGAACCCAGCCAGGCCTGGAACGAGTCCTCGTCGCGCCAACGGGTGATCACCAACCACTGCTCCCGATCGTCGGCAGGCTTGAGAAGTTCGAACCCCTCGAAGCCTTCGGCGTCGTCCACTGCACCGGCGCGGGCGGCGAACCTATGAGCCAGTTCGTCGCCGGAGTCCCGAGGCACCGTGATGACATTAATCTTGATGACAGTCATAACTTGATCCTGCCCGACAGCGCCCAACCGAGCACCACCACCCCCAGCGTGAAAATCGACTTGGTCGTCCCTCAGTCCGACAGCAGCAATGTGAGTGCCGGAGCCGTCCCCGGCTTGCCATTCGTTCCGGCCAGACCGCGTGCGGCCTTGAACGCGCGACCGAAGTGTGAGGGATCCACAGATCGCGCCGGGATTCCGTGAGGCGTCGCTACGAAACGGTGTGATGCAGACTCATGCCGGCGCCCGACATGGTCGCGTAGAGGAGCCGGCGGCGGTCCGGTCCCTAAGATCGGACATCATGCGACCTCCGTTGGTGCTGACCGGGGGACCGGCTGCGGGCAAGAGTACGACCGGGCGCCTCGTCGCCGAGTT
>JAOPXN010000043.1 GCA_025965155.1 Propionibacteriaceae bacterium
CCGCTTCGCCTCCCGCGGCTGGACCTGCCACATCACCAACGGCATCCCCGAATGGACCCCACCCCACTGGCACGACAAACAACAACAACCGATGGTCAACAACCGCATCAAACGACGCCACCTCAACCACCACACAGCCCTCGCCAGGACAGTCAGACGACAGTGAAGTGTGCACATGGCCTACGTCCGAGGCGTGTGCCCAGCCAGCGATCCACTCGCGGGTCGAATCCGACGCACGTCTCCGGACACCTGCACGCCGCCGGTGCCCTTAGCGCTGTTCCCGCAGCCGGCTAAAGGGGCAAGACAGGGAACCGCAAGATAGCGGCTACAGACGAACCATCGGGGATCTCGTCACGGGTCACGGCTCGCACCTTCCCCTTCGAGCGGACCACCCGGACGGCGATCTCGTCGACCACGTCGTAGGCGTTCGGGCCGGGTTCGTCCGCCAGCACTAGGACGCCCATGTCGTCGATCGAGCCCTCAATCTGGGCATCGACGTCGTACAAGAGTTCCTCGACAGCCGCCGCCGTAGCGGCAAGGGCGACATCCTCGAGCTTCTCAACACCCAGCCGGTGTGCGCGCCGGTTGCTGAAGCGCTCGCGCCAGTCCTTCAACTGCATCCGGTAGTAGTCATCGAGAATCTGGCGGGCCCGAGAGTTCAGCTCGTCCGGCGACAGTGAGTCAGGATGTGTCTCGATGCCATGATCGAGCAGGTTCGGGTATGTGTTGATCTCGCGGTACGCGGACTCAAAATCATCGATCGCAGCGAGAACCATCGGCAGTTTGGAATTCGTAACGCATCTGAGGACAGCATCCTGAACGGCCTTGCAATAGCGCCGGTGCTCGATTCTTTCCCCGGTCGCTCCCGCTGGCCGCGGAAAGTCAGCATCCCCGGCGTTGTTCGCGTACTGGAACACGGACTCCAGGTCGTCCGGTAGCTCAAGTTCGAGCTCGCGTGGGCGTTCTCCGAGAGGGAGTAGGAACAGCCGGTTGCTGCCCTCGGCCACCCCGACGACATAGCCGTCCTCGCGGTGGGAGAGGCTGCGCAGCAGTGGACCAAGATCCCAGCGCTCACCGACGTCCACGGCCCCCCTCACCGTCTCGGGCATGGTGTAGGTGTTCAAGACGTCCGGCGCTGCGAAGATCGCCAGCCCGAGCGACTGGTCACGCCAGAAGTCGTCGTCCTCGACGAGGTCGCGAAGGGGGTTGATCACCGCCCACACCGTCCGTTTAGGGACGCCTAAGGCCTTGCATTGCTCGTCAGCCTCCATGACCGCGTTCTTCAGGTGCAGTCGTACGGGAGCCGTCTCCGTAGGGTTTGGAGACGACGGCAAGTAGATGGTCACACTCCCTTCCTGGCGATGTTCTGACAGTTTGTTCAGCTCATCTGGCGTGGGGAGAGTGACCGTCGACACAGTTTCACGCTAACACCCGCCGCGCTGACCGGGATAGGGGTCGCCCGCGCGGCGGCTACATTTCAGAGCCGGCCAAGTCGGGACATGGAGGCCTCCGGCCCTGGCTACGACCGCACGGCGTCGACGGCCGCGGGTGGCCTCAGGGTCGTAGCTGGACGGGTCCTGCGTCGATGGCCACCCGGAAGAGCGAGTACGGGTACTGGCGCAGGTCCTTCCCGCCCTGGTACTGCGCCTGCCGATGCAGCTGATTGGCGGTCACGTACAGGTGTTCGTCGGCGGCAACCGACATGGTGTCGGGCCACAGCAGACGGGGATCGTGGACGACCGTCTCCCAGGAGCCGTTCGGCAGCCGGCAGTGGATGGCGTTGTGCTCAACGTCGGTGACGTACAGCCGACCGGAGGCGTCCGTCTCCAGGCCGTCACTGGTCCCACCCTTGTCGCCCTCATCGACCACCGTGGCGGCCACGTCGTCATCCGAGCGGGACGTGTCCACCAGAGCGTCGGTGTCAACCGAGTACCACCGCCGCGACGTGAGAGGGCAGTAGTAGAGCCGGCTGCCGTCTGCCGCGATGGCGATGCCGTCCGACCCCATGGTCACCGACGAGGCGGTGCCGTCCTCGGAGCGCTCCAGCCACTGGGCACCCTCGACGATGATGCGTACATCCGGGTGGACTGGAGCCTTCGTAGTCGGGTGGTCATGCAGCCGGCGCCAGCTCTGCCCGCTGGCCAGGTCGACGACGATGATGCCGTTCGGCCCGGAGTCGGAGGAGTCGGTGATGTAGGCAATTCCGGCCACACTTCGGCGCAGGTCGAAACGGACATCGTTGAGGTAGGTGGTGGGCAACGCGACATCGGGCGGAAAGGTGATGACCTGCACCACCGTGTCGCTGCTGAGGTCGACGCAGACCAGCTTGGGACCGCCCGGCTTGGTCTTCTGAAACAGCGGGCTGCCGGTGTCCAGCACCCATAGCCGGTCGGCCGGATCCACCACAATGCTCTGCACCGACACGAACGCGCTCGGGTCGTCGTCGGCCGACGGCGAGTTCCACTCTTGGTTCGGGTACGGGACTGTGCGCCGCTGGCTGATCTCGACAACGGTGGCCGGGACGTCATCTCCCCACTTCGGGAAGTTGACGAAGATCCTGCCGGTGTGCGAGACGCTCACGCCGGTCGGCATCGGTCCGGAGTCGAAGGTGTGCACCGTCTCAAGGTGACCGATCACCCGATCGGTGGGCTGTGCTGCTTCCGTCCGCTTCTCAGTCGTCATAGTGACACCCGCCGTCCGTTCGCTTGTCTGCGATCTGTGGTTGCACGCATCGCGCCGCGTCGCGGTCGCCCCGACCGGCGGGCAGCTCTCGCTGTGCGCCTTTCAACCGGCGTACCCGAGTGAAGGTCGGTCAAACCCGACTCGCTCAGCTCACCGAGTAGCCACCATCGACTGAGAGGTCGATCCCGTTCACCATGGCAGCGGCATCCGAGGCCAGCCAGACAACCACGTCGGAAACCTCGTGCGGTTGGACGAACCGGCCCAGCGGGATCCGGCTCAACATCGGGGCCGCCTTATCCGGATGGTCCAGCCAGACCCGTTGACCCATGTCAGTCAGCACCACCGTGGGGCAGACACTGTTCGCCCGGACGCCACTGGGCCCTAGCTCGAGGGCGAGCATCTTGGTCGCCATCAGTAGACCCGCCTTCGAGATGCAGTACCCGTAATGCTCCGGCAGCGCGCGGAGCCCGGCGGCCGAGGCTACGGTCACGATGGAGCCGCCGCCGGCGGCCGCCATTCCCGCACCGACCCGTGCTGCCAGCAGGGACGGGGCGCGCAGGTTCACGTTCAGAACGTCGTCGAGGAGCTCAGCGGTGAGGTCCACCACCATCTCCGGATGGGAGATGCCTGCGTTGTTGATCAGCACATCCAGGCCACCGAACACAGCAGCCGCCTCAGCCGCGAGCCGCTCGGGGGCCTCGGGGTCGGACAAGTCCGCAACCACAACCTCGGCCTTGACACCGTAGTCGGACGCCAGCTGCGCGGCTTGCGCCGAGAGGGCTTCGCCGTCACGGCCGCTGAGGACGAGCGCAGCCCCCGCCTCGGCGAAGGCACGGGCGATGTCGGCACCGATGCCCTTGGAGGCGCCGGTGATGAGGGTACGGCGCCCGTCGAGCCTCGGGTTGGAGTTGATCATGGAAAGCCTCTCTGGGGTGCTTGGGCCGACAAACGTGGCGCCCACATTGTCAGGGGTGGTGACAGCTAGCTGCTGGCCAGGATTTGTTCCGCGGTCAGTGGATCGGTGACGAGCTGGTTGAAGTAGCCGGCCCTGGCGCCGGCGATGATCGGGGCCACCTTGTCGTGGCCGACGGCGACCGCGATGCTGACTGGGATCTTCTTCAGGTCAGCCAGCTCCACGGCTATCAGCCGGTCGTTGCCGGGGAAGTCGATGGGCTGCCCCTTGCGGTCGTAGAAGCGGGAGCAAACGTCACCGACCGCCTCCCGTAGTGAGGTTGACATCGTTGGCACGAACTGCGGAAGCTGTGATCGCAACAGCGGTGGGGCGCCGACGCCGAGCAGCACACACCGGGCTTGCGGCCACAGATGCAGCACTCGCTGGATAGCGGGGTCCGCGCGCAAGGTCTCATACAGCTCCGGGCCTGGCAGGGTGGGTGCGAACAGGTACATCGCCCGGCCGCCAATCCCGTTGGCCATCAACCGGGTGATCTCGTTGGTCTGGTACCACTCTTCAGGTTGGTCGTTGCCACCCACCGTCGGCGCCACCAGCACACCGGGTAGTCGGAGGAGCTGCTGGCGGGCCACCTCGTAGATGGTGCGGCCGGAGGAGACCAGCAGCACATCGCCCGGTAGCAGACCTACGGCCTTCAGCGCCCGGGATACGGCGGGGGCGAGCAGGCTGCCCATCACGTCTTCGATCGGCCGCGCGGACGAAACAGCCGGAAGGGATGCCGACAGGTAGACCCGGTCCAGCCCGAGGGTGGCGGCCACCTGGTCGGCGAGACCATCGTTCGTCCGATGGCTGGGGGGCACGACCTCTATCCGGACGATGCCCTGCCGCCGTGCCTCCGACAGCAGCCGACTGACCGTGGCCCGGCTGGTACCAAGCCGCGATGCCACCTGGGCCTGGGTTGCCTCCTCGACGTAGTACTGCCGCGCTGCGGCGTACAGCAGTGATGGCGCGAAGTGGGTGCCCTCGACCGTGGGCGGCGTGTCAGCACCGTTCGCGGGAGTCGCCCCGCTCGGACGGGGCTTGGACGAACCGCGACTCGGCATGGATGCAGTATCCCTTGAACGTTGGTACCTAAAGCCAGAACTCCTGAACATCTGTTCTGGACGGATGTTTACCACCACGCTAGTGTGACGTGCAAGACAACTCCAACTAGTTCCGAGGGCGTCTCGAGCGCTGTACGGGACCGATCAACCGCCCTGGAGGAACCCCCATGACCAACGTTGCCCAACGGCGCACACCACGGGCCCACGCCGAGATCCCCACGACCATGCGCGCTGTGATCTGCCACGGCCCGGAGAACTACCAGCTCGAAGAGGTCGCAGTGCCCAGGCCCGGCCCTGGCGAGGCCCTTGTCAAGGTGGAGGCTGTAGGCATCTGCGCTAGTGACCTGAAGTGCTACCACGGAGCTGCGAAGTTCTGGGGTGACGCCAACCGTCCGGCGTGGGCCGAGACCGAGGTAATCCCGGGCCACGAGTTCGTCGGAACCATCGTCGAGCTCGATGCTGTGGCGGCCGAGCGTTGGGGTGTCGCAGTCGGTGACCGGGCGGTGAGCGAGCAGATCGTGCCGTGTTGGAAGTGTCGGTACTGCCTGCGCGGCCAGTACTGGATGTGCGCGCCGCACGACCTCTACGGGTTCAAGCGGCGCACCCCCGGCGCCATGGCGGAGTACATGCTGTACAACCGCGACGCCCTTGTGCACAAGGTGTCAGCCGATCTTCCGGCAGCGCATGCGGCATTCACTGAGCCGCTGTCCTGCTCGCTGCACGCGGTCGAGCGGGCGAATCTCACCTTCGAGGACGTCGTGGTGGTGGCTGGCTGCGGGCCGATCGGACTCGGCATGGTGGCCGGTGCGCGCGCCAAGAGTCCGGCTCACGTGATTGCCCTCGACCTGGCTCCGGAGAAGCTCGAGCTCGCCAAGGAATGTGGCGCCGACATCGTGATCAACATCGCCGAGGAGAACGCGGAGGGAATCATCAAGGGTCTCACCGACGGCTACGGCGCTGACGCCTACCTCGAAGGCACGGGGCACCCGTCCGCCGTCCCGCAGGGGCTGAACTTGCTTCGCAAGCTTGGCACCTACGTTGAGTACGGCGTGTTCGGGAGCGACGTCACCGTCGACTGGTCGATCATCAGCGACGACAAGGAGCTGAACGTCTACGGCGCCCACCTCGGCCCGTACTGCTGGCCGGCCGCCATTCGAATGATCGAGTCCGGCGCACTGCCAATGGACAAGATCTGCACCCACCAGCTCCCGCTTGAGGAGTTCCAGAAGGGACTTGATCTTGTTGCCAGCGGTAAGGAGTCGGTGAAGGTCTCGCTAATTCCTTGATCACCGCGCCGGGACATTGAAGATCATTTGCCCTTGGTGGAACGCAGCGTCGGTACTCGGTGATGCAGGGGCTATCTCGCTGGCCAGGCGTGTCCGGGTTGTCGCAGATGTATTCGAAGCTCAAGAGGAGAACCAATGACGAAGCAGCTACGCATCGTGGTGGGCAGTGATGACGCAGGCCTGCAGTACAAGGACATCCTGAAGGCCGACCTTGAGGCCGACGACCGCGTCGGCGAGGTGGTCGATGTGGGCGTCACGCATGACGAGAACACTGCGTACCCGCACGTTGCCATCGCGGCCGCCGAGCTTATCGCTCAAGGCAAAGCCGACCGTGCCTTGCTGGTCTGTGGGACCGGACTGGGCGTGGCCATCAGCGCCAACAAGGTGCCCGGCATTCGGGCGGTGACGGCGCACGACAGCTTCTCGGTGGAGCGGTCGGTGCTCAGCAACGATGCTCAGGTGCTGTGCTTCGGCCAACGTGTGGTGGGTATCGAGCTGGCCAGGCGGCTGGCCCGCGAATGGTTGGGCTACGCGTTCGACCCGTCCTCGGCATCGGCTGAGAAAGTTGCGGCGATTGGCACGTATGAATCGACCCCGGCTTCTGACTGAACCACGGGGGAGAGTCACCGCCCCCGCAGGGTCTCCAACGTTACGTCTCGGCCACGCTCCTGCTGACCGCAGCAAGGTATCTGCGGCCACTGTTCCGGTCTCCTAACAAAGAGCGGTGGGACACACCGAGCAGAACGGGAGGCACCGGTATGAACCGAAGACTATGTGCCATGTGGGTGGTGGCGAGTACGGCCCTAGCAGTCGCCTTGACGGGATTCGGCACAACCGCGATGGCTGGGCCCCACACACCAGCGTTAGCGGCGGGAAGCCAGCAGTTGGCGGTCGGCAAGACAGCCACCTTCAAGTACCTAAAGGTCAGCGTTCTGACGACGGACCGCGGCTCCGACTCGTACTTCTTCGGCGCCAAGATTAAGGTCTGCGTGACCAGCCTGCCGAAGGGAACCACCAGCATGCGGTTGAGCTGGGATCCGTGGCGCATCAACGGCAAGATTCGGCCCGGAGGCTTCGAAGCGGGGGAGGACCCCTGGTCTGGCCGCAACGCCCCGACCGAGGGTCAGTTCCGAATCGGCCAGTGCCTCCAGGGCTGGTTGCCATTCGCGGTCGGTGGGACGACCAACGTCACGAAGATCGGCTACCACAACTCTCTCGGAAACAAGGTCAACTGGGCGGTGACCAACTCGAAGTCACCGCAGCGGGCACTCGGCACCACGGCTACATTCAGGAACTTTACCGTCACCGTCACCGATACCCGGCAGTCCGCCCGCGGCTTCCGCGCGTACGTGAAGACCTGCGTGAGAAAGCTGCCCGCGGGGTCGAGCGGTGGCAAGACGAAGCTGACCTGGGAACCGTGGTACGCCAACGCCGGCAGCCATTTCTGGTTCGTCCCTCACGTTGACGATCCGTCGCATACCTGGTCAGGTCTCTATCCCAGGAGCGGCAGGTACAAGGTCGGCCAATGTGCGCAGGGTTGGATGCCTTTCGAGGGCGTTCATCCCACACTGAAGGTTGACCGAGTGACCTATATTGACTCGCTGGGAAACAAGGCCTTCTGGACAGCCGCGAACTAGCCAAACTGCAGATGAGGCGGGCACGTCCCGGAGCGGTATCGCCTCGATTTCATATCTGCGCGAATATTTAGTACGCTTAGTGTCGTTGCCGGAGGGGACAAACCCCCGAGTGTTCTCTCCGGCACCATCCCAAGAAGCCCCGTGTCCCCCCGCTCGGGGCTTTTTGCTCGCCCGGGCCGTCTCGCAGCTACTCGGTCAGGGATTACCCTTTAGCATCAGAATTAGGTGGATCATTTACCCACGGCTCGTTGATTATCGGTAACAGGGCGATCCCGAATCCGATTTGTCATCGGCACTAACGTTTAGTACGCTTAGTGTCGTTGCCGGAGGGGACAACCCCCCGAGTGTTCTCTCCGGCAACCATCCAAGAAGCCCCGGTGTCCCCCCGCTCGGGGCTTTTTGGTTGTGCACATATACCGCCACGCCCAGGCGCCAGCTGCGCTGGCCTTCGATATCGCGGCTAGCGCTGGCGGCGCAGGAGTTCCTGAAGGGTGGCGGGCCGCAGGTTGTGCGCCGCGACGTCGTCGAGCGGAATCCATTGCGGCAGGTAACGGTTCTCGGGTGAATCTTTTAGCTGCTCTGGGCCGCCCAGGGAGAGCGGTCCATAGGCGGCGTCCACCAGAAAGTAGTGGGACGTCCGGTCCTCGTGCTGCAGCGTCCATAGGTGTGTGTCTACTGTCCCGATAAGGCCGGTCTCCTCCCGGAGCTCGCGAATGGCTGCCTCGGGGAGCGCCTCACCCGGCTTCACCTTGCCGCCCGGTAGCACGCAGTAGCCGCGTCCGTCGCGCACCCGGCCGATGACGAGCAGGAGGTTCTCGGCGAAGACTACGGCCACCGCCCGATCGGCTGAGGAGGGCACACCTCCACTGTAGGGATCAGTGGCTGGTTGACCCGTCGCAGGGGATGGCAGCCGTGGCGCACGACAGCTGAGATCAGGCTCGGTGTAGGTCCATGACCATCGCTGGGTACGGCCCGGCCGGTATCTCTGTCGTGGCCTGGTCAGCGGGGACGATGTTCTCCATGCGCATCCGCAGACGGTCCGGGTTGGCGGTGTCGAAGGCGATTCGCCAGAGCCACCCGCCACCGTAGTCGCCGTCGAGTTCGATGGTCGAGCCGGTTCTGTATCCGCCGGACAACGACATGGGTGCCGGCTTCTGGTGCCACGAGTCGCCCCACAGGGCGACGAGGGAGCCCTCGACACCGGCAGATCCGATGACGATGAGCCCGTCCTGGAGCCCATCATCGGGGTGCTCCCAGGAGTACGCGACCGAGCCCAAGTAACCGCCCGCGGCGATTGTCACGGTCGCAGTCGCTGAGAACTCGGCGAGCGGGTCATTCGGCATCAGACGGAACCCGTTCGTGCCTGTCCAAGTGCCGGTGGATTCGGAGAGGATCATCCGGCCACCATAGATAGAAACGATCATTACATGTGGGCGGCGCCGAGGAGGCGGGCCGCACTGCGGGGTGCACAGGCAGATTGATGAAGGCAACCCCGACAAGTCCACAGATCCCGAGCTTTCCGAGCCACCGACAGCGCTTCGGGCTGGAGACGCTCCGCTGTTGCAGGGTCATCCCTCTACATGGGCGATCACCCCAAGCGCGCTCAAGGCCGAACCTATGGTGCCGGCATGCTCACCCGTCCGCTCCTGCGTTAGTGCTTCGGCAGCTGTGCTCGTTCGGAGGTGTCGACCGAGACTTGCCACTCCAAACCAAGGCCAATATCCCGAGAAACGTAGGGTGGACGAACCGAGTTTGCTTTATGCATCAACCAATACAAAATGCTTTAGCAATCAACTGACAAAGGTCCGGAACCCCCACTTTTGGGGGGTCACTAATTCGACCATAACCCTTTCAATGGTGGGCTTTAGATGCGACTCTTAATACAAGCGCAAAGCGGGCCGATCTTGCCCCAGGCGCAGGTTGTTTGGTCCCCCGCCAGCAACATCCCCGGAACGACCCCCCCGGACACCTGACTCCGGCGGGGGTCGATCGGCGTTATGACCGGTCGCTCACGCCAGCATCTCAGCGCGGTCGGCCGCGTGGATCAGGGCTGCCGCGAGGCTCCGGGCTGCCGATGGGGTCACCAGAATGCTGAGACCGTCGTCATCGCCTCCAGCCGTCAGCCGTACGGCATCTCCGAAGGAGCGTGCCTCGCGGAGCGCGTCGGGGTCATAGACACCGTGGAGGTAGGGGGCCACCAGGTCTACGGCCAGCTCTTCTGCAGTGCCATCGACTCGCAGGCCTCGCGTCGGCGCGCCGATTGTCAGGCTTTCGCACCTTGGCCCGTGGTGGACGACCGACTGGCCCGGCTGACGCTCGCGATCCGCGATGCAGCAAAAGGGGCGGTGGTAGCCATAGACAGCTCCGGGCACCGAGTGCGCTTCGCTTCCAATCGGATACTCCGGATCGATCGGCGTGGGAAAGGGGGAGCGTGTGATTACTGACATAGATCTGACTCCTTGGGACATAAGGGGTTGGATTCCAGGGCCCCCCGAGCCTGATTCGGTTGTCGACATGTCGGTCGGCGACAGCCACAGCGACAATCCCGTGAAGTGGAGCCACCTCGGCCATCGCCCAACCGGCCGAAGTGAAGAAGGCGCCCCGACTAGTGTTACCTAGTCAGAGCGCCTTCTCGTTAGTAGCGGGGACAGGATTTGAACCTGTGACCTCTGGGTTATGAGCCCAGCGAGCTACCGAGCTGCTCCACCCCGCGTTGACTTCGTAAAGACTACGTGACGGCCCGCGAAGTTCCAAATCGGGGTGCCATCAGTCCATTTCCGGCAGCAAGGTCCTCGCCTCGCCGTAGTCCAGACCGGTCAGCTCAAGCATGTCGGTGATGATCGAACGGAGCTGAGCCAAGATGACCACGGCGGAGATGGAGTCCGCCAGCTTCAGGTGGGAGCTGCGCTCACCGATCTTGATCAGCCGTTCCCGGGCGGCCACTGGAAGCCGGCCGTTCTGCAGCTCAGTGCCCATGAACCGCACCGTCTCCGCGGTCTCGGACATCAGCAGCAGATAGGCCAGCGGTACCGCCTCGTTGCGCCACAACGCCACCGCGCAGCGTCGGGCCAGCACTCGCACGTTCCGGCTGGCGCGGTCCAAGGGGACGGCCAGCTCGGCGTACGCCTGCACCGCGGGAAGGTCGCCGCGTCGAAAAGGGGAGTGCCGCACCACGGCCAGACCCTCGGACGCTGCCTCGTTCAGGGCAGCCAGGTCCGCCTCCGCTGCCCGCGCCTGGACCAGCACCGCGTCGGCGGCGTCGACATCCTGCGCCCGGAGCGCCTTCTCGGCGGCGTCCAGCGTCGCCGCGATCTCCACCAGAATCTTGGCGGCTAGCAACCCTGGTTTCCGCAGGGGGGCGCTGGGGGCGATGGTGGCGACCGCCAGTGCGCACACGCAGCCGACGACCGCGTCCAGCCACCGGTCGAGGGCCTGGCCCGGGTTCGGCGCCAGCGCGACGATGATGGTCGACTGGACGCCCGCCTGGATGATCATCAGCTGGCCGGCACCAAGCAGCGTCGCCACCGACATTGCCAGCGCGACGACAACGACGATCTGCCAGACGCCGCTGCCGAAGAAGGTGACGAACAGGTCGCCGATCAGGACGCCGACGGCTACCCCGAGGGCCACGTCGATGCTGCGGCGCAGCCGCTGCCCGAAGCTGATCCCTAGGCAGACGATGGCGGCGACCGGGGCGAAGAACGGGGTGGAGTGGTCCAGCACGTGCACGGCCAGGAACCAGGCCAGCGCTGCGGTCACCGAGCACTGCGCGATCATGAAGGCTCGCGCTTTCCACCGGTTGAAGCGGCGGTCCAAGGAGCTGCGGCCGCGCCGTGCCGTTCGCTCGCTGAGGTCGAACGCCCGCAGCGTCATCTGCTGGATGGGGTGCGAGGAGGGCTCCATGGGCCCATCATCGCGCCCCGGTTCACAGCCCGCGAAGGCGTTCGGCAAACTGGGGCATCGTGAACTCACCGATCCGCGTCACCGTCTGGGGCGAAAACCATCACGAGAACAGCGAACGTGACCGCGAGGCCATGGCCGAGCGCTATCCCGAGGGCATGCACGGCGCTATTGCCGGCGGCCTGAAGGAGCTACTGGGTGATGCCGTCGAAGTGCGAACGGCCACCCACCAAGAGCCCGAGCACGGGCTCACCGAGGAGGTCCTCGCCAACACCGACGTGCTGACCTGGTGGGGGCACATGGCTCACGCGACGGTCGACGACGCGGTGGTGGAGCGGGTGCATCAGCGGGTGCTCGGGGGCATGGGGCTGATCGCCCTGCACTCCGCACACTTCTCGAAGATCTTTATCAAGCTGATGGCCACCACATGCTCGCTGTCGTGGCGCAACTCCCAAGATGCAGAGCTGGTCTGGACCGTCTCCCCGTCCCACCCCATCGCCCAAGGCGTACCGCACCCGATCGTCATCGAGGAGCAGGAGATGTACGGAGAGTTCTTCGACATCCCTGAGCCGGACGAGCTGGTTTTCATCTCAAGCTTCTCAGGTGGCGAGGTCTTCCGCTCCGGCTGCTGCTACGAGCGCGGCAAGGGCAAGGTCTTCTACTTCTCACCCGGCGACCAGGACTACCCGGTCTACCACCACCCCGACATCAAGAGGGTCCTCGCCAACGCCGTCCAGTGGGCCAGGCCCGGGGAGGGCGTCGACTTCACCCCGCCGGCGGTCGTCAACCAGCCCGCACCGTACCTGCGCGGCGGCTCGCTGGTCGCCGGCCGCGACACCGCCGTTTCCGAAGGAGATCCCCGTGTCTGAGACTCGTAAGCTGCGCGCCGGTGTCATCGGCGTCGGCTGGGCCGGCGAACAGCACCTGATCGGCTATGACGCCGCCGACGGCGTGGAGATCGTGGCTCTGGCCGGGATGGAGGCCGACCGGCTCCAGCAGCTCGGTGACGCCTACGGAGCGGATCTGCGATACGCCGACTGGAAACAGATGCTTGCCGAAGCCGACCTCGACGTGGTCAGCATCGCCACGCCGACGTCGCTGCACGCACCGATGGCGATAGCCGCGCTGAACGCCGGCATCCACGTCCTGTCGGAGAAGCCGATGGCCGAGAACGGCGCCATGGCTCAGCAGATGGTCGACGCAGCGGTGGCCAACGACAAGGTGCTGGACGTGCTGTTCAACCACCGCCGGGGCGGTCAGGTGAAGGCGCTCAAGCAGATCGTCGACTCCGGCCTGCTCGGTCGGATCTACTACGCCAAGGCCGGCTGGCTGCGACGTGCCGGCATCCCCGGTCTCGGCAGCTGGTTCACGAAGATGAAGACGGCCGGCGGTGGCCCGATGATGGACATCGGCGTGCACATGCTCGACATGGCCATGCATCTGCTCGATGAGCCGACGGTGTCGACCGTCAGCGCGACCACCTACGCCGAGTTCGGCCCGCGGGGGATCGGCGGCGCGACCGGCGCCGGGAGCAACAAGTCAGGTGCCGGTGACACGACCGAGTTCGAGGTCGAGGACCTGTCCACCGCGTTCATGCGCCTCGGCAACGGTGGCACGCTGCTGCTGGAGACCAGCTGGGCGTCCTGGATCCCGCACGACCTGATCTACGTCAACCTGTACGGGTCCGACGGCGGGGCCACCTTGGAGCTAGGCGGCTCACCCGCCACCTACACCAAGCTGGAGGTCTGGACCGAGATCAACGGCTTCCCGGCCGAGATCCAGCCGGACATCCCGGCCAGTGGCGGTCATACCGAAGCGGTGCTCGACTTCCTGGCGAAGGTGCGCGCCGACAACCATGACGCCCACCGCGGCCAGGAGGGTCTGGCTCGCTCCATCGTGGTGGACGCCTGCTACGCCTCGGCGAGTCAGCATCGCGAAGTCACCGTCTGACTTCACGGATCAATTCGTGTGGCCGGCCGCCGGTACTCCCGGTCGCCGGCCACACGTCTGTGGGGCTGGTGGAAGGGATTCCTGCCGCCAAGTCCCTTGAATCACAGATGTCACAGGAGGCAGTTTCGGTTGATTTGCGTGTCGCGCTTGACATAGTGCAGGCTATGCACCACGACACCAACGAATGGATGCCATGTCTTCCCCGAAGCCTTCGTCCACTCAGGCACGACACCGTACGGGGCGGTTGATCGTCGGCCTGAGTGCTCTGCTCTCTCTCCTGGCCACCAGCACACTCGGCGTCACGCCGGCCCGTGCCGACGAGGCCGTTGTGCCGGAGTCAGGGTCCTTCACCATCAGCGGCGCCGGCTTCGGCCACGGCTGGGGCATGTCCCAGTACGGTGCGTACGGCGCGGCCAAGAAAGGCCTTAGCTGGAAGCAGATTCTGGCGTTCTACTACCCGGGCACCACCTTGGACACGCTGAAGACCGGGTCCAAGATCAAGGTCTGGATCACCGCGGACAGTGACAACGACCTGCGGGTGATGCCTGCAAAGGGCCTCGTCCTCACCGACGCCGCGGGTGGCTCATTTGCACTGCCCACCGGCTCCACCTACAAGACGTGGCGGGTGACACGGTCTGGCGACGGGCTGCAGCTGCACTACCGCACTGCGTCGGGGACCTGGGCCAAGCAAACCACGACGCTGGGGACCGGTACCTGGACCTTCGCCAACGCAGCGAAGCTGGTCCGGGTCCAGCTGCCCAGCGGGACCTCCAAGGAGTTCCGCGGCACCGTTGCTTTCGTCAAGAGAGACGTCGGCGGGCGGACCGTCAACCGGCTCAGCATGGAGGACTACCTGAAGTCGGTGGTTCCGTCGGAGATGCCGACCTCGTGGGCCGCCGACGGCGTCCGCACCCAGGCCGTCGCCGCCCGTACCTACGCGGCCCGGATCCAGGCTGGAGCCGGCTCGGCGTACGACATCTGCGACACCACCGCGTGCCAGGTGTACAGCGGCTACTCCTCGATCTCCTCCGGCGGCAGCCGGCGGCTGCACGAGACCAGTGGAGGCAACGCGGCCGTCGAGGCGACTGCAGGCACCATCGTCAGGTATGGCTCCGGCATCGCGTTGACCCAGTTCTCCTCCTCCAACGGGGGGCACTCCGCGCAAGGGGACTACCCGTACCTGAGTGCGCACGAGGACCCCTACGACTCGGTCGTCACGTCCAACGCCTGGACCAGAACGATCACTGCGAAGTCGCTTGCGAACGTATGGCCCTCGGTCGGTACGGCGCGCCAGCTCCAGGTGACCAAGCGGGACGGGGATGGTCGATGGGGTGGTCGGGTGACCTCGATCAAGATCATCGGCAGCAAGAAGTCGATCACTGTCTCGGGGGTTAGTTTCCAACGTACGTTCGGAATGCGGTCGAACTTGTTCACCGTCAAAGGCGGGACGGCTATCACAGCCGCGCCGGTCGCCGTCAGACCGGGAAAGGCGTACGCCGCTTTCCCACGCAGCTATCACAGTGCCAACCGCGCGGAGCTGCTCATGATCAACTCCGCCGGGAAGCTGGTGCGTTACCCGGTCGCCGCCTCCGGTGCGCTCAGCAAGGGCAAGACCCTGGCCAGCGGTTTCGGGAGCTACACCCACGTGCTGAACGCCGGCGACTGGAACGGCGACGGCTACCAGGACGTGATCGCGCGGACCGCCGGCGAAAGGCTGCTGCTGTTCCGCGGCGACGCCAGCGGTGGCCTGAAGACCGGGGTCGACATGAAACTGCGGTCGAACCACACCTCGCTGACCTCGGTCGGCGACTTCAACGGTGACCGACGGCCCGACCTGGTCGTGGTCAGCAACAGCGGCAACCTCTACCTGGTGC
Organism: Propionibacteriaceae bacterium; assembly: GCA_025965155.1. Lineage (GTDB taxonomy): Bacteria > Actinomycetota > Actinomycetes > Propionibacteriales > Propionibacteriaceae > Microlunatus. The sequence goes on from JAOPXN010000043.1 coordinate 15,343, forward strand.
TCGGCAACGGCAAGACGGGCTTCGCCGGCTTCACCAAGCTGGCCACCGGCTGGGGCGGCCGGGACTGGATGCGTAGCCCGGGCGACATCAGCGGCGACGGTCGGCCCGATCTGATCACCCGGGTGGGGGACCGCCTCTACCTGCACAAGGGCACCAACAAGTCCTTCAGCAAGCCGGTCGTTCTCGGCTGGTCCGGGTGGAGCCGAGTCGCTGCGATCACGTCGATCGGCGACTTCGACGGCGACAAGCGTGCCGACCTGCTGGCCCGGAACGCCAACAGCCAGCTGGTGCTCTACCGCGGCTCCGGCAAGGGCACTCTGCTCCCCGCCAAGACCCTCCCCAACACCTACCCCAACCTCCGCTTCGCCCTCTGAGGTCTTGGTCGGGGGCCGTTGGTTTCCCACGTACACGTGGGACTCTGGCACTCCACCCACGTTATGTCGTGGGTGGAGCGCCAACATTGTGTGTAGAGCGCCGTCGCGCTCCCGCGGAACTGATTGCTCGAAGGTCGGACGGCACCTCCATGGACTTCGACTGACTGGTGCGGCCGTTTCTCCGGACCGCGTCGCGCCTCGCCGGACGGCCCAGCACGCTCGCCGATGTCAATTCTCGGCCGCTATAGCACGGAGGTAGGTAAGAAGCCAAATTCGCCCCGCTGGCGTTACTTGCTCCCCAAGGTTGGGGGTCCGCATCCACCCCACTCGGGGGTTTCGGCCCCTCACCACCCGCCCCGAGGATGGAGGCGCCGTGGAGATCACGGTGAACTACGGCCCGGGACATGCGGGACCAAAATTGACCCAGGGGGGACAGAGAATGTCTGTAACAAACCAGCCGGACCGCGGTGGCATCACCGCTAGGTCCGGTCAGCTCATCACAAACGCAGGGGGGAGCAGGCGCACGACTGGCAGGTCGCCAGCGCGCCGATCCTTCCGCCGGCTAGCCACCGCCGCCGTCAGTACGTTGCTCGCCGTCGGCTTAGCTCCGCTGATGGCAGTTCCAGCGCAGGCGGCGACAGCAGGCATGAGCCCCGTCGACCCGCAGAACGGCTTTCCGACGTGGTACTCCGACGGAACCAACAAACTTCAGCTTTGCTACATGGCAGGTGCCGGCTGCCTGTCTGAGCCGCCGAATCCAGACGCGCCTGCTTCGTACCCGGACAACTTCCCGGAAGAGGCGTTCTGGTTCCAGGCGGCAGCTACCGGCGGAAACGTGTCCTATGAGGCCGC
>JAOPXN010000010.1 GCA_025965155.1 Propionibacteriaceae bacterium
CGCCGCCCGGTACGCCCTAACCCGCGCTGTGGACCAGCCGCTCGGCCGCGTCAATGATCATGCTGGTCTCGTGCTCCCAGGCCGGCTCCTGTCCCCGGTACGGTCCGGTGGCAAGCGAGATCGCCACGGCAGCGGCGCGCAGGCGCAGCTCCACCGGGTCAACCCGCAGGTCGAACACCGGCACCCAGGTACGGATCAGGTCGCTGACCCGCTCCGCCTGATGGGGGTTCATCCGCTGCACCGTCGAAAGGTGGGCCAGCAGGCAGGCCAGGTCGTCGGCCCGGCGGCCCGGCCCGATGGTGTCGATGTCCAGGATCCCCGAGATCCGGCCTTCAGCCACGAACAGCTGACCCTCGTGGAAGTCGCCGTGGGTCGGCTCGTCGCCCTGCGCGATCCCGGCCAGACCGGACCGGATCTGACCCACCAGCCAGGTCAGCCGGGGCTCCAGAGCCGGCAGCGCAGCGGCCACCATGGCTGCATACTGCTCGACCGAGTCGGTCCAGGGCGGCCGCCGGCTCAACCCGGCCACACTGGCCGGCATCGCGTCCAGCACCTCGACCAGCGCCTCGGCTGTGCACGGTGCGACCGGGTCGAAGATCGCCTCCGCGAGCGGGCGGCCGGGCAGCTCGCGCAGCACCAGCAGATGGTCATGGGTTGCGACAGCCACCTCCGGAGCCGGTACGCCGGCTGCGCACAGCAGCTCGTGCCGCTGCAGGGTCGGCCCGAGGTGCTGTCGACGTAGCACCTTGATGAACAGGTCCTGGTTCCCGTGAGGGCCGGCGACGCTGGCCCGCAGCACGGCCCGGCGTCGCGGTCGGTACCCGATTACCTCCAGCGAGACCTGGCTGGGGACCACCGGCGCACCCACCACCTGGTGCTCGGTCAGCACCGCCGCCACAGTCTCGGCGAACGCGGCCCGGATCAGCCCGGGCAGCTCGGGGTCGCGCGGGTAGAGCCACACCGCCACCTCCCGGTTGCCGTCGGCGAAGATCACGGCCTGCTCGTCACCGTCCGTCCGGCCGCCGGCCCGGGTACTGACGCCCAGCAGCTCCTCCCGCCGACCGAAGGGCCAGTCGATGGTCGCTGTGTACGTGGCGGTGGTGGAGCGGTACGGATGGGAGTCGACATGGTCGAGCTGCCAGGCCACCAGCGAACCACCGCCGTGGGCGACCGCAGTGGCCAGCAGGTTGGCGACCTCCCCCGAGGTGAGCAGGGTTGATCCGTCGGGGTCGTGCCCGCCCTTGGTCATCGACGCTCTCCTGCTCTCAGCCCCCCTGCTTAGCAGCGATCTTGCCACGTCCCACCTGAAGTGGCTCTGAGACTATGGTCAAGTGCAGATCGCTCTAGGGATCCTCGCGGTTGTCGCCACGGTCCTGGCCGTCACGGCGGTGGCCGAACGTATCCGGTTCCCTGCTCCGCTGCTGTTGATGCTGGTCGGTATCGCCGCGTCCTTCGTGCCTTTCATAAAACAACCGGAACTCTCCTCCCAACTGGTACTCCTGGGCTTCCTACCCCCACTGCTGTACGTGGCCGCCATCCGGACCTCGGTCATCGACGTCCGCGCCAACCGACGATCGATTGGCTTCCTGTCCATCCTGCTGGTGGTCATCACCGCCCTCGGCGTCGGCCTGATCACCTGGCTGATCCTGCCGGTGCCGTTCGCGGTTGCGTTTGCGGTGGGCGCGGTGGTGGCACCCCCCGACGCCGTCGCCGCCACCTCCATCGCACGCCGGGTCGGTCTGCCGCGGCGTCTGGTCACCATCTTGGAGGGCGAGTCCCTGGTCAACGACGCCACCGCCATCACCTGTCTGCGCGTGGCCCTGCTCGCGATCGGCGGCGGACTCACCGCCGGCAAGGTGGTGCTCGGCTTCCTGATCGCCGCCATCGGTGGGGCGGCAGTCGGGCTGGCGGTAGCGTTCCTCGTCGTCGCGATCCGCAAGCGCGTCAACAACCCGGTCTTCGACACCGCGCTGTCCCTGACCGTTCCCTTCGCCGCATACATTCCGGCGGAAGAGGTGAAGTGGGGCGGGTTTCACGGGTCCGGAGTGATCGCCGTCGTGATCGCCGGACTGATCCTCGGGCACAAGTCACCCGTCATCCAGACCGGTCAGTCCCGGCTCAGTGAACGGATCAACTGGGCCACCATCCAGTTCCTGCTCGAGAACGCCGTCTTCTTGCTGATCGGCCTGCAAGCGCGTCGGATCCTACGGGGCGTGTCCCGCTCCGAGCTTCCCCCGAGTCAGATCGCCATCTTCTGCCTCGCGGTACTGCTCGGGGTGATCCTGCTCCGGTTGATCTTTGTTGCGCTGGCTCGCGCCGCCCTGTTCCGCCGCGATCCGGACAAGGACAGCACCATTCCGGATTGGTCGGCGACGCTGGTGATCGGCTGGGCCGGGCTTCGTGGCGTGGTCACGTTGGCCGCCGCCTTTCTGATCCCAAAGTCAGTGCCACATCAGCCGGTGCTGGTGTTCGCGGCCATGGTCGTCACCGCGGGAACGCTGCTCGTGCAGGGCCTGTCGCTGCCCTGGCTGGTCCACCGGCTCGGTCTCCGTGGCCCGGACCCTCGTTCCGACGCTCTGCAGGCCGCCACTGTCCTGGAGACCTCCGGCAACGCGGCGCTCGGCGCTTTGGAGATACTGAAGCAGCCCACCGACTCCGAACGGGTCCTTCAGATGATCCGGGAACGGATCCGGTTCCGGGCCAACAGCATCTGGGAGCGTCTCGGTGCGCCTGGCGAGGTCGAGACGCCGGCCGAGGAGTACCGCCGACTGCGGTTGCAGACGCTCCAGGTCGAACGGGACGAAATACTGAAGATCCGCGCCACGGGCACCGTCGACCACGACGTCATCGAGCAGGTTCTGGCCTCCTTGGATATCGAGGAGTCCATGCTGACCATGGCCACCGAGCGCTCGGAACAGGTGGCCGATGCCGACGCGCCAGTCGAAGCCCCCCCAAGTCCGGTGGGGGACTGCGTCCATCTGACGACGGCCGGGACCGAGGTCGGTTACGCCCCGATGCGAGTCTGCCAGGACTGCATCCGCGAAGGCACCCGGCCGGTCCACCTCCGCCTCTGTCTGGCCTGCGGCAACGTCGGGTGCTGCGACTCCTCTGTCGGCCGGCACGCGGACCGGCACTTCCACCAGAGCAAGCACCCGGTGATACGCAGCTTCGAGCCGAACGAGTCCTGGCGCTGGTGCTATGTCGACGAGCGGATCGGGTGAGGGACCGCCGCGGTAGTCACCGCTAAAGATTTAGGTATCAACTACACCATCGGCGTCTCTTGTTCGGTATGAATGGACCTGACCGCGAGGTCAGGGGTGCGACGGAGATGAGGAACGCTGGATGAAGCCGGAGCGACGTAGGCCGCCCGACAAGCAGGCCGCCCAGCCGCGTCGGCGCAGGGTGGCCGACCAGCCACGCCGCGCTGCGCCGCGACCGGAGGTGCTGGCCCGCCACAACGGTCGGTCGCTGAACCCGGTCACCGCGGTCCGGTTCCGTGGCCAGCGGCTGGACTCGACCGTGTACGCGGGCGACCGGCTGCTGATCCGGCCGAGCGAGAACGAGCAGGAGGTGTTGGCCGAGCTGGCCGCCGCCGCCAACGAGCTGGGGCTGGACATCTCCGTCGACCCGGTGGACCGCAGGCTCCGCCGGATGGCGCGCCAGGCCGGCATCTCGGCCGCCGAGGCGCAGCCGCTGCTGGCCCGGATCCACCTCACCCCACAGTGGTCGGACCAGCCACTGCCACCACCGGATGCCTGGCCGGTGCTGCAGCTCTTCCGGGCCCGGCTGCGGGCTAACGACCCGGACCGCAACAGCGTCCAGCTGGACCACCTGCTCACCTCCGCCAACGGGTCAGGCATCACCGGCAGCCCGTACTGGAAGGTGCCGGGGACCGACGCCAACCCGTACTGGAAGGTGCCCGGTGGAGTCGGCGAGTACGCCGAGCCGGGCTACGGCGGTCGTACCCCGGTGACCTGGGTGGGCGCTCCCCCACTGCGCTGCCCGGAGGACTGGCTCAACGGGCGGCGCCGCCCGGTGGTCGCCGTACTGGATACGGGCGTCGGCGAGCATGACTGGCTGCCCGAGTCGATCGTCGACCGCCGGCCCAAGTGTGGGTCGCTGCGGATTGGCCTCACCGATCCCGCGACCGATCCGGAGCTAACCGGGACAGTGACCGACGCACTCAACGGCGGCCTGGACCAAGACGCCGGGCACGGGACCTTCATTGCCGGACTGATCCGGCAGAAGTGCCCCGACGCCAACCTGCTCTCGATCCGGGTGATCCAGGGCGACGGTGTGGTCAGTGAAGGGGACCTGCTCGAGGCGTTGAACATGCTCTGGCTGAGGCAGAAGCTGGCCATCATCAACAACCGCCCGGAGCAGTTGGTGGACGTCATCTCCATGTCGCTCGGCTACTACCACGAGCAGCCGGCGGATGCCCGCTTCGATCCGCTGCTGCTCACTCCGTTGCGCGCGCTCGGGGCCCTCGGCGTCGCCGTGGTCACCTCGGCCGGCAACGACGCCACCACCCGGCCGATGTTTCCGGCCGCCTTCGCACCGCACCCGCAGGGTCTGGTCCGGCGGAACGAGCCGGGCGTGCTGCCGATTGTCAGTGTCGGTGCGCTGAACCCCGACGGCTCGATCGCGATCTTCTCCAACGAGGGCCCCTGGGTACGGGTCCATCGGCCCGGCGCCGCGCTGGTCTCCACCCTGCCAGTCACCTTCGACGCCTCCAGGGCGCCGTCGCTGGAGACCACGTACCGCGGAGAGGTGCGCGCCACCATCGACCCCGACGACTTCTCCTCCGGCTTCGGCACCTGGAGCGGTACGTCGTTCGCGGCGCCGATCCTGGCCGGGGAGATCGCCGAGTGGCTGAACGCCAGCTCCCGGCTCCGTGCCGATACCGTAAACGCCGAGTCTGCGCTCGACCTGGGGTGGGACGCGCTGCGGAACTTCGTACCACGCCTGAGGAGGCCGACATGAGCGGCGGAACCCTGGAAGACAGCCTTGCCGCTCGGGCCGGCCGGCTGTTCGCCGACTACCGCAGCGGCGACCAGGCGAAGATGGCCGAGCTGGTGAGGATCCTGACCCCGATCCTGTGGCACACGGCTCGGGCCACCCGGCTCGACGCCGCCACCGCCGAGGACGTGCTGCAGAGCGTCTGGCTGGCGCTGGTCCGCAAGGCCGACACCATCACCGAACCGCTTGCGGTGCTGCAGTGGCTGGTGATCAGCACCAAGCGGGAAGCCTGGCGGCTGTCGAAGCTGCAGACCAAGACCCGGCCCGAAGATGTTGACGGCGCTACCTTCTCCCGGCTCGAGGGCAGCGCCGCCGTGGAGGACGAGGTCGTCGCCGAGGACGCCCAACTGCGGCTGTGGCGCCACATTGAGGCACTGTCCGAGCGCTGCCGAACTCTGCTGCGCGTGATCGCCTTCGCCGACCGCCCCGACTACGCCGAGCTCGCCAAGTCTCTCGGCATGCCGCAGGGCAGCATCGGCCCCACCCGGGGACGGTGCCTGGCCAAGCTCAGGCTGGCCCTCGCTAACGACCCCTCCTGGGAGGACCGATGAGTACCCCCGACTCCGCCGCGGAGCCTGAGCTGGCCGCCGGCCTGCTCGACCCCAGCGACGCTGCCCTGTTCAACTCCATCCGAGCCGTCTACGACGAACGTGACCCCGTCCCGGACGGGCTGGTGGAGCGGATCCAGTTCGAGCTCACGCTGGACGCGTTGCATACCGAGGTAGCCACACTGATGCAGCTGGAGTCCGCCACGGCGGGAGTCCGCGGTGGCTCGGCCACCGAGTCCGTCCGTACGGTGACCTTCACCTCAGACAGCCTCACCACCATGGTGACGATTACTCCGCAGCCGGACCGGACCGTACGCGTCGACGGCTGGGCCGCCCCAGGGGCCGGGGTGCGGGTGGAGCTGCTGGGGTCGGACGGCTCACAGGAGACGACGGCTGATGAGGACGGGCGCTTCGTCTTCGAGGGCGTTCGGCCGGGCCTGGCCAAGTTCGTGCTGTACGTCCTGAAGGAGGGCGGCCTGGCCACGGTCGTCAGTCCCGCCATCGAGCTGTAGCGGATGGCCGCTTCGCTGGAGCCGGCCGCGCTGCAGAAACGGGCGCAGCAGGACTGCGACCGGGGCAGGTTCGACCTTGCGGAGCGGCGGCTGCGGCACGCCCTGGCCCAGCTGTCGGCGGCTGACGGCAACGGCACCGACACCTCCTCGACCCGGGTCCGGGTCCTGGTCACCCTCTCCACGGTCGAGGTGGAGCTCTACGGTCAGCAGCACGGCCGGTCGTCACTGGACGAGGCGCACCGGATCGCCGCCGAGACCGCCGCGCCGGAGCTCGGGTTCGCCGTCCACAACGCCTCCGCGCTGCGCTCGCTCCGCTTCGGTGACACCGACGAGGCGCTGCGGCAGTTCAGCGTGGCGGACACGTTGGCCGACGGGGCGACCGTGCCCGAACGCTGCACGCTGCTGCTGAACCGCGGCAACGTGTACCTGCAGCGGCTTGAGCTGGGCGACGCCCGTCGGGACCTGCAGCGGTGTATCACGCTGGCCGATGAGGAAATCGGGTCCTCCCCCGAGCTGGCAACCCACGCGTTCATGGCGCGGCACAACCTGGGTTGGCTGGAGTTCCTGGCCGGCAACCTGCCGGCGGCGCTACGGCTGATGGACGAGGCGGCGGCTCAGCCGGCCGACGCCTCGCTCGCGATCTCGGCCCTCGACAAGGCCCGGGTGCTGATCGAGGCCGGGCTCAGCGATGCCGCCGACCGGGCGCTGGCCGACGCGGCTGCCCAGTTCCGGCGAGGCAGGCTGCACCAGGAGCTGGCCGAGACCGAGCTGGCCCGGGCAGAGTGCGCCGTGCTGAGCAGCAACCTGGCTGCGGCCCGCATCCTGGCTCGGTCGGCCCGCGACCGGTTCCGCCGACGCGGCAACGAGCGGTGGTCCCAGATGGCCGAGCTCGCCCTGCTGGCCACCGACCTGGCCGCCGGCGAACGCGCCAGTGGGCTGATCCGACCGGCCACCCGGCTTGCCGAGGACTTCGCCGCCCAGCAGCTGGACGCGCACGCTCGGACCGCCGAGCTGCTGGCCTGCAGCGCCCTGCTCCGCGCCGGACGCACCGAGGAGGCCGAGGCCCGGATGGCTCGGCTGGGCCCGATCCGGCTGAGCGATCCGCTGGCCGTGGTGCTGCAGCATCGTGCAGTCACCGCGTCGCTGTTCGAGGCGCTCGGCCGGCACCGGGAGGCGACCCGGCAGGTCCGGATCGGCCTGGACGAGCTGGCCCGGCACCAGGCCAAGTTCGGCAGCATCGACCTGCAGACCGCCGGCGCCATCCACGGCCGCGAGCTGGTCGCGCTGGACCTGGACCTGGCGTTCAGCGACCCCACCCCGGCCCGCGTCTTCAACGCGATCGAGCGTGGCCGCGCCGTCTCCCGCCGGCTGAACGCCGTCACGCCACGCACCGACGAGGCGTCGGACCTGCTCGCCGAGCTGCGGCAGCTGACCGAGATGACCACCGCGATGACCGGTGATCCGGATGCAGCTGCGGCGCTGGCCACAGTGCGGGGCCGGATCGGCGAGCTGTACCGCGAGCTGAGCGCGGTGTCCTGGCGTGCCGTCGGCGCCGGCGACGTGATCCGTCCGGCATCGATGGCCCGGGTAGCGGCGGCCGCCACCGAGCACGGGACGACCCTGGTCTCGTTCAGCCAGCACCGGTCCCGCTGGTCGGCGGTGCTGCTCGGCGACGGGCGTCCGCGGATCCTCGGGCTGCCGGGCGACGACCGCATTCTTGAGCTGGTACGACGCTCCCAGGCCGACCTCAACGTGCTCGCCTACCCGCTGCTGCCGGAGCCGGTGCGGCGCAGCGCGAGGGCCTCGCTACGGCGCTGCCTGGAACAGATCGACCGGTGGCTGATCGCTCCGCTGCAGCTGCCCGACACCCCGTTGGCAATCGTGCCCACGGGACCGATCGCCACGCTGGCGTGGAACTGTCTGCCGAGTCTGCGAGGTCGCCCAGTGCAGGTCTCGCCGACGGCGACGTCGTGGTTGTCGGGTGCCGAGGCGGTCGACACAACGGGCACCGTCAGCGTGGAGGTCTTCGCCGGACCGGGCCTGGACTTCGCACCCCGCGAGGCGACCGGTGTCGCGGAGGTATGGAACACCAGCCGCCGGGACCGGGCCGGCCTGACCTCGCGAAGCACGGCATCGACTCCCGGAGGCACCGCGCCGGCGGATCGGCTGCACCTACGCTCGGCGGCGAGCCGGGCGGAGCTGAGCCGGGCCTTGGCCGAGGCGACGGTGGTGCACGTCGCCGCGCACGGCGCGCACATCCCACAGAACCCGATGTTCTCCTCGCTCCAGCTAGCCGACGGGGCACTGTTCGCCTACGAGCTGGCCGAGAAACAGGTGGCTCCGCACGTCGTGCTGTCGGCCTGCGAGCTCGGTCAGGCGACGCTACGTACCGGGGATGAGGCGCTCGGGCTGACCCGGGTACTGCTCCAGCTCGGGACCCAGTGCGTCGTGGCAGGGGTGTCCCAGGTGGACGACGATGCGGCCGCGGCGGTGATGGTGGACTATCACCGCCGACTGGCCGCAGGGGCCGACTCGGCGACCGCACTCGCCGCCGCCACCGAACATGCCGGCGATGTCCCGTTCGTCTGCTTCGGCTCCTCCTGGCGGGCACTGCCGGCTACCGGCTAAGGCGGTGAGAACCTGACCTGCCACGCGGGCCGGCGGCTGCGGGTATCAGCACCCCGACCGCAGGCCGACCTTCTTGTACACCTCGGCCAGCGTCCGGCCGGCCACCTCCCGGGCCCGTTCGGCCCCCGCGGCGAGGATGGCCTCCAGCTCGGTCAGCTCGCCCATCAGGGCCAGCGTGCGCTCCCGGTACGGCGCCGCGGCCTCGGTCACGGCGTCCGCCACCGCACCCTTCAGGTCCCCGTACCCCCGGCCCTCGAACTGGCTCACCAGCTCCGGGATCGCGACCCCGGTCAGCGCGGACAAGATCGTCAGCAGGTTGGCTACGCCCGGTTTCGTCTCGGGGTCGAACACGATGGAGCGGTCGGAGTCGGTGACCGCCGACTTGATCTTCTTGATGTTGACCTTGGGGTCGTCCAGCAGCTCGATGATTCCGCTCGGCGAGGATGACGACTTGCTCATCTTCGCGGTGGGATCGGCCAGGTCCTGGATCTTGCCGACGGACTTGACGATGTGGGGCTCCGGCACGGTGAACGTCGGTCCGAAGCGGGCGTTGAAACGGACCGCCAGGTCCCGGGTCAGCTCCAGGTGCTGGCGCTGGTCCTCACCGACCGGAACCCGGTCGGCCTGGTAGAGCAAAATGTCGGCCGCCATCAGGATCGGGTAGGTAAACAGCCCGACGCTGGCCGACTCGGCTCCAGCCTTGGCCGACTTGTCCTTGAACTGGGTCATCCGGCTGGCCTGGCCGAAGCCGGTCAAGCAGCCCAGCACCCAGCTCAGCTGAGTGTGCTCGGGGACATGGGACTGGACGAACACGGTGGCCTTGTCCGGGTCAACTCCGGCGGCCAGCAGCTGCGCTGCACTACGCAGGGTCCGTTGCTGCAGTTCCCGGGGGTTCTGTTCGACGGTGAGTGCATGCAGGTCCGCGACACCGTAGAAGGCGTCGTGGTCGTCCTGCAGCGGCACCCACTGACGCAGCGCACCCAAGAAGTTGCCGAGGTGGAGCGAGTCTGCGGTGGGTTGGGCGAGCGAAAGCACCCGAGGCTTGGACGACATGGCCGATATTGTTCCATGGTGGTCGGGGACCTCCGGACTGATGTTCGCAAGCCCTACGGCGACCGTCAGTGAGCCCTTGCCCCCGCCTCCGCCGACTCAGTCTCGGAGGCATCCTCCTCGACCTGGCGGACCACGAACGATGCGGCGCGCCGCCCGTCCAGCTCGGTGACGCGCAGCTCCAGCCGAGCGGTCCGGTCTTCGTCCTCGGCGAGCAGCGCCTCCCCCTCGACCACGTCACCCAGCTGCGGCAGTCTGCCCAGCTGGGCCATGAAATAGCCGGCCAGGGTGTCGTAGTGTCCCTCGGGCAGCACGAACCCGGTCTTCTCGGCGAACTCGTCCAGCGTGGAGAGGCCGTCCACCTCCAGCTCGCCGCGCAGGTTCACCCGCTCCTCGACGACGATGTCGTACTCGTCGGTGATGTCGCCGACCAGCTCCTCCACCAGGTCCTCCATGGTGACGATGCCGGCGGTGCCGCCGTACTCGTCCAGCACAATGGCCATGTGCGAGGAGCTGCGGCGCATCTCCGTCAGCGCCCGGAGCACCCGTACGGTGTCCGGCAGCGACAGCACCGGTCGGGCGACCTCGCGGACCGGGATGGTTCGCGAGCTGACCTCGGGGTCAAGCAGGTCCCGGACGTGGACGAAGCCAACAATGTCGTCGGCGGACTCGCCCATCACCGGGTACCGCGAGTGCGGAGCTTGCAGCAGCTCACGAACCGCCTTGTGCGCAGGCATGCTGCCGGGCAGGAAGTCCACCTCGGTACGCGGCACCATCACCTCGCGCAGGCCCCGCTCCCCGGCGGAGAACACGTCGTCCACGATCTGCCGCTCCTCCGCTCCCAGGGTGGTGGAGCCGCTGACCATGGCCCGGATCTCCTCATCGCTGACCTCTTCGCGGGCTGCCCGCGGGTCACCACCGAGCAGCCTGACGACTACGTCGGTGGAGACGCCCAGCAGCCAGATCACCGGACGGGCCAGCTTGGCGATGAAGTCGACCAGCGGCGCCAGCGCCAGCGCAAAGGCTTCGGCACGTTGCAGCGCCAACCGCTTAGCGGTGAGCTCACCGACCACGATCGAGACGTAGGAGATCACGGCCGTGATGGCAACCAGGGAGGCGGCGTTGGCGACTGACTCCGAAAGCCCCCACCGGACCAGCACCGGTGTCAGGTCGTCGGCCAGCGTGGCGCCACCGAAGGCGGCGGACAGGAAGCCCGACAAGGTGACGCCGATCTGGACGGCGGAGAGGAACCGGTTCGGGTTGGCAGCGAGCCGGGCCACTGTCCGGCCGCGGGAGCCGCGGTGGCTGATCTGCTTGATCTGGCTGTCACGGAGCGAGACCAGCGCCATTTCCGCGGCGGCAAAGACCCCACCGAGGGCAATGAAGAGGAAGATGAGGCAGATATTCAGGACTGTGTCGTTCATCCCAGTGGCTGTTCGTCGAGAGTGAGGGCGGCGCCAGGGCTGCTCTCACGCGATGGTGTTGGGACCCTCGTGGGGTCCCCAGGTCTATGGGCGTCGGCGTCGTCGGCGTCGAGGTCAGACGGGGCCCACTGGGCCTCGGGCTGCCCCGAGAATTCGGTACTCACTGCACAAGGGTAGTGAATGCTGCGGGTAGGGGCGAACTCCTGGCCGAGTTGCACCCGTCGGGCCGGCACGGCCAAGCGAGACTGGAGGACAACATGACGGCGACCGAAAACGCTCTGCGCTTTCCCGACTGCGTCCCCGCACTGGTAGACACCGACCGGGGCATCACCCTGCGCGCGCACGGCGAGTCCGACCTTGACGGTGTGGTCGAGCAGTGCAACGACGCCGCCACTCAGCGGTGGACCACTGTGCCGATCCGCCCCGGGGGGTACACCCTGACCGACGCCCGCGACTTCGCGCTCCGGTTCGTACCGCAGGCGTGGGAGGCAGGGCGAACCCAGCTGTGGGCGATCGAGGCACCGGTCGGGTCGGGTCGCCGCTTCTGCGGGTCCATTGACCTTCGGCTGGGCGCCGACAACGAGGCCGAAGTGGGTTTCGGCCTGCACCCGGCCGCCCGCGGCCGGTCAATCATGAGCACCGCTCTGCGGATGGTGCGCGACCACGCTTTCGACTCGGTCGGTGTGCAGGTGCTCCGATGGCGCGCGCAGGTCGGAAACTGGGGGTCGCGGCGGGTGGCGGCTGCGGCCGGCTTCAGGTTCGACGGGACGGTTCGTGGCCTCTTGGTGCACCGCGGCGAACGGCTGGACGGTTGGCTGGCCACAATGACGGCAGCGGATCCCCGAGCGCCGCTGCCGTGGCTGGAGACTCCGGTGCTGCGGACCGGCGCGCTGACGCTGCGCCCGTTCGCCGACAGCGACGTGCGGCGGATCGTCGAAGCCACCATCGATGTCCGCACCAGGCACTGGTTGGTGGCGTTGCCTGAGCCATACGGCTCGGCCGAGGCCCGCGGCTACATCGACTCGACCCGTGAGCTCGGGGCGCAGTACCGCGGCCTGGCCTGGTGCATCGCCGATCCATCCGACGACCAGTGCCTCGGAGCGATCACGCTCGAAGGCCTCGGCGGGTACTCCCGGCGGGTCGAGATCGGCTACTGGACCCACCCGGCCGTGCGCGGGCGCGGGGTGATGACCGCAGCGGTCCGTGCGGTGACCCGGTACGCGGAGGACAACGAGGTGGCGGACTCGATCCTGATCCGATGCGCGGCCGGCAACGCGGCGTCACGACACGTCGCCGAGTCCGCCGGCTACACCTTCATCGGCGTCCAGCCGCGCTGCGAGCCGCTCGGCGACGGGTCACTCTCGGACCTGGTCCTTTACACCCGACCCTGACGATGCCGGGTTCGCAGTCCATGAGTTCCGGGCCACAGACTGCCCAGATCCCTGGGTGCCCGACCACGCCTGTGGGAAGATCGGCGGGTGACTTTACGTGTCAGTGTCATCGGCACCAACTACCTCGGTGCCACCCATGCTGCGGGCATGGCTGAGTTCGGACACCAGGTGATCGGTGTCGACATCGACCCTGACCGGGTCAAGACGCTGAACTCCGGCCGGTCGCACATCTTCGAGGTCGGCCTGGAACCGCTGCTGGAGAAGAACACCTCAAGCGGCCGTCTCAGCTTCACCACCGACTACAGCCAGATTGCGGACTGGGCCGACGTCCACTTCCTGGCCCTCGGTACGCCGTCCGGGCCCGGCGGTGGCGCCGACCTCGGCCAGCTGCACGCCGCCATCGACACCTTGGCACCGATGTTGACCAAACCGACCCTGGTCGTCGGCAAGTCAACTGTTCCGGTGGGGACGGCGCCTGCCCTGCAGGAACGGATCCGTCGGCTGGCACCGGCCGGGGACGGGGTCGAGGTGGCCTGGAACCCGGAGTTCCTCCGCGAAGCGTTCGCCGTGGAGGACACCCTGCGCCCGGACCGGCTGGTCTTCGGCGTGCAGTCCGAAGCCGCACTCGAGCTGCTGCAACGGATCTACGCGATCCCACTAAGCGAGAACACCCCGGTTATCACCTGCGACCTGGCCACCGCCGAGCTGATCAAGGCCGCAGCGAACGCCTTCCTGGCCACCAAGATCAGCTTCATCAACGCGATGGCCCGGATGTGCCAGGCTGCCGGCGGCGACGTCACGTTGTTGGCGGACGCGATCGGCTTCGACAAGCGCATCGGCCGGGAGTTCCTCAATGCCGGGCTCGGTTTCGGGGGTGGCTGCCTGCCCAAAGACATCCGCGCGCTCGCTGTCCGGGCCGACGAGCTGGGCGTCAGTGTGCTCAGCGGCCTGATCGGGAGCGTCGAGGCGATCAACGACGGGCAGCGCCGGGACGTGGCCGAGCTCGCGGTGGAGCAGGCGGGCGGCGACGTGCGGGGCAAGCGGATCGCCGTACTCGGTGCTGCGTTCAAGCCGGGCACCGATGACACCCGCAACTCGCCGGCCCTCACCGTGGCAGATCATCTGCACGCTCAGGGAGCGGAGGTACGGATCTATGACCCGCAGGCCCGGCTGCCACCACGGGAGGGCTTCACCCAGGTGGCCAGCGTCGACCAGGCGGTGCACGGCGCCGATGTAGTGCTGCACCTGACCGAATGGCCCGAGTTTCGCTACCTCAATCCGACGCATCTGGCCGGACTGGTGCGCACCAAGATCATCATCGACGGGCGGCTCAAGCTGCACGCCGCCACCTGGGAACAGGCGGGGTGGAAGGTCGTCCAGATCGGTCGCGCCTCAACCCTCTAGCACCCGGTTGCTCTCCTTTGGGCCCCAGCGCGCGGCGCTGGAGCCCAAAGGAAGAGACCACGAGGGAAACGACTAGGCGAGCTTGGCCGCCAGGTTCTCGTCCAGCGCCCCGAGGAACTCCTCGGTGGTCAGGTATCCCTGGTCCGGCCCAACGAGCATGGCCAGGTCCTTGGTCATCTTGCCGGACTCGACGGTCTCGATGCAGACCTGCTCCAGGGTCTCGGCGAAGGCGGTGACCTCGGGGGTGCCGTCCAGCTTGCCACGGTGCTTCAGTCCACCGGTCCAGGCGAAGATCGAGGCGATCGGGTTGGTGGACGTCGGCTTGCCCTGCTGGTGCTGGCGGTAGTGCCGGGTGACGGTGCCGTGCGCCGCCTCGGCCTCAACCGTCTTGCCGTCCGGCGTCATCAGCACCGAGGTCATCAGGCCGAGCGAACCGAAGCCCTGGGCCACCGTGTCGGACTGCACGTCGCCGTCGTAGTTCTTGCAGGCCCAGACGTAGCCGCCCTCCCACTTCATCGCAGCCGCGACCATGTCGTCGATCAGGCGGTGCTCGTAGGTCAGACCCGCAGCCTCGAAGTCGGCCTTGAACTCGCTCTCGTAGACCTCTTGGAAGATGTCCTTGAACTGGCCGTCGTACGCCTTGAGGATGGTGTTCTTGGTGGACAGGTACACCGGGTAGTTGCGCTGCAGGCCGTAAGAGAGGGACGCGTGGGCGAAGTCCTCGATGGACTTGTTGAAGTTGTACATACCCATCGCCACGCCACCGTCGGGGCCGTAGTTGGCCACCACATGCTGGATCGGCTCGGAGCCATCCTCCGGGGTGAAGGTGATGGTCAGCTCACCCGCGCCGGGCACCTTGAAGTTGGTCGCCTTGTACTGGTCACCGTGGGCGTGACGGCCGATGACGATCGGCTTGGTCCAGCCCGGGACCAGCCGAGGGATGTTGGAGATGATGATCGGTTCGCGGAAGACCACGCCGCCCAGGATGTTGCGGATCGTGCCGTTCGGGGACACCCACATCTTCTTCAGGCCGAACTCCTCGACCCGCGCCTCGTCGGGCGTGATGGTGGCGCACTTGACGCCCACGCCATGCTTCTTGATGGCATTCGCTGCATCGATCGTGACCTGGTCGTCGGTAGCGTCACGGTGCTCGATGCCGAGGTCGTAGTACTCGAGGTTCACGTCGAGGTACGGGTGGATGAGACGGTCCTTGATGAACTGCCAGATGATGCGGGTCATCTCATCGCCGTCCAGTTCGACGACCGTACCTTCGACCTTAATTTTCGCCATCAGCGCGACCTTCCAGATTGGGATCTGCGAGCGGTTATGTTGACATCAAGATATAACAACGCTGCATTGACGCAGCAAGGGCCGTGAGGAGTCGGCTCTGCTGCGACACGCCGCCGAGGCCGCGGCGGATGTGCCTAGTCGGCGGTTTGGATGATGAGGTCGACACGCTGTTGTGGCTGCTGGGTTCGCTCGTACTCATCCTCACTGGGCATCCAGTCGGTCAGCCAGCGCTCCAGCATCTCGGGTCCGTCGCGTTCGGTGGCACGCCGCAGCCTGACCTCGGGGGAAGCCTCGACCCAGAGGGTCAGGTCCCACGGCACCTCCAGCCGGACGTCCGTGGCAGAGACACCCTCGACCACCACCGGGACACCGGTAGGTACCTGCCGCCAGTCAGCCCCACGGTTGGTGGCGAAGTCCCAGCGCTGGTAGTGAGCCGGCCGGCCGGCGAGCAACGGCTGCCGGATCTGCGCCACGAACCGCTCCCGGTCCCAGCCGGTGAGGTCTGGTCGAGCGAAGTCGTCGATCGAGACCAACACAGCCCGCGGCACGGCGGCGGCGATCTCCTGCGCCAGCGTTGTCTTTCCGGAGGCGCCTTTACCGTCGACGCCGATCCACACGGTCCGAGACAGCGAAGGCAGCCGGGAGAGCACTGCGGCCACCGCCTCGGACCGCTCGATCCGCACCGGCGATCGGCGAACCTCGGGAACATCCGGGAGCGCCGGACGACCATGGTTCGCTTGCCCGAGCTCGGGGTACTCCACCCGGCTTCCTCCGTGTTTCGGTAGCGTTTCAACGTCGCGAATGATTGATAACGATCGTCTGGAAGCAGTAGTGCACACTAATGAACAGGGTTAGTCTCCTCCCTACGATCATTTCAGCACTGTGACCTCTCAACTTATGAGCCCTGATCCTGACGGATACCCAGCACCAGGAGCACCATGGCAGTAGCAACAACTACCGGAGCCACGCAGCGACGCTCGGCCCGTACCGACCCGACAAGCGTGGCCGTGCTCGTGCGCAAGCTCCGGCGCAGCTATCTGCTTCAACGGGTTCTGCGGGCCATCTTCGTGATTTACATCGTGGCCACCGGCGTCTTCTTCATGGTTCGACTGCTGCCGGGCAACCCGGTCGACGTCTACATCAACACCCAGATCGCGCAGTACGGCAAGTCGTATGAGACCGCCGCAGCCGAGGCCGCCGCCCTGTTCAGCTTTGACCCGGGCACACCGCTGTGGCGCCAGTACGTCGACTACCTGGCCGGCATCGTGCAGGGCGACTTCGGGATGTCGATCCTCTCCCCCGGCACCTCGGTCCTGGAGAAGATCGCCCTCCACCTGCCCTGGACCCTGTTCAGCGTCGGTCTCGCCCTGATCATCTCCGTCAGCATCGGTCTGCTGCTCGGCATGGTGATGGCGTACCGTCGCGGAGGTTTCGTCGACCACTTCGTCTCCACCGTCGGCAGCGCCTTCCATGCCATCCCGAACTACCTGCTGGCCATCATGATTGTGGTGATCTTCGCGGTCCAGCTGGGCTGGATCAACTTCACCCAGATGCGCGGACACAGCTCACCCGGAGTGCAGCCGGAGTTCAGCTTCGCCTTCCTGTCCGACACTCTGTACCACGCCACGCTGCCCATGATCACCTACATCCTCACCACGGTGGGCACCTGGGCCCTGGTGATGAAGTCTTCCACCACCCAGACGCTCGGCGAGGACTACGTCACCGTGGCCCGCGCCCGTGGGCTCTCCGACACCCGCATCCGCACCCAGTACGTCGGTCGCAACGCGGTGCTGCCGCTGGTGGCCCAGATCGCCACCCAGGCAGGCTTCGTGGTCGGCGGCGCGATCTTTGTGGAGAAGACCTTCGCCTACGACGGCATCGGCATCACCTTGTTCGAGTCGATCAGCGCCCGGGACTACCCGGTGATCCAGGGCATCCTGCTCGTCATCACCATCACCGTCGTGTTCGCCAACCTGCTTGCGGACCTCATCTACAGCCTGCTCGATCCGCGGATCCGGACCGGCGACCAGGACCAAGCCGCCAGTGCCGGCGTCACTACCGCAGGAGCTGATGCCTGATGTCCGCAGCCACCGCAACCATCTCGATCCCGCGCGGCAACGCCGTTCACGGGTTCTTCCGAGAGCTGACCCGCAGCAAGACCGGCTTCGCCGGGTTCGTGCTGGTCGCACTGATCGTTGGCATGACCGTGATCGGGCCGCTGGTCGTGGACCCGTCGAACCCGACAGATGTGAACGCCATCTGGGGCGCACCCAGTGCCGAGCACTGGCTGGGCACCGACGGTAGCGGCAAGGACGTGCTGAAGCAGATCGTGCTCGGCGGCCGAACCGTGGTCTTCGTCGGCTTCGCCGCAGCCGCCATCACCACGGTGATCGCCGTGGTGATCGGCTCGCTGGCGGCCTACTTCCGTGGCCGCTTCGACTCGGTGATGCTGCAGCTCACCGACGTGGTGATGACCATTCCGCAGATCGTGCTGCTGGCCGTGCTCGGCGCCTTCTTCCGGCTTGACTCCCCCGCCATGCTGGCACTGATGATCGGCGCGTTGTCCTGGCCGATCCTGATGCGTTCCATCCGCGCCCAGGTGCTGTCGTTGAAGGAACGTGAGTTCGTCGAGGCCGCGCGACTGCTGGACCTCGGCACGTACCGGGTCGTCTTCATCGAGATCGTGCCGAACATGGCCTCCTACATCATGATCAACTTCATTATCGCGGTGACCAACGCCATCTATGCCCTGGTCGGCCTCTACCTGCTCGGCCTGGCCCCGCTGGCCGGCGCAAACTGGGGGATCATGATCAACGACGCGTGGATCAAGGGAGCCATGTTCCAGCAGGACTCGCTGCTCTACATCCTCGCCCCGATAGCCATGATCGTGCTGCTGCAGCTGGGACTCATTATGTTGACCCGTTCGCTGGAAGAGATCCTCAACCCCCGGCTCAGGGACCGCTGATGAGGCGACCGATGATGCGCGACGTCCAGCCGATCAGCCCGACAGGAGCACCTGCATGACCCAGACGACAGACCAGCCGATCCTGTCGGTCCGCGACCTGGTGGTCTCCTACCGCAGCGGCAACGGACAGAGCGTCGACGCGGTGCGCGGGGTGAGCTTCGACCTCTACCCCAACCAGTCGCTGGCACTGGTCGGCGAGTCGGGCTGCGGCAAGACCACCCTCGGTCTGGGCCTGCTCCGGCTGCTGCCGCGACTCGGCAGCATTCCCGCCGGCACCGTGACCTACCGTGGCAGATCAGACGCCGAGGTGGATGTCCTCGCCCTGCCGAAGAACGACCTGCGTCGGTGGCGCTGGCGTGAAGCCGCGATGGTCTTCCAGGGGGCGATGAACTCGTTCAACCCGGTACTGCGGATCATCGACCAGATGGGCGACACCATCCGTGCCCATCGCGAAAAGGGCAGTCGCAGCGTCAGCAAGTCCGAGATCTGGGAACGCAGCGCCGACCTGATGCGGTCGGTCCGGTTGGAGCCCAAGCAGGTGCTGCCGAGCTATCCGCATGAGCTCTCCGGAGGGATGCGGCAGCGGGTGCTGATCGCCATGAGCCTGCTGCTGGACCCCAAGCTGCTGATCCTGGACGAGCCGACCACGGCGCTCGACATCCTGACCCAGCGGGCGGTGGTGGATGTGTTGCAGGAGCTACGGGCCGAGCGGAAGTTCGCGATGATCTTCATCTCTCATGACCTCGGGGTTGCCGCCGAGCTGGCCGACCGGGTGGCCACCATGTACGCCGGCCGGATCATCGAGACCGGAACGGCGAGCGATATCTTCTACTCCCCCCGGCATCCGTACACCTCCGGTCTGATCAACGCGGTGCCGCCGGTGGTGGGCGACCTCCCCGAGCTCGCCTCGATCCCCGGATCGCCTCCAGGGTTGAACAGTCTGCCGCCGGGATGCAAGTTCAACCCGCGCTGCAGCTATGTCGAGGACCGGTGTCTGAGCACCGATCCCGACCTGTTGACCATCTCTGCCCGCCCGGCAGGGATGAGCCACGAAGCCGCCTGCCTGCGCTGGCAGGACGTCGTCCACGAACGAAAGGTGGTGGCCCGTGCCTGAGCGCACTCCGCTGATCAGTCTGCGAGGCGCCTCGCAGACGTTCCACTCCAAGAGCGGCGACATCCCGGCGGTCGACAACGTCGACATCTCCGTCGGGCCCGGGGAGGTGCTCTGCCTGGTCGGTGAGTCCGGCTGCGGAAAAACCACCAGTGCGCGGATGGCCGCAGGGCTGTCCCGACCCACCAGCGGCACGGTGGAGTTCGAAGGCAAGGACATCTGGTCGATGTCGAAGGAGGAGTTCGTCACCTTCCGCAAGTCGGTGCAGTACGTGCACCAGGACCCGTACGCCTCGCTGAACCCGATCCGCGACATCCACAAGACGCTGTCGGCTCCGTTGCTCAAACACGGCATCGCCAAGAACCGCAGCGAGGGCTGGACGCAGTCGGCAGAGCTGCTTCGCCGGGTCGACCTGACACCGCCGGAGAACTACCTGCCCAAGTTTCCGCACCAGCTCTCAGGTGGCCAGCGCCAGCGGGTCGCGGTGGCGCGGGCGCTGACCTTGAACCCGAAGCTGATCATCGCGGACGAGTCCACCTCAATGCTCGACGTCTCCATCCGGGTCGGCATGTTGAACATGCTGGGCCGGCTGCGCGACGAGCTCGGAGTCGGGTTCTTGTTCATCACCCACGACCTGGCCATCGCCAAGTACTTCGGCTGGCGGGGGAAGATCGCGGTGATGTACCTGGGCCGGGTGGTCGAGTTCGGCGACACACCCGACGTGATCAACAACCCCCAGCACCCCTATACCAAGGCCTTGCTGGACGCGGTACCGGAGCCGGATCCCGACCTGACCAAGACCAAGAAGCCCGGCGGCGGGCTCCGTTCAGCAGATATCCCCAGTCTGCGTAACCTGCCGCCGGGGTGCACCTTCCACCCTCGGTGCCCCCTGTTTGAAGAGGGCACCTGCAACACCGTACGTCCCGAGCTGACCTTGCTCGACTCTGGTCGACAGGTGTCCTGCCACGTAGTTGCACGTCGTGGCTCCATCAACGCTCCTGCGGGAGCGAGCGCGGGTGGGAGCTGATGCTTCCAGCCATTAGGGCAGTCCTCGGACTGGCCTGCTTCTTTGTTGCCGGGTCAGCTCTGATGCTGCTCGTCGTCAAGCCCGGAACGGGTGAGTTTGTCGTGACCGTGTTCAGCCTGGCCATTGGGCTGGCACTAGGCGCTGTTGCCATACCGCTGATCCGTATGAACGGACGGCACCATCACTGAGGAGAAGAAAGTGACCGAAGAGATCTTCCTGTCGCGGCGTGCACTGCTGCAGTTGATCGGCCTGTCCGCAGCCGGAGTTGCGGGTGTCGGCGGCCTGGCGGCCTGCGCGCCGGCAGCACCCAACGACGGTTCAGCCGGGTCCACCGGAGGTGAGTTCCACGGCGCCTGGCCGTACAAGCAGCCACCCGAGGGCAACTTCAACAACGCTGCAGGGCCGTTCGGTGGTGTGCCGTACCGGATCCTCGCTGATGGTCCGTATGCCGACCTGATCTGCCTGCCGTCGGGCTTCTACCTCTGGGCTGACAAGGCCTGGGAGCTGATGCTCGCTGAGTCGTACAAGCTGGACTCCGCCGCCAACACCTTCACCGTGAAGATAAAGCCGAACCTGAAGTGGAGCGACGGGGCGGCGCTGACGTCGAAGGACTACATGACGACGTTCTGGTGCCAGTACCTGCAGCGCACCTCGCTGTGGAACTACGTCACCAAGATCGAAGCGCCGGACGACCTCACCTTCGTGATCACCATGAACCAGCCCTCCACCGTGGTGGAGCGCTACATCCTGCGCAGCACGATCATCTCGACCGCGGTCTTCGGCGAGTGGGCCGACAAGGCCAGCGCGCTGGTGGCGTCCGGCAAGGACATGGACTCCTCCGAGGGAGGCAACCTCAGCAGCGAGTTCCAGAAGTTCTCGCCGAAGGAGTACGTCGCCAACGGCCCATACAACATCGACTACAACGCCATCTCCAACACCCAGATCACCATGGTGAAGAACGCCAGCGGTTACGGTGCGGACAAGGTGAAGTTCGAGAAGCTGGTGATCTACAACGGTGAGACCCCCGAGGTCACACCTTTGGTGCAGAGCAAGGACGTCGACTACGCGACCCACGGTTTCCCGACCGCTTCGGAGAAGTCGTTCCAGAGCGCCGGCTTCCGGATCCTGCGGCCACCGGTCTACTCCGGCCCCGCGATCCTGTTCAATATCGACAAGCTGCCGGAGTTCAAGGACGAGCGGGTCCGGCAGGCGTTTGCGCATGCCATCGACCGCAACACCAACGGCACGGTGTCGCTCGGCGACTCGGGCAAGGGTGTGCAGTACATGGCCGGGTTCTCCGACAACCAGCTCGACCAGTGGCTGTCGGCAGACGACAAGGCCAAGCTGAACACCTACGACTACGACCAGGACAAGGCCAGCCAGCTGCTCACCGCCGCCGGGTGGAAGAAGGACGGCGCCAGCTGGAAGAAGCCGGACGGCAAGGCAGCGGTGTACGAGATCCAGTTCCCCGGCCCGTTCGCCGACTGGTCCGCGGCCGGCACCAATGCTGCCGAGCAGCTGTCGCAGTTCGGCATCAAGGTGACTCCCCGTGGTCTGGACGACAAGCAGGCCCCGGTGGACATCGACAAGGGCAACTTCGAGCTGGCCATCCAGGCGTGGGGCAGCTCCAACCACCCGCACCCGCACTTCGCCTTCGTCCAGGATCTCTTCACCCACAACATTCCGATCGCCAAGAACCAGGGCGGCAAGGGCATGGGCTTCGAGCTGAAGACCACGACCAAGGCGCTCGGTGACGTCGACCTCGAAGAGGTCGTCACCCAGGCCGGCTCCGGCCTGGACGAGGCGGAGCAGAAGGCCAACGTCACCAAGGCGGCGCTGGCCTTCAACGAGCTGCTGCCGATGGTCCCGCTGTTCGAGCGGTACGGCAACAACCCTGCTCTGGAAGGCCAACGGGTCGAGTCCTTCCCGGCCGACGACGATCCGATCCTGAAGAACGCTCCGTACGCGGACAACTTCGTGATCATGTGGATCGCGAACGGCAAGCTGGCGCCGGTCGCCTGAGACCCCACGGACGCCCGCGGGCCGGCCCAGTGGTCGTCCCCGCGGGCGTTTCTGCGTCCCGCTCCGCGGGCGATCTGGGTCCCGCTCCGCAGGCGATCTACTTCGCCGCACCTGATCACCCACCGATCGCCTGAACCTACTGCTCCCCTGCTAGCGTCAGACCTGGCACGCCTCGGCGCGCCTGGCCAACTCGACACATTCGACTCAGCACATTCGGGGGTCGACCCACCATGGAACTTAAGACAGGGAGATCGCAGTGAGCACTACGTCCGTCGCCGGCAAGGCACCCGTCAAGGTCGCCGTGACCGGAGCAGCCGGTCAGATCTGCTACAGCCTTCTGTTCCGGATCGCCAGCGGGTCCCTGCTCGGCCCTGACCAACCGGTGGAGCTGCGGCTGCTGGAGATCACGCCGGCGCTGAAGGCGCTCGAGGGAGTCGTGATGGAGCTGGAGGACTGTGCTTTCCCGCTGCTGAGCTCAGTCACGATCGGCGACGACGCCAACCACATCTTCGACGGGGCCAATCTTGCCCTGCTGGTCGGCGCCCGTCCCCGTACCAAGGGAATGGAGCGCGGCGACCTGCTTGAGGCCAACGGAGCCATCTTCACCGCCCAGGGCAAGGCGCTGAACGCGAACGCCGCCGATGACGTGTTGGTGCTGGTGACCGGTAACCCGGCGAACACGAATGCGCTGATCGCCATGAGCAACGCACCGGACATCCCGCGGGAGCGCTTCAACGCGCTGACCCGGCTGGACCACAACCGCGCCAAGGCGCAGCTGGCGAAGAAGACCGGCGCTCCCGTCACCGACATCCGCCGGATCACCATCTGGGGCAACCACTCCGCCACCCAGTACCCCGACATCTTCCACGCCGAGGTCGGTGGGCGGAATGCCGCGGAGGTGGTCAACGACCAGAGCTGGATCGAGAACACCTTCCTCCCGACCGTGCAGCAGCGCGGCGCGGCCATCATCGAGGCCAGGGGCGCAAGCTCGGCGGCCAGCGCGGCCAACGCCACGGTGGAGCACGCCCGCGACTGGATCCTCGGCACGCCGGAGGGTGACTGGGTGTCCCAGGCCGTTCCCTCCGACGGCTCCTACGGGGTTCCCGAGGGCCTGATCTCCTCCTTCCCGGTGACCACCTCCGCCGGCAGCTACAGCATCGTGCAGGGCCTCGAGATCGACGACTTCTCCCGCGGCAAGATCGACGCCAGCGTTGCTGAGCTGGTCGAGGAACGTGACGCGGTCAAGGCGCTCGGCCTGATTGGCTGAAGCCGGCTGTGGATGCTGCGTCGGGTCGTCGCGACACCGGCGGCCCGGTAGGCAACACTAGAACCATGACTGAGAATGGCCGCGGCAGTAGCGAGGATCCGCAGAACACCCCCCAGGTGGACTCCGAGCGGCCGGACTCCGGGGCGGATGGACCGAACCCGTTCAGCCGCGAGGCCGCCGAGCGTCCCGAGGCGCCGCAGCAGCAGGTGTCGGGGCAGCCGGCCGGATCGTCGAGTACCTCATCGCCGCCCTCAGCCGAGCGGACGGAGCCGGGCGAGGGTGCTGCCGGCCCCTACGGCGCTCAGGGCTACCCCGGGACCGGCTCGCCGGGCTCTGCTCCGTACAGCCCACAGAGCTCCGGTCCCTACCACCCGCAGAGCTCCGGCCCGTACCACCCGCAGAGCTCCGCGGGACCTGGCGAGCCGCCCCCGTCGGGTCAAGCGTGGCCGGGCTACCCGACGCAGAGCAGCGCCGGCGAACCGGGCCCGTACGGCGGCTATCCCGGTGGCCCTGGGCAGTACCCGTACGGCAACCCGCAATGGCAACCTGATCAGGGCTATCCGCAGCAGCCACTGCCCTACGGGGACGGGCAGGACACGTCCGCGTCCGGATACGGTGGCGGCCCCTACGAGACCAACCCGTACCAGGCGGCCCCTTACCATCCCGGTGTCAGTGGCTACGCGCCGTACGGGACGCCCGTCGAGAGTCACCCGCAGGCGGTGGTGGCGTTGATCCTGGGGATTATCGGGCTGGTCGCCTGCCCGATCGTCGGTCCGGGCGCTGTGTACCTGGGCCACAAGGCACGGAAGGAAATCGACGCCGAGCCACACCGCTACACAGGTCGAGGCATGGCGACTACCGGTTTTGTTCTCGGCATCGTCGGCACCTTGTTCCTGGTCCTTTCCGTGGTCTTGTTGACCGTCCTCGGTATTGCCAGCTCCTCCTACTGAGCGTTGGAGATCGGGCTAGCTAATCGATTTTCGTCGCCCCAACGGAGGCGAACCGTGTTGCCAGATTGTGACCTGGAAGTCGGCGCGGACACGCAGGCGAGAATGGCGATCGGCACTGCCGTTAGGTCAGACTGTCCGCCATGAGTAACCCTTACGACCAGAATCCCTACGCCGCCGGCGGTGGTCTTCCGCAACCCCACCCCAAGGGCACGACCGTCCTTGTGCTGGGGATCGTCAGCCTCTTCGTCTGCGGCATCATCCTCGGCCCGATCGCCTTGATCCAAGGAAACCGCGCCCTCCGCGAGATCGATGCGAACCCCGGCGCCTACACCAACCGGCAGCATGTGGTGATCGGCCGCATCCTCGGCATCGTCGCCATCGTGCTGTGGGTCATCGGCATCATCATCAACATCTTCGCGTTCGGCGCCGGGATGACAACCCCAAACTGAAAGCCCTAGCGCCGACCCGTGGGTCGACACCTCAGCGAGGGCCGTCACCGTCTCGGTGGCGGCCCTTGTGCGTGCCTTCCCGCCGTACGGCTTGGCCGCACCCGGGCTTTCCCAGGTCGGTTAGGCTTGGACCGTAGATCGACACTCCTAGCCCAAGGGCCGTCATGACCGAGTACAACCCCTACCAGCCGCCGTCATCGTCTGCCTACCCGCCGCCCCAGCCCGCGTCGCAGCCCTCGCCGGCAGGAGCGCTCCGACAGAGCTATCCGCCGATCTACTCCACCCCGCGAGAGCACCCGCAGGGGACCACCGTGCTGGTGCTCGGCATCCTGGGCCTCATGGTAGGCCTCTGTGGCCCGGCGGCCTGGTGGATGGGAAACAAGGCACTTCGCGAGATCCGGAGCTCCGGCGTGGTTTACGCCAACGAGCAGCAGATCGTCGTTGGCAGGATCCTCGGCATCGCGGCGACCATCCTGCTGATGATCTCGGTCGTCTTCGTTGTCGTACTGATCGGCATCCTCGCCATTACGACGGCCATGGGATCGGCGTAACCACCTCGGGCCGCGGCTGAGTCATCACAGTCGGTCGTCCCGGACGTTGTCAGAGTGCCCAGAGCCTGTCGCCGTGAACGGGTCAGCGTCCGTTGGGCACCACGATGGCCAGCGCCACGATGGCAGCACCGGTGAACGCCATCACGATGATGTCGAAGACGCGACCTCGTACCTGCAGCAGGCCTGCCTCCCGCCCCGGTAGCGCCAGTCGCTCCACCGCCCCGATGGCCAGCGACGCACCGATGATCAGGCAGCCCAGCCGCCAGGTGTCGCGGCCGAGCAGGGTCACCAGCAGCCCGCAGACGACGCCCGCGACGACAACCAGCAACGGCCACTGCCGCACCGATCGAGCCGCACCGGCGTCCCGCTTGTTCATGATCAACTTCCACGCCGCACGATCACTGTGCCGCCCCTGCGGCAGCGAGCCGCTCGGCTCGCTCCACCACGTTGCTGAGCAGCATGGCGCGGGTCATCGGACCGACCCCACCGGGTACCGGCGCCACCCAGCTGGCGACCGCGCGCACGTCGGGATGAAGATCACCGACCAGGCCGGCCTCGGTCCGGGTGATGCCGACGTCGACACAGACCGCCCCCGGCTTGATCATGTCGGCGGTGATCAAACCCGGCCGGCCGGCGGCGGCAATGACGATGTCGGCCGAGCGGGTGTGGGCGCCGATGTCCACCGTCCCGGTGTGGCACAGCGTCACCGTCGCGTTCTCGCTCTTCCGGGTCAGCAGCAGGCCCAGCGGCCGGCCGACCGTGGTGCCGCGGCCGACCACGCAGACCTCCGCTCCGTTCAGCTCGATGCCATGGCGCCGGAGCAGTTCGACAATCCCACGCGGGGTGCAGGGCAGCGGCCCGCGCTCCCCCAGCACCAGCCGGCCGAGGTTCGACGGATGGAGGCCGTCGGCGTCCTTGTCTGGGTCGACCAGACCGAGTGCCCAGTTGTCGTCCAGCCCCGGCGGAAGTGGCAGCTGGACGATGTACCCGGTGCATGCCGGGTCGGCGTTCAGCTCGGCGATCCGAGCCTGCAGCTCCTGCGCCGTCGTGGTAGCCGGAAGCTCCACCTGGAGCGAGGCGATCCCTACCTGGGCGCAGTCCCGGTGCTTGCCCGCCACATAGGAGTGGCTGCCGGGATCGTCGCCGACCAGGACGGTGCCAAGCCCGGGGATGATTCCCTGAGTGGCGAGGGCGGCCACCCGTTCCTTGAGCTCGGCCTTGATCTTGGCCGCGGTCGCCTTGCCGTCGAGGATTTGTGCTGTCATCGGATCTGCTCGCTTGTCTGCTCGTACCGCCGACCTGTCCGGTCCCCTGCGAGTTGACGCTGCGGAGAATGACAGGCCGGCGGAGTGGTGGTCAGTGGAAGAAATGCCGCGCCCCGGTGAAGTACATGGTCACACCGGCCGCCTGCGCTGCGGCGATCACTTCCGCGTCGCGTACCGATCCGCCGGGTTGGACGATGGCGGACACCCCGGCGTCGATCAGAACCTGTGGCCCGTCGGCGAACGGGAAGAAGGCGTCCGAGGCTGCTACCGAGCCACGGGCCCGGTCCCCGGCACGCTCGACCGCCAGCCGGCAGGAGTCGACCCGGTTGACCTGCCCCATCCCGACCCCGACCGAGGCACCGTCGCGGGCCAGCAGGATCGCGTTCGACTTCACCCCGCGTACCGCCGCCCAGGCGAACTCGAGATCGGCCAGCAGGTCGCCGTCCACCGGCTCGCCGGCGGCCAGCGTCCAGTTTGCCGCCTTGTCGTGGTCGGCGTTGGGGACGTCCACCGACTGCATCAGCATGCCGCCGTCGATGTTGCGGGTCTCCACACCTCCCGGCCGGTACTCCTCGACCACCAGGATCCGGATGTTCTTCTTGGCGCTGAGGATCTCGACCGCACCGTCCTCGTAGCCGGGAGCCAGGATCACCTCGGTGAACACCTCCGCGACCTGCTTGGCCATCTCGACGCTGACCGGCCGGTTGGCCGCGATCACGCCGCCGAACGCCGAAACCGGGTCGCAAGCGTGGGCCTTCCGGTGCGCCTCCGCGACTTCTGCGCCGACCGCGACACCGCAGGGGTTGGCATGCTTGATGATGGCCACGGCCGGCTCGGCGAAGTCGCCCGCCGAGCGGCGCGCCGCGTCGGCGTCGACGTAGTTGTTGTAGGACAGGTCCTTGCCGTGCAGCTGCTCGGCGGTCGCCAGGCCACCCGGCAGGAAGCCGTTGGAGTACAGCGCGGCCCGCTGATGCGGATTCTCGCCGTACCGGAGCACCGCGCTCCGATCCCAGGTGCCGCCGACCCAGCGCGGGAAGCCGCTGCCATCACTGGTGTCGGTGACCACGTTGCCCATCCAGCTGGCCACGTGTACGTCGTAGGTGGCCGTGTGGATGTACGCGGCCGCAGCCAGCGCCTGCCGCTGGGCCAGGCTGAAGCCGCCGCCGGACAGCGCGGCCAGCAGGTCACCGTACTGGCTCGGGGAGGTGACCACCGCAACGTTGGCGTGGTTCTTCGCAGCGCCACGGACCATCGACGGGCCACCGATGTCGATCTGCTCGATGCACTCGTCCTGGCTGGCACCCGACATCACGGTCTCGGTGAAGGGGTACAGGTTGCTGATCAGCAGCTGGAACGGGGCGATGCCGAGCTCCTCCAGCTGGGCTCGGTGGCTCTCCTGCCGGACATCGGCCAACAGACCGGCGTGGACCTTCGGGTGCAACGTCTTGACCCGGCCGTCCAGGCATTCCGGGAAGCCGGTGACCTGTTCGATCGGCGTCACCGGCAGCCCGGCGCCGGCGATGGTGGCCGCGGTCGATCCGGTGGACACGATCTCGACGCCGGAGTCGACCAGCGCCTGGGCGATCTCCACCAGGTTGGTCTTGTCGTACACCGAGATGAGGGCGCGCCGGATCTCCCGTCGGTCCTCCTCCGGCTCCGGAGTCTGCGCAGCAGCTGTTTCGGTCATTCCCAGTGGACCTTTCTCTCGATCACATGCCAACGACGGTTGGCGAGCTGTCGGGTGGTGGAGACGAGCAGGTCCCGTTCGGCCACCTTGATCCGCTCGTGCAGCGTCTCCACGGTGTCGTCGTCTGCCACGTCCACCGCGGACTGGGACAAGACCACGCCTGAGTCGACTCCCTCGTCGACGAGAAATACGGTGGCACCGGTGATCTTCACGCCGTAGGCGAGTGCATCTCTCGGGCCGTGCATGCCGGGAAACGACGGCAGCAGAGCGGGATGGGTGTTGATCACCCGGCCGCCGAAGGCGGAAAGGAAGTCGGTTCCCAGCAGCTTCATGAAACCGGCGCTGACCACGAGGTCCGGCCGAAACTGCGACACCAGGCCGGTCAGCTCCCGGTCCCAGGCGGCACGGTCCGCACCCTTGGCCAGTGGGTGCACGAACGTGGGGATGCCAGCCCGTTCGGCTCGCTCCAGGCCCGCAATCCCTTCCCGATCGGCGCCGACCGCTACCACCTGCGCGCCGTACTCCGGATCGGCGCAGGCGTCGATCAGGGCCTGCAGCAGACTGCCGGTACCTGACACGAGCACGACCAGTCGGCATGGCGCAGAGTCAGGCACGGGGTTCACCCTACTCAGCCATGGCGGCGGGAGGTGAACCGGCGTTCCGGTCCGGTCGGTGACGCAGCTCAGCTCGTCGGCTTGCGGAGCAGACCGAACACCAGACCGACGATCAAGCCGGACAGACCCATCGTGGTGGCAGCCATCGTGGCCAGCGAGGCCAGCGGCGGACCCACGTCAGCGAGCCGCAGCATCCCCAGGTCGCCACCGCTGGCCGCACCCAGCCCGACGAACAGCAGACCTGCCACCATCCCGGCCAGGCCGCCGACCAGGCTCGTCTCGTCGAACCGCGCCGCCGGTCGTGCGCGCATCACGCACCAGGCGGCGGCCGCGCCCGCCAGAATGCCCACGCCCAGCCACGCCAGCTGAGCGAGGTCCCCTGGCCCCTCGGCCGGAAGTGCGCCGAAGACCGGGAGGCCGGGCAGCAGACCGAGCTGGGTCTCGGTGGGACTGACCGCCGTGCCGGGGCCGAGCGAGAACCCGGAGCCGAGCGTGTACGACGACGCCCAGATGATCAGGTTGGGGGCGAACGCCAGCTGCGCCACCAGCAGGGCGATGCCCCCGGCAACTCCGGCGTCCAAGGCCCGGGTCAGCTGCTCGACCCTCTCCAGGTGGGCCACCAGCGCGGTGGCCAGCGCCGCCGCGCCGCCGGCGACCATCACCAGCGAGGCGGCCAGTACGGCGCGTGGCACCGCGCGGGACCAGAGCGGCCACGCTCGGGTCGGGTCGTAGTCGAGAGCACGGCAACATCCCCAGGCACTTGCCACGGCTGCCGTGACGGCGGCAATGACACCGCCACGCACGGCATGCTCAGGCTGACCGACCAGCAGCGCCACCACCACTACCAGCAGCAGGTAGGTCGCACTGGTGATCGCCACCACACGCCCGATGGCGGCCCCTCGGGCGCGTCCAGCGCCCCCGGTGAGATCGGTGCCGCGGGTCTGCCGGACGGCGAAGCCGGCAAAGCGGGACAGCATCACCGCGAACACCGCGGTGGCCCCCCACGGGACCAGGGTCAGCTCGGTCGCGCCGAGGCGGCCACCCGCACCGTTGGCGAGTAGCCAGAACTGAGTACCCACGCCAATGGCCCCGGCCAACGACCCGGGATCGGCCGCGAGCCAGCCGACCACGGCCAGACCCGCCATCAGCACCCAGCCGAAGAAGGCACTGGCGACGGCGCCGACCAGGGCGGCAACGGGCCAGCCGACCACGAGAGCGGCGGCCGCCTCAGCGGTCGGCTTCGGGTTACCCAGGTTTGGGACCGTTGCCTCAAGCCGGATCCCTGATCGCCCTCGGCGTCTCGATTCCGGATCCGTACGACGGGACGTGAGCAGGGAGGCCATGATCCACCATGCTGAACCAGCCGCTTGCCCAAAATCGTCGGGACACGCCAGCAGCAGGTAAAGTTTGCGTGATTGTGCCGGGAGCGATTCTGCATTCCGGCGCCGCGATACCTGAGGAGCACGCAGCATGGTCGGCAAGGAGTCCGAGAGCTATCGGCCCCGACGCGCCCAACCGAACGACCCCGGAACTACCGATCCCACGCAGCAGAGCGAGGACAGCAAGCCGCTGTTCCGCGACGACCAGCCCACTGAGGGCCGCGGCTCGCAGAGTCTCGGATCGGCTGATACGCACCGGTTGGCTGATGTCGGGGAGCATGCGGAAGCTCAACCGGCGTCCGGTCCGGGAACCAGCGCCAGCCGGGCCGAGGACGACGACGCGACCACCATCTTGCCCAAGACCCAACGGCGAACCGCCGAGCCGGGCTCGATCGACGACCGGCCGACCGGTAACCGCACCCGGACCGCCCTCCTGGTCGGTGCCGTCGCGGCCGTGGTGGTGCTGGGGCTGGCCATCGGCTACTCGATCTTCTCGCTGAGCAGCCCCAAGGCCGCCGACCCCGGGACGAACGAGTCGCCGTCGGGGAGCATTTCGGCCTCGGGCAGCACCTCTCCCTCGGTCGAGGCCAGCGTGCTGCTCACCGACGACTCCATGCTCAACGCCAAGGAGGCCAAGGCGGTGAGCGACAAGCGCACCTGGAAGGTGGCGCTGACCCAGAAGGGCCTCGACGCCAACTCTCCGCAGCCCGCCTGCCTGGGCGGCGATCCGGCCGAGGGGCAGCCCACTCCTCAGCAGACGGTGCTGCGGCTGCTCAGCAGCTCGGGCAAGGACGGACCCGGCATCCTTCACCAGGCTGACGCCTACAACACTGAGGAGGAGGCGGCACAGGCGTTCGCGCTCACCTCCAAGGCGCTGGGTGGGTGCACCATGGCGGCCACCTACATCGACTCGGGCCAGGTCGTCTCCGGAGTGGGTGACCAGTCCCTCGGCCTGGTGCTCCAGGTCCAAGACGCCGCTGCTCCCGAGTTCCGCAGCGTCATCCTGAGCCGAACCGGCCGGATCGTGAACGTGGTGGACGTCGCGCAGAAGAACAAGGTTGTGTCTCAGCGTGGCGTGATGGCAGCTCTGGCCGCCGTCACGAACGTCCAGTGCACGACCTCCGGCGGCAAGTGTGCCGAGAACCCAGACTTCCGTGACGGGCCCCCTCCGGTGGGCGGCGACCAGCCCGGGTTCCTGGCCACCGGCGACCTGCCCCCGGTAGGCGAGCCGGCCGCTACGTGGGTCGGTGACGCCCCGAGCCAGCCGAACCCGGACTTCACCGGAAGCGGGTGCGAGACAACCCGGTTCCACCGGGTCAAGGCGAAGTCAGCCAGCGCCCGGACCTATCTGCTGGACGGCACCGGCGGCGTGTTCGGTCTGGACGAGATCGTGCTCACCCTGGACAGCAGCAAGGCGGCCAAGTCACTCGCCAGCGACCTGTTGGCCGACATGAACAGCTGCAAGGCTCGAAAGCTGACGGCGACTGTGACCAAGCCGAAGCAGGTCACCGGGAACGCCGCCAAGCGGGCCAAGATCACCGGCTGGACGACGACGGTGACCCAGTCAACGAGCGCGACAGCCAAAAGTACGTACCGCGTCGGCGTGAGCACGGTCGGCCCGAAGCTGACCTACGTCTTCCTCTCCGCGGACGTCGACAAGAAGCTGGACGTGACCGACAAGGAATGGGACCGGGTGACCATCCGCGCAGCGCAACGGGCCAGCCAAGTCAACTAAACCCCCCAAACCGCCCCCCGCCCCCGCCCCCCGCCCCCCCACCGCCCTCACGGGTGTGCTGAGCCCTTTGCTACCTTCCTGAGCCCGCTGCATCGGGCTCAGGAGACGGCAAAGGGCTCAGGAGTGGGCTACTGATAGGCGCGAGAAAAGGCGCGCTCCCGGGTGGGGGCGCGCCTTTGTCGCGGGTTGGTCAGGCGTTCAGGTCCTGCATAATCTCGCGCATCAGGTCCGCGGTCTCGCTCGGTGTCTTTCCGACCTTGACCCCAGCTGCCTCGAGGGCTTCCTTCTTGGCGCTGGCCGTACCGGACGAGCCGGACACGATGGCGCCGGCGTGACCCATGGTTTTGCCCTCGGGTGCGGTGAAGCCGGCGACGTAGCCGACGACCGGCTTGGTCACGTTGGCTGCGATGTACTCGGCCGCCCGCTCCTCCGCGTCGCCGCCGATCTCACCGATCATCACAATGGCATCGGTGTCGGGATCGTCCTGGAACGCCTGCAGGGCGTCGATGTGGGTGGTCCCGATGATCGGATCGCCACCGATCCCCACCGCGGAGGAGAACCCGAAGTCCCGCAGCTCGTACATCATCTGGTAGGTCAGGGTGCCCGACTTCGACACCAGACCGATCCGTCCTGCCTTGGTGATGTCGGCGGGGATGATTCCCGCGTTGGACTGTCCTGGTGAGATCAGGCCCGGGCAGTTCGGACCGATCAGCCGGGTCGAGGAGTTCTGCGACAGCGCGAAGAACTCCGCCGTGTCCTTGACCGGCACGCCCTCGGTGATGACGACGGCGAGGCCGATCTTCGCGTCGATAGCTTCAACCACGGCGGCCTTGGTGAACTTGGCCGGGACGAAGATCACCGTGACGTCGGCACCCGTGGCCTCGATCGCCTCGCCGACGGAGTTGAAGACCGGCACCGCAACGGTTCCGGCCTGGGAGTCGGCGCCCTCGGCGGGTTCGAACTCAACCGACTGCCCGCCCTTGCCGGGCGTCACCCCGCCGACGATGTTGGTGCCCGAGTTCAGCATCCGCTGGGTGTGCTTGCGGCCCTCGGAGCCCGTCATGCCCTGGACGATGACCTTGGATTCAGAGTTGAGAAAGATTGCCATGGTGTCGCTCCTCAGTTCCCGCGGGCGGAGCCCGCAGCAGCGTCTTGTGCCAGCTCGGCAGCCCGCTGGGCTGCACCGTCCATCGTGTCCACCTGCTCGAGGCCGGCCAGGTTGGCGTCGGTCAGGATCGCCCGGCCCTCCTCGGCGTTGTTGCCGTCGAGGCGTACGACGAGCGGTCGGTCGACGTGCTCATCACGACTGGCGAGCAGCTCGAAGGCCTGGACGATGCCGTTGGCGACCTCGTCGCAGGCGGTGATGCCGCCGAAGACGTTCACGAAGACGCTTTTCACCTGCGCGTCGCTGAGGATGATCTCAAGACCGTTGGCCATCACCTCCGCACTGGCGCCGCCGCCGATGTCGAGGAAGTTGGCGGGCCTGGGCTGGCCGGGGAACTGCTCGCCGGCGTACGCCACCACGTCCAGGGTGCTCATCACCAGACCTGCGCCGTTACCGATGATCCCGACCGAGCCATCGAGCTTGACGTAGTTGAGGCCCTTCTCCTTGGCGGCGTTCTCGAGCGGGTCGGTGGCAGAGTTGTCCACCAGTGCCTCGTGCTCGGGATGCCGGAAGTCGGCGTTCTCGTCCAGGCTGACCTTGCCGTCCAGGGCCAGGATCGACCCGTCGCGGGTCTTCACCAGCGGGTTGACCTCGACCAGCGTGGCGTCCTCGGCCTGGTACAGCTTGCCGAGCAGCTGCAGCACACGGGCGATCTCCGGCCGGTCGGCTTCGTCGAAGCCGGCTGCGGCGACGATCTCGTCGGCCTTGGCCTGGTCGATCCCGACCAGCGGGTCCACCGGGATGCGCGCAAGCGCCTCCGGCCGCTCCACCGCCAGCTGCTCGATGTCCATGCCGCCCTCTTTGCTGCACATCGCCAGATAGGTACGGTTTGCGCGGTCCAACAACAAGGAGAAGTAGTACTCCTCGGCAATGTCGGCGCCTTCGGTGACCATCACCGTCTTCACGACGTGGCCCTTGATGTCCAGTCCGAGGATCTCCTCGGCGCGCTGAGCTGCCTCCTCAGGGCTACGGGCGATCTTCACGCCGCCTGCCTTGCCGCGGCCGCCGGTCTTCACCTGGGCCTTCACTACCACGACTGAGCTACCGAGTTCGGCAGCAGCGGCCTTGGCCTCGTCCGGAGTGGTGGCGGTGATGCCCTTCAGCACGGGAACCCCGTACTTCTCAAAGGTGTCTCGCGCCTGGTACTCGTACAGATCCACGACGGTTCATCCTCGCTCTCGGTTGCTACGCCATCCGGGCAGCACGACGCACCCGGGCGGAGTCGACCACGTTCAGTGGCCGAAGATGAGCCTAGTGGTCTGGTCCCGTCGACGGCCGGGTGGTCACCAGATTGCTCATCCAGTGGGGCGGGTCACAGCCCGTCGGCACGCCGCACATTCGCTCGTACCCACGCGACAATGTCGGCCATCGTCGCGCCCGGCGTGAACACCTGGGCCACCCCGGCGTCGGCCAGCGGGGCCCGGTCCGCCTCGGGAATGATCCCGCCACCGAACACCACGATGTCCTCAGCACCGGCCTTCCTCAACAGCTCGACCACCCGGCTGAACAAGGTCATGTGGGCACCCGAAAGCACCGAGAGGCCGATCGCGTCGGCGTCCTCAGCCAACGCGGTCTGCACGATCTGCTCCGGACTTTGGTGCAGGCCGGTGTAGATGACCTCCATGCCGGCGTCGCGCAGAGCCCGCGCCACGACCTTCGCACCGCGGTCGTGACCGTCCAGGCCCGGTTTGGCGACCACGACACGAAGTGGGGGGCCTGCGGCAGCGGCATCCGATTGCACAGTCCGCACTGTACTGCGGAGTAACCTAGGTGCGTGCTGAACTCGGCGTTGGGAGGGCTTTCCCGGCTGCGCCTCGCCCGTCCGAACAGCGACGGGTTGACCTCGAGTCGGGCCAGTCTTGGGTCGGGCGTGTCCAGGATCGCCGCGGAAGTACCGCGGCTCGCCTCTGGAGTGGCCCGCGAGGTCGGCTGGGTTTCGGCCCACCTGGTGATGTACCCGCTGGGCGTGCTGGCCGAGCCCGCCAGGAAGCGCGGACGCCATGATCTCGATGGCCTCTCCCCCGCTCAGCGCGGGCTGATGCACCACGGCGTGGACAGCGCGGCAACGCCGATCCTGCTCGTGCACGGCATCATCGACAACCACTCCATCTTTACGCTGATGGACCGGGCGCTGAGCCGGCGCGGATTCAGCGACATCTCCTCCTTTGACTACGGCCTGCTCACTAGTGACGTACGGAAGGCGGCCGAGGACCTGTCCGCGGCCGTCGAGCGGCTGGTCGCCGAGTCGGGGTACGAGCGGGTCCACCTGATTGGACACAGCCTCGGCGGGCTGATCAGCCGCTACTACGTACAGCGGATGGGTGGCGACGCCCGGGTGCACACGCTTATCACCTTGGGTACCCCACACTCCGGCACGGCACTGGCCCGCGCGGGCCAGCTGGTACCCGTCGTGCGGCAGCTGCGCCCGGATTCCGATCTCATCAGCGAGCTGGCCGAGCCGGCTCCCGGTTGCAGCACCCGCTTCGTGGCGTTCTACAGCCTGCTGGACCATCTGATCGTGCCCAGCCGCAACGCCCGGATCGAGCACCCCGACCTCAACGCACGCAATGTCGAGGTCCGTGGCGTCGGCCACCTCTCCATGCCGCACAACGGGCGGATCGCCTTCGACATCGCTGCCACTTTGCGACAGCTGGACGAGGGCGCCGACCCGACCGGCGCCGGGTGGGACTCGACCCAGCAGTCCGCGCCTGAATCGTTTCCACAAGCAGACATCAGAGTTTGAGCTTTGGTTACCGGTCCGTTATCTTTGCTCGTAGCGTCCATTGTGTCGAGGGGCGTCTGTTGTTGCATCTGAGGTGCTCTTCCCCCTCCAAATATGCAATCGGGCGCACAGGGACGTACGCTTATGCGTGGAGCCTCCCCCGCGGCGTCCGACCCAGGTAGTCGAGGACGAGGAGTTAGTTACGTGTCACCCCAGACGCCCGCGCGCGACTCGCGCCGGACGTTCATCGCGGATCTGGAGCCGGAGGACCGGCGCGGCTGGCTGTCGCACGGTCTCGCTGCGCTTGCCATCTCCGCTCTGGGACTCGCCGTGGCTGGATCGGTGGCCGTCACCACCAACGCCCAGACAGCCGCCGGGCCGGTGACCGAGACCACCATCCGCCAGTCCGTGGGGAAGATCAGCACCTCGCCGCGCAACGTCCCCAACCCGAAGACCCCGGCCCCTTCGGTGCTCGAGCAGGGCACCCTCTCGGCCTTCGAGAACCGCCAAGCTACTACTGAGGGCACCTCCCGGAGCACCCTGCGCAGTGCCCAGGTGAAGGAGCTCGCTGCAGCTCGCGCCGAGGACCTGTCCAAGACCGCCGAAAACATCACCCGAGCCGCGCGGAGCGAGAACAGCAAGGTGCGAACCCAGGACCTCAAGGCCAGTGAGCGCGCGGTCCAAGCGAATGCAGTACGCATCGCCGAGGAAGCCCGGCAGCGCGCCGCCGCGGCTCGGCTTGCCGCGGAGAACGCGCGCATGGCCGCTGAGGCAGCGGCCAGCACCACGGCCACCGCGCCGGCAGGTCCGCCCCCTACCATCGACCTGTCCACCATCCCAGCCGGTAGCGGCGGCTCCTCGCCCGTGCCCGGCGCGGTCATCGGCGCCCACTTCGGCCAGTACGGTCTGTGGTCTCGGTATCACACCGGTCTGGACTTCCGCGCCGCCTACGGCGTGCCGATCAGGGCGGTACGGGCTGGCGTTGTGCTGTATGCCGGGAACTCCGGCGACTGGGCCGGCAACCACATCGCGGTCCGGCACGCGGACGGGATGACGACCATGTCGTCGCATATGTCCAGGATGTCGGTCGCCGCAGGGCAGACCGTGCAGGCCGGCCAGGTCATCGGTTACGTCGGTCAGACCGGCCGGGCGTTCGGCGCCCACCTGCACTTCGAGCTCTACCCCGCCGGTGTGAAGTACGGCGACGTATACCGGGCGGTCAACCCGCAGCCGTGGCTGGTCGCCAACGGCGTGCAGACCCGCTGACCAGCGCCCGATCCATCGCTTGATCCTCGGATAACTGTGTCTTCGGACACTTGTAGCGCTTTCTTGCGATACCACTTTCGCCACTGGTCCGCCAGTGTTTTTGTGCCCCGTTACGATTCCGTTATTCTGGTTGACATGTCCAGCAATCACCACAGCGCTGGCTCACTTCAATCGGCGAGATAACGGGCCTCTCCACATTCGACGATTGGTGCATTGACCCCCAGTTGTCGACCGAGGAGAACACTCCGTGCCACGATTGTCGCCGCAGCATGCGCTCGCGCGCCGGGCTCTGACCGAAGACCTGCAGCAACACAAGCGTGGTTGGCTTCAGCACGGCATCGCCGCTCTCGCCGTCTCCGTACTCGGTGTCGGTGTGGCAGCGTCGATGATCCTGACCGGTGCCGCCCAGCAGCAGAGCACCCCGCAGGTGGCGACCGCAGCAGTCCAGACCTCCGTGCAGGCAGGCGTCACCCAGCCCACCCAGTTCGACAGCCGGCAGGAGCAGGTCACCCGTTCCGCGCGCCGCCAGGCGTTGAGCCCGGAGAAGGTGAGCGGACTCGCCGCGGAGCGGGCCGCGGGATTGGGCCAGGCCGAGGCAGCGCTGTCCAAGTCGTCGGCGGCGAAGGCCGTGCAGGCCCGGGAGAAGAAGCTCAAGGCCAAGTCCAAGGCGAGCCTGAAGGTGGCAGCGCGGCTCAAGGCCCAGCGGGCACTGGCCCAGCGAGGCGCAGTAGCCGCCGCCACCTCGGGAGCAGCCGCCGCTGCCGCCCAGATCGGTACCCAAGGCACCGCCACCGGCAAGGCGGCGCTGCCGGTCGCCGGCGGCTACACCATCGCCGCCCGGTTCGGCCAGGTGGGCTCCTGGTCCAGGTACCACACCGGGTTCGACTTCGCCGCGCCGGTCGGCAGCCCCCTCGAGGCCACCACCGCCGGTGTTGTGACCAATGCGGGACCGGGGCCGGCCAGTGGCTGGGCCGGGAACTACGTGACCATCAAGCACGGCGACGGCACCAGCACCCTGTATGCGCACATGTCGACCGTCTCTGTCTCCGTCGGCCAGTCGGTCTCGGGCGGCCAGCAGGTGGGAGCCGTGGGCATGACCGGTCGTACCTTCGGCCCGCACCTGCACTTCGAGGTCTACCCGGCCGGTGTCGAGCCAGGCGATGTGTACCGGGCAGTTAACCCCGAGCCGTGGCTTGCCGGGCTCGGCCTGCACCCCTGACCTGGCGCCTGGCCCACGGTCTTAGGGCCGGGGTGTGACGGCTCAGCGCCTCAGAGCTTCTCCAGCGGTGCATGCCGCAGCGACAGCCTCTTCAACCCGGCCGATCCGAAGTCCACGTCCGCCTTGCGGTCGTCGCCGGATCCCGACGTGGCGACCACGGTGCCCATCCCGAAGGTTGCGTGCAACACCCGGTCGCCCGCCTCAACCGAGGGAACCCGCTTGATAGCGGGCCTGGCGCCATAACCGACGGAATTCCGCCAGGACTGTGTCGCTCTACTGGTGGCCGACGTGGTGCGCCAGCTGGTCACAGCGCTCTCGGTCCGGCGCCAGTCGACCAGGTGGGCAGGGATGTCGGAGAGGAACCTGCTGGGCGGGTTGTGCTGCGGGGCACCCCAAGCCGCCCGAACGATGGCGCGCGAGAGGTAGAGACGCTTCCGCGCCCGGGTAATGCCGACGTAGGCAAGCCGCCGTTCCTCCTGCAGCTCGGCCGCATCGGCGAGCGCCCGCTGGTGCGGAAAGACGCCATCCTCGAACCCGGTCAGGAAAACGGTGTCGAACTCCAGCCCCTTGGCCGTGTGCAACGTCATCAAGGTCACCACGCCGGCGTCCTCGCCGTCGGGCGTGGACGGGATCTGGTCGGAGTCGGCGACCAGGGCCACCCGCTCCAGAAAGGCGCCGAGCGACGCGTCCGGTTCCGGGGCGCCGGCGCCGAGGTCCAGTTCCGGGTCCACGGCCGTATCCAGCGGTGGAGGTGTCCCCAGCTCCCGGGGCGGGTCGAGCTGCGGGGGAAGGTCGAGATCGGGAACCGCAGTCAGCGCTGCTGCCGGGCTGCCAGCCGCCAGCTCCAGCTCGAACGCCGCCAGGTCCAGCTCGCCACCCGGGCTCAGATCGGGCCCCGCGGTGGCGCCGGCGACAAACTCCCGAGCCACCGCCACCAGCTCCACCAGGTTCTCCAGCCGCGTCTCGTCCTGCGGGTCGGTGGAGTTCTGCAGCTCGGCGAGATACCCGGACTCGGTCAACACACTGGTCAGGATCTGGTCGGCCGGCGCCCCCTCGGCCACCATCCCTTCGTGGGCGTCCAGGAAGTCGACGAAGCCGGCAATCTGGCGCGCCGAACGTGTCGCCAGGCCCGGCGCCTCGTCGGCACGTCGGAGGGCCTCAGCAAAGCTGATCCTCTCCCTGGTGGCAAGCGCCTCGACGGCTGCTTCGGCCCGGTCGCCGATGCCCCGCTTCGGTACGTTCAGGATCCGGCGGATCGAGACGTCATCGGTCCGGTTCGCAATGGCCCTGAGGTACGCGATGGCGTCGCGGACCTCGCGCCGCTCGTAGAAACGCACCCCGCCGACCACCTTGTACGGCAGTCCCACCCGGATGAAAACCTCTTCGAAGGCACGGGACTGGGCGTTGGTGCGATAGAACACCGCCGCGTCGGCGTACTTGCTCTTGCCCTCATCACTCAGCCGGTCGATCTCGCTGGCGACGAACTGCGCCTCGTCGTGCTCTGAGTCGGCGACGTAACCCACGATCAGATCGCCGTCTCCGGCGTCGGACCACAGCCGCTTGTCCGCCCGGCCCTGGTTCTTCACGATCACTGAGTTGGCGGCGTTGAGAATGGTCTGGGTGGAGCGGGAGTTCTGCTCGAGCAGGATCGTCCTAGCGCCGGGGAAGTCCGACTCGAAGTCCAGAATGTTCCGGATGGTGGCGCCGCGGAACGCGTAGATGGACTGGTCGGAGTCGCCGACCACCATCAGCTCCGGCGGGTCGGCCATCGGCCCATCCGCGGGTGCGTCAACTTCGGCGCCGCACAGCTCACGGATCAAGGAGTACTGGGCGTGGTTGGTGTCCTGGTACTCATCCACCAGCACATGCCGGAAGCGTCGCCGGTACTGCTCCCGCAGGTCGGGGAACGCCTGCAGCAGATGCACCGTGGTCATGATGAGGTCGTCGAAGTCCAACGCGTTGGCCGCCACCAGCCGGCGCTGGTACTCCCGGTACGCCTCCAGGTACGTCTCATCGTTGCCGTTGGCCACCCGGTCGGCGGCGGACTCGTGGTCCACCAGCTCGTTCTTCATGTTCGACACCCAGTTCATGATCGACCGGACCGGGAACCGTTTGGCATCCAGATCGAGGTCGCGGGCCACCAGCTGCATCAGCCGCTTGGAGTCGGCGTCGTCGTAGATGGAGAACGTTCGGGAAATGCCGAACCGACCGATCTCGGCCCGCAGAATACGAACGCACGCAGAGTGGAAGGTGGAGACCCACATCAGCTTGGCCCGGTTGCCGATCAGGTCCATCACCCGGCCGCGCATCTCCGCAGCAGCCTTGTTGGTAAAGGTAATGGCCAGGATAGAGCCGGGATGCACCTTCCGCTCCCCCACCAGGTAGGCGATCCGACGGGTCAGCACCCGGGTCTTACCGGAACCGGCGCCGGCGACGACCAGAACGGGCGCGCCCTGGTGCAGCACCGCCTGGCGCTGCGGAGGGTTCAGCCCCTCCAGCAGCGACGCGGTGTCGACCTTGGGGCCCTTGGTCCTGAGGCGCGGTGCGGTTACCTGGGGGAAGAGGTCGTCGGGCATCCCTGTAATCCTCAGTGAGGCCCCAGATTGCGAGGCCC
Source organism: Propionibacteriaceae bacterium (assembly GCA_025965155.1). GTDB lineage: Bacteria > Actinomycetota > Actinomycetes > Propionibacteriales > Propionibacteriaceae > Microlunatus. The sequence goes on from JAOPXN010000010.1 coordinate 41,275, forward strand.
CAGATTTCGAAGACGGGCGGGGTTCGGGCTGGGTCGTCATGTTGTCTCTACCCTAGACGCTCGCGCCGACGGCGGCCGCCCTGCCTCGCCGCGACAACGCCACCACGACGTAGATTGAGTGCATGTGGTTTCGCCGGATCCCAGTGCGCAAAATCGTCAAACGGACGGTGCTCGGGGTCGGCGCAATCCAAGCCGGGACTATCGCCACGCTGATGGTGGTGGACTACCGGCGCAAGCGGCATCGCACGCCCGCGGTGTTCCCCCGGGTGCCGCCACGGTCGGTGACCGCCGGTAGCTCCGAAGTCACCGTCTACACCTACGGCGAAGACCTCTACAGCGACATGCTCGGAGCCATCCGGCAAGCCAAGGAGCAGATCTTCTTCGAGACCTACATCTGGAAGTCCGACGCGATCGGCCAGGCCTTCAAGGACGCACTGATTGAGGCGGCCGACCGAGGGGTGCGGGTGTACGTCGTCTTCGACGAGTTCGCCAACCTGGTCGTCCCCCGCCGCTTCTTCCGCTTCCCCGCCAACGTCAACGCGCGCCGCCACCCGCTGCTCGCGCACAGCGTCCGGATGCCGCGAAACGGTGGCCGCAACCACCGCAAGCTGCTGGTCGTGGACAGCGACGCAGCCTTCATCGGCGGCTACAACATCGGGTCGTTGTACGCCACCGACTGGCGCGACACCCACGCACGGCTGACCGGCGACATCGTCTGGGACGTGCAGAACGCGTTCATCGACTACTGGAACCTGTCGGCCACCAGGCGCCAGCAGGCGCTGCCGGACTCCGGAACCATGCACTGGCAGCCGAACATCCGAATCCACCGCAACATCCCCCGGAACATGGTCTACCCGATCCGTGGCATGTACCTGGAGGCGATCGACCGCGCCTCCGACCACATCTATCTCACCCATGCCTACCTGATTCCCGACGAGGACATGCTGCGGGCGCTGATCGGCGCCGCTCGGCGCGGGGTGGACGTCCGGATCATTGTCCCGGCCGAGTCCAACCACATCGTGGCCGACTGGCTATCCCGCGGGTACTACAGCCAGCTGCTGCGTGGCGGCGTCCGGCTCTTCCTCTACCAGCAAGCCATGGTGCACGCGAAGACCGCCACCATCGACGGCCAGTGGTCGACCATCGGAACCGCCAACCTCGACCGGATCAGCCTGCTCGGCAACTACGAGATCAACCTGGAGGTGTTCGACCCCGACGTGGCCCGCCAGATGGAGGAGATCTTCGCCATCGACTCCTCCAACACGGTGGAGCTGACCTCGGAGAACTGGCACCGCCGGCATGCGATGGTCAAGTTCTCCGAGGCAGTGCTGACTCCGCTCCGACCACTGCTCTAGCTCGGTGTGTCTGTGAGCGGCCGGCGCCCGTCGACTGACCCGCTGAGCACCAGGTCAGTCCTCGGGCTGGAAGATCTCCTCGATTCGCGCCCCGAAGAGGCCGGCGAGGCGGAAGGCGAGGGGCAGACTGGGGTCGAACCGACCCTTCTCCAGGGAGATGATCGTCTGACGCGAGACCCCTAGCTCTTCGGCGAGGTGCGCCTGCGACCAACCCCGGTCCGTGCGCCGCTTGGCAATGTCGTTCTTCACGACTCAGCGGTCCCGACGCTCAAGCACGACGTAACGCAGCGCCACGTCGACCATGGCGACGATCACTACCGCCATGAGCACGAGTTGGGTATCCAGGACGATACCCGCGATCGAGATGACGGCGAGGCCAAGCCCGATCAGGGCGAGGATGTCCGCGAACGCCCTGGCAGCCGCCTGCTCTGCCCAGCGGTGCTCCACATTCTCCGCTGAGTTCCGATCCTGAGGAGCGGACCTTGGCGCGATGAAGAGCAACCAGCCGAGCGCGCCGAGCGGTGCGATCGTACATGCGCCAAAGACCGCGGCAGTCAGTACGAAGTGGTCTGGGTTGAAGCTTCCCGCGAGTGCACCGATACCTGCTGCTCCGAGCAAGGCCAATGCGACGACGGCGATCCAGCGCCCGATCATGATGTCCCCTATGGTGGTAGCCTCCACGTGTCAAGCACGCTTGACGTAAAGGATGCTTTACCACCGAGGCCATGTCAAGCGCACGTGACGATGACCTCGCGCAAGGATCTAGAACGTGCCCCTCCGCTGTACGGCCGGGGCAGGGGCGCCGATATGGGTTAGGAGGCGAAGACGCGCTCAGGCTGGGCCTCGGCGGCCGGAACGGCCTTCCTGGCACGCTGAGCAACCACCCAGAGACCGACGAGAGTGACCAGGCCGATGACGCCGTACACGCCGAAGCGGACGAGATCGGAGCTATCGAAGCTCCGCAGCAGCGTCCGGGCGTTGGTCAGCAAGATGATGCCGCCGACAGCGACGCCGAGGAGGTGGGCCGGCGCTACCCGGACCAGGTACGCAGCCAGCGGGGCGGCAACCAGACCGCCGGCCAGCAGGGCCAAGGCGAAGCCCCAGTTGATACCGGCCGCACCAAGGCCGACGATGAAGCCAAGGCTGGCCGCCGCGCTGACAGCGAACTCGCTGGTGTCGACCGAGCCGATCACCTTGCGCGGTTCCAGCCGTCCGTCGGCCAGCAGCGCCGGAGTAGCCACCGGGCCCCAGCCGCCGCCACCGGTGGCGTCGACGAAGCCGGCGAACAGCCCGAGCGGGGCCAGGAACTTCGCCGTCAGCTCCTTCTTCAGAGCAGGCTTGATGCCCAGGATGAAGCGGATCAGGATGTAGACGCCCAGCAGGACCAAGATGGCCGACATCACCGGGGCCGCGGCCTCAGTCGACAG
>JAOPXN010000100.1 GCA_025965155.1 Propionibacteriaceae bacterium
CGGATCGCGATCGCGCCGTTTGCGGAGCTGGAACGCGCCCCGGAACACATCCACACCTATCGGCTGACGCCACTGGGTCTGTGGAACGCGCGCGCAGCCGGCCATGACGCCGAGCAGGTGGTCGACACCTTGTTGACCTACAGCCGCTATCCGGTGCCGTCGTCGCTGCTGGTCGACGTCGCAGACACGATGGACCGGTACGGCCGGCTCCGGATCGAGAAGCATCCCAGCCATGGCCTGGTCCTGGTCAGCACCGACCGTCCCGTCCTCGCGGAGGTGCTGCGCAGCGCCAAGGTTAAGGGGCTGGTCGGCGCGAGGATCGACGAGGACACGGTGATCATCCATCCGTCCGAGCGCGGCCACCTCAAGCAGGTACTGCTCAAGCTCGGCTGGCCGGCCGAGGACCTCGCCGGCTACGTCGACGGTGAAGCCCATGCGATCGACCTGGACCAGTCCGGCTGGCACCTGCGCCCGTACCAGCAGCAGGCTGCCGAGTCGTTCTGGCATGGCGGCTCGGGGGTCGTGGTTCTTCCTTGTGGTGCAGGGAAAACGATCGTCGGTGCTGCCTCCATGGCACAGGCCCGGGCGACCACGTTGATCTTGGTCACCAACACCGTGTCGGCCCGCCAGTGGCGCGACGAGCTGATCAAGCGGACCACGCTGACCGAGGACGAGATCGGCGAGTACTCCGGAGCGAAGAAGGAGATCAGGCCGGTCACCATCGCCACGTACCAGGTGATCACCACCAAGCGTGGCGGCGTGCACCCGCACCTGGAGCTGTTCGACGCCCGCGACTGGGGCTTGATCATCTACGACGAGGTGCACCTGCTGCCTGCTCCGGTCTTCCGGATGACCGCTGACCTGCAGGCGCGCCGGCGGCTGGGGCTGACTGCGACCCTGGTCCGCGAAGACGGGCGCGAGGGCGACGTGTTCTCGCTGATCGGACCGAAGCGCTTCGACGCGCCCTGGAAGGACATCGAGCAGCAGGGCTACATCGCGCCGGCCGACTGCGTCGAGGTGCGGGTCACGCTGAGTGACTCCGAGCGGATGACGTACGCGGTGGCTGAGCCGGATGTGAAGTACCGGCTGGCCGCCAGCGCCGAGTCCAAGACCGACGTCGTCGTCGACCTGGTGGCCAAGCACAAGGGGTTGCCGACCCTGGTGATCGGCCAGTACGTCGACCAGCTGGACGACCTGTCGCAGCGGCTGGGCGCACCGTTGATCAAGGGCGACACGACGGTCCGGCAGCGGGAGAAGCTGTACGAGCAGTTCCGGTCCGGCGAGATCGACCTGCTGGTGGTCAGCAAGGTGGCCAACTTCTCAGTCGACCTACCGAGCGCGCAGATCGCCATCCAGGTGTCGGGGGCGTTCGGCTCGCGGCAGGAGGAGGCGCAGCGGCTGGGTCGGCTGCTGCGGCCGAAGTCCGACGGGGTCAGCGCCCGGTTCTACGCCGTGGTCTCCCGGGACACCGTGGATGCCGAGTTCGCCCAGCACCGGCAGCGGTTCCTGGCCGAGCAGGGCTACGCCTACCGCATCCTGGACGCAGAGGACGCCGTCGCGCCCGACTGACCTGCGGCGTTCTTCGAGCCTGTGCCCGGCATTCCGGCGTACCCTCATAGCACAGCGAGGAGGATCCAATGGCCAGTGTCACCAGACGACGTGCGCGACGGACCGCCAAGAAGCTCGACCCGCAGCGGGAGTCGGCTGTCAGGGCCTACCGGCGGCTGCGCCGGCAGCGCGGCGGGTGGTTCGGCGAGCCACCGTTCCCCGATGAACCTGAAGGTGGCGCCGGGGTGCGGGAGCCGCGTCGGCCACTGCCAACGATGCCGACCCAGTCGATGGCGCTGGAGCCGCCGCTGCTGGACCAGCTGGACCTTCGCGCGTCCGCTCTCTGAGCCTCAGCTGTCGTGCTTGGTCGCGGCGACGGCAAGGGTCGACTCCTCCTGGTCACCCAGGTCGAGCGGCCATCGGCTCGGGTCCCCGGCGATGTCCCAGAGCTGGAGCAGCTCGGCCGGCCAGATCCATGCATCCGTCCTGGCCAGCTCGTCTGCTGACCACCAGCGGCTCTGCTGCAGCGTGAGCTGTTCCTCCTCGGTGTGCCCGGCGATGTCGACGTCGAAGTTGGCGACCCGGGCGAAGAAGAACGCTTCGTCCTGCTCGATCACCTGGTCGGAGTAGCCGTGCAGGATGTGTCGCCGAGCCACCGGTCCGAGCAGGTGCTCGGGCGGCATCAGGTAGCCGGTCTCCTCGGCCACCTCACGCACCGCCGCGTCGACCTCGCTCTCGCCCGGGTCGATCCCGCCGCCCGGGGTCACCCACCAGCGGAACTCCGGCAATCCCGGGTCGCTGTCCTCGAAGAGCAGCGTCTCGTTGTCGGCGTTGACCATGATCACCCGCACGGTGCTCCGGGCCTTGCGTGGCCGGTCCGCTGGATCGTCGGGGATCGGGAACTGCGGCCTGCTGATGTCGTCAGTCGTCATGTTGTCTCCCCGGGCCCGCTGATCGCGATGTCCCACTTGGCACGATGTCTGGACCCTCAGCATGCCCTACGGCTCCCCGGGCGCTGGCTGCGCCGCCGCGATGAAGTCCAGAAATCTGCCCCTCGTCGTCCCGAATGACCCCGCAGCACGGTGTGTCGGCCGGCGGCCCGCGACGAGCGTCAGCTTTATGGACGCCGTTAATCCCATGGACGGCTCTCCCGGCCGCGTGTAACGTGGCGCCTCGCCCCAGACACCCGCCGAGCATCGGAGATCTCTGCATGCCCGCAGCCGACGACAGTGACATCCTGACCGCCGAACGGCAGCATCTGCTGGACTCCAGGGCGGCGCTGAACCGGATGCGGGAGCACACCGCCGGCCTGGACGCCCAGGGCGGGGACCGCGTCTCCACCGAACACCTCAAGCAGGCCCTCTACCGACGGATGAAGGCGCTGGAGGACGACCCGACGGTCCCCCTGTTCTTCGGCCGGCTCGACTACGCCACCGAGCTGGGAGCCGACCACGACGAGACGCTCTACATCGGCCGGCGGCACGTAGTCGGCGAGGCCGGCGGCGAGCCGATGGTGATCGACTGGCGGGCGGGCATGTCGTTGCCGTTCTACCAGGCTCGCCCCGGCGACCCGATGCGCGCGCGGCTGCGCCGGCGGTTCGGCTTCCACGCCGGCCAGCTGACCGCCTACGAGGACGAGGACCTGGTCCGCCCGGCCTCGGCGGCAAGCTCGGAGATCTTGGAGTCCGAGATCGAGCGTCCCCGGACCGGACCGATGCGGGACATCGTCGCCACCATCCAACCCGAACAGGACAGCATCGTCCGAGCAGGTCTGGCCCAGTCGCTGTGCGTTCAGGGGGCGCCTGGCACCGGTAAGACCGCCGTCGGGCTGCACCGCGCCGCGTATCTGCTGTATGCGTTCCGTGACCAGCTGTCCAGGTCCGGCGTGCTGGTGGTGGGCCCCAACGACAGCTTCTTGTCCTACATCGCCGACGTGCTGCCGGCGCTGGGCGAGATCGACGCCACCCAGGCCACCGTCACCTCACTGGTCAGCGCCGCCACCAAGGTCAGCGTCACCGGCCTGGACACCGTGCCGGCCGCGTTGATCAAGGGCGATGCCCGGATGGCGGAGGTACTCCGCCGGGCGGTCTGGGGGCATCTCGGCACCCCGTCGACCACGCTGGTGGTGCCGCGCGGGGCGCACCAGTGGCGGGTGGCGGCGTACCTGGCGGAGGAGATGGTCGGGGAGCTGAAGACCCGCGGGGTCCGCTACGAGGCGGGTCGGGCGATGCTGCCGCAGCGCCTCGCGCACCAGATCCTGCTCCGGATGGAGGCCGCCGGCGACTCCCCCGACGACCGGGTCCAGAACGCGGTGGCCCGGAGCCGTCCGGTGAAGACGTACGCCGATTCGCTCTGGCCGGCCCTGAACCCGGCCAAGCTCGTCCTCCGGCTGCTCACCGACGCGGACTTCCTGGCCGGCGCGGCCGACGGCATCCTGACGGCCGAGGAGCAGCAGACCATCCTGAGCCGCAAGCCGGCCCGCTCGGTCACGTCAGCTCGCTGGTCGTTGGCCGACGCGGTGCTGATCGACGAGGCGGCCGACCTGCTGCACCGTACGCCGAGCCTCGGACACGTGATCATCGACGAGGCTCAGGACCTCTCCGCCATGCAGCTCCGGGCGGTCGGCCGGCGGGCCAGCACCGGATCGGTCACCGTCCTGGGTGACCTGGCCCAGGCCACCACCCCGTGGGCCACCCGCTCCTGGGAGGAGTCGCTGACCCACCTCGGCCAGCCGGACACCGTGATCGAGGAGCTCGTCGCCGGCTTCCGGGTCCCGGGCGCCGTGATCGACTTCGCGGCCCTGCTGCTGCCCAGCATCGCGCCGGCCCTGACGCCTCCGCACTCGGTCCGTCGTAGCCGCGGCGAGCTGGACCTGCGCCGCGGCACAGCGCCGCTGGACGACCTCGTCGACGCGACCCGGGCCGCGCTCGAGCAGGAAGGCACGGTCGGCGTGATCGTGCCGGACGCCTCCGTCCAGCCGGTACGCACAGCGCTGGAGCAGCAACGGATCCGCTACGACCTCCTCGGGGAGGATGCGCAGATCTTCGACTCCAGAGTTGATCTTGTCCCGGCGTCGTTGGCCAAGGGTCTGGAGTTCGACCACGTGGTGCTGCTGGAGCCGCACGACATCGTGGCAGGCGAGCCGGACGAGGTCACCGGGCTGCGCCGGCTGTACGTCTGCCTGACCCGGGCGGTGACCTCGCTGGTGGTCGTGCACGCCCACGACCTGCCCGCCGTGCTCGCTGCCTGAGTACGGTCAGGCCAGGGTCAGGACTGCGGCGTGCCCGGCCGTGGCGTTCAGCCGGACCTGGGCGCCCAGCGGCAAGGCCAGGTTGCGGACTCCGTGGCCCACCTGAGCGCCACGCAGGATCGGCACCCCGAGGACGTCGAGCCGGTCCGCCACCACGTGCTCGATCAGGGTAGGTTCGGCCGACTCCGCGAAGTCGCCGATCACGATCCCGACCACCCGGTCGAACCAGCCCGCTCGCAGCAGCTGGGTCAGCATCCGGTCGACCCGGTACCCGTCTTCGGCCACGTCCTCGAAGACCGCAATCCGCGGCTCGGTCGGGATCGGCTCGACGCCGAGGTCGCTGGCGACCAGGCTCAGGTTGCCACCGACCAGCCGCCCCTCCACCAGGCCCCGATGGACCGACGGTCCGCGGGCCAGCACGGTTCCCGGCTCTGCGTGTCCCAGAAGCAGCTTCTGCAGTTGCGCCACGCTCGGCGCGTCATTGAGCTGGGTCAGGGACGCGACGACCGGTCCATGGATCGTCACCTGGCCGAGTTCCCGGCCAACGCGTGTATGCAGCGCGGTGATGTCGGAGAATCCCACCAGATGCTTGGGTCCCGCGGCGCGGAGCCGGTCGAAGTCGATTCTGTCCACCATCCGCTGCGCGCCGTAGCCGCCGCGGGCAGCCCAGACGGCGGAGGTGGCCGGATCGGTCCAGGCGGCGGTGAAGTCGGCAGCCCGGGTCCGGTCGTCGGCGGACAGATAGCTCAGCCGCTTGTGGCTGCCCAGGGCGTGCTGCCCGTACCGGACCTCAAGCCCCCACGACTCGAGGATGGCAGCCCCGGCGCGGACGCGGTCCGCGTCGAAGGGCCCACTCGGCGCCACCACGGTGACCACATCACCGGCAGCCAGCGGAGCCGGCCAGCGGCGGCCGCCCGGGTCAGCCACGTCAGCCTCCCGACCGACCGAGCCGGGAGATCTTGCGCCGGCGCAGGCCCGAGCGGTGCAGCAGGGCGACGATCTCCCGCGAGGTCACCAGTACGGCACCGGCGTCCAGCGCCTGGCTGTGCCGGTCGGCGATCACGTCGTAGTGGTCACGCTCGAACGCGCGGGGCGGAATGCCGAGCGCAGCAGCGAAGTCGTGCAGCTCGTCGTAGGAGGTGTCGCTGACCATGTGGGCCCAGAGCCGACCGTGCCCGGGCCAGTCCGGTGAGTCGATGTAGACGGTCACGTGGCCGGGGCGCCGCGACGTACGACGTCGTCGATCAGGCCTCGCCAGCTCCCCACCAGGTCCGCGTCGACGTAGGCCTTCCAGGAGCCGCCCGGGCGTGCCGAGGAGCCGATGTGGAAAGCCCGGACGCCGGCCCGGGCCAGCCACGGCACGTGCTCGGCCAGCAGTCCGCCGCCCGCCATGATCATCGACTGGGCGAACGGATCGGACCGGGCCCGCTGGACCAGCTCGTCCAGACCTTCGGCCACCCCGCGTGCCGACCCTGCGGTGAGTACCTGGTCGAGACCGGGAAGGGTGGCAAGGGTGCGCCAGGCGCGGTCAGTGGAGAAGCACGAGTCGACGGCGCGGTGGAACGTCCAGCCAAAGTCGGGCTCGCCGACGATCTCGCGGACCACGTCGGCGTCGATGTCAGTGTGCGCGTTGAGGAAACCGAGCACCACCCCGTCCGCGCCGACCGACCGGTACGCGTCGACCAGACCACGGAGCCGCACCACCTCGCCGCCATCGGTGCCGAACCCTTCCCGCAGCCGGAGCATCACCCGGATCGGCAGGCTGGTGGCGCGGCGCACCTGGCCGACCAGCGCCGGCTCCGGCGACAACCCGTCGAAGTCCATCGACCCGACCAGTTCGATCCGGTCGGCGCCACCGGCCTCGGCCCGTTCCGCGTCGGCCGCATGCAGCGCGATCACCTCCAGCAGACCGCTCACGGCTGGACCGCTCCCACCGTCGGACCGTCGAGCTGTTCCAGGGTGGCGATCGAGGGGCCGCGCCGCTGCCGCAGCCCCAGCGCGACGTCCTCGGCGGCCCGCATGGTACGAGTGATGTTGCGGTGGCCCAGCTTGGCGAGGTCGTCATCGGACCAGCCCTGCTCCCGGAGCGCGTCGAACAGGGCCGGGTAGGCCGACACGTCGGATAGGCCGTCGGGGACCTGGGTCACCCCGTCGAAGTCGCCGCCGATGCCGATGTGGTCGATGCCTGCCACGTCTCGGATGTGCTCACAGTGCGCCACCACGTCGGCCAGGGTCGCAGTGGGCGGCCGGCTCGGGTAGCGCTCGATGAAGGCCTCCATCGCGGCCAGGTCGCGGACGTCCACCCCTGCCTCGGCGGCTGCGGCGTTGACCTGGAGTCCCCACTCCCGTACGGCGGGGCTGACAAAGCCGGGCACGAAGGTCACCATGCAGGTGCCGCCGTTCGCAGCCAGGGAGGCGAGCACGTCGTCCGGTACGTTGCGCGGATGGTCGCAGACGGCCAGCGCCGAGGAGTGGGAGAAGATCACCGGCGCCTGCGAGGTCTCCAGCGCATGCCGCATGGTCGTCGGAGCGACGTGGGACAGGTCGACCAGCATGCCGAGCCGGTTCATCTCACCGACCACCTCGCGGCCGAACGCGCTGAGCCCGCCCACCCGAGGGGCATCGGTGGCCGAGTCCGCCCAGGGGGTGTTCTCGTTGTGGGTCAGGGTCATGTACCGCACCCCGAGCCGGTAGAGCGAGCGCAGGGTGCCGAGCGAGTTGTCGATGGAGTGGCCGCCCTCGGCACCCATCAGGCTGCCGATCTGCCGGCCCGACTGCAGGGTCTGCTCGAGCCCGTCGGCGCTGGTGACCAGCACCAGGTCGTCGGGATAGCGGCTGATCATCGAGTAGACGGCGTCGACCTGCTCCAGCGTCGCGGTCACCGCCCGCTGGCCGGTCAGGCTGCAGGGCACGTACACCGACCAGAACTGCGCACCGAGCCCGCCAGCGCGCATCCGCGGCAGATCGGTGTGCAGCTGCGGCTGGGCGACGCTGATGTCCACCGCGTCGAAGTCGTAGTGCACCTTCCGCATGGCCCAGGGGAGGTCGTTGTGCCCATCGACAACCGGGATGAACGTGCTCACGAGAGCCATCTTGTCGTATCGGTACCCGATCGGGGCCACAGCGGCCGTGTCGGCCGAGGCAACTGCGGCGAAACGCACGATGGCGGCCCCGTCGGGACCGCCATCGTGTGAGTGTCTGAGCGGAGCTCAGGTGCGTGGACTCAGAAGTCCATCCCACCCATGCCCTGGTCGCCGCCACCTGGAGCAGCCGAAGCCTTCTCCGGCTTGTCGGCGATGACTGCCTCAGTGGTGAGGAACAAGGCGGCGATCGAGGCTGCGTTCTGCAGCGCCGAGCGGGTCACCTTGGTCGGGTCCGGCACGCCGGCGGCGAGCAGGTCCTCGTACACGCCGGTGGCTGCGTTCAGGCCGTGACCTGCAGGCAGGCTCTTGACCTTCTCCACCACGACGCCGCCTTCGAGGCCGGCGTTGATGGCGATCTGGCGCAGCGGAGCCTCGACTGCAGACTTCACGATCGACGCGCCGACAGCCTCGTCGCCCTCGAGCTGGAGGGTCTTGAGAGCGATCTCGGCGGCCTGGACGAGAGCGACGCCACCACCAGCGACGATGCCCTCCTCGACAGCAGCCTTGGCATTGCGCACAGCGTCCTCGATGCGGTGCTTACGCTCCTTCAGCTCGACCTCGGTGGCAGCGCCGACCTTGATCACTGCGACACCGCCGGCCAGCTTGGCCAGCCGCTCCTGCAGCTTCTCCCGGTCATAGTCGGAGTCGGAGTTCTCGATCTCGTTGCGGATCTGGGTCACCCGACCGGCGATCTGGTCGGAGTCACCTGCACCCTCGATGATCGTGGTCTCGTCCTTGGTCACCAGCACCTGGCGAGCCCGGCCGAGCAGCTCCAGGCCGACACCGTCGAGCTTGAGGCCGACCTCTTCGGAGATGACCTGGCCACCGGTGAGGATGGCGATATCGGTCAGCATGGCCTTGCGACGGTCACCGAAGCCAGGAGCCTTGACGGCCACGGACTTGAAGGTGCCGCGGATCTTGTTGACGATCAGGGCGGCCAGCGCCTCGCCGTCGACGTCCTCGGCAATGACGACGAGCGGCTTGCCCGACTGCATGACCTTCTCCAGCACCGGAAGGACATCCTTCAGGGTGGAGATCTTGGAGTTGACGATGAGCACGTAGGGGTCGTCGAGGACGGTCTCCATGCGCTCGGTGTCGGTGACGAAGTACGGGGAGATGTAGCCCTTGTCGAACGGCATGCCCTCGGTGAGCTCGAGCTCGAGGCCGAAGGTGTTGGACTCGTCGACGGTGATGACACCTTCCTTGCCGACCTTGTCCATCGCCTCGGCGATGATCTCGCCGACCGTGGTGTCGCCAGCGGAGATCGAGGCGGTGGCGGCGATCTGCTCCTTGGTCTCAACCTCGGTGGCGGTAGCGGCCAGCTGCGCGATGATCGCCGCGACAGCCTTCTCGATGCCCTTCTTCAGGCTCATCGGGTTGGCACCGGCGGTCACGTTGCGCAGACCCTCGCGGACCAGCGCCTGCGCCAGCACGGTGGCGGTGGTGGTGCCGTCACCTGCGACGTCGTCGGTCTTCTTGGCAACTTCCTTGACGAGCTCGGCGCCGATCTTCTCGTAGGGATCCTCGAGGTCGATCTCCTTGGCGATCGACACGCCGTCGTTGGTGATGGTGGGGGCGCCCCACTTCTTCTCCAGCACCACGTTGCGGCCCTTGGGGCCGAGGGTGACCTTGACGGCGTCGGCGAGCTGGTTCATGCCCCGCTCGAGACCGCGTCGTGCCTCAGTGTTGAATTGAATGAGTTTTGACATTAATCCGCGAGTCCTCCCGCGTGCAGGCGGCAGAGCCGCCGACTAGTTGGCATGGATGAAGGTTCTCCCAAACGATGCCCGCGACGGACGACCCCAGAGGATCTCACCGCTTGTAGAGGTGGCACTCTCACATGGAGAGTGCTAAGTCAGTTTTAGCACTCCCCCCATGAGAGTGCAAACACTTCTTGGCGGGCCCGGACTCCCGTGTCGGAGGAGTTCTTTAGGCTGGGAATGTATTCCTGACCAGTGAGGCCGGGGATGGGTTCCGGACCAGTGAGGCCCGGGAATGTTTTGCCGACCAGTGAGGTTCGCGAAGTCATGGCGCAACAGCAGATCACCCGGGCCGACGTCGGTCTTCGATCCGAACGCGGTCCGGTCCTGCTGGCGATCATGCTCAGTATGGGACTGGTCGCGATCGACGCGACCATCCTGGCCACGGCCGTACCGTCGATCGTGAACGACCTCGGCGGTTTCGCCCAGTTCCCGTGGCTGTTCTCCATCTACCTGCTGGCCCAAGCGGTGTCTGTGCCGATCTACGCCAAGTTCTCCGACCAGGTCGGCCGGAAGCCCATCATGCTGATCGGGATCGCTGCGTTCGTCCTCGGCTCGGTGCTCTGCGGCGTGGCCTGGAGCATGCCTGCGCTGATCGTGGCGCGAGCGATCCAGGGCCTCGGCGCCGGAGCCGTGCAGCCGACCAGCATGACCATGATCGGCGACCTCTACTCGGTCGCGGAGCGGGCCAAGGTGCAGGGGTACGTGGCCAGCGTCTGGGCGATCTCGTCCGTCGTCGGCCCCACCCTCGGCGGCCTGTTCTCCGACTACCTCAGCTGGCGGTGGATCTTCTACGTCAATATCCCGCTCGCGGCTATCGCGGCCTGGATGGTGATCCGGCGGTTCCACGAGGACGTCCACAAGACCCCGCACGCGATCGACTACCGCGGCGCCGTCCTGCTCACCCTGGGCAGCTCGCTGGTCATCCTCGGTCTGCTCGAGGGCGGCGTCATCTGGGACTGGGACTCGTTGCCCAGCGTCGGCGTGCTGGCCGGTGGCGGGGTGCTGCTCGTCCTTTTCGGCCTGGCGGAGCGCCGTGCGGTGGAGCCGATCCTGCCCGGCTGGGTTTTTCGGCGACGGATCCTCAACAGCACCAACCTGGTCAGCCTGACCGTTGGCGTGATGGTGATCGGCCTGACCTCGTACGTGCCGCTGTTCAGTCAGGGCGTGCTGGGCACCAGCGCCGTGGTTGCCGGATTCGCCCTGGCTGCGATGACCGTCGGCTGGCCGCTGTCCGCATCGCTGGCCGGCCGGATCTACCTGCGCCTCGGCTTTCGCACTACCGCCCTGCTCGGCGCCGCCGTCACCGTGGTCGGGGCCGGACTGCTGACTCTGCTGGGCCCCCAGAGCTCGGTCTGGCAGGTCGCGGCGACCTGTTTCGTGGTCGGGGTCGGACTCGGCCTGGTGGCCAGCCCGACCCTGGTCGCGGCCCAGGCCACTGTGGACTGGAAGAGCCGTGGCGTCGTCACCGGCACGAACATGTTCGCCCGGTCGATGGGCAGCGCGCTGGGCATCGCCATCTTCGGAGCGATCGCGAACGCCTCGCTCGGCCATAAGGTCAACACCCACGGCTCGAGCACCGCTGCGGCGGTGCCCGCGGCCACGCTGGACACCGCAATCGGCCACGTCTTCTGGGCCGCCGCCGTCACCGCCGTGGTGCTGTTGGCCGCAGTCGCCCTGATGCCCCGGAAGCAGCCCAAGCCCGGGTAGTCACTCCGGCTCCCGATAGGAACGCATGTTCGATTTCGAGTAGCATCGCGGTGTGGTCCACCATCCGATCCCGCCCGAGGCGCAGCACGTCTGGGTGCACCAGCGCGGACAGTACGGCGCCCCCGCGCCCGGCGTGGTGGTGGGCTGGCAGCACACGCCCGAGCACCACGCCACTACCAGCGGCTGGCTTGCGCTGGTGGTCGCCGCTCCCTTCGACGATGCGTTGGCGGTGCAATGGGTCGAAGCGGAACGACTGACTTCGGTCCGCGACCCCACACCCCGGGCATGAGGCGACCCCACACTGGGGGCACCCGCACCGGCGGCCGGCCGCCCCGGATCCGACACGTCTGGGCCACCATGAGCGGCGGGTACGTCTACCCGGCGCTGCTGATGTCGTGGCGGCGCGGCGACAGCGGCTGGGAGGCGCAGGTGGCGATCGCGATGCGCGGCACCGTGCTGGTCCGGTGGCTCCCCGGATCCCAGGTCCGGCCGGTCACCGACGACGGCTGGGAACGCTAACCGACCAGCCGAGTGACTCCGGCATACACTGCCCAGGTGGGGGGCCACCCAGCTCGTCGGGGCCCGGCCGGGCGCATCGTGGCCACGGTCGTCGCGCTGTGCTGCGCCCTGGTCGGGTGCACCTACTCCGACGATGAACCCGGCCTCTTCGGTCACCCGCCGCCCTCGTCGCCGCCGCCGATCCGACCCTCAACGCCGGTAGACCGGACACCGTCGCCACCCAACCCGGACCTTCCCGTGGTGGGACAGGCGGTCTGGACCTCAGGCGACGGGTTGGCGATCCAGCTCCGGATCGCCGTGCATGCAGTTCGACGGATCGAGGGCGGCACGGTGCTGGACTGGTCGGTCACTCCGCTACGAGGCCCGAACCTCGGCGTCGGCGACGCAGTACCGCAGGGCCTGAACCTCGGCCTGTCCCGGTTCGGCGAGGGCACCACCAACGTCTTTCTGATCGATGCGTTCCGGCGGAAGGTATACCGGCCGCTCACCCATGCCCAACCGCGCGAGCTGCAGCACTGCCTGTGCTCCCCGATCTGGCTGGCTCAACGCAGCCTCCGCGTCGGGCAGACCACCCTGCTGCAGGTCGCCTATCCCGAGATCCCCGAGGGTCTGCACACCGTCGACGTGGACATCGCGACCGTGCCGCTGTTCTGGCACGTTCCGGTAACCCCGATCGGGATGGTGCCGCAGGCCACCAGTCCCACGGAGCTGAGCCGTCCGGCCGAGCGATCTCCGGTGCTCGCCTCCACGGCTGTGTTCGGCTACCCGCGGCAGCGGCAGCAGCAGCAGTTCCTTATTCACATCGATGCGGTGCTGGCCAGCAGCACCTTCACCTCGTTGCAGTGGTCTCTGCAGTCGGTCACCAGGGGCGACGGGCTGGAGGCGGCCACACTGCCGCCGATCGCCGACGACGGTCTCGAGGAGACAAAAAGGTACAACGCGGTCGCCGCGACCGGGCCCCGGATCGTGCCGACAAATGCGCGGTCGGGCCCGTTGCGTACCCGTTTGATGACCACCCGGCTTCGGGACCTGGGCGGCCTGGAGTGCCTGTGCAGCGACCTCCGACTGTGGGCCACGGTGATGCGCTCACCTCGGCAGACGGTCAGCGTGGTAACCAACCTGCCGGCGCTGCCCAACGGCACAACGTCGGTCAGCGTGCTGCTACCCGGGCTCCCCACTCTGGCCCGGATCCCGGTGACCCCGGCCCCGGACGGTACCGCCTCGTCCGCGGGCCCGCTGGAACGCCAGAGCAAGGCCTGGACCTATACGGCCAGCGACCCGCCCGCCGGCTGGTCGCCGGACCAGTGGCCGACCCCGCTCCCGCGCAGCAGCCAGCTCAACAGTTACGTCGCAACGGTTGACGACCTGGTCGGCTGACCGCGAGGTGGTGGCAGGCGGTCGGCAGGGCCGGGCTACCGGCTCCAGGGCACCTGGACACCGAACTCGTCGGCCACCGACTCCAGCTTCTCCTGGTGCGTCTCCCCCACCGGGATCCCGTCTCGGGTATAGCTGCGGAACCGCTCGGCCTCGATGCCACCCGGCAGGAAGGAACGTTGCCCCTCGACGAACGACTCCAGACCCGAGACCGCCCGTACATAGCGGTCCATCTCCGCCTTGAACTGCTCCGGCGGCAGGAACAGGTCGATCCGGAACGCGATCACCATCGATCCCTGGTTGGCGCCCGGAAAGGTTCGCTCGGCCCGCTCCGGATCCAGCGGCACGCCGGCCAGGAAGCCACCCCAGGACTGGCAGACCGCGCCCATCCCGATGGCGCGGTGCACGATTCCGGGAGCCTGTGCCGCGATCGAGTCCCGGTGCGGCGCCCCGCTGTACAGGTCGTGCATGGCGCCGAAGTCCAGCACCAGCGGGTCCTCCTCGGCGGTGGGGGCGCTGAACGACATGGGTGAACCTCCGGCTGCGGCATAGACGGAGTCCTCCGGGGCCAGCGTCAGCTGGTGCCCCGAGGTCACGAAGCACAGCAGGTCGTGCTCGAGCGTCATCCGGGAGTAGAGACCGGCCGCCCCGAAGTGCCCGTGGTTGCGGGTGACCAGGATGGCGATGCCGCTGGACTGCACCTTCTCGATCAGCCGTTGGGTCCCCCCGTACGCCGGGAAGTAGCCCAGGCCACCGTCTCCGTCCATCAGCAGGCTGGAGCCCGTCTCCCGGACCACACGCGGCTCAGCTGTCGGGTTCAGGACGCCGTCACGCAGCAGCCGGGCATAGGTCGCTAGCTGCTCGGTGCCGTGGCTGAACACGCCCCGGAGGTCGTTGCCGACCAGCAGTCCGGCGAGCTGCTGCGCGCGCGCCGACGGGAGCCCGGCCGCCTCGGCAAGGGTTGCCCCGAAAGACTCCAGCTGTTCCGCGGGCACTCTGACGAACGAGTCGGGTGGGATGTTCAACTGTTCTCCTCGACTGCGACGGGTGAGCGACCCGGTCAACCTACCGGGTCGTTCGTCGGCCAGACTTGCGCCATGGTGTCGTTGCTGTCCCCGGAGCAGGCGACCAGGCTGGCGGCCTCCGGTCTCAGCTATGCCGAGGTCGGACAGACCCGGGGCGAGCTACCCGCGGGATACCAGCTGGTACGCCGAGAGGCCGTGTTCGGCACCGGATCCGCCTGCTTCCACCGAGCGGTCGATGAGCTGCTGAGCTGGCAGCTCCAGCGCCGGGCCGGTGTCCGGGTCGTACCGTCGGCGCCACGAGTCGCCGACGGTGTGGTGGCGAATCTGCTGCTGGGCGTGCGGTCGTTGGCGCTCAAGGCTCCGGTCAAGGTGGTCTACGTCATCGACGAACCACGACGACGGGGCTTCGGCTACGGCACCTTGGCCGGGCATCCGGAAAGCGGCGAGGAGTCATTTATCGTCGAGCACCGGCCAGACGACACGGTGGCCATCGTGATCACCGCGTTCTCCCGCCCAGCGTCCCTGCTGGCCCGAGTCGGCGGTCCGCTGGCCTCGGCGGTGCAACGAGCGGTCACCTCGCGCTACCTCCGGGCCCTGTCCCCGCGCGAGTGAGACCAGTGCCGGCTCAGACGTAGTCGGCGCTGGTCTCGTCCTCTTCCCGCGGGGCCAGCTCGCCGACCACGCTGACCAGGTCGGCGACCGAGTCCACGATCCTGGTCGGCCGGTACGGGAAGGTGCCCACCTGTTCCTCCCTGGTCGATCCCGTCAGCACCAGCACGGTCCGCAGGCCGGCCTCGATGCCGGCGATGACGTCGGTGTCCATCCGGTCCCCGACCATCACCGTGGACTCCGAGTGGGCCTCGATCCGGTTCAGTGCCGAGCGCATCATCAGCGGGTTCGGCTTCCCGATGTAGTACGGCTCCACTCCGGTGGCCCGGGTAATCAGCGCCGCCACCGAGCCGGTGGCCGGCAGCGGGCCATCCGGTGACGGTCCGGTCGCATCCGGGTTGGTGGCGATGAACCGGGCACCCCGCAACAACAGCCGAATGGCGGTGGTGATCGCCTCGAAGGAGTAGGTCCGGGTCTCGCCCAGCACCACGTAGTCGGGGTCCCGCTCGGTCAGCACGAACCCTGACTCATGCAGCGCGGAGGTCAGCCCGGCCTCGCCGATCACGTACGCGGAGCCGCCGGCACTCTGGTCGGCAAGGAACTTCGCCGTCGCCAGGGCCGAGGTCCAGATCGAGTCCTCGCGCAGGTCGATCCCGCTCCCCCGCAGGCGTGCGCGCAGGTCGCGGGCGGTGTAGATGGAGTTGTTGGTCAGCACCAGATACCGCCGCCCGTAGCGCTCAAGAGCGGCGATGAAGTCCGACGCACCCGGGATGGCCCGCTGCTCGTGCACCAGCACGCCGTCCATATCGGTGAGCCAGCAGGAGACAGGCTTGCCCTCGTCCATGAGGTCAGGCATACCGGTTCGGCGGCAGTATTGCCAACACCAAGACCCTTACGCAGTTTCCTGGCGGACGTAGTCTGGAAGGGTGAAACGGACCGTTGCGATCTGCCTGGCCGTGCTGGCCGGAGCGTCGGCGACGGCCTGTTCCGGTGGCGCCGACCACCCGGCAGCGCCGGTTCCCAGCTCAACCTCTCCGGCCTCCGCCAGCCCGAAGCCGGTGGCGCCGACCGACGCCGACCGACCTGAAGTGAGCCCGAGCGATATCGAGAGCCAGAGCGGTGTCGGCGGGCTCGATGTTCGCTATCTCGACGACGACGACACCGTCAAGACGCTGAAGGTCAAGGACTTCAAGCACTAGCAGGCTTCGAGCACCAGGGATAGGTTCATCCCCGCTCCGGCCTTGGCCACGCCGCGGCAGTAAACACGCCGTTTTGTGCCCGCGAGGCGCGCTCCGGCGCTAGTCTCGGCGCACACCGGGTCCGATTCCTGACGAGTCAGCGGCACCCGTCCGCACTGGCGCTCGCAGCAGAAGGACGCTCACCCATGACACCGACTCAGGGCACCCACCGCGCGGTCCGCGGCGCTGCCACCATCGCCGCAGCCGCCGGTCTGGTCGCCTTGTCCGCCACCACCGCGGCCGCCCACGTCTCGGTCAGCCCGAACTCCTCCGCCGCGGGCGGGTTCAGCCTGCTCACCTTGTCGGTGTCGCACGGCTGCGACGGCTCGCCCACCACCAGGCTGGACATGAAGATCCCCGACGGTATCAACGCGGTCACCCCAACCGTCACCGACGGCTGGACCGTCACCAAGGTGATGAGCACCTTGGACACGCCCATCACCGACTCGCACGGCAGCACCATCACCGAGCGGGTCTCGGAGGTGGTCTACACCGCCAAGACGCCGCTGCCCGACGGGTACCGCGCCGCGTTCGAGCTGTCGATGCAGCTACCCGACAAAGCGGGCGAGACTTTGGCCTTCCCGACCGTGCAGACCTGCGAGCGGGGCGAGGCCGCCTGGATCGAGATCCCCGACGAGGGCCAGACCGAGGACGACCTTGAGGCACCGGCACCCGCGTTCACGATCACCGCAGCAGCCGCCGGCGAACACGTCGCAGACGTAGACACTCACCCAACAGCGGAACCTCGAACAGCCGCCGACGAGACCACGGCCTCGGCCGCGGGTGCAGTCGCCTGGGCCGCCCTGGCCCTCGGAGCGATCGGGGCCGTCCTCGGTGGGCTCGGCTTCGCGCGCTCCCGACGGAGCTGAGCGGCCGTGAGAGGTTCCGGGCGGAGTCGAGCAGTACTGGCCGGACGACCGGGGGTGCGTGGCGCCCGGACGGCGCTCCTAGCGGTGCTGCTCGGCGTGTTCAGCCTGCTTCTCAGCGCGGGTCCTGCGGCGGCGCACGCGGCGCTGGAGCGGACCGACCCCGAAGGCGGGACTGTGCTGCCGAGCGCCCCGACCCAGATCGCCCTGTTCTTCAATGAGCCGGTTTCGCTGCAACCCAAGGGCATCCGGGTCTTCGACGCGGTGGGGACGCCCGTCACTGTCTCCCCCCACGTAGTCGATGAGCGGGCGGACATCGTCTTCGGTGAGGACCTGGCCCAGGGGACGTACCTGGTCAGCTGGAGGGTGACCTCGAGCGACGGCCATGCCATCAGTGGCATCTTCGACTTCTCGGTGACCCAGACCAGCGAGATACGGTTCACGCCGACCGACCCGGAGCCGACTACCGCGCTGACCACGGCGCTGCGGGTGGCGAACGGCATCAACTACGCAGCCCTGCTGACTACCACCGGACTGGCGCTGTTCATGGCCTACCTGGTTCCACGGTCGGCGACCTCCATGGCCGCCACCCGGCACAGACTCGCCACCCTCAGCCTCGTCACCGCCGCGCTGGCGCTGGCGGCCACAGTGTTGCTGATCCCGCTGCTCACTCTCTGGCAGTCCGCGGGTTCGGTCTCGGAGCTGACCACCGCCGACGCCTGGGCGAGCCTGCGTTCGGTAGCCGTGCTGGCGCCGATCCCAATGGTGGCGGTCGGGCTGGGACTGGTGATCCTTGCCCAACGCGACGATCTTCGCCGGCTGGGCGCCACCGGCGACGCCAGTGCCGACGCCGCCCTTGCTCCCACATCGCTGCTGCTGGGCGGTACCGCGCTGGCCCTCTCGTCCCTGGTGATCAACGGACACACCCGGTCGTACGGCCCGACCTGGATCTCCTTCCCGGCGGACCTGCTGCACGTCAGCGCCGCCGCGATCTGGCTCGGCTCCCTGGTGGGGCTGGTGGTCGCCACCCGACGTTCATCGCGGGCGCTGCCAGCCGAGATCGCCGATACTGTGGCCAGGTTCTCCGGCATCGCTGTGGAGACGATCTTGGTGCTGTCCGTGGCGGGTGTGATCATGTCGTTGCTGATCTTGGACTCGCTGTCAGCCCTGCTGGAGAGCTCCTGGGGCGTGACGCTGTTGATTAAGGTCGGGCTGGTGGTGGTGATCATGGGAATCGCCTTGCTGAACAGGTACAAGCTGATGCCGCGGGTTCAACGCGAGCCCGACTCCGCGGTGGCCTGGGCACGGCTACGCCGGCTGCTCCGGCTCGAGGTGATAGCTCTGCTCATGGTCGTCTCCGCCACCGGCCTGTTGGTGACCAAGACTCCGATCATTGAAGCGACGGCCGCGGAGTCACGCATCCCGGCACAGACGTTGCAGAGCCAGGTCCCGCTGGGGAGCGGCCAGCTGACCGTGTCGGTGCAGCCGGTGCAGCGCGGAACCAACACCGTCACGTTCACTCTCGCCGACGCCGATGGCAACCCGCTGAAGGTGCCGTCCGCACCAATCCTGAAGACCAACTACCAGGACCTGGGGCTGGGACCGTTCGAGCAGGAGGTCACCGAGGTACGGCCGGGCACCTACACCGCCACGACGGAGCTCGACTTCACCGGGCGATGGCTGTTGAACTTCACCATCCGGTTGGAGAAGTACGGTATTGCCACCCCGGAGATCGGCGTAGACATTCCTTAACCTGTGAGGTTTGGCGTCCTTCCCGAAGGTTAAACGGCCAGCGTTCTGGGCATACTGAGTTGGTGGCAAACAGCAACGAGCAACCGACTGCTTTCATCCTCTACGGCGCCACCGGTGATCTGGCCAAACGGATGGTGCTGCCCGCCTTCTATGAGCTCTTCACCCGCGGCCTGCTGCCGAGGAGGTGGAAGCTGGTCGGTAACAGTCGCCGAAGCCTCTCGCACGAGGATTTCCGCCGCCGGGTTTACGACTCGCTCACCGAGTTCGCCGAGACACCCGAGCCGAAGGCGTGGGAGGAGTTCTCCGCCAGCGTGATGTTCGCCGGCGGCAGCTTCCGCGAGGACGACCCCGGCAGCATGCTGGATGTGCTGGCCGAGGTCCGCTCGGATCTGGGTGAGGAAGTCACGATCGTCCACTACCTGGCTATCCCGCCGCAGGCGTTCGCGCCCACCACCAAGGCGATCAAGGCCCACGACCTCGCGAAGAACGCCAAGGCCGTGTACGAGAAGCCGTACGGGACCTCGCTGCAGAGCTTCTACGAACTGGACGAGCTGGTGCACACCGTCTTCGACGAGGAGCAGGTGTACCGGATCGATCACTTCCTCGGCAAGGAAGCGACTCAGAACCTGCACCTGGCCCGGTTCGCCAACCGCGTACTCGCCAACACCTGGAACCACGAGAACATTGCGCAGGTGCAGATCGACGTCCCCGAGTCCCTGGACATCGCCGACCGGGCGGAGTTCTACGACCAGACCGGTGCTGCGCTCGACATGCTGGTCACGCACCTGTTCCAGGTTGCGGCCGAGG
This sequence comes from Propionibacteriaceae bacterium, assembly GCA_025965155.1. Taxonomy (GTDB): domain Bacteria; phylum Actinomycetota; class Actinomycetes; order Propionibacteriales; family Propionibacteriaceae; genus Microlunatus. The sequence continues at coordinate 19,602 of JAOPXN010000100.1, forward strand.
TAGCCATGGAGCCACCGGCCGACCTCAGCGCACAGTCGGTGCTGGATGCGCGCGAGACGGTCATCGCTGCGTTCCGTCCGCTCAACCCGGACGAGGTTGTCCTCGGCCAGTTCCGCAGCTACCGCCAGACACCTGGGATTCCGCCCGACTCCACTACCGACACCTACGTCGCTGCCCGGTTGTGGATCGACACTGACCGATGGCTGGACGTGCCGTTCGTGTTGCGGACGGGTAAGAAGCTGGCCGCGGACGCGCAGCGGGTCAGCCTGATCTACAAGCAGGCCGAGGGACCGGTCCGTACCGGCAAGAATGCCAACGTGCTGACCTTCGACCTGAAGGGTTCCGGTGCAATTGAGTTCGAGATGACGGTGAAGAAACCGGGACCGGACCCGGTTCCGGCCGACAGCTGCACCTCACTGATGCTGGCGAACGTGGCGGAGGGGGCGATGGCCCCGTACACCTCGCTGCTGCACGACGTGCTGATCGGCGACCGGTCACTGTTCACCACCTCGGCCGGGCTGGAGGCCGCGTTCCGCGCTTTTGAGCCCCTGCTCAGCGATCAACGACCCGACATAGTGTTCTACGACGACTATTCGTGGGGTCCTCCCGAGGCGGACAAGCTCACCGGCGACATCGGCTGGCATCTGCACGGCTGATCCCGGTGGCGTCCGTCCACGTGCCTGGGAAGGGGCGGATCGGGGGCCCACGACAGCGCCCGCGGACCGGTTATACGCTGTCAACCACAGGGGTCTCCAGAAACCGGGATCTTGCCGCGTCGGACGCCTGTGCCCGCTCGGACTGGTTGTCTTCCGGTCCGTCGTCTCTGGTCTTCCGACCGGTCCAGAATCGTGCCGTTGCGCGATCACAACCGACGACGGAAGGAAGTCCATGAGAGCAGTGACCTGGCAGGGGCCGCGAAAGGTGTCGGTGGATACGGTCCCCGACCCGCGAATCGAGCAGCCCACGGACGCCATCATCAAGATCACCAGTACCAACATCTGCGGTTCCGACCTTCATCTTTATCAGCCTCTGGCCCCGTTCATGAGCGAGGGCGACGTGATGGGCCACGAGCCAATGGGCGTCGTGCAGGAGGTCGGCAGTGAGACCGGGGACCTGAAGGTCGGAGACCGCGTCGTCATCCCGTTCCAGATTTCCTGCGGTCACTGCTACATGTGTGACCAGACTCTGTACACCCAGTGCGAGACCACCCAGGTCAAGGAGATGGGGACCGGCGCCGCGTTGTTCGGCTTCTCCAAGCTGTACGGGGAGGTCCCCGGCGGTCAGGCCGAGTACCTGCGCGTACCGCAGGCCCAGTTCACTCACATCTTGGTACCCGAGGGCGCGCCGGACGACCGCTTCGTCTACCTGTCCGATGTGTTGCCCACCGCCTACCAGGCCGTGGAGTACGCGACCGTGCCCGAGGGTGGCACGCTGGTGGTGCTCGGCCTCGGTCCTATCGGTGACATGGCGACCCGGATCGCCCAGACCAAGCCGATCTCGCGGGTGATTGCGGTGGACCTGGTGCCGGAGCGGCTCGCTCGGGCCCGGGCGCGGGGAGTCGAGGTCGTCGACCTGAACGAGCACGACGACGACCTCGGCGACGTCATCCGCGAGATGACCGGTGGCCGCGGCCCCGACTCCGTGGTCGACGCCGTCGGGATGGAGGCGCACGGCTCGCCAGGAGCTTCCTTTATCCAGAAGGTGGCAGGGTTGCTGCCCGATGTCGTCGCTCGGCCGCTGATGGAGAAGGCCGGCGTGGACCGGCTGGCGGCTCTCTACTCCGCCATCGACATCGTGCGGCGCGGCGGCACAGTGTCGCTGATCGGTGTCTACGGCGGAATGATGGACCCGCTGCCGATGATGATCATGTTCGACAAGCAGATCCAGCTTCGGATGGGTCAGGCCAACGTCAAGAAATGGGTTCCCGACATCATGCCGCTGCTCACCGACGAAGACCCGCTGGGCGTGGATAGCTTCGCAACCCACCGGTTGCCGCTGGACCAGGCGCCGCATGCGTATGACATCTTCCAGAAGAAGGCCGACGGCGCGGTCAAGATCATCCTGAAGCCCTGATCTTCGCCGCACCTCTCCGCGACCCAGTTCCAGGAATCGGCCCCTCATCGCTGTAGCGATCGCAACACACCGTCGATCGGCGTTCGGCACGGTGATGAGGGGCCGGTTTATGGACTCAGACCGGTTTGTCGGGTAGGTCGAGCTTCTTCAGCCGCTCGTAGGCACCACTCAGGTGCTTCTCCACCGCAGCGCAGGCAGCTGCCGGATCAGCCTGGCTCAGCGCGTTCCGCAGCTCCAGGTGTTCTGGGTACCCGACGTCGGTGAAGTCGGGAAAGTTGACATTGCGGGTGTGCAGGAAGAACGACACCTGGCTACGGATGGACGTCCAGACCCGCTGCACCCGTTGGTGGTCGCAGGCGGCGTAGATGATGTCGTGGAACTGCAGATCGAGACGCACCGCGTCCTCTGGCTTGACGGGCCGGGTCGCCGCCTTCATCTTCTCCAGCACCGCGTCCATCGCGGCGAACTCCGGCTCCCCCATCCGGGTACAGGCGCGCTCGGCGGCCAGCCGCTCGATCGCGGTCCGCAACGTGTGGACCTCCTCGACATCGACCCGGGTCAGCGTGCTGACGAAGGCGCCGCGGTGACGCCGTAGCTCCACGTGCCCCTCGGCCTCGAGCTGGGTCAGTGCCTCCCTGACCGGGCCGCGGCTGACCTTCAACGCCGTGGCCAGCTCGGCCTCCTTGAGGTGCTGTCCTGGCTTGAACTGGCCGGCGGAGATCATCTCCCGCAGGATCTTCAGGACCACTTCGCTCAGCGAGGGCTGGCTCGGCTGCGGCAGCAGCAGACCGTCGGGAATCATTCCCTCACCTCGAATCGTCCAAGCCTGGCCTCCCGGGGCAGGGCGATCTGCCGGCCCGTTGATGCACGTGGAGCATACCTCGGCAGGTACCCCAACTCCCGCGATCGACACACGATCGTAAATTGTTAGCAATTAACGATTGACAATCCTCGGTCCTCGGCACGAGACTCGACATACACCCCGATGGGCACCGAAGAGCTGGCCCGCGGAGCGGAAATCCCTTTGATCTGGTCACACCCCGATGTGGAAGGCAACGAGCCGACAGTGAGCATTGACACCCAAGAGCAGAACCCTGGACTGGCCGTGGAAGACCACGAGTTCCCCCGCTCGGCGCCGAGCGATCCCTCGGCACCGCACGTCGTGGAGGCGAGGGTGACGGTCAACGCGTCGCAGGACCGCGGGCCGCTGAGCCGGATCTGGGAGAGCTTTGGCTACGACGAGATCAACTGGACCTACACACCAACGGGCAAGCGACTGCTGCGGACGTTCAGGGAGTTCGCGGACCGGCCCTACTACGTGCGTCCGCACTACGTGTTCTGCTCGGGTAGCGGGTTCGGGATTCCGCACTGGGGCAACGGGAACGTCTACCACGAGGACGCCGACGGCAACCCCTACTACGACTTCACCATCGCCGACCAGACCTACGACGCCATCGTCGGGGCCGGCCATCACGTTCTGGTCGAGCTGGCCTTCACCCCACGCGACATGCTCCCGGACGAGGCCGCCCAGCTAGTGGTGGAGAGCAGCCCCACCGTCTACAGCAACTACGAGGCCGGCGCCTGGGCCTACCCGCCCCGGAACTACGAGAAGTGGCGCGGGCTGATCGCCGCCCACGCCCAGCACTGCCTGGAGCGGTACGGCGAGGAGGAGGTCAACAGCTGGCTGTGGGAGCTGTGGAACGAGCCGGACATCTTCTACTGGCGCGGAACTCCCGAGCAGTTCTACGACCTGTACACCGTCACCGCTGAGGCGGTTCGCAGCGTGCTGCCACAGGCCAAGGTGGGCGGCCCGGCCGTGACGGGCGGCGGGGTGGAGTTCCTCCGAGGATTCCTGCGCCACACAGCCGCGAACGAGGTCCCGCTCGACTTCGTCTCCTTCCACACCAAGGGATCGGCCTTCACGCCGTGGCGGGTCTACGGCCCGACCGGCGGTCCGGCGCCGGAGAAGCAGAACCCGTCGGCCAACAAGATGCTGTTCGAGATTCGCCGGCTGCTCCGGGTCATCGGCGAGTTCGAGCAGTACGCCTCACTGCCGGCCATCGTGGACGAGTGCGATGCCGGGGTGCCGGCGCACTACAGCGTCTACGACAACGCGAACTTCCAGTTCCAGAACACCGAGTACTACCCCACCTTCCAGGTGAAGCTGTTCAAGAAGATCCTGGACCTCAACGAGGTGGAGACGGTCTCGGTGGAGCAGGCCACCTCCTGGAGCTTCTACTTCGAAGGGGAACGCTACTTCGAAGGCACCCGCGCGTTTCTGACCGCCGGCGGTATCGAGAAGCCGCTGCTGAACGCGTACCGGATGATGGCCCAGCTGGGAGCGCGACGGGTCGACGCCACCTCGACGGCCGAGTGGCCGATCGCCGAGCTGGACAACGCCGGTGGGCGGAGCATGCCGGAGGAGGTGGACACCCTGGCGTCCAAGGACGACGACGGCACGGTCGCCGTGCTGGTGTGGCGGCATACCGACGACCAGTACCAGACCGACGACAAGGAAACCCCGGTTGAGCTGCGGGTCACCGGCCTGGACGCCGCCCGGTACTCAGTGACCCACTTCCGTATCGACGCATCGCACAGCAATGCCCACACGGTGTGGCAGTCCCTCGGCTCACCGCAGGACCCCACCGATGAGCAGCTGCTGACGATCAAGGAACGGCAGGGGCTGGAGCAGCTGACCGAGCCAGCCGAGATGTCGCCGACCGAGGGCTCCGTGTCGATGCAGGTCGACCTGCCGCTGCCGTCCGTGTCGCTGCTCGTGCTGCAGCCGCGATGAGCGCCGTAGAGTCGGTCCAGCTGAACAACGGGCACAGCATCCCTCAGCTGGGACTTGGCGTCTTCCAGATCCCACCGGCCGAGGTCCAGCAGGTGGTGGAGTTCGCTCTCGAGAGCGGCTACCGGCATATCGACACCGCCGCCGCGTACAACAACGAGGCCGGGGTCGGTGCGGCACTCAAAGCCTCCGGCCTGAAGCGGTCTGAGGTGTTCATCACCTCCAAGCTGCGAAACGGCGAGCAGGGGTACGAGTCCGCGCAACGTGCCTACTTCGACAGCTGCGGCCGGCTGGGAGTGGACCAGCTGGACCTGTACCTGATCCACTGGCCCAATCCGTCGGCGGGCCGCTACCTGGACAGCTGGCGTGCCTTGGAACGGCTGTCGACCGACGAGCAGGTGCGGGCCATCGGCGTCTCCAACTTCACCGCGCCCTACCTGGACGAGTTGCTCCGCCACGGCGAGATCGTTCCCGCCGTGAACCAGATCGAGCTGCACCCGACCTACCAGCAGCGTGAGCTGGTCCGCCGCAGCATCGACCATGGGATCGCTGTGCAGGCTTACTCACCGCTTGGTCAGGGCGCAGACCTCGACTCGGCTGCTGTGCGCGAGATCGCGGCTGCGCACCAGCGCACGCCGGCTCAGGTCGTGCTGCGATGGCACCTGCAGCGCGGCCACATCGTCATCCCGAAGTCCGCCAGCCGGCACCGCATCATCGAGAACCTCCAGGTCACTGACTTCGAGCTCAGTCCGGCCGAGCTCGACCGTGTCACCGCACTGGAAGCAGGTAACCGGATCGGCAACGACCCGGCCGCATTTGCCCTCAGCCAGATCCGCTAGCTGGGAGAAGGAGGGAGACTGATCAATGGCGACACTCTCTGTCGGGGCCGACCCCAACGACTTCGGCTACATCGTGCAGGGCAGTTGGAACTTCACGGTGGCCAACGCGCGTACCCGCTGGGCCTCCGGGGCCGCAGGCTTCTTCCCCGACAGCCCTTGGTGTGCCGGTGGGGTGAAGAACATCCTGGCCTCATTCGTACCGACCCCCAACGTCGGCCCGCTGCTGAAGGCCGAGTCCAGCTCTGCGGTGACCGTCTACCGCGGCGCCCCGGGCTCGCAGTTCTTCATCGCCGGGAACTCGAAGGACCCGGCGAACGCCAGCAAGCTGCTGGAGTCGTTCACCACGCCGGAGTACCAGAAGGGTCTCGCGGCCGGCATGGACCAGCCGCCGCTGAACCTCGATGTGGTGGACACCGCCGATGTGATCGAGCCCTACAAGAAGGTCGTCTCGTACTTCAAGGAGACCATCTACCGCGCCCCACAGGCGCTGATCCGCAACCCGCAGATCGCTGTCGCCCAGGCGCAGTCCAAGCCGATCAGCACCCACCTCGGGAACATCATCCAGGGCTACCTCGGCGGCGACATCGCCGATCTGCGCGGAGCGCTGAGGAAGCTCAACGACGACTTCGAGAAGGACCGGGAGGCCGCGCTCAAGGCCGCTACCGCGCAGGGTGCGAAGGTGTCAGTGGACGACTACGCCTTCCCGGACTGGAAGCCCGGCGCCGACTACAGCTACGCCAGCTGACCTATGACCAACCGACTAGGAACTCCCATGACAACATTTCCGGACCTCAAGACGGTCATCATCACCGGTGCCACCTCGCCCCGAGGCATCGGCCGGGCCACCGCCGACCTGCTGGCATCCTCCGGCTGGAATGTCGGCATCATCGATCTCGACGAGGCTGAGTGCAAGAACCTGGCCAACGAGCTGTCCAGCAGGTACGGCATCCAGGCGTACGGCGCGGCAGCCGACGTCGCCGACGAGGTGATGGTGCGGGCAGCGATCGACCAGGTCGAGAACAACCTGCCGCAGATCGTCGCCCTGGCCAACATCGCCGGCGTGAGCTCGGCGGTCGGCTATCTGGAGCTGACCTCGCAGGAGTGGCACCGGGTGCTGAACGTCAACCTCCATGGAGTTCACTACGTCACCCACCGGGTGGTCGAGACCATGGTCCGCCACGGGGTGGGCCGGATTGTCAGCATCTCCTCGGTCTCGGCCCAACGAGGTGGCGGGACGTACAGCAAGACCCCGTACTCAGTGGCCAAGGCCGGCCTGATCGGGCTGACCCGGTCGCTGGCGCGCGAGCTCGGGCCGCACAACATCACCGTGAACGCGATCGCGCCCGGTCCGATCGACACCGACATCATGGGCGGCACCCTGAGTGAGGAGCGCAAGGCCGAGCTGGTCGAGGATCTGGTGGTGACCCGGCTCGGGACCACGGCCGACATCGCCTCGGCGATCCGCTTCCTGCTGGCCGAGGACGCGGGCTACATCTCAGGACAGACGCTCAACGTTGATGGCGGCCTCTACATGCACTAGACACAGATCAGCACGTCACCGCCGAGGAAAAGGATGAGTCTTGTGAGCAATCCCAACACCGCACAGCACTGGCCGATCGCTGCGGCGATGATCAACTTCCCCGGCGTGCTGGCCGACGGCACGGCCGTCCACGACCAGCCCGCCGAGGCGTGGCTGGACCCGCTGCAGCAGGTCGCCGACGCCGGGTTCGACTACGTCGACCCGACCGACTCCTGGATCCGGGTGGCGGATCTGGAGGAGAGCCGGCTGGCCCAGTTCGAGCAGCTGCTGACCGAGGTCGGCCTGGCCGTCGGGGGCATCTCAACGGCCCGCCGCAGCGTGATCGACCACGAGCATGGCCTGGACTACCTCGCCTACTCGCACCGGGTGATCGACACGGCCGCGCGGCTCGGAGTGTCCGACGTGTCGTTCGGGCTGTTCGAGGCGCTGACCGACGCCCAGAAACGAGCACTGTGGTTCTGGACGGCGGAGGGCCATGTCAGCTCACCGGACCCGGACAGCTGGAAGCTGGCGGTCAGCCGGTTCCAGGACCTGGCTGCCCATGCCGAGCGGGTCGGGGTGCACATCTCCCTGGAGATGTACGAGGACACCTACCTCGGCACCGCAGACTCGGCTGTTCGTTTCCTCACCGACATCGGCTCCTCGCATGTCTGGCTGAACCCCGACATCGGCAACCTGCAGCGGCTGCACCGGCCGGTGGAGCACTGGCAGAGCATGATCGAGAAGACGGTGCCGCATGCGCGCTACTGGCATGTGAAGAACTACTTCCGCACCGAGGACGCCACCACCGGCGCCATCGTCACCGCTCCAGCGCCGATGGAGTTCGGTGTGATCAACTACCGGATGGCGGTCCGGCAGGCGATCGCGACGGGCTTCGACGGCACCTTCCTGTGCGAGCACTACGGTGGGGACGGGCTCAGCGTCAGCGCCACCAACCGTGAGTACCTTCGGCGGATCCTGCCGGCGCGGGTGCCTCGCACACGCTGACCTGTATCGCAAGGGTTCGAAGGCCGGGGCAGCCGCGGCTGCCCACCACTACCGGATCGATCTCGAGGGAGAGCATGCGCACAGCGATAGAGAAAGTGGCTGTCATCGGAGCTGGCTACATGGGAGGCGGGATCGCCCAGTCGCTCGCCATCAACGGCGTCGACGTGGTGATGGCCGACCGTGACCCGGCGATCACCGCCCGGGCGTTTGACCGGCTGACCGCCGAGACGGCAACGCTGCAGGAGCAGGGACTGGTGCCACCCGGGTCGACCGACCGGCTGGCGGCACATCTGTCGGTGGCGGGGTCGATCGCCGAGGCGGTAGCCGACGTGGACTTCGTTGAGGAGGCGGTGTTCGAGGACGTGGCGGTGAAGCATGCCGTACTCGCCGAGATCTCCGCTGCCGCCCGCCCGGACACGGTGATCGGCAGCAACACCTCCACGATCCCGGTGCATGTGCTCTGCACCGCGGTGGAACGTCCGGAGCGGTTCCTGATCGTCCACTGGTCCAACCCCGCACCCTTCATCCCCGGCGTCGAGATCGTCGCCGGTGCCGACACCGACGCGGCTCTGGTTGCGCCGGTGAAGGAGCTGCTGGCCCGCGCCCACCACTTCGGCGCCGAGGTTGCCGACACTCCCGGCTTCGTGCTGAACCGGCTCCAGTACGCGCTGCTGAAGGAAGCCACCGCGATCGTGGAGGAGGGGATCGCGACGCCGGAGGATGTGGACACCATCGTCAGCACCACGTTCGGTTTCCGGCTGGCGTTCTTCGGTCCGTTCGCGATCGCCGACATGGCCGGGCTGGACGTCTATCGCAACTGCTTCACCACCTTCGAGGACGCCTACGGGGAACGGTTCGCGACGCCTTCGGTGCTGACCGAGCAGGTGGAGGCGGGCAGGCACGGCTTCAAGACCGGCGCGGGGTTCACCGGCGAGCACACCGCCGAGGAGATCGCCCGGATAGTGGACTACCGCAGCCTCGCCTACAGCAAGCTGGCGCAGCTGCTCCACGAGCTCGGTCCATCGGGCATCTGGGCTTCGGGGGCAAAGGCCCGAGCTGGAGCCGGCGACTCAGAGGAATAGGCAGAACGGATGGCCGGCGGGGTCGAGATAGACCCGGACGTCGTCTTGTGGCTGGAACTCGGCGAGCTGGGCGCCGGATGACACTGCATGGTCGCCGGCCGCTTCCAGATCGTCGACGGCGATGTCCAGGTGGATCATCATCTGCTGGTCACCGGCGGCGGCCGGCCAGGTGGGGCGGCGGTAGTCGGTCTCGGTCTGAAACGACAGCCCGGCCGTACCCTCGGGCGGCATCAGCTTCACCCAGTCAGGTTCGTCCTGGGTCCGTTCCCAACCGAGCAGCCGCTGGTAGAAGCCGGCCAGCTCTGAGGCGTCGGGCGAGTCGAGCACGATGCCCGAGAGCTCGAAACGGAGTGGTTGGGCCACGTTCCCTCCTAAGGTCACGGTGCGGTGCCGCCGGCTGCGACACAGATGGCAGAACCCGCCGCAAACCTCGTTCGAGGATGCTTGGGCACTACTGTGGTTGAAGTTCCCCCACCACGAAGGAGTTAACACGCCATGGGTCTAGGAGTAGGCATTTTCCTGCTGGTCGTCGGCGGCATTCTTGCGTTTGGCGTGCGCGACCAGTGGAGTGCGATCGACCTGACCGCGATCGGCTACGTCTGCCTCGTGGTCGGTGTGCTGGCGCTCGCCTTGTCGTTGATCATCCAGCAGCAACGCCGGAAGACCTCGCACACCTCCGTCGTGGAGCGCCGCGACGACCGCGGCACTCCCCCGCCCACCATCTGAGCGCCTCCGGCCCGCTGAGCCGCAGGTACCTTTGTCGAGGTCAGGGCAGCTGGTGGATGGCCAGCGGCAGCACGGCGGTCGCTCCCGCCTCGGCCAGCAGCGATGCGGCCACCGTCATCGTCCACCGGGTACGAATGGTGTCGTCGACCAGCAGCACCGGCCCGTCGAAGCCGACACCCGGTCGCAGCGTGGTGGTCGCCAGCAGATCCTTGACCCGTACGGCCGAGGCGGCTTCGGCTGCTGGCGGCGGGCCGCTGATCATCAGCGCATCAACCAGCGGCAACCGGCCCACGTCAGCCAGATGCGAGGCAACCGACCCGATCAGCAGCGGGAAGCGGCGGGACGGCATCGCCACCACTGCGACGGGCCGGTCCCAGGACCGGGCCCAGCGCCGCAACACCTCAACGGCGGCCTGCCTGATCTCGTCCGGGGCTTCCTGATCTCTTCGCCACAGCGACGACAGTGTGTCCTGCCAACCCGGGTCGTCGGCGTACGCGATGGCCCGGCCTGGTGCGATCCCACCGATCCGGCCCTTGCGCCGGCCCAACCCGGACGCCCACATCTTGCGGGGCTCCACGATTACATCCTGGCCGCGGAAGTATCGCTGTGCCGCCTGCACCAGGTCCGGTCCAGGCCGCAGCCCTGGCGCCGGTAGCTGCCCGTCACAGACGGAGCAGCGGCCACAGGGACCGGGGTCGGGATCGTCCAACGCGCGCTGCAGGAACTCCATCAGGCAGCCTTCACCGTGGGCGTACCGGCGCATCAGGTCCGCCTCCGCCGCCCGCACCCGACGCAGTTCGGCCCACTTACGCTCGTCGAAGTACCAGGGCCGCCCGGTCGCCGACCAGCCGCCCTGCTCCCGGACGACCGCGTCGTCCACGGCAAGGATCTTCAGCATGGTCTCCAACCTGCCGCGCCGGATCCCGGTAGCCGCCTCCAGCGCTGGCACCGACTGCGGGGACTCGCGCAGCGCGTCGAGCACCCGCTCGACCTGTGGTTCGTCGGGGATCCCGGCGGTGGCGAAGTAGTCCCAGATCCGCTCGTCGGAGTCCGACGGCACCAGGACCGCCGTGGCGTCGTCCAGCGCCCGGCCCGCCCGCCCGACCTGCTGGTAGTACGCGACCGGCGACGCCGGGGACCCCAGGTGGATGCAGAACGCCAGGTCTGGCTTGTCATAGCCCATGCCGAGCGCCGAGGTGGCGACCAGTGCCTTCACCTCGTTGCGCCGGAGTCTGTCCTCAAGTTGCTCGCGGTCCTGGGACTGGCCCGAGTACGCGGCCACGTCGAGGCCCTGCTCGTTCAGGAACCCGGCGAGCCGCTCGGTCTCGGCCACGGTCAGCACGTACACGATGCCGGAGCCGGGCAGAGACTGCAACGCCTCGGCGACCCACGCGTATCGCTCCAGCGGCGTCAGGCCGGGGACCACCGCCAGCCGCAGCGAGGCCCGCGCCAGGGACCCACGGAGGGTGACGGTGTCCTCGCCCAGCTGCCGCGCCACGTCGAGAGTCACCCGGGCGTTGGCTGTGGCGGTGGTGGCCAGCACCGGAGTGTTCGGCGCCAGCGACAGCAGCGTCCGGGTCAGCCGCTGGTAGTCCGGGCGGAAGTCGAAACCCCAGTCGGAGACACAGTGGGCCTCGTCGATCACCAGCAGCCCGCAGGCGCCCAGCAGCTCCGGCAGCCGGTTGGCGAACGCGGGGTTGGCCAGCCGTTCCGGTGAGATGAGCAACACGTCGAGCTGGTCGGCCCGGATGGCGGCGAACACCTCAGGCCAGTCGTCGACGTTGGTGGAGTTGATGGTGGCGGCTCGCAGCCCGGCACGCTCGGCCGCCGAGATCTGGTCCCGCATCAGGGCGAGCAGCGGCGAGACCACCAGCGTGGGCCCGGCCCCACCGGCACGGAGCGCCGCGGTGGCGCCCCAGTAGACGGCGGACTTTCCCCAGCCCGTCGCCTGCACCACCAGGACTCGCTGCCGCTCCTCGACCAGGTGCCGAACGGCGCTGATCTGGTCCGGCCGCGGCCGGGCATCAGGCCCGGCGACTGCGGCGATGGTCTGGCTGAGATAGCTAGCGCTGGTGTCCGACACGCCAGCCATCATCTCCCCCGGCACTGACAGGTCACCGGGTTGGGGGATCAGCCGCCGGCGACGGCGGGGATGATCGAGATCTTGGCGTTGTCGGCAACCGTGGCGTCGAGGCCACCGGCGAAGCGGACGTCCTCGTCGCCGACGTAGATGTTGACGAAGCGGCGCAGCGCGCCGGTGTCGTCCAGCACCCGGGCCCGGATGCCGGGGTGGTTGGCCTCCAGCGACTCCAGCACCTCCGCCAGCGTCGAGCCGTCGGCGGTCACCTCGTTTGCTCCGCCGGTGTAGTTGCGAAGGATGGTGGGGATGCGGACAGATGCGCTCATGCTTGGTATTCCTTCCAGAAGTCGGCGAACGCCTCGTAGCGCGGCGCGATCGTCACCTTGGGGCCGACCTTGTCGGCCACCGCGTCGAGGGTCTTGAGTCCGTCACCGGAGTTGATCACCACGGTCTCGGCGCCGGGGTCGAGCACGCCGTCCTTGATCAGCTTCGCGGTCACGCCGATGGTCACCCCGCCCGCGGTCTCGGCGAAGATGCCTTCGGTCCGGGCCAGCCGCTGGATGTTCTCCACCACTATGACGTCATCGACGTCGGCGATCAGGCCGCCGGTCCGGCGTACCACGTCGAGTACATACGGGCCGTCGGCCGGGTTTCCGATGGCGAGCGACTTGGCGATGGTGTCCGGCTTGACCGGGGCGACCACGTCGTGGCCGGCGCGGAACGCCTGCGCGATGGGCGAGCAGCCGGTGGCCTGGGCGCCGAAGATCTTGACCGGCTTGTCCTCGACCAGGCCAAGCTTGATCAACTCGGCGATGCCCTTGTCGATCTTGGTCAGCTGGGATCCGGAGGCGACCGGGATGACGATCTGGTCCGGCAGCCGCCAGCCGAGCTGCTCGGCGATCTCGTACGCCAAGGTCTTGGAACCCTCGGCGTAGTAAGGGCGGACGTTGACGTTGACGAAGGCCCAACCCTCTTCCTCGCCCGCGATCTCGCTGGCGAGCTTGTTGACGTCATCGTAGGTGCCTTCGATGGCGATCAGCGTGGTGTCGTAGACCGCCGACGCGATGATCTTCTGCTTCTCGAGGTTCTCCGGCACGAACACCACCGACTTGATGCCAGCCCGCGCGGCCGCGGCTGCGACGGCGTTGGCAAGGTTGCCGGTGGACGGGCAGGCAAGCACCTTCAGACCGAGCTCGCGAGCGGCGGACAGTGCCACCGCGACAACCCGGTCCTTGAAGGAGTGGGTCGGGTTGCCGGAGTCGTCCTTGACCCACAGCTTCTTCAACCCGAGGTCGGCGGCGAGGTTGCCTGCGTCGACCAGTCGGGTGAAGCCGGGGTCCGTGGACGGAAAGCTGGCGATGTCAGCGGGCACCGGCAGCAGCGGCGCGTACCGCCAGATGCTCTTCGGACCGGACTCGAGCTGCGCCCGGGTGATGCTCGGGAACTCGTATCCCACCTCCAGCGGGCCGAAACACTCCATACAGGCGTAGAACGGGCCGAGCGGGCTTTGCGCGCCGCAGGCCCGGCAGACCAGATGGGTGGCGTTGCCGAAGGCGCCGTCACGGGCACCGGTGGCGGGGTGGAGGGAGGTGTCGAACACCGCAGTCATCGATTCAGTCCTTCTTCATCTGTCTTGGTCGACTGTCGACCAAGCGGAGTTGGCACCGTGTCGTCGGACCACCTCAGTCAAGGTAGACCTCAGCCGGTTGCCGGGGAGTCATCGGGCCGTTCCCTAATCCCCTCTGGATGAGCGGTCACTAGCCTAGGGTGAAGTCCGCGGCGGCGCACATCCGGGTCCGCATCATGGGAATCCCGTCCACACAGTGAGATCCGGAGCGTGGTGCAATGATGCATCATGGTTCGGAAGGGATCTCGCCCACAAAACCGACGGCAGTGGGTCCGCGCCGTCGGGAACATCGTCAACCTGTCCACCCCCGCCGGTGTGCTGGTGAGCGTCCTCGGCGGCGCCCGGATCCAGACAGGGCCGCGCGGGCTGCTGCTGGCAGAAGGGTACCGGCCACGGTTTCCGGTCGCTGGAGCGTTTACGGTCGGGAACGTGATCGTCAGCCGGCAGCCCTGGGACCTGCTCGCGCGACGGTTCCCCCAGCTGCTCGAGCACGAGGAGAGGCATACCTGGCAGTACCTCTACTGCGGGGGCCTGCTGTACTACCCGGCCTACACGGCGTGCATGGGATGGTCGGTGCTGCGCACCGGGGACCGCGCCTCAGCCAACTTCTTCGAGCGGCGGGCGGGCCTGGCGGCCGGTGGCTACCACGAACGACCGGCGCGTCCGCTCAGGAGCGCGGTGGGCGCTCAGATGTCGATGTTGAGGTCGATCCCGAGGCGCTTGGCCGAGCGGTTCCGCTGACGGGTCGCCCGAAGCCGCCGGAGCCGCTTCACCAGCAGCGGATCCTGGGCCAGCGCCTCCGGCTTGTCGATCAAGGCGTTGAGCACCTGGTAGTAGCGGGTCGCCGACATCTGGAACCGGTCCCGGATGGCCTGCTCCTTGGCGCCGGCGAACTTCCACCACTGGCGCTCGAAGGCCAGGATCTCCGCATCACGATCGCTCAGCTCACCGATCGACTCAGCGGATGCGTGCTGTGGGTTCGAGGCAGCGACCATGCGCCCATAGTAGGCGCAAACAACACCGGTGTCATTCAGTTCGCATTCGCCAGTCGGCGGCCCGAAGCGGCCGGAGGTACGAAAGGATGGTGGCTGTGACCCTTGATGACTTCGCACCGATCGGCTGGGGCATCCTCAGCACCGGCCACATCGCCTCCGTGTTCGCCAAGGATCTGGCGATCCTCCCCGACGAAGCGCGACTGGTGGCGGTCGGCTCCCGGGACCAGTCCAAGGCCGACGCCTTCGCTCAGGAGTACGGGTTCGAGCGGGCCTATGGCTCGTACGCGGAACTGGCGAACGACCCCGAGGTCGACGTGGTCTACATCGCGTCCACCCACAACGACCACTTTCCGTCCGCCAAGCTGTGCCTGGAGGCCGGCAAGCACGTACTGGTGGAGAAGCCGCTCACCGTGACCCCGGACGAGGCGGCCGAGCTGGTAGAGCTGGCGCGGGAGCGGAAGCTGTTCTTGATGGAGGCGGTGTGGACGCGGACCAACCCGTTGATCCGCAAGGCGGCGGAGGTGGTGGCCTCCGGCGAGCTGGGCGCCGTTCGGCACGTGGCGGCCTCGTTCGGCTTTGCCTTCGACGGCGAGGAGTCGCATCGGCTGCTCGACCCGGAGCAGGCCGGGGGTGCGATCTTGGACCTCGGCGTCTACCCCGCCCACGGCGTGAACCTGTTCCTCGGTGAGCCGGACGCGGTTCTGGGGTACGGCAGCCACGCCAGTACCGGTGTCGACTCGCATGCGGCTGCCACGCTTGTCTACCTCGCCACCGCTGACCGGCCGGCAGCCACCGCCAGTGTGCTGTGCACGTTGGAGGCGACCGTCCCGACTCGGCTCGAGGTGTTCTGCACCGACGGTTCGGTCACCATTGACAGCTTCATCCGCCCGACCGAGATCTCGATCAGGCGCGGCAACGACCGGGACATCGAGCCGGAGACCGCCATCACCCAGCTGCCGGGCGGCGGTTACACCTTCCAGGCACAGGAGGTGATGCGCTGTATCCGGGCCGGAGAGCTGGAGTCGCCACTGGTGCCCTGGGCTTCCACCCTTGCCACGATGCGCACGCTGGCTGCCTGGCGTGAGGCTGTGGACAAAGGCGTGGCCTGATGGATCGGCTGCACGGCACCATCCAGCCGTACGCCTGGGGTTCCACCACCGCCATCGCCGAGCTCCTCGGAACCGAACCGACCGGTGAGCCGCAGGCGGAGCTCTGGCTCGGCGCCCATCCATCGGCGCCGGCCCGGCTCGACGACCGGGGGCTGGACGAGGTGATCCGCGAGGACCCGGAAGCAGTGGTCGGGGCTGCGTCGGTCGCCGAGTACGGGCCGCGGCTGCCGTATTTGCTGAAGGTGCTGGCCGCGGCGAAACCGCTGTCGCTGCAGGCACATCCGTCGCGAGCCGAGGCCGAGGAGGGGTTCGCCCGGGAGGAGGCCGCCGGGGTGGCCATCGATGCGCCCGACCGTACCTACCGCGACGACTGGCCCAAGCCTGAGGCACTGTGCTCGCTCGGGGAGATGGAGGCGCTGGTCGGCTTCCGGGAGCCGGCCGAAACGTACCGGCTGTTCGCGGAGCTGAAGGTGCCGGCGGCGTTGGAGGTGGTCGCGCCGCTTCGTACCGGGGGTGCCGAAGCCCTGGCCGAGGTGTTCGAGCGGTTGCTTCGGATGTCTGACGGCGAGCTTGAGCTGGTGGACACGGTCGCGGCGGCAGCCGCAGAAGTGATCCGCGCCGCGGCCGCGGCCGAAGTGACCCGCGCAGCGACCGCCGCCGAGGTGAAGGCCGACGGTGATCTTGCTCTGTTCGCCCGCACAGCGACCGAGCTGGCGGAGCACTACCCGCGTGATCGCGGCGTCCTGGCGGCGCTTCTGATGAACCGGGTGTCGTGCGGACGCCACCAGGCGATGTTCCTGGCCGCGGGCAACCTGCACGCTCACCTCCACGGAACCTTCGTGGAGATCATGGCGAACTCCGACAACGTGCTGCGCGGCGGACTTACCCCCAAGCACATCGACGTCCCAGAGCTGTTGAAGCTGCTGGACTTCACGCCCGGCCGGCCGGACCTGATCGAGGGCGTGGAGCAGACGCCCGGCGTGTTCGCCTACCCGACGCCAGCGCCGGAGTTCGCGCTCTGGCGGGTGGAG